>JAVEDI010000041.1 GCA_030841035.1 Actinomycetota bacterium
GCGGCGACGACGACTACCCGCGGGGCGGCCGACTGACCGGTCAGCGAGCGGAGGCAACCGCGCAACAGGTCCGGGCGTTGCCCGAGCGTCGGGACGACGACCAGCACCTCCACGGCGTCAATCTAGCGGGGGGCCAGCCGGCGGAACGACTCCGCGCGCATGAGGTGCACGGTGTTGAGACCCAGCGCGTACTGGTAACCACGTCCGATCCAGGCGCGGACCGGGGTGCGGTTGCCTGCCTGCGTGGAGATGACCACGCCGGTCCTGCCGTCGTTCCTCAGTCGATCCTCGACATGGTCGAGCAGCACCCGATAGATGCCCCGCCCCCGGCTGGTCGGGACGACGCCGGCGAGCTCGATCTCCGCGACGTCGGCCTGGACGTCGAGGGTGCACAGGGCTAGCGGCACCTCGTCCGGAACTGACTCCAGGACCAACGCAAGACGTGTGGGAGAGCGCAGCGATCCCACCGCCCATTCGACGTAGCCCTCGAGGGCGGCTTCCTGATCGAGGCATGGATTTGCGGAGTAGTGGTTCCCGTACCTCGCGAACACCTCTCGGACGGTTGCGCCGAGCAGCCCCGCCCGCTCGGCGGTCATCTCGACCAGGCGCGCCTCGCCATCCGTGACGGCCGCCCGCCCCGGCGTCGCGCGCCAGGTGTTCTCGAAGTAGAGCAGGGTGTCGGCCTGCCAGCCGACCAGGTCGGCGTCGAGCAGACCGGCGGCCAGCCCCACGAGCTGTGACGGGTAGCGCACGATGGTCAGGTCGTGTCCCCCCGCGAGGACCAGCTGCCGGACGGCCGACGGGTCCGTCGCCACGTCAGCGCCGATACTGAGTCGGCCTACCGACAGACCGAAACGCGCCGACTCCAGCTCCGAGGCGGCAACGTGGTCGGGCAGCTCGGCTACCCGGAGGTAGTCGCGGTAGGCCATCGGGTCCCTCCGGAGATCGGAACGTCGGGTCTGCTCACCGGTGCGACGGGCCCGGCCGCGGCCCGCGACGGGCAAACGTCCACAGCGTGTGCGTGAGGAACACGCAGGTCACCAGGGCCACTGTGGCAAGCGCCTGTGTCACCACCACGGGGCCCGGCACGATGCGCAACAGCACGACAAGCAGGCACACGCCTGCGGCGATGGACACCGCGTAGACGACAGTGAAGCGACGCAGCTCCGACCGCAGGTCGGCACGGGATCCGAACACCCACAGCCGATTCAGGAAGAAGGAGAGCGGCATCGCAAGCAGTGAGGCGACGATGTAGGACGGTACCGCGTGGTGCCTCAAGCCGAACGAGAAGACGGCAACGAAGAGCACGTAGCTGACGAGATTGCTCAGGCCGCCGGCCAGCAGATACCGCACCACCCGGTGTCGGGTGAGGCGGGCGAGAGCACGCCGCAACATAGGCAACAATGTTCCACCGGAGAGATCAGGACCTGCTGTCCACGGTCGACGGAGCTGGGCTACGCGCATCGGACGCGGCGGCCGGCCGAGTGGACGTGCAGCAGTCTAGCCACGACGAGGTGTTCTGATCGTGAGCTGAGGGAGATGACGGCTTGGAACCGGTTGGCCGCCTGCGGCCTGCTGAGACTGCCGCCGCTGCATGTGGTTCCATGCCGACATGAGCCCTGACAGCGGGTCCACGGCCTCCGCGCTCCCCCTTCCCGGGGTGTCCGTGGTCGTGCCTGTGTACCGCAGCACGATCACGTTGCCAGAACTCGTGCAGCGCCTCGACGCCGTGCTCGCTGCACGGGGCGACTACGAGATCATCCTGGTCGACGACGGCAGCCCGCGGGAGACGTGGGACGTGGTCTCGGCCCTGGCGGAGAAGCTGCCCGCCGTGCAAGGTCTCCGGCTCGGCAGGAACTTCGGCCAGCACAACGCCTTGGTCGCGGGTGTTCGCAGGGCGCGCTACGACACGACCGTGACGCTCGATGACGACCTGCAGAACCCGCCTGAGGAGATCGGGCTGTTGCTGGCCGCCCTCGTCGACCAGGACGTCGTCTACGGCGTCAACAACCGCCAGGCGCAGGACCGTTGGCGTCGATTCGCCGGCCGCCTCGTACGGCTGTCCTTGCAGAGCGCGCTCGGCGTCGACACCGCCCCGCAGATCAGCTCGTACCGGGCCTTCCGCACGCAGCTGCGCGAGGCGTTCGCGGGGGACGTTGGCCCCAATGTCTCCCTGGACGCCCTCCTGTCCTGGGGCGGCTCTCGCTTCGGCTCCGTGCACGTCGCCCACAAGGCGCGCACCGAAGGCACCTCCAACTACTCCTTCGCCAAGCTCGTGAGGTTCGCCCTGGACACGGCGACCGGATACAGCACCTTGCCGCTCCAGGTCGCCACCCTTGTCGGTCTGGCGACCTCGTTGTTCGGAGTTGTCGTTCTCGCATACGTCGTCATCCGTCCGCTGCTCTCAGGCGGGTCGGTCGCTGGGTTCCCGTTCTTGGCCTCGACGATCGCCATCTTCTCCGGTGTGCAGCTGTTCGCGCTCGGCATCATCGGTGAGTACTTGGCGCGGATGCATTTCCGCATCGCGAAGAAACCGACGTACGTCGTCCTCGAGACCGCCGGCGGTGCACAGTTGAGCGATTCCGCCAGCCCGACGATCCAGCAGGGGTCGGCGTGATCCCTTTCAACCGCGCCAACTTCGACGGCCGAGAGCTGGAGTACCTGCAACAGGCGATCTCCGGAGGTCACGTTTCCGGGAACGGGCCGTTCACACGCCAGGTCGAGGAAGAGCTCGAGCGTCGACTCGGGGGCAACAGCCGAGTGTTGTTGACCACCTCCTGTACGCACGCCTTGGAGATGGCCGCGGTGCTACTGGATCTCAGCCCCGGCGATGAAGTCATCGTGCCGTCGTACACGTTCGTGACAACTGCTGGTGCGTTCGTCCTGCACGGGGCCACGCCGGTGTTCGTGGACGTCGACGAGGCGACGCTCAACATCGACCCGGCTGCTGTCGAGGCCGCGATCACGGAACGGACGCGCGCTGTCGTAGCCGTGCACTACGGGGGCGTGTCCGCGGCGATGGACCAGCTGGTTCCTCTCTGCGAGGCTCACGGACTCACGCTGATCGAGGACAACGCCCATGGTCTCTTCGGAACCTTCGCCGGCAGACCGCTCGGAACCTTCGGAGCCCTGGCCACGCAGAGCTTCCATGAGACGAAGAACATCACCTGCGGCGAGGGCGGGGCACTCGTCGTCAACAATCCTGACCTGGTAAGCCGTGCCGAGATCCTGAGAGAGAAGGGGACCGATCGCAGCCGGTTCCTGCGCGGCCAGGTCGACAAGTACACCTGGGTGGATCTCGGCTCGAGCTGGGTGCTCTCGGACCTGCTTGCGGGAGTGCTGCTCGGCCAGCTCGAGCGCTTCGAGTCGATCCAGACCCGCCGTCACGTGATCTGGGACCGCTACGCAAGCGAACTGCAGGATTGGGCCACCCAGCGCGGCGTCCGCCTGCCACACGTCCCCGACGACCGCGGCCACACGGCTCATGTCTTCTTCCTGCGTCTGCAGGACATCGACGTCCGCGACCGATTCATCACGCACCTCCGTGACCGCGACATCCTCGCGGTCTTCCACTACCAGCCGCTGCACCAATCGGAGATGGGCGTCAAGTGCGGGCGGCAGGCCGGGGGCTGCCCCGTCAGCGAAGACGCCGCGGACACCCTGGTGCGCCTCCCGTTGTATGCCTCCCTGACTCCCGCCGAGCAGGCCCGCGTCATCGACGCGGTGCTGTCCTTCGACTGACGCCTCGAGAGCCTCTTAGTGGGACGGGGCTCGGGCGCGGAGCATCAGCGACACCCCGGGCAATGTCTTGATCGGCAGCCGCCGCTCGGCGCGGACGATCATGCTCAGTGCGGCGTTTACAAGCGGCCCCGAGTCCTCGACATCGTTAGCTGACTCCGCCTCGCCATGACGCCTCCGCAGCTTCACCACCGGGCGAAGCAGGACGTTCCACGACCACAGGGCCTCGATCTCCAGCCCGGCACCGGCGACCAGGTCACGCAGGGTGTCGCGGGTGTAGCGACGAAAATGGCCGGAGGCGACATCGTGCGCCGACCACAGCGTCATGTCGCAGGGCACGGCGGCCAAGAACGTCCCTCCCGGCCGCAGGATGCGCGCGATCTCCGCCATGACGGTAGCGTCGTCCTCGATGTGCTCGAGCACGTCGAAGGCCACCACCAGATCGACCAAGCCGCCTCCGACCGGCAGCGCCAGCGCGTCGGCCTGCAGTGCGTTGACCCCGCGTTGCCTGGCCACCACGGCGCCTTCGTGCGCGTACTCGACAGCCGCAGCCGTCCAGCCGTGGTCGCGAAGAACTCTCGTGTTCCCGCCCCCGGCGGCTCCGATGTCCAGGGCCCGGCCAGGGCGCAGCCCGCGCAGCTCCTGGGCGATCAGGTGCCGGCGCTCCTTGAACCACCAATGCCGATCCTCGAGGTCGACAGTGGTCTTGATCGCGTCGAGGTCCACCGGCCATACCGTAGCGGCCCGTCCGGCTTCCCCTCTGCGCCCGGAGGTTCTTCGCAGGTGCGTGGTGCGCGACGATCACCGCGGACAGCCAGATATCGTGTCGGCGACGGCATCCGCACGGATACCAGCTCGCCAACGATCACGACGGGGTGCGGAGACAGCATGACCGTGATGTCCGACAGAGGCCGCGTCCCGGTTTGGCGCGCACCCTCCTCGCTGTTCGCTGCGCTGGGCGCGTTGGCCCTGCTGATCGGCTACCTGCCTGTTGCGCTGACGCCGATGCAGTCGGATGACGTCTTCCTCCTGCTGCTGTACAACGCCGAGGGACACTCCTTCTTCGGCGTGATCCAAGAGGCGCTGACCACCAACCTCAACCAAGGTCGCACCGACATTGCCTCAGCCGTCGTCTCGGCTGTGCAGAGTTGGCTGACCTGGAACGCCAGCTTGAGCCTCGGGGTTTCTGTGCAGTCGGTTGAGACCGTGCTGGGATTCGTCTGGATGGCCGCAGCCGTGGCGACGGCCGCCAGGCTTGCCGCCGTCGCCTGGCCGACGCGCGCCGGCCGCAGCTATCCGGTGGCCTTCTTCGTCGTGGCCGCCACAGTCGCCGGCACGGTGCAGATTCACTCCCGTTGGTCCCAAGACCCAGTGGTTGCCTACCCGGCCCAAGGTCTCGGGACCGCCATATTGGGTTTCCTCTATCTCACCTCCTGCCTCCTCGCACTGCGAGATGAAACCATCGGACGCAAGCACGGCGTCCGGCTCCTCCTGCTGGGCCTGCTGTTGGTGTTCTGGTACGAGATGCTCTGGCCCCTCCTGCTGCTGATGACTGTCCTCGCTGTGCTCCTGCCACGGCTGCGCGGTGAGGCACGCGGTGATCATGTCCGTCGCGACGCGCTGACGTTCTGGGCTACGTCCGTGCTTGTGCCCGCGCTCGTTCTGGCCCTGGTGAGGCTGCTGACCAGGCCGACCGGCACCTACGAGGGCACGCAACTGACCTTCGGGCAGGCCGGTGTTCGCTCTGGCATCGTCGGGTTTCTGGGGACCTTGCCGGGGGCGTCGTGGCCGATGTCCGCAAAGGTCACGCCGTTCAACCTGCGACAGGAACCCTTCTTCGCTGCCGCCGCATTTGCGGGCTTGCTTGCCTTCGGCATCTATCTGTTCTCGTCGCGTCGGGGAGAAGCAGTGGCCCGGCAGACGAGAGCCGGGTCAGGTCCACTGTGGCAATGGTGGATGCCGGTAGCTCTTGTCGCGTATTTCTGGCTCACCTCCATCGGCACCGTGATGTTCACGGTCAAGTACTCCGCAGAGGTAAAGGATCTCGGGCAGACCTATCTCTACTACGCTCCAGCACTGCTCGGGTCCGGGATCTTGGTGTACGGGGCGGCGCTGTGGTTGCGCGACCGCGGAGTCCGCCCGGGCGTGGCGACGATCGCGCTCGCGGTGGCACCGGTGCTGGTCACGCTGCAGTTCGCTGTCAACTGGTCGCTGTTGGGCGTGCAGCGTGCCGAACTCACCCCGGTGAGTCACGTGGTCCAGCTGGCAGCCTCCGGCGGTCCACACGACGAGCGGTGTGCGGCCGCCAATGCCCTGCTGTCGGCCCAGATACCCGGCTATGGCTACCCCGTCAAGGAGATGCTCTTCAGCGCAGACAAGCTGTACGTGCGAAGGACGGGAGAGGGATTCTGCTGACCTGGAGCGTTCAGGCCAGGTCGTGAGCGACCATCCGGGCGACGATCTCCTCGAAGGGCACCGTCGGCTCCCAGCCCAGGGTCCGACGGGCCTTGGCCGGGTCGCCGACCAACCCGACCACCTCCGCGGGCCGCACCAGGCTCTCGTCGGAGACGACGTACGGCGCCCAGTCGTCAATGCCCACGCAGGCAAAGGCGGTCGAGAGGAAGTCGCGAAGTGTCCGGCTGCAGCCACTGGCCACGATGTAGTCGCCCGGCACGTCGTGCTGAAGCATCAGCCACATCGCGAGGACATAGTCGGGTGCCCAGCCCCAGTCGCGCGAGACGTCGAGAGTGCCGAGCTCGAGGCGGTCGGCCCGTCCCTGGGCGATCGCGGCAACTCCCGCGGTGATCTTTCGGGTGACGAAGTGCG
>JAVEDI010000042.1 GCA_030841035.1 Actinomycetota bacterium
CTGCCGCGCGCCAGAAAGATACGCGTGCGGCCTTGCCAACCGGCCACGCGCTGGCACCATGCGGACATGCAGGTGCTCGAGATCCGGGTGCACGGCGTGTCGAACACTCCGCCGCAGTCTGTGCTGCTGGCGACGTCGGAGCAGGACGTCAGTCGAGTCGCCGGCGACGAGGTCACCGGCTTCTACGAGCGCAACGACCAGGATCCGATCGCATTCGTCCAGACGCAGGCCTACAGCTGGGGTCAGCTCACTGCCGGTGTCCGGGCGAAGAAGGACCTCTACCGCGCTCTGTGGATGCTGCTTCTGCCGTTGGCGCTGGTGAACGTCGCCTTCTGGTCGCGAACCCGGTTCCCGGAGCAGACCGAGAGGGCCCGCACGGACGGGCTGACGTCCTACCTGGCCCGGATACTCGCAGCCAGCATGACGGTCACGCTCGTGCTGGCTGCCGCAGGTGTCGGCGTCGACCTCGTCGGCTGGCAGTGGCAGCACGCCGCGGGCCAGGGGGTGAAGAAGCTGCACTGGCTCGAGTTCCTCTACACGAGCCCGACCTTCTCCACCGGAGGCCGGCCGCTCGCTCTGGGACTGCTTGCGCCAGCGACGGTTCTCCTCGTCGTCTGGCTCACCGCGCGCAGGTCGTTCACCTACGAGTCGGAGATCCCCGCTCTGCGCGGTGACGAGCAGTGGCCAACGACCGGCCTGCACATGTCGGGACGCAACTTCTGGTGCGGCGACGAACAGGTGAAGCGGCTCGCCTCGGTCCACGTCGCGTTCGGTGCCGTGGCGTGCTGCGCGGTGGCCGCCGGACCAGCGCTGTACGCACATCTGCGGGACGACCCTTGGTCGGGTCGGCTGCCGTCGGTCGTGCTCGCCGTGATGGGCATCACGACGTTGGGAGCGCTGTGCATCCTCGCGTTGCCCGTCATCACCGAGCGCGGCGGATCCGGAGCAGGTCACCTGACAGCCTGGCTCTCGCCGGCGGCGCTGGTGTTGTTCCTCCTCACCGGCTCGTACCTCGCCGTGGTCGACTTCTCCGATCGGTCGGCCAAGCGCCTTCCGGGGTTCGACGCGACGATCCGCACGATGTTCTTCTGCCAGCTGATGACGCTGTTGGCGCTGGGCGTCAGTGTCCGGTGGTCGCAGTCATGGGCACGCCTCGGAGTGGCCGTCACGGCTGGTCTGACCCTCGTGGGAGCCGTCGTGTCGGTGCGTGGACCGACCTGGCTCACCCAGCACTGGCCCCTGCGCTGGCTCCCCGATGAGCTGTCCTCCCCTGACGGCCGGGCGACAGCGCTCATCGTCGGGGTGATACTTCTGGTCGCCAGCGTTCTCTCGCTGTGGCCCGGGCAGGTGGCGCACAACGTGTCGGCTTCCGGACAGGCGTTGTACGGCGTGGACGGGCCCGGCTACCTGAACAAGCCGGCCTGGCGCGGAGCGGGAGCCGTGCTGCTCGCTGGGATGGGGCTGCTCCTGGCGGCCCTCTATTCGGCTGGTGTGCTGTTCTACCTCGCCGACTGGCTCAACGGCGACGGCGTGCCCATCGGCGGCGACGACCTGCACGTCAGCCTGCCGCTGCCGCTCGAGTGGGCCGCCGTCGGCCTGGTCCCCTTCGCTGCGCTGCTGGGGCTGGCCGCGCTCGTGCAGTACGGCGTGCTCGGTTGGTCGGCGCGTCGAGGCTGCGCCGCTGTCGTCGATGACTACGGCGCGGACTCCGAGCACGAGCTCGCCCGTGCGGTCACGGTCGCGAGGGCCCGTGCCTTCCACGATTTCATGGGCGACCGGTTGCTCGCCGTGGTCGGATTCTTCGCGGCAGCCATTGCCCTGCCCCTCGTCGCGGCCGCGACGGCGGCCGCGGCGACCGGCCTCCGCGCGGAGGACCTGCTGCACGGCCACATGCTCGCGGCGGTGGTGTTCCTGCGCACGACCGGCACCCGCCTCAGCATCCTGCTGCTGGCAGGCATCGTGCTCGCCGGTGGCCTCGTCTATCGCGCGAAGCCGGAACGACGCGGGATCGGCGTCATCTGGGACCTGGCGACCTTCTGGCCTCGGGCCTGCCACCCCTTCGCGCCGCCCTGCTACGCGGAGCGCTGCGTACCGCAGCTGGTCACCCGCATCGCCGGGGACGACGCCGCCGACGGTTTCGTGCTGGCTGGCCACAGCCAGGGCGCCGTTCTGTCGCTCGCCACCCTGCTACAGCTGCCCAGCGAACGGCGAGCCCGGGTCTACCTGCTCACCTTCGGGACACAGCTGCACCGGCTCTACGGTCGCGCCTTCCCGGCTTTCTTCGGGCCGGCCGCCCTGCGTGGGGTGGCTCTGCTGATGCAGCAGGACGAGGGCGAGCCCGAACGCCGGTGGCTGCGGTGGCGCTCGCTGTACCGGCCGACCGACCCCCTGGGCTACCCGGTGGACGTCACCCTCGGGTCAGGGCAGGGCACGAAGCCCCCAGCCGGTGACCTGTGCGTCGACCATCCGGGGCGCACGCCGCACCACGCCATCGCCGACCCGCACGCGCTGCACCCGCCGCCCGCGGAGATCCTGGATCCCCCGATCCACAAACACTCCGACTACCCAGCCGACCCGGTCTTCGCGGCGGTCCGCGACGACGCGGCGGACCGGCTGACGGGACGGGTCCCGATGAGCCAGGCGGGACCGTCCCGGGCCGTCCCCGCAGCACCGGAGGAAGGGTCGGGATGACGCCCAGGCCGCAGTACACCTTCACCTACGACGGGGTGACCCGGCCCGTGGTGGTGCACGGAACAGCGGCCCGCGGCGCGGTGGTCCTCATGCACGAGCTCGGTGGCCTGAGCGAGGTGACCGAGACGCTGGCCGCCACCATCGCCGGCCGCGGTTACCAGGTGCACCTGCCCGCACTGCTCGGCAAGCCCGGGCAGGACTCGATGGTTCGAGGTGCCTGGCAGGTCTTCTGCCTGCGACGCGAGTTCACCCTGCTGGCGACCGAGCGGACCGGCCCGGTCGCCGACTGGGTGCGTGCGCTGTGCCGACGGGTGATGTCCGGGACAGGTGACCGGCCGGTCGGGGTGGTCGGGCTGTGCCTGACCGGCGGTGTCGCGCTGGCGTGTGCCCTCGATCCGACGGTCGCCGCTGCCGTCTCGTCGGAGCCCAGCCTGCCCCTGGCACTCGGGCCACGCCGTCGTGCGGCGATCGGGCTCTCCCCGACCGACATGGCAGCCGCCAGGACCAGCGACACGCCGATCCTGGCGCTGCGCTTCCGTGCGGACCGCCTGTGCCCGCGAGAACGGCTCGAGACCGTGGCACGGACCTTTCGTCATGTCGAGGTCCGCACGGTGCCGGCCGACGACCAGCCGTACGACGAGGTCTCACCTCCGATCAGGCGGTGGGCACACGCAGTGCTGACCTATGACCTGGACACCTCGAAGGATGGGGAAGACCACCCAACTCAGCAGGCGCTCACCCGGGTCCTCGACTTCCTCGACGCCCACGTCGCGCGGCCTTGACGCCGCCATGGCGGCGTTCAGTCACCGGCCAGGAGGCGCTGACGCTGTTCCTCGACGTCGAAGTCCGGTTGCGGCCACTGCACCTTCATGGCCTGCAGGTGCTCGATGAGGATGTTCATGACTGCCCAGTTGCGGTACCACTTGCGATCGGCCGGGATGACGTACCACGGTGCCACCTCGGTGTTGCAACGCTCGATCGCGTCGCCATAGGCGACCATGAACTCGTCCCATCGGGCCCGCATGTCGATGTCCTCGGGGTTGAACTTCCAACGCTTGTCGGGCCGGTCGAGCCGGCGCAGCAACCGCGCGCGCGACTCCTCCTTGGAGATGTGCAGGAAGCACTTGACGACGGTGGTGCCTTCGGCGACGAGCCGCTCCTCGAACCGGTTGATGGTGCCGTAGCGCCGCGACCACGTGCGACGGTCGACCAGGTCGCGCACCCGCACGACGACCACGTCCTCGTAGTGCGAACGGTCGAAGACACCGAGCATCCCCGGGCCGGGCAGCGCGGCCTTGATCCGCCAGAGGAAGTCGTGGGCGAGCTCCTCGTTGGTGGGTGCCTTGAACGACTTGATGGTGACACCCTGCGGGTCGACCTGGCCGACCACGTGGCTCACCGTTCCGCCCTTCCCGGACGTGTCCATGCCCTGCAGCACGAGCAGCAGACGCCGCGCGCCCCCGGTGTGGCCCTCGGCGTAGAGCCGTTCCTGCAAGTCGGCCAGCCGCGGGCTCAGCTGCTCCAGCGCTGCCTTCCCGCGGGCCTTCGACCCGCCGAAGCCCGGCGTCGCCCGGGTGTCGATCGTGGTGAGGTCCACGGGCCCCACCTCTGCGCGCAGCAGGTCGCTGACGCGGGTGACCGTGGACCCGGCCGGTCTGCTGTCCTGCGGCTGTTCCGGAGGCATGGGCTGGATCGTCGCAGAGGCGCGTCGGTTGCGCCACGACGGGCTGGGTAGGTGCGCCGACCGTGACGAACTTCTCGGTGTGGAGCCCTGCAGCGTCGACGGTGGAGGTCGACACCGGCGGCGCATGCCACGCGATGACCAGGGACGGCGGCGGGTGGTGGCGGGCCGACGTACCGACCGCCGGGCACGGCGAGGACTATGCGTACGTCGTCGACGGTGGCGAGCCGTCGCCCGACCCGCGGTCCCGGTGGCAGCCGCACGGCGTACATGGTCCGAGCCGGGTCTACGAGCACGATCGCTTTGCGTGGACGGACGCCGGTTGGCGCGGGATCGCGTTGCCCGGCGCGGTGTTCTACGAGCTGCACGTCGGCACCTTCACCGCCGAGGGCACTCTCGACGCGGCACTCGGACGGCTCGACCACCTGCTCGACCTGGGCGTCGACGTGGTCGAGCTGATGCCGGTGTCGGCGTTCCCGGGTACGCACGGCTGGGGGTACGACGGCGCGCACCCCTACGCGGTGCACGAGCCCTATGGCGGCCCGGACGCGTTGAAGCGCTTCGTCGACGCCTGCCACGGCCGGGGGCTCGCCGTCGCGCTGGACGTCGTGTACAACCACCTCGGGCCCAGCGGGAACTACCTGCCGACGTTCGGCCCGTACTTCACCGAGAAGCACCACACGCCCTGGGGCGCCGCGGTCAACCTCGACGACGAGGACAGCCACGAGGTCCGCCGCTGGGTCATCGACAACGCGCTGGGCTGGCTGCGCGACTACCACGTCGACGCGCTGCGCCTGGACGCCGTCCACGCGATGTTCGACGACGGTGAGCCACACCTGCTCGCCGAGCTGTCCCGCGAGGTCCAGGCACTGGCCGCCCGGCTGCACCGACCGCTCGCGCTGGTTGCGGAGTCCGATCTCAACCAGCCCGCGATGGTGACGCCGACCGAGTGCGGGGGCATGGGCATGACGGCGCAGTGGAGCGACGACTTCCACCACGCCCTGCACACGCTGCTGACGGGTGAGAGCCAGGGCTACTACGCCGATTTCGCGGCCGAGCCGTTCCGTGCGCTGGAGGCGACGTTGACCGGCGCCTTCTTCCACGCTGCCACGTGGTCGTCGTTCCGGGGCGCGCAGCACGGGGCACCGGTGGACCGGAGCCGCACACCGGGCTTCCGCTTCCTGGGCTACCTGCAGGACCACGACCAGGTCGGCAACCGGGCCACCGGCGACCGCATCACCGCCACGATCAGCACCGGGCTGGCCCAGGTGGGCGCCGCCCTGGTGCTGACGTCGCCGTTCACCCCCATGCTGTTCATGGGCGAGGAGTGGGCTGCCTCGACACCCTGGCAGTTCTTCACCGACCACCAGGAAGTCGAGCTTGCCGAAGCGGTCCGCGCCGGCCGGCGACGAGAGTTCGCCGAGCACGGCTGGAGCGAGAGCGACGTGCCCGACCCCCAGGACGTCGCCACGGTCGAGCGCTCGCGCCTCGACTGGCAGGAGCTCAGCAGGCAGCCGCACGCCACCGTTCTCGACTGGTACCGCCGGCTGCTCGCCCTGCGGCGCGACGAGCCCGAGCTGCGCGACCCGCGCCTGGACCGGGTCGGCGTCGACACCGATGCCGAGGCCCGCACGGTCGTCGTGCGGCGGGACGGGCTGCGCGTCGTCTGCAACCTGGCGGCCGGGGAGCGGCCGATCACCCTCGATGCGGCGGTGGCCGAGGTGCTGCTCTGCTCGGCGCAGCCCCGCCTCGATGCCGGGGTGGCGCGGATGACGCTGCCTGGCGAGTCGGTCGCCGTGGTCCGCGTGGCAGAGTGAGGGCATGACCGCAAGCGGCATCCTCGGCGCCATCGTCGTGGGCCTCGTCGTCGGCGCCCTCGGGCGCCTCGTGGTCCCCGGACGGCAGCCGATCGGCTGCCTGTTGACGCTGCTCATCGGCGTCGTCGGGGCGCTCGCGGGTGCCGCGATCGCCCGGTCCGCCGGCGTGACGTGGTGGCTGCTGGTGCTCGCCTGCCAGGTCGGTGTCGCCGCGGTCGGTGTGGCGGTCGTCGCGGCGGCGTTGCGCGGTCCGCGCCGCCGGCCGCCGCGGCTGCCGTGATGCGCCAGCTCGCACCGACGTACGCCGCCGACGTCGACCTCGTCACCGCCTATGCGCACCCGCCGGGTCTGGCTCGGCCCTGGGTGCGCGCCAACATGGTGTCGTCGGCGGACGGCTCGGCCGTGCTGAACGGCCGGGCGGAAGGGTTGTCGAGCCCGCCCGACCAGCATGTCTTCCGGCTGCTGCGCGGGCTGGCCGACGCCGTGCTGGTGGGGGCCGGAACGGCGCGCATCGAGGGCTACCGCGCCCTCGAGGCGAAACCGGAGTACGCCGAGCTGCGCGCCTCCCTCGGACAGCGGCCGGCCCCCGTGCTGGTGGTCGTGTCGCGCCGGTTGGTCCTCGACCCCGACTCGAAGCTCTTCCACGGTGGCGCGCAGCGCACGGTGGTCGTCACCGTCAGCGACGCGGACCCGGGGAGACGCGCGGCTCTCGAGAGCGTCGCGGACGTGATCATCGCGGGTGAGCAGTCGGTCGACGTCACAGCGGCTCTCGCCTCGCTCGCCGAACGCGGCCTGCTGCGCGTGCTGTGCGAGGGCGGTCCTCACCTGCTGGCCGGCGTCACGGCGGCCGGTCACCTCGACGAGCTGTGCCTGACCATCTCGCCGCAGCTGGTCGGCGGTGACGCCCGCCGGATCCTGGCCGGTGCGCCGGTCGACGTACCGCTCGCGCTCGGCCATCTCCTGGAGGCGGACGGGGTGCTGCTGGCGCGCTACGTGCGCGCGCGAGGTCAGCCGAGCCCGGCGCCTTGAACGGGCCATTTCCGACTTCGGCATTGAGTATGCTGCCGCAACTATGGGGGCGGGGCGCGAGTTGTCGAGCACACGCGCGCACGCAGATGAGCGTCGCGTCCACGGGAGTCGCGGGAGGTCCGCGCAGGTTGCTGCCCTGGCAGTGACTGCGGTGCTCGGCTTGTTGACGCTGCCCCGGCCGCTGTACGGGGACCAGGCGCTGTTTGCCGTCGGCGCCCGCGAGCTCGCCGGCGGCGCGGTGCTGTATCGCGATTTCTGGGACATCAAGCAGCCCGGCGTCTACTGGTTCTACGAGGCGGCGGGGCGGCTGTTCGGCTTCACTGAGGTGGGCCTGCACCTGGGCGAACTCCTCTGGCAGCTGGCGCTCGCCGGGCTCCTCACTGCGGCGGTGCGGCCGTTGCTGCGGCGTCCGGTCCTCGCCGCCATCGTGCCCGTCGCGACCGTCGGGGTCTACTACGCGACCGCCCGCCTCAACAGTCTGACCCAGGTCGAGTCCCTGATCTCGCTGCCGCTGTTCGGCTGCCTCGCGGCGGGCCTGCGCGCCACGACCTCGTCGGGCCGCCGGGCCGCCGTCTGGTTGCTGCTGTCCGGATGCGCCGGAGCAATCTCCCTCGTCTTCAAGCTGATCTTCGCACCTGTGGTGCTGGCGTTGCTCGTCACAGTCGTGCTGGCCCACCGCCACGGGTCTCGTCGTCACGCGACGCTGTTCCTCATCGCCGGCCTGGCCATTCCCGCCGTTGCGACGTGCGCAGACCTGGCAGCCCACGGCGAGCTCGGCGAGGCCCTGCGCGTGTGGCTGGTACTGCCGCCCAGGCTGTCGCTGCTGCCGGGAGAGCGCGCGCTGGTGAACCTCACCGACGGCACCGCGCGGTTCATCGTGTCGTGCGCGCCAATGCTGCTTCTGGGACTCGTGGCGGTGGTGCGTCGGCTTCGGCGCGGGTTCGACCCGATGGTGGTCGGCCTCCTCGCCTGGGCGGTGCTGGGTGCCCTGCTCGTGCTGGCGCAGCTCTGGTGGCCCTACCTGTGGATGGCTGTCGTGGTGCCAGTCGGCGTGCTCGGCGTGCTGGGGCTCGACGACCTGCTGGCCTGGCGGGCGAGCAGCCTTGGCCGGGGCCGCCGCCCGACCGCCGCCCGGATCCTCGCCGGACTTTGTGTCGCGGCCCTTCTCGGGCCGATCGGCCTCTTCGCGCGACAGGTCGCCCCGACCGCCCGACACGGTTTCGGGATAACGAGTCAGCAGCGTGCGGCGCTGCGCACCGAGCTGGACCCGGTCAACGCAGCCGATCTCGCCGCGCTCGGCGCGATCCCGCGCTCGGCAAGCATGTACGTCCTGGGCGATCCGACCCTGCTCTACCTTGCGGACAAGCCCCAGGCCGAGCCGATCAACGGCTGGTCACCGGACCTGTTCCTACCGGAACAATGCCGCGACTTCGCTTCGGCCCTGGCTCGGCGACCACCGACGTACCTGTTTGTCGCCCGGCATTCCCTGGCGGTCTGGCACACCCGGTGCCCGGCCTCGCGCGATGTTCGAGAGCCGTTCGAACTCGTGACACGCACGGCCAACGGCGCCTGGTGGCGCACGTCGTCCTCCTGACGGCCGTAGCACGGCCACCCGCTGGAGGCAGACGCCCGATCAGCCCTGACGGGCCACCCGCAGCGCCCACTCCACGAGCGGCGCCTGCAGCGGCAGCCGCAGGAAGGCGATGGTGCGATACCAGCCCGGCTTGCGGCGGGCGTCGTACGCCATCTGCACGTTGGCCGGAAACACCGCCACGAACAGCAGCGCGGTCGCCCGTCCCGCGACGCGCCGCGTGCGTGGGTGCAGCAGTGCCGCCGCGCAGGCGAGCTCCGCCGCGCCACTCACGGCGACCAGCGCGTCGGGCCGGGGCAGGCGCTTCGGGACGATCCGCACGAACGGCCGCGGCGACGTGAAGTGCAGCGTCCCCGAGGTCGCGAGCAGGGCGGCGAGCAGGACGGCACGGACGTTGCGGCGGGCTGGCACGGGCGCATGGTCGCAGCACGGCAAGATGGCGCCATGCACCTGCCCCTGTCACCGCCGCTCGGTCCGATGCTCGCCAAGTCGGTCAAGGGCATCCCCGAGGGCGACTACCTCTACGAGCCCAAGTGGGACGGCTTCCGCTGCATCGCCTTCCGCGACGGCGATGAGGTGGAGCTCTCCAGCCGCGGCGAGAAGCCGCTGACCCGCTACTTCCCCGAGGTCGTCGCCGCGCTGAAGGAGAACCTGCCCGAGCGCTGCGTCGTCGACGGCGAGGTCGTCATCATGACCGGCGAGCAGCTGGACTTCGAGGCGCTGCTGCAGCGCATCCACCCGGCCAAGTCGCGGGTCGACCTGCTGGCCGCCGAGACGCCCGCGAGCTTCATCGCGTTCGACCTGCTCGCGGTCGACGACGAGTCGCTCGTCTCGACCCCGTTCGCGCAGCGCCGCGAGCGGCTGACGACGCTGCTGGCCGACGTGCAGCCGCCGGTCTACGTCACCCCCGGCACCGACGACCTCGCCGTCGCGCGTGAATGGTTCGAGGTCTTCGAGGGGGCCGGCCTCGACGGTGTCGTCGCCAAGCCGCTCGCCGGGCCCTACCAACCCGACGTGCGCGCGATGTACAAGATCAAGCACGAGCGCACCGCCGACTGCGTGGTGGCGGGCTACCGCTGGCACAAGTCCGGAGGGGTGGTCGGGTCGCTGCTGCTGGGTCTCTACGACGACTCGGGGGCGCTGCAGCACGTCGGCGTCGCGGCCTCCTTCCCGATGAAACGGCGCGCCGAGCTGGTCGACGAGCTCTCGCCGTACGCCGTCGAGGACCTCGCCGGTCATCCGTGGGCTGCGTGGGCGGAGGCCGACGCCCAGGCGACCGGGCGGCTGCCGGGAGCGGTCAGTCGCTGGAACGCCAAGAAGGACCTGTCCTGGGTGCCGCTGCGTCCGGAGCTGGTGGTCGAGGTGGCCTACGACCACATGGAGGGCACCCGCTTCCGGCACACCGCGCAGTTCCGGCGCTGGCGTCCGGACCGCGAGCCCCGGTCCTGCACCTACGAGCAGCTCGACCGGCCCGTACGCTTCGACCTGGCCGAGATCCTCAGCGCCTGAAAGGACGCCGTGTACACCATCCTGCTGCTGACCGAGGACATGCTGACCGACCACGACGTGGCGCGCATCGCCGCGCTGCACGGCGACGAGCCGGTCGACGTGCACGTGCTGGTCCCGGCCGACGCGGAGCACAACCGGCTCATCGAGACGCTCGACGAGGTCGCCCTGGGCCGGCTGCACGACTCGCACGACGACCCGACCCCGGAGCAGGCCGAACGGGACGCGATGCACGCGGTGAACGCCTCGGTCATGCTCTTCACGGTGGCGGGCGTCTCGGCTCGCGGCTCCATCACCGGATCCGACCCGGTGCCCGCGGCGATCAAGGCCGTGGCGCAGGACGACTCCGACGAGGTGATCGTCGTGACTCCCCCGCACCCGCTCGAGGACGGGCTGCACCGCGACTGGGCCTCCCGGTTGCGCGACGAGCTCGAGCTGCCGGTGCTGCACGTCGTGGCCGGCACCGACCGCGTCATCAGCTGACGGGCCGGTGACGGCACCGGCCGGCGCCCCCGGCCTCAGCGCACCGGCCGCGCCAGGTGCAGCGCCGCGGGCCACCCCGCGTTGAACGCTTCGACCGGGCGGAACCCGGCCGACTCGTAGAGCGCCACGGCGGCGGTGCGCGAGCGGTCGACGTCCAGCAGGAGGGTCGCCCGGCCCATCGCCGCGGCGCGGCGCGCGGCCGCGTCCAGCAGCGTGCGGCCCACGCGGTGACCGCGAAGGCTCTCGACGACGTACAGGTGCTTGATCTCGAGCGCCCCGGGCACCGGGCCGGTGTGCGGCGCCAGGAACACGCAGCCCAGCGGACGACCCGACTCGAAGGCCACCAGGCTCGCCCCCTCGGGCGGGGCGTAGCGGCCCGGCAGCCCCGCCACCAGGGCACGGTTGTCGGCCGAGATCGGCTCGCCGTCGGCTACCCAGGTGCGCAGGTAGCCCAGCAGCAGCTCCCGCGCGGTCGCGAGCAGCGGCCCGTCGTGGGCGTCGGTGACCGTGAGCACGCGGCCACTGTGCCATCGGCCGCGACTCGCGGAGCCAGACTGGTTGTCCGTGCACACATCTGGGCGTACCGTCGAGGCATGGCAGCGACTCCCGACACGGTGCACTGGCGCGGCGTGCACCACCTTGCCCTGGTCACGGCGGACATGGACGCAACTGTCCGCTTCTGGCACGGCGTCCTCGACGCCCGGCTGATCGCCACGATCGGCGTACCGGCGTTCAAGCACTACTTCTTCGAGATCGCGCCGGGCAACTCGGTCGCCTTCTTCCAGTACTCCGGGCAGCACCTGGAGACGTTCGCCAAGCCGGCAGGCGTCCCCTACGAGCACGCCTCGCAGTTCGACCACCTCTCGATGCACCTCCCGGACGAGGACGCCCTGCTGCGGCTGCGCGACCGGCTGAAGAGCCACGGCTGCGAGGTCACCGACGTGATCGACCACGGCTTCATGCGCTCGATCTACTTCAGCGACCCCAACGGCATCGCGCTCGAGGCGTCGTGGTGGACGCTCGACCCGACGGGCCGCCCGGTCGACTTCGCGGACGACCGGCTGTTCGCCGACGCCGACCCGGTGCCCGCCGTGCGTGAGCTGCGCGAGAAGGGCGCGCTCGACCACACCGTCGAGACGCAGCTGGTGGACGCGATCATCCAGGACATCTACAACACCACCGGCAGCAAGCCCGAGGTCTGACCGCCCCACGTGCCGGACACCGTCCCACAGCTGCTGCATGCCGCCGCCCAGCGCGACCCCGGGGGCACCTGGCTGCGCACCGACGAGGGCTCGCTGACCTTCGCTGCGACCGCGGCAGTGGTGCACCGCAGCGCCGCCCGGCTGCAGGCAGCCGGCGTCCGTCGTGGCGACCTGGTCGTGCTCACCGCGCGCAGCACGCCGCCCTACCTGCTGAGCCTCCTGGCCCTCGCCTCGCTCGGTGCGGTCGCCGTGCCGACCAACCCGGCGGGCTCCGCCGCAGAGCTCGGCGGGCTGCTGCGCCAGACCCGACCTCGGCTGCTCGTCACGGACGTCGACCTGCACGACACGGTCGAGGCGGCCGCAGCACTGGACGCGGCCACTCTCGGGTCGGCCGACGTCGGTCAGATCGCGGGTGACTGGCTCGCGCCGGACCTGTCCTACGGCGACGGGCCCCCCGTCGACGTACGGCCAGACGACCTGCTGGTGCTGATCCCCACCTCGGGCACGACCGGCGCCTCCAAGCTGGTCATGCAGACCCACCGGGCCTACACCATGGCGGGCGAGGGCTTCCCGTGGTGGATGGAGCTCGACAGCACCGACCGGCTGATGACGTCGCTGCCGCTGTTCCACGTCAACGCACCGGCCTACTCGGTGCTGGGTTCCCTCGCCTGTGGCGCAGGGCTGGTGCTGCTGCCACGGTTCTCGGCCAGCGGCTTCCTGGACGCGGCCCGGCGGCACGGCGCGACCGAGTTCAACGCGATCGGTGCGATGCTCGAGATCCTGATGCGTCAGCCGCAGCGGCCCGACGATGCGGACACACCGTTGCGGCTGTGCTACACCGGCCCGTCCCCCGCCCGGGAGTGGCAGGAGGCCTTCGAAGCGCGTTTCGGGCTGCGGGTCGTGTGCGGCTACGCGATGTCCGAGTCGCCGTACGGCCTGATCTGGCGCCACGGCACCCGGCCGTTCGGCACGCTCGGCAGCGTGCGCCAGCACCCGACTCTCGGTGTGGTGAACGAGGCGCGCGTCCTCGACCAGAGCGGTGCCGCCGTCGGCGTCGGCGGCACCGGGGAGCTGATGCTGCGCAACCCGGCCGTCACGCCGGGCTACTGGGAGATGCCCGACGAGACCGCGCGCGTCATCGTGGACGGCTGGCTGCACACCGGCGACCTCGTCACCGTCGGGGAGGACGACACGTACACCTTCGTGGCCCGGCAGAAGGAGGTGATCAGGAGGCGCGGCGAGAACCTGTCCCCCGCCGAGGTGGAGGAGGCGGTCCTCGCGCATCCCGCCGTGCAGGACTGCGCCGTCGTGGGCGTCCCCTCCGAGATGACCGAGGAGGAGGTCAAGGCGTTCGTGGTGCCGCGCAACGGCAACGAGGAGGGCCTCGACCTCGCGCAGCTGCACGCGTGGACGGCGCAGCGGCTCTCGGCGTTCAAGGTGCCCCGGTTCTGGCAGGCTGTCGACGAGCTGCCGCGGACGGCCACCTCGCGGGTGGCCAAGCACCGGCTGCCACGGGAGCGCACCGACCAGGAGTACGACGCCGTGGCGCTGGCCGCGGGCGGCCAGGCAGCGGACACGGCTGCGAGCGGCAAGGACGGACGATGAGCGACTACCCCACCTCGATCGGCACCTCCGACACGACGACCATCCGGCTGCTGGGGCACGACCTAGCCGGTGAGCTGATGGGCCAGGTCGGGTTCGGCGAGCTGGCGTTCTGGCTGGTGGCCATGCGCCGCCCGACACCCGGTGAGCTGCGGGTGTTCGAGTCGGTGCTCGTGGCGCTGGCCGACCACGGACTGACCCCGACGGCCATCGCCGCGCGGTTGACGCTGACGGGCGCCCCCGAGTCCGTGCAGGGCGCCCTGGCCGCGGGGCTGCTCGGGGGCGGCTCGCGCTTCCTCGGCGTCACGGAGGACGCGGGCGCCTTCCTGGTGCGCGCACTCGCGTCCTACGGCGGCCCGCCGCCGGCCAGCGACGAGGCGTGGGACGAGGCCGCCCGCGCGGCGCTGACCGAGGCGCGCACGGCGCGCCGCCGGGTGCCGGGCCTCGGGCACCCGGTGCACAAGGACGGCGACCCCCGCACCCCGGTGCTGCTGCGGATCGCTGCCGAGGAGGGGCTGCTGGGACCGCACCTGCAGCTGTTCCAGGCCATCGGCAGGGTGCACCCCGAGGTGCTCGGCCGCACGCTGCCGCTCAACGGCGCCGGCGTGTGCGGGGCCGCGCTGTGCGACCTGGGCTTCCCGGTCGAGATCCTGCGCGGCTTCGCGCTGCTGGCCCGCTCGGCCGGCCTGCTGGGGCACCTGGCCGAGGAGATGCGCCGACCGATCGGGCCCGCGGTCTACGCGCACGTCGACCGGGCGGCCGAGTACCGGCCGCCCGGTGACGCCCCCGCCAACAGCTCGATGTCCTGACCAGGCCGGTCAGTACGGCTAGATGCGGAAGAACGAGTTGAGGAAGCGCGCGGCCACGTCACGGTCGCCACGCACCGTGCCCGAGTTGCTGCGCCCGAACGCGGTCAGCACCATGCTGCCCGCGTCGAACTCGATCAGGGCCGGCAGCTCCTCGATGCTGCCCGGCTCGTAGGTCAGCCCCTGGTCGGACACCGACACCCGGTAGTCGCCGGCGTTGCGGCCGGTCACCCGGACGCCGATCTCGCAGGACTCGGTGACGGCCTTGGGGTCCACGGTCCCCTGCCAGATCGCGAACATGAACGGCACGAGCAGGTCGGCGGCGTCGCCGGACAGGCCGTGCGCGCGGCCCGAGCCCTGACGGATGTCCCAGGAGTGCACGGCGTAGTCCATGAGCTGGCCGGCCGCGTAGAAGAACGCCGGCACGGGGCCCATGTAGGAGTGGGAGACCATTAGGCCCGTCCAGTCCTCGGGTCCCAGGGCCTCGAGCAGCTCGAGCATCTTGTGCCGGTCGGCCTCGAGCCGGTCGAGCATCACCCGCTGGTCCTCGCCGCGGAAGGCCAGGGCCCCCTCGTCGGCCAGCCGGCTCATGTTCGCCAGGCCGTGCGGCTCGGGTGCCGGGGAGCCGCTGCGTGCGGCGTCGAAGCTCGCGAAGTAGCCCTCGGTGGTGTCCACGATGTGTGCGACGAGGTCGCGCGTCGTCCAGCCGCTGCACGGCGTGGGCGCCTCCCAGGCTTCGGGAGCCGAGGCCAGCGCCATGAACCCGGCTGCCTCCTCGCGCACGACCCGCAGGATCGTGTCCTTGCCCTCGTAGGTCATCGCATTCCACTCGCTCATCGACTGGCACCTCTCTCACCCGAGACGGCCGCCGCGGACCGCGGCGGAGGACGCGGACGACGTACGCCGAGATTGTTGCGCGGCGAACGGCTTTCCGTCCCCGCACCACACTCCACTCCGGCGGCGCTGTCAATGGGCTAACCGTGCGCTGGACGGCCCGGCGCGGGGCGACCCGCGTGATCGTGAGGGGATCCGGCACCACTTCGGTGCCGATCCCCCTCACGATCACGGGGGAAGGGGGGCGGGGGGCGGGGTCACTCGGGCGGCTCGTCGGTGGGCGGGCGCTTGGCTCGGCTGGGCTGCACCCGCATCGGCTCCCCGGGCATCTTGGGGTAGTCGGGGGGGTAGGGCATGTCGCCCAGCCCCCTGTCGCGCTCGTCGCGCTCGTACCACTCCAGCAGCGGGCTCAGGTCGTGGTGCACCTCGTCGATGTCGCGGTGCAGGTCGCCGAGCCGGGCGAACCGCTCGGGCATGCTCAACACGGTGAAGTCGCGCGGCGTCACCTGGTCGAGCTCGTCCCAGACCACGGGCGCCGACACCGGCGCGTGCGGCAGCGGACGCGCGGAGTAGGCCGAGGCGATGGTGCGGTCGCGGGCATTCTGGTTGTAGTCGACGAAGATGCGCTGCCCCCGCTCCTCCTTCCACCAGTTCGTCGTCACCTGCATCGGCATCCGCCGCTCCAGCTCGCGGCCGAAGGCGATCGCGGCGTGGCGCACCTCGGTGAACGTCCAGCGGGTCTGGATGCGGACGTAGATGTGCACGCCCCGGTTGCCCGACGTCTTCGGGAACCCCCGCCAGCCGAGCTCGTCCAGGACGGCCTGAGCCTCGTGCGCGACCCGCACCGCATCCTGGAAGTCCGTGCCGGGCTGCGGGTCCAGGTCGATGCGCAGCTCGTCGGGGTGGTCGACGTCGCCGCGGCGGACCGGCCAGGGGTGGAAGGTGATCGTGCCGAGGTTCGCCATCCAGGCGACGACGGCCAGCTCGGTGGGGCAGACCTCGTCGGCGGTGCGACCCGAGGGGAAGGCGATGTGCGCCGTCTCGACCCAGTCGGGGGCACCCTTGGGCACCCGCTTCTGGTAGAACGCGTCGCCGTGGGGGTCCTCCCGAGTGGCCCGCTTGACCCCTTCGCGTACGCCGGCGGGCCAGCGCTCCATCGTCACCGGACGCTCGTGCAGCGCCCGCAGGATCCCGTCGCCCACCGCGAGGTGGTAGGTGACGAAATCGATCTTGCGGATCCCCGCCTCGGGGAAGTAGAGCTTGTCCGGGTTGGTCACCTTGACGGTGCGCCCACCGACCTCGAGCTCCACGAACGGCGATGCCATGTCGGCACGCTACCGGGCAGGTGCCGCCCGCCCCCGTCGACGTACTGTCGTGTCATGACCTACGAGATCGAGAAGTCCGACCAGGAGTGGCGCGCGCAGCTGTCCCCGGCGGAGTACCGGGTGCTGCGCGAGGCGGGCACCGAGCCCGCGTTCACCGGGGAGTACACCGACACCACGACGGTCGGGGTCTACCGGTGCCGGGCGTGCCAGGCGGAGCTGTTCCGCAGCGACACCAAGTTCGAGTCCCACTGCGGCTGGCCCTCGTTCTACGCGCCCAGCGACTCGGACGCCGTAGAGCTGCTCGAGGACCGGTCGTTGCTGATGCGCCGCACCGAGGTGCGCTGCAAGCGGTGCGGCTCGCACCTGGGCCACGTGTTCGACGACGCGCCGCAGACCCCGACCGGCGACCGCTACTGCATCAACAGCATCAGCGTCAGCCTCGAGCCGGCCGACGAGGTCAGCGGGTCGCCGACCTCTTGACCGGCCGCCGCCCGTCGGGCACGGCCGCGGCGACCCGTGCACCGTCGCCGGCCGCACCGCCCAACCGCTGCGGGCCGGCCGTCCCCTCGGTCTCCTGCGGGGGGTCCGGCTCGATGAGCCGGATCGCCGCGGCCACGATCGCCGGCGGGTCGTCGCGCACGTGCGCGGTCTTGCGGTCGAACGCGATGACCGCCTGCAGCAGCAGCCCGCCGACCAGGACGCCGCCGAGCAGGTCGCTGATCCAGTGGGTGCCGAGATAGAGCGAGGTCGCGATCGTCAGGGCCGTGAGCACCGACCAGCCGAGCAGGAAGCGCTTGACCGGCGGACGCTCGACGTAGCGGATCAACAGGTAGGCGATCATGCCCCCGGTGAGCACCATGTTCGACGAGTGCCCCGACGGGAAGATGATGCCGTGGTTGAAGACGGAGGGGTCACCCGTCTCGGTCTCGCTGCGGCCGATCAGCACCTTCATAGCGCCGACCACCACGTTGAGGATCACGAAGGCCGCCAACGCGAGCACGCCCGGCCGCCAGGTGCGGTGCCGCCGGGCCAGGAACCCCGCGACCACCAGCAGGATCGGCAGCAGCACCGATCGCTGCCCCATCTTGTCGTAGGCCCAGGCCCAGTCGTGCAGGGCCGGGACCGTCTCGCCGTGGTGCCAGCGCAGGAAGGCCTCGTCCAGCATGGTCAGCGGGCCCTCGACCAGGATGTCGGCGAGGACGTAGCAGAACGCCACGGTCAGCGCGACGGTGATGCGGCGGCTGCGGGTGGTCAGTACGCGGCGGTACAACGCCGGTGGTGTCTGCGCCGCGACGGCCCCGTCCGTGCCCCCGCCGATGGCGTGGCGGGGGTCGCAGCCGTCAGGGCCGATGTCGTGACCCTCCCCCGAGCGGGGCGTCGCGCTCACGGCAGGGCCGCCACCAGCTCGGCCACCGGCTTGCGGCGCCCGGTATAGAACGGCACCTCTTCACGCACGTGTCGCCGGGTCTCGGACCCGCGCAGGTGGCGCATCAGGTCGACGATGCGATGCAGCTCGTCGGCCTCGAACGCGAGGATCCACTCGTAGTCGCCGAGCGCGAACGAGTTGACCGTGTTGGCCCGCACGTCGGGGAAGTCGCGCGCCATCTGGCCGTGCTCGACGAGCAGGGCCCGTCGCTCCTCCTCGGGCAGCAGGTACCACTCGTAGGACCGCACGAACGGGTAGACGCACACGTAGTTGCGCACGACCTCGTCGGCGAGGAACGCCGGCACGTGGCTCTTGTTGAACTCCGCCGGGCGGTGCAGCGCCATGTTGGACCACACCGGCTCGCAGGCGCGGCCGAACGTCGTGCGCCGCAACCGGTTGTAGGCCTCCTGCAGGTCGTCGGAGCTCTCGGCGTGCCACCAGACCATCACGTCGGCATCGGCGCGCAGCCCCGCGACGTCGTAGGTGCCCCGGACGACCACGTCCTTGGCGGCGAGCTGCTCGAAGAGCTCCTCCACCTCGGCGGACAACGCCGCGCGGTCGTCGGGCAAGGCCCGCGCGACGCGGAAGACCGACCACATCGTGTAGCGGATGACCTGGTTGATGTCGCGGGCCTTGGGCCGGCTGCCGGATGTCGACTCAGCTGTCACGTCGCCCATTGTCGCAGCACTTCTGCCGCAGCGCGCTCGGCGGAGGCGACGCAGGCCGGGATCCCGATGCCGTCGTACGTCGCCCCGCACACCGCGAGCCCCGGGTGGCGCGCCACCGCCGACCGGATCCGCCGCACCCGGGCCCGGTGACCGACGGCGTACTGCGGCAGGGCACCGCCCCACCGGGTGACCCGCACGTCGACCGGGGGGTCCGTCACGCCCAGGGCGTCGGTGAGGTCGGCCAGGGCCACCTCGACGAGCTCCGCGTCGGGGCGTTGCAGGTCGGCCTCCTCGTCGAGGCGGCCCACGGAGAGCCGCACCAGGGTCAGGCCCGGCGCGGCATCGCCGTACCAGGCCCACTTGTTGGAGGAGAACGTCGCCGCCTTGACCACCCGGCCCTCGACGGGCGGCACCAGGAACCCCGAGCCGGTCGGGCGCCGGGCGAAGGCCTGGTCGCCGAAGGCGAGCGTGAGGACGGCCATCGAGGCCGTGCGCACCGGCGCCAGCTCGGCCGCGGCGGCCGGGACGTCGGGCCGCAGCAGGCGCGCGGCCGCCGCGGGCGGCACAGCGAGCACCACCGCGTCGGCGCGGATCTCCTCCAGGTCGTGGGCGGAGCCGACCGTCAGGGCCCACCCCTCGGGCGTGCGGCGCAGCTCGCGGACCGTCGTGTCGGTGCGCACGGTCGCGCCCGAGCGGCGGGCCAGCCCGGCGGGCAGCCGACCCAGTCCCCCGCGCAGCGCGCCGAACACCGCGCCGCCCGCGGGCGGCGCCGAGCCGCGCGAGGCACGGGCGGCGGCGAGCAGCGAGCGGTGCCGGCGGACGTGCGGCGCGAGCTGGGGCAGCGTTGCCTCCAGCGAGAGCAGGTCGGCGCGGCCGGCGTAGACGCCACCGAGCAGCGGCTCGACGAGCCGCTCGACCACCGCGCGCCCCAGCCGGCGGGTGACGTACCGCCCGACGGTGACGTCCTCGTGCACCCGCGGCCCGGGCAGCCACGCGTCGGCCGGGATGCGGGCCAGCTCGCCCGCGGTGAGGATGCCGCTGCGGGCCAGCGGACGCAGGTCGGTCGGGATGCCCATGACGGTGCCGGCGGGCATCGGGCGCAGCTCGCCCCGCGTCCAGATGGCGGCGGCGGTGGTCGCCGCATCCTCCATGTCGTCGGAGAGCCCGCCGGCCTCGACGATGGCCAGCCCCTCGGGACGGCGCAGCAGCAGCGACTCGGCACCCTCGTCGACGGGTACCCCGGCGACCTCGCTCACCCGCAGCTTGCCGCCGACCTGCGGCGACTGCTCGAGCACCGTCACCCGCAGTCCCGGGCCGCCGTCGCGGCGCAGGTACCAGGCCGCCGCCAGCCCCGCCACGCCAGCGCCGACGACGACCACGTGGCGGCGTACGACGCCGGTGGTGGCCGTCGCGTCGTCGCCCATGCGCGCCACCCTGGCAGATCGACAGCGCTGCGCCGCCACGGGGCGGAACCGTGGCGCGACCGGCGGCGTCCCAGCCGCAGGAACCACCGATGCCCCCCTCGGACCAGGAGCCCAGATGCCCGCCTCGCCCCCCCGGCCGGTGCCCCACCACCGGCGCAACGCCGCCGGCTCCGTCGCCGCGCTGCTGGTCGTCGCCTCCGCGCTGGCCGGCTGCTCGGGCGGCACCCGGACGTCCAGTAGCGCCGGCAGCAGCGATGGCAGCAGGGTCGCCTGCGGTGCCGTTGCCGGGGGGGACGCCAAGCGGGCCGCCGCAGCGCGCGGGTCGGTGCCCGACGCGGCCGTGGCCCAGGACACCAGCGCGCGGGTGCTGCCGGTCGACCGCTCGGTGGTCTACCGGGGTGAGGTGACGGTGCGGGTCCGCGACGTCGCCGCGGCCCTCGATCGCGTGGAGTCCCTCGTCGAGGGTGCCAACGGGCTGGTCGCCGCCGAACAGTCCAGCCGCGAGCCCGGCCGGCGAGACGCCACGACGGCCCAGCTGACCGTCAAGGTGCCGCCGACCCGGTTCCGCGCCACCCTCGACCGGGTCGGGCGCCTGGGCCGCGAGCTGTCGCGTACCCAGTCGGCCGAGGACGTGACGACGCAGGTGGTGGACGTGGCGAGCCGGCTGCGCTCCCAGCGGCGCAGCGTGGCCCGCGTCCAGGCACTGCTCGACAGGGCGACCACGATCGGCGCGATCGTGAGCATCGAGGGGGAGCTGGCCCGCCGGGAGGCCGACCTGGAGTCGTTGGAGGCGCAGCAGGCCACGCTCGACTCCCTGACCGGCCTGGCCACCATCGAGGTCTCCCTCGTCGGCCCCACTGCGCCACCCGCACCGGTCGCCCAGTCCCCTCTCGGGTTCCTGAACGGCCTGCGCGACGGCTGGGACGCCTTCGCGCACCTGGCGCTGGTGGCCCTGACCGCCGTCGGTGCCGTGCTGCCGTTCCTCACCGTGCTCGCGCTGCTCGGTGTACCCGCCTGGGTCCTGCTGCGCCGCCGCCGCGCCGCACCAGCCACCGCGCCGTCGGCGCCCGCGTCCTAGCCCTGAGCGGCGGCCGACTCCTCGTGCACCAGCTCGACGACCCGCGTGAGGACCTCGGGGTCGGTCTCCGGGATCACCCCGTGCCCCAGGTTGAACACGTGCCCGGGAGCCGCCCGGCCCGCCGCCAGCGCCGCGCGCGTGCGGGCGGCGACGACGTCCCACGGTGCGAACAGCACCGCCGGGTCGAGGTTGCCCTGCAGCGCCCGGGACGGCCCGACGCGCCGCGCCGCCTCGTCGAGGGGCACCCGGAAGTCGACGCCCACGACATCCGCGCCCGCCTCACCCATCAGGGACAACAGCTCGCCCGTCCCGACGCCGAAGTGGATGCGCGGCACGGCACGCCCGAGCGACGCGGCGTGCTCCCCCACCGCGCGGAGCACGGCGGCCGAGTGCGGCATGACGTAGCGCGCGTAGTCGTCGGCCGGCAGCGCGCCGACCCACGAGTCGAACAGCTGCACCGCGCTCGCTCCGGCCGACACCTGGATCGCCAGCCAGGTGGCCTGCATCGCGGCCAACCGGCGCATCAGCTCGTCCCAGACGTCCGGCGCGCCGTACATGAGCGCCTTGGTGTGCTCGTGGTTGCGCGACGGGCCGCCCTCGACGAGGTACGACGCGAGGGTGAACGGGGCGCCGGCGAAGCCGATCAGCGGTGTCGCACCCAGCTGCGCGGTCAGCAGGCCGATGGCCTCCACGATGAAGCCCACGTCATCGGGCTCCAGCTCACGCAGCTGGTCGAGCTGCGCCGCGCTGCGGATCGGCCGCGCGACGACCGGCCCGACCCCCGCCTTGATGTCGAGGTCGACCCCGATGGCCTTCAGCGGCACCACGATGTCGCTGAAGAGGATCGCGGCGTCCACGCCGTAGCGGCGTACCGGCTGCATGGTGATCTCGGCGACCAGGTCGGGCGTTCGGCAGGCCGCCAGCATCGGGACGCCGTCGCGCACCCGGCGGTACTCCGGCAGCGAGCGGCCCGCCTGGCGCATGAACCAGACCGGGGTGTGGGGCACCGCCTCGCGACGGCAGGCGCGCAGGAAGGCCGAGTCGGCGAGCGCCGCGGCGGCCGGGTCGACGGTCACGGCGAGATGGTGTCACGCCGCAGCGAGGTGACCGGCCCGGCCCCGGCGTGGTGGACGCGTCAGGACGGGCACCCGCTCGTGGACGCCGAACCGGGTCCGGGGCTCAGCCCACGCCGATCATGACGACGCCGGTCAGCGCTCCCGCCACCCCGATCGCCTGCACGCGGCCCAGCTCCTCCCGGTGCACGGCGCGCGCCAGCAGCACGGTCACGACCGGGTAGAGGGAAGCGAGGACGGCCAGCACGCTGACCAGCCCCCGGGTGCTCGCGACGGCGAACGTGAGGTTCGCCCCCACGTCGCCGATGCCGACCGCCACGAACAGCGCCACGTCGCGGGCGTCGAGGGACAACCGGCCGGTGTTCCGTCGCGCCCGACGGGCCCGATAGGCACCGACCGCCACGAGGACGCCCAGCAGCGGGACGGACGTCGCGCGCATCACCACCATGGTCATCAGCGCGCTCGACCGGCTCCCTTGCGCGATGAAGACCAGCGCGAGCCCGAACCCGACGGCGGCCGCGGCAGCCAGCAGCAACGGGCGGGCCCCGGCCCGCCGGGACAGCTCCGGGCCGCTCGCGAGCACCACGCCCACCACGGCGACCGCGATGCCCACCAGCTGCACGGTGCCGGGCCGTTCGCCGCGGCCGAGCCCCACGAGGACGGGCACGACCACTCCCAGCGCGGCGACGGGCGAGACGACGCTCATCGTCCCGGCTGCCAGCGCGGCGTAGAAGGAGGTGAGGCCGACCAGCCCGGCGAGACCCGCGCCGACGGCCCAGGAGACGTAGTCGCCCGACGCCCCGAGCTGCCCCGCCACGAGCGCGACGGCGACCGCGACCACGAGACCGGCCAGCTGCGAGACACCCACGACCAGCACGGCGGGGAAGCGGCGGGACAGCGTGCCGCCGAGGAAGTCGGCGCTGCCCCACAGGAGGCTGGAGAACAGGGCGAGCACGGCGGTCACCCGGACGAGGCTAGGACGTTGCTCCCCGGTCAACTCCCGCCGACCGCGCGTCGGCCGCGCCAAGCGGCTCGCCCGCGCTTAGGCTCTGCCTCATGGGTGCCCGGCGTGAGGCCGCGGACGCGCCGGAGCTCTTCCGGCGCGCCGTCGAGGTCCTGCGCGCGGTCACCCCGCGGCCCGAGGTGGTGCTCGAGGAGACCCCCGCACCGCAGCGGCTCGCTCCGCACGCGGTGGCGCTGACCGCCGACATCAGCGCACCGGGTGAGGAGGAGGACCTCGCGACCGGGCGCTTCGTGCTGCTGCACGATCCCGTGGGGCACGAGGCCTGGGCCGGCACCTTCCGCGTCGTCACCTACGTGCGGGCCGACCTGGAGGCCGAGATGGCCGTCGACCCGTTGCTGGGCAGCGTCGGCTGGGCATGGCTGACCGAGGCCCTTCATGCCCGGCGCGCCGACTTCTGCGCGCCCAGTGGCACGGTGACCCGCGTCGCCTCGGAGAGCTTCGGCGCCATCGCCGCCGAGGAAGCCAGCGCACAGATCGAGATCCGCGCCTCGTGGACGCCGGTCGACGACGCGTTCGACGCCCACCTGCTGGCCTGGTGCGACCTGCTGTGCACGACGGCCGGGCTGCCGCCCACCGCGCCCGGGGTGGTCACGCTGCCCCGGCGCCGTCCCGTCACCCGGTAGGGCGCCGCCCTCCCCCGCCGCGCTGCCCCGGGCGCGCGGCGATGCCGGGCACCGGGCGGCACGGCCGATCCCATCCGGTCGCTACAGGATGTGCACGAGCGAGCCGATGGAGAGGAGGACAAACTGGCCTCGAACGACCTGGAGATCTGGTGACCGCACTGGTCGAGCGACAGGGCCTCGCGCCACAGCCGGGCAGGGTGGCCGGCTTCACCGCCATGGTGGTGGTGGCCAGCCCCTTCGTGCGCGAGACGCTGTCCCGCGCCCTGCGCAGCCTGGGCGCCGCCGAGGTCGTCGAGGCCGGCAGCCTGGCCGAGGCCCGGGTGCGCGGGCGCGGTACGCCGTCGCGCGACCTGTGCGTGGTCGACGGTGCCCTGCCCGACGGCTCCGGGATCATGCTGATGAGCGAGCTGCGCACCCTGGGCTGGGCCCGCGGCATGGTGCTCTCCTCGGTCGAGGACCCCTACACGGTGCGCGCCGCGCTCACGGCAGGCGTCCGGGCCTTCCTGGTGACCCCCTCCGCGACCGCCCATCGGCGCACCCCCCACTCCCGCGGCGGGGTCGTCGGCCAGGCGCGCCGCCCCGGCCACGGTGGCGGTGCCGAGGGCCTGTCCGGCCGGGAGATCGAGGTCCTCCAGCTCGTCGCCAACGGGCGCTCGAACAAGGACATCGGCGAGGCGCTGGGGCTGTCCGCGCTCACCGTCAAGAGTCACCTCGCCCGGATCGCCCGCAAGCTGGGCACCGGCGACCGCGCCGAGATGGTCGTCGTGGCCATGCGCGCCGGCGCCGTCGTCTGAGCCGGGACAGCCCGGCGCACGACGCGCGCAGGACCTCGCCGTACGGCGAAAGCGCCGCCGGGGCCCGTAACGTGAGCAGCGTGAGCGACCCGGCCACCCGCCCTGCCGTCGACCCTCGTGTGGGCCGGCATGTCGACCCTGCCCTCGACCCTGCTCCGGGCCCCCCGGCCGACCCCGGGCACGGCAGCGACGAGCGACCCGGTCCCGTGCCGCTGGTCGAGCCCCGCGACGGCGTCCCGAGCCCCGTGACCGACCCCGCGGAGCTGGCCGAGGCGGTCCGCCGGCTGCGCGCGGGCGCCGGCCGAGGACTGCCCCTCGCCGTCGACGCCGAGCGGGCCTCCGGCTACCGCTACGGGCAGCGCGCCTACCTCGTCCAGCTGCGACGGGCCGACGTCGGCACGCTGCTCGTCGACCCGGCCGCCCTGCCGGACCTGCGGGAGCTGGGCGCGGCCGTCGCGGCCGACGAGTGGGTACTGCACGCCGCGTCCCAGGACCTGCCGTGCCTCGCCGAGCTCGGGATGCGCCCGACCCGGGTGTTCGACACGGAGCTCGCGGGCCGGCTGCTCGGCTACGCCCGGGTCGGGCTCGGCTCGATCGTCGAGGAGGTCCTGGGCCTCACCCTGGAGAAGGGTCACTCCGCCGCCGACTGGTCGACGCGGCCGCTGCCGGAGCCGTGGCTGCGCTACGCCGCGCTCGACGTCGAGGTCCTGGTCGAGCTGCGCGACCGGCTGGCCGAGGAGCTCGACCGGACCGGCAAGCGGGCCTGGGCCGAGGAGGAGTTCGCCGCGATCGTCGACGCGCCGCCGCCCGCACCCCGGGTCGACCCCTGGCGGCGTACGTCGGGCATGCACCGGCTACGTCGCCGCCGCCAGCTCGCCGTCGTACGGGCCCTGTGGGAACGGCGCGACGAGCTCGCCCGCCGCCGCGACATCTCGCCCGGGCGGGTGCTGCCCGACCGGGCCATCGTCGAGGCCGCGCTCGCCGCGCCGGCCTCCGAGGCCGAGCTGGTGACGCTGCCCGGCTGGACCGGCCGGTCGCTGCGCCGGCAGGGCGCCACGTGGTTCCCCTCCGTCGCGGCGGCGATGACGCTGCCCGACCACGAGCTGCCCGAGCTCAAGGCCCGCGTCGACGGGCCGCCGCCCGCGCGCGGCTGGGCCGAGCGCGACCCGGCGGCCGCGGCCCGGCTCTCGGCCGCCCGCGCCGCGGTCTACGCCCTCGCCGAGGCGCACCGGCTGCCGGTCGAGAACGTGCTCTCGCCCGACGCCTTGCGTCGGCTGTCCTGGGAGCCGCCGGCCGAGGCCGAGGACTACGAGGCGGCCGTGGCCCAGCGGCTGCGGGCCCACGGCGCACGGCCCTGGCAGGTGGCGCTGACGGCGGGCCCGGTCAGTGTCGCGCTGCGCTCGACCCCCGACGAGGTGACACCGCTGGCCCTGACGGGCGAGCAGCCGGGGCCCGGCGAAGCGGCGCCCGGCGCCCCGCCCGACCAGGACTGATCCCGACGGGCTGACGTACGGTGGCCCGGTGCCGGCCTGCCTCGCGCCCACCCTCCGGCAGCGGGGGTTCGTGCCGCGCACCGGAGTCGGCCCGGCGCTGCGCCCGCACGCCGGGACCGGTCCCGCCGGGGTGGCATGAGCACGTCGCCGAGCCAGCAGTGGGTCAGCGAGCTCGCTGCCTGGGCGATCGACCCCGCGATCCTCGAGGGGGTGGCCGAGTCGCCCTACACCTTCTGCCCCGAGCTGTTCCGCGCCGAGGTCCTCCGGCCCGACGGGCGCGCGCCGGAGTCGCCCCTGCTCGCCGTGGCGCGCGAACGGCTGCCGGCCGGCGGCAGCGTGCTCGACGTCGGCAGCGGCGCGGGGGCCGCCAGCCTGCCGCTGGCACCACCTGCGGCGCGGATCGTGGCCGTCGACAGCCAGCCGAGCATGCTCGACGCGCTCGTCGACGCGGCCCGCGAGCAGCGCATCGACGTCACGCGGGTCGACGGTGCCTGGCCCGATGTGGCCGACCACGTGCCGGCGTGCGACGTCGCGGTCTGCGCGCACGTCGCCTACAACGTGGCCGACCTGGGTGGCTTCGCCCTGGCGCTGGCCGCACACGCTCGGCGACGCGTCGCGCTCGAGCTGCACGCCGCGCACCCCTGGGTCGACCTCGCGCCGCTCTGGCAGCACTTCCACCACCAGCCCCGCCCGGCCGGTCCGACCGCGGGGCTGGCCGTCGCCGTCCTCGCCGAGCACGGCATCGCCGTGCAGTCCCGGGAGTGGCAGCGCGCGGCACCGGCGCTGCACGGGGAGCTGCTCGCGACGTACGTCGCCTACACCTGCCGCCGCCTCTGTCTGCCGGCCGAGCGGCAGCCCGAGGTGGCGGCGGCGCTGACCCGCCACCCGCCGCAGCCCCGCCGCTCCGTCGTGCTGTGGTGGGACACGTGACGGTGCGCCCTCCGTGGCGCGGCGTGCTCACCGACCTCACCCCGCTGCGGGTCTCCGCCGACTACCGGCGGCTGTGGTTGGGACTCAGCGTCAGCCAGCTCGGTCAGCAGATGACGGCCGTCGCGGTCGCCATCCAGGTCTTCGACCTGACCCGGTCGAGCTTCGCCGTGGGGGCGGTCGGCCTGTGCGCGCTCGTGCCGCTGGTCACCTTCGGCCTGTACGGCGGCGCCGTGGCCGACGCCGTCGACCGGCGCAAGCTGGGGCTCGTCTCGTCCACCGGCCTGTGGCTGCTGTCGATCGCGCTCGCCGTGCAGGCGTTCGCGGGCGTCGGCTCGGTGGCGCTGCTATACGTCGTCGTGGCGCTGCAGGCCGCGTGCTTCGCGGTCAACAACCCGGCCCGCTCCGCGATCATCCCCCGGCTGCTGGCCGCCGAGCTGCTCCCGTCGGCGAACGCGCTGTCGACGGCGTCGTTCAACCTCGGCTACACCGTCGGGCCGCTGCTCGGCGGCGTCATCTACGGTGCAGGGGGACCCGCGGCGGCGTACACCGTGGACTGCGTGACCTTCACCGCCGCGCTCTACGCCCTGTTCCGCCTGCCGCCCGTGCCACCGCTGGGTGAGGTACGCCGCGCGGGCCTGGCATCGGTGCTCGAGGGGCTGCGCTACCTGCGGACCCGGCCGAACGTCCTGATGACCTTTCTGGTCGACCTGTGCGCGATGGTGCTCGCGCAGCCGCGGGCCCTCTTCCCGGCCATCGCCGGGTCGTTCTACGGCGGCGGCACGAGCACGGTCGGGGTGCTCTCCGCCGCGCCGGCGATCGGCGCGCTGGCGGCGGTGAGCGTCTCCGGCCGGCTCGGGCGTGTGCGGCGGCAGGGCCGCGCCGTGGTCCTGTCCGTCCTGGCCTACGGCTCGGCGGTCGCCGCCCTCGGGTTCACCCGGACGCTGTGGCTGGGGGTGCTGTTCCTCGCGCTGTCCGGCGGCGCGGACATGGTCAGCTCGGTCTACCGGAACACGATCCTGCAGGTCGCGACTCCCGACGAGCTGCGCGGCCGGCTGCAGGGCGTGTTCATCGTGGTCGTCGCCGGCGGGCCACGGCTGGGCGACTTCACCGCCGGCTCACTGGCCACGCTGACCAGCGAGACGGCCGCGATCGTGGGCGGCGGCGCCGCCTGCATCGGCTGCGTGCTCGCGCTCACCGCCCGCTACCGCGGCTTCCTGCGCTACGACGCCCGCACCCCCCACCCCTGACCCCGGCCCCTGCGGGGCGAGCACCCGGGCCCCTGCTGGCCCTCGTTGTTACTGGCGAGTAGCATCGGCGGCACACCACTCCCCCGCGATCGACAGGAGCGCCTGTGTCCGGCAGAACGCAGCCCCGCGAGGCCAGGAAGGTGCGCGACGTCGTCTTCGTCGACGGCGTGCGGACCCCGTTCGGCAAGGCCGGGGACCAGGGCATGTACGCCGAGACCCGGGCCGACGACCTGGTCATCCGCTGCATCCGCGAGCTGGTCCGCCGCCACCCCGAGCTGCCGCCGCAGCGCATCGACGAGGTCGCCATCGCGGCGACCACGCAGACCGGCGACCAGGGTCTCACCATCGGACGCACCGCAGCACTGCTGTCCGGGCTGCCCACGACGGTCCCCGGCTACGCGATCGACCGGATGTGCGCGGGCGCCATGACGGCAGTGACGACGAGCGCGAGCGGCATCGCCTTCGGGGCGTACGACGTCGTGGTGGCCGGCGGCGTCGAGCACATGGGCCACCACCCGATGGGCGAGGGCGTCGACCCCAACCCGCGGATCGTCGCCGAACGGCTCGTCGACCCCTCCGCCCTCGTGATGGGCGCCACGGCCGAGAACCTGCACGACCGCTTCCCCGAGCTGACCAAGCAGCGCGCCGACGCGTTCTCGGTCGCCAGCCAGCAGAAGCTCGCCAAGGCCTACGCCGAGGGCAAGATCGAGCCCGACCTCGTCCCCGTGGCCACGCGCAGCACGGAGCACGGTTGGGGCCTGGCCACCGCGGACGAACCGCCGCGCCCCGGCACCACGGTGGCCGATCTCGCCCAGCTGCGCACCCCGTTCCGCCCGCACGGCCGCGTGACGGCGGGCAACGCCGCCGGTCTCAACGACGGGGCGACCGCGTGCCTGCTCGCCGGCGAGGACACCGCCCTCGAGCTGGGCCTGCCGGTGCGCATGCGCCTCGTCACCTTCGCCTTCGTCGGCGTCGAGCCCGAGGTCATGGGTGTCGGACCGGTGCCCGCGACCGAGAAGGCGCTGGCCAAGGCCGGCCTGACGATCGACGACATCGGCCTGTTCGAGCTGAACGAGGCGTTCGCCGTGCAGGTGCTCGCATTTCTCGCCCACTTCGGCCTGGCCGACGACGACCCGCGGGTCAACGAGTACGGCGGCGCCATCGCGCTCGGCCACCCGCTGGCCTCCTCCGGCGTGCGGCTGATGACCCAGCTGGCTCGGCAGTTCGAGGATCACCCCGAGGTGCGCTACGGGCTGACCGCGATGTGCGTCGGGATCGGGATGGGCGGCGCCGTGATCTGGGAGAACCCGCACTGGTCGGCCGACGCCGATGGCCGAGGCGACCTCGACGCCGAGCAGGAGAGCGCATGAGCATGCTGGAGTTCCCCGACGAGGTCGTCACGAGGGCACCGGTCCGCTACGTCTCGCTGCCCGGGGGTGCCGGCACCGGCGCCCTGATCACACTGGACAACGGCTTCGACCACACCAAGCCCACGACCTTCGGTCCCCGGGGCATGGCGAACATCGAGGCGGCTCTCGACGAGGCCCTCGGCCGCGAGGACGTCGTGGCGGTCGCGGTCACCGGCAAGCCATTCGTCTTCGCGGTCGGCGCCGACCTCAAGGTCATGCACAGCGCTGCCACGGTGGAGCAGGCGAAGGAGTACTTCGCCCTCGGGCACCGGGTGTTCCGCAAGCTGCGCGACAGCCGTGTGCCGACCTTCGCGTTCCTGAACGGCGCGACCCTCGGCGGCGGCCTCGAGCTCGCGCTGCACTGCCACTACCGCACCATCTCCGCCGGTGTACCGGTCCTCGCCTTCCCGGAGGTCTTCCTGGGCCTCGTCCCCGGGTGGGGGGGCAGCCAGCTGCTGCCCAACCTGGTGGGCGCCGAGAACGCGGTGACGGTGATCGTGGAGAACGCGCTCAACCAGAACCGCATGCTGAGGGGCCCGCAGGCGTTCAAGCTCGGCATCGCCGACGTGATGTTCGAGCCGGCCGACTTCCTCGAGCAGTCGCTCGCGTGGGCGGCCGGGGTGGTTCGCGGCGACACCCGCGTCGAGCGCCCCGGCGTCGACCGCGACGAGGCGACCTGGCAGGGCGCACTGGCTCGCGGCAGGGCGCTCGCCGACATGAAGGTGCACGGCGCGACCCAGGCGCCGTACAAGGCCCTCGAGCTGATAGGCCTCGCGCGGGAGGCGACGTACGACGACGGCACGGCGGCCGAGCGGCGCGCGCTGGCCGAGCTCGCCTTCGGCGAGGACCTGCGCGCCAGCCTCTACGCGTTCGACCTCGTGCAGCGCCGCGCCAAGCGGCCGGCGGGCGTGCCCGACGCGAGCCTCGCCCGCGACGTGACGAAGGTCGGCGTCGTCGGCGCGGGTCTGATGGCCAGCCAGCTCGCGCTGCTGTTCGTACGCCGCCTGGAGGTGCCGGTCGTGATGACCGACCTCGACCAGGAGCGGGTCGAGGTGGGTGTCGGCTACGTGCACGGCGAGGTCGACAAGCTGCTCGGCAAGGGCCGCATCAGCCGGGACAAGGCCAACCGCCTCAAGGCGCTGGTGACCGGCTCGACGGGAAAGGAGGCGTTCGCCGACGCCGACTTCGTGCTCGAGGCGGTCTTCGAGGAGTTGAAGGTCAAGCAGCAGGTCCTCGCCGAGGTCGAAGCGGTCGTGACACCCGAGTGCGTGCTGGCGACCAACACGTCCTCGCTGTCGGTCACCGAGATGGCGAGCGGCCTCGAGCACCCCGAACGGGTCGTCGGCTTCCACTTCTTCAATCCGGTCGCGATCCTCCCGCTGCTCGAGATCGCGCGCGCCGAGAAGACCGACGACGCGTCGCTGGCCACGGCGTTCGCGGTCGGCAGGACGCTGAGGAAGTCGTGTGTGCTGGTCAAGGACGCACCGGCGTTCGTGGTCAACCGGGTGCTGACCCGCTTCCTCGGCGAGGTGACCAGGGCCGTGGACGAGGGCACGTCGTTCGAGGTCGCCGACAGGGCCCTCGAGCCGCTCGGTCTGCCCATGTCGCCCTTCGTGCTGCTCCAGCTGGTCGGCCCGGCGGTGGCCCTGCACGTCGCGCAGACGCTGCACGAGGCGTTCCCCGACCGGTTCTACGTCTCCGACAACCTGGCCAGGCTGGTGGCCGCCGGCAAGTCCGGCGTCTACCTGTGGGAGGGATCGACGCCGAAGGTCGACCCGGAGGTCCGGGAGCTGTTCGCAGCAGGCGACGCCCCGCTCGAGGAGGCGCAGGTACGCCGGCGGGCGCTCGACGCGCTCGCCGAGGAGATCCGCCTCATGCTCGAGGAGGACGTGGTCGCCGACGTACGCGACATCGACCTGGCGATGCTGCTGGGCGCCGGCTGGCCGTTCCACCTGGGTGGCGTCACCCCCTACCTCGACCGGGCAGGCGTCTCGGAGCGGGTCAACGGCGCACGGTTCCTCGAGCCGGGCGTGGCCAGCCTGCCGGGCTGAGGACCGCGCTCACAGCAGCAGCTGCGTCAGCGCGTGGATGGCAAGGCCGGCGAGCGCGCCGACCACCGTGCCGTTGATCCTGATGAACTGCAGGTCACGCCCGACGGCCAGCTCCACCTTGCGCGCCGTCTGCTCGCCGTCCCAGCGGTTCACCGTGTCGGTGATCGTCGCCGTGAGCTCGTCGCGGTACGTCGTCACCACGTGGGCCGCGGCCTGCTCGACCCACCCGTCGACCTTGTCGCGCAGCCGCTCGTCGGTGGCCAGCCGCTCCCCCAGCGTGACGAGCCCCGCGGCGGCGCGCCGACGCAGCTCGCTGTCGGGATCGGCGACGGCATCCACCAGCAGCGACCGGACGGTGGAGAAGAGGTCGCCCATCGCGGCGCGGACCTGCGGGTGCGACAGCAGCGCGGCCTTGAGCCGCTCGATGCGCTGCACCGTGGAGGGGTCGTGCTGCAGGTCGCGGCCCATCTGCACCAGGAAGCGGTCGACCGACCGTCGCAGCGGATGGTCGGGGTCGGCCGCCACCTCGCGAGCCACGCGCAGCATCTCCCGGTGGACGCGCGTGGCCACCGCCTCGTCGACCACCCGCGGTGACCACGAGGGCGCCTGCCGGGCCACCGCGTCGACCACGACGTCCCGGTTGTGCTCGAGCCAGGTGTTCACGTGGTCGACGACCAGCTGCACGACACCGTCGTGCCCACGGTCCTCGACCACCCGAGCGAGCAGCCGGCCCAGCGGGGGGCCCACCGGCGTCGCCAGCAGCCGCGGCAGGAGGGTCAGCTCGAGCACCGCGCGCACGTCCTCGTCACGCAGCACGCCGATCGCGGCGCGCAGCACTGTCGCGGCCTCGTCGGTGACCCGCCGGGCATGGTCCGGGGCGGCGAGCCAGCGTCCGAGCCGGCCCGCCACGCCGACCGCGCGGAGCCGGTCGTGCACGACCTGCTCGGAGAGGAAGTTCACGCCTACGAACGAGCTGAGGCCCCGGCCGAGCTGGTCCTTGCGGGTCGGGATGATGGCGGTGTGCGGGATCGGCAGCCCCAACGGGTGGCGGAACAGGGCCGTCACCGCGAACCAGTCGGCGAGGGCTCCGACCATGGCCGCCTCCGCGCCCGCCCTCACGTAGCCCACCCAACCGGCACCGTCGGCCTCGGCGCGTCTCGCCAGGACGTAGGCGAGCGCCGCGAGGAGCAGGAGGGCCGCCGCGACCGTCTTCATCCGGCGCAGGTCGTGGCGCTGCTGGCGCTCGTCGGGCATCGTCACGCCGCTGAGGGTGCTCACCGCCCGATTGTGCTGGGAATCCGAGTCGCCCGCCGCCGGCACGCCGCCGACGACACGCCCGCCGCGGCCCTCCGCAACGGCAGCCGCGGCACCGTGTGCTTGGCTGGTCGCCGTCGGGAGGGGGCTTCGTGAGGCAGGCGGGACGTCGACGGGGGCAGGCCGCCGTCGTGGCGCTGGCGGGTGTCCTGGCCGTTGTCACGGGCGCGCCGGCCGCTGCTGTCACGCCGGTCCCCCGGGCCCGCGACGGGTTCTCGTCGAGCATCCGCCCGATCGACGCCGCGCTGGCCGCCCGCATGCAGTACTCGTGGCGGCCGGGCTGCCCCGTCCCTCTCCGGCAGCTGCGCTACGTCACGGTGACCTACGTCGGGTTCGACGGACAGGCACACACCGGCGAGCTGGTCGTACGGCAGGTGTTCGCCGGCCCCGTGGTGCGTGCCTTCCACCGGCTCTACGACCAGCGGTTCGCGATCCGTCGGATGAGGCTCGTCGATGACTACCGCGGCAGCGACGCCGCCTCGATGCGGGCCAACAACACCTCGGCGTTCAACTGCCGCCCGGTCACCGGCGGCAGCGGGTGGTCTGAGCACTCCTACGGGCGCGCGATCGACGTCAACCCCGTACAGAACCCCTACGTCCAGGGACGCACCGTCGACCCGCCCAGGGGCTCGGGCTTCCTGGACCGCTCCCGGCTGCGCAAGGGCATGCTCACCGTCGCGGCGCGCAAGGCGTTCGCCGACATCGGCTGGGCATGGGGCGGCCGCTGGCACGGGCTGAAGGACTACATGCACTTCTCGTCGACCAACCGATGACCGCCGGACGCCGACGGCCCCTGGGTGGCTGCCTCGGCTGACGCGGGCGCCCCGCTCAGCGCTGGACGGGCAGCTCGGCCGGCGCGGACAGCGACGTCAGGGCCGGGTGGACCTTGGGCGCAGGCGCGGTGCGCGAGAGAGCGACGGCCACACCCACCGTCGCCGCCATCACGACGACCTCCACCGTCGCCACCGCGAGGAAGGCCCGGGACCGGCCCGCGGCAAGGCGAGGCAACGTACGTCGCCGGTGCCACCAGCCGAGCGCGCCGAGAGAGAGCAGCAGAGCCGACTTGACCAGCAGCACGCGGCCGTAGTCGGTCTGCCAGAGGTTGGCCGGCGTCCCGACCCGGGTCCACGCGGTGAGGCCGCCACTGACCGTGACCACCGCGAAGCAGACCAGCGCGAGACTGCTGAAGCGGGAGACCACGCCGGCCAGCGACGGACCCAGCGCACGGGCGTACAGCACCAGCGCGAGCAGCGAGCCGCACCACAGGGAGATGCCCGCGATGTGCAGCCCCAGACCGATGACGCTGACCGTGTGCCGGTCGCCGTGGGCGGCGTGGCCGGTGAACGCGGGCGGCAGCGCCGCGACGAGCGCCACCAGCCCGAGGGCGGCCGCGCCCGGCCGTCGGGCCGTTGGCCCGGCACAGAACGCGACTACCGCCGCCAGCCAGGCCATCGACAGCAGCGCCTGGGTCTGACCGGTCGTGAACGCGAACTCGCGCAGCAGGCCTCCCGTGACGACCTGGTCGAGAGGACGGGCCGTGATCTCCGAGATCGTCAGCGGTACGGCGAGCAGGGCGCTGGCCGTCCAGGCGGTCGCCCACCGGCCGGCGCGACGCAGCAGGCGGCGACTCGTGGCCCCCAGCTGCTCCCCGGAGCGCGGCAGCAGCAGGGCCACGGCCACGAGCCCGATGGTGCCCACCGCGGTGAGGTCCACGAACGCCCGTACAGCGGGCAGCGCCCAGGCGGTGAAGGGCCCGGCGTCGGGCAGTCCGGCGATGACCGCGGGCCTGCTGCCCCGCACCGCCCAGGTGGTCAGGAGCAGTGCGAGTCCGCTCGCGGCCAGCACCGCGCCCAGCAGGTGCCGTGCCGCCACGGCCGGGGCCCCCGCGGGCGGCGCGTCGGCTGCAGGCCGCGGCTGACCGGTCACGGACGTGGCGCTCCGGTGCAGGTCGGTGGTCACACCGCCGCCTCGAGTGCGGGCTGGGCCCGCATCACCCGGGCGCGCAGCACGATGCTGGCGACCCCGCCGAGCACTGTGAGGACCAGGGCGAGCAGCCCCAGGCGGCTGGAGGAGGTGTCACCGGTGCCGGCGGCCGGTGAACCGGCCGCCGGGGTGGTCTGCCCCGCGGATCGCGCGCTGCGGACCGAGAACGTCCAGCCGCCTTCGACCGGGTGCCCGTCGCCGGACACGACCCGGAACGCGAGACGGTACGTCCCGGCGGGCCCCGCAGCCGACGTACGCTGCGTCACCACGGTCCCGGAGACGGTCGCAGCCCCGAGCGAGAGGTTCTGGCCGTCGGGGGCGAGCACCCGGACGACGGAGAGCTCCGGCAGCACCGCCTCGTCGAAGACCAGCCGCACCTCGGTGGGCGGCGTGGACACCGAGGCACCGGCGCGGGGCGACGCGTCCAGGAGCTCGTCGTGCGCCGAGGCGGGGGCAACCCCCACGCAGGTCGCGAGCACGACCAGCACGGCGGCCGACAACGGGACGCGCCACAGGCGACGTACCTGCCGCGATATCCTCGCCATCCTCATGAACCCCCCAGCCCGGTCGGCGTGCGTCGATGCACCTGCCTGCCCGTGGGGCAGCAGCACGCAGCGCGCTCTGGGGCCACTGTGCGAACTGCCCGTCACAGCCGCGTCACACTAGGCCGATCGGGGGAACCCGGGTCGAGACTCTAGAGATTTTCTACAGTGGCCCGAGAAATAAAGGATCATGGCGGTCGTCGGGCGAAGGGTGGGGGATGGCTGAGCGGGAGCACGCGATGCCGCACGCCTACGAGAGCCTGACCGAGGTCGTCTCCGACCGCATCGAGGTGCGGGTCCTCGGCACCCTTCAGGTCCGTCGCACCGACGGCGAGCTGGTCTCGCCGCGAGACTGGCGCACCGGCAAGACCGCCGACCTGCTGCGTCTGCTGGCGCTGTCCAACGCCGAGCTCGTGCCGGTCGGCACGCTGCTGGAGGCGCTGTGGCCCTCGGTCGACGAGCAACGGGCCCGGGCCAGCCTGCGGACCGCCGCCTCGCACCTGCGCAAGATCCTGGGACCCGACAGTGTCGAACGCCACCACGACGGGCTGCGGCTGGTCGGCGCCTGGGTGGACGCCGGCGCCTTCACCCAGCTGGTCGGCGAGGTCTCGCGACACCGCCGCCAGGGCCGGCTCGCCGAGAGCGTGCGCGCGACCCGCGAGGCGGAGTCGCTCTACATCGAGGAGTTCCGCGCCCACGACGCGGACGCCGAGTGGGCGCTCCAGTGGCGCGAACAGCTCGCGCACGCCCACCGCGCCATGCTGACCGACGCCGCCGAGGCGGCCGTCGAGCTCGGCTGGATGCGTGACGCCGTGGGCTTCGCCAGCCGGGTGCTCGAGCGCGACTACTGCAACGAGCGCGCCTACCGTGCACTGATCCAGGGGTACGCCGGGCTGGGCGAGACGGAGCGGGCGCTGCGGACCTTCGAGCGCTGCCGCGCGGTGCTGGCCGAGGAGCTGGGGGCCGACCCGTCCCCCCAGACCCAGGCCGTGCACCTTCAGGTGCTGCGCGCCGAGCCGGTGTCGGTCGACACCGCGCCCTGGGTAGGCCGGCACGCGGAGGTGCAGTGGCTGAGCCAGGTCCTCGAGACGGTCGCGACCTCGCGCCGCGCCGCCGTCGTACGGCTGACCGGGGCCGAGGGCTCCGGGCGGCACCGGCTCGTCGAGGAGGCCTGCCGGCGAACCGGCGTACGTGAGCTGGTGCCGGCGACGGGCGTCTCTGGCGACGACCTGCTCCGCCAGGTCGGTGACGGCGACGCCGTCGCCGTCGTGCTGCCCGACGCGGAGATCACCGGCTCGGCCGACGGCCGTGACCTGCTCCGGGCGCTCATGCGCTCGCCGGTCCCGGTGGCGCTGGTCCTGACCGGCGAGCCCCTGGGCGACCAGTCCCCCGAGCTGCCCCTCCCGGACGGGGTGATCGTCGACCTGCGCCACCTCGAGGTCCAGCCACTGACCGAGGCGGAGACCGAGGGACTGGCCGTCTCGGTCCTCGGTGGCCCGGTGGCTGCCCAGCTGGCCGCCGAGCTGATGTCCGTGTCACGCGGCAACCCCGGGCGGGCGCTGGAGACCCTCACCGAGTGGACCCGCGGCGGCCGCATCACCGCGACCGCCGGCGGGCTGGTGCTCGCCGCGGTCGACAGCGCCGCGCCGCACGCCGCCATCGAGCCGATGCTCGCCCGGATCGTCGACCGGCTGGACGCCGGGGAGCTCGAGGTCCTCGCGCTCGCCGCGCTGATCGAGGTACCGATGTCAGTGGTCGCCCTGGCCGACCTGGTGGACATCGCGGCCACGCCGTCCGAGCGGCGGGCTGCGGTTCAGGCCGCCATCGACCACCTCGCGGACCTCGCCGTCGTGACGACCGCGGAGCAGGGCGTCGCGCTGCGTGACCCGGTCCTGCGGCCGGCTGTCGAGTCGTGGCTGCGGCCCGCCGTCCGGCGGCGGCTGCACGTGCGGATCGCCGAGCAGGCTCGCGTCTCGCCGGCCGAGCGGGTCCGGCACTGGATCGCTGCGGGCGAGTCGGAGCTGGCCTGCGCCGCCGCGCTGGACGCCGCCCGGCTCGCGGCCACCGAGGGGCGCTGGTCCGAGGCGCACGACCACCTCCTTCAGGTCTGGCGGCTGGCCGACGCCGACACGTCGCCGGAGGACCGTCTCGACCTGCACGAGCGGCTCGGCGACGCGTGCACCGCCCTCGGCCGGCGCGAGGAGGCCCGCGAGTCCTACCTCGCCGCGGTCAACCTGTCACGGGCCAACGGCCTCGAGGCCGTCGGCCGGGTGACGGCCAAGCTGGACAGCGTCGTGGCCGGCGCCCAGCTGCGCCGGCGGGCCTCCGACCGGGTGCGGACCCCCGAGCTGTCCCTGGTGCCCGTGGCACCCGGCGAGGTCCACGCCGACAGCCAGGACTGGGCGGCGACCCTGCACGAGGTCGAGACCGAGCTGTTGCCGCGACGCGAGTTCGACAAGGCGCGCTCGATGGCAGCGCTCGCGGCGACGCGCTCGGCCGATCCCGCCGTCCGGGCGCAGGCGGTCCTGCTCAGCCACCTGCCGGACCTCCTGCTCGGCAACCCGGCCGCGGCCGAGGAGCCGCTGCGGCGGGCCGCCGAGGAGGCCCGGCTCACCGGTGCGCACGACGCCGCCCGCACGCTGGACCTCGCCCGAGGGCTCCTCGTGCACGACCGGGGCACCGCCCCCGACCGCCGGCTCGACACCTCCGGCCTCGACGGTGAAGGCGACGGCGCATGGTGCTGGACCACCGTGCGCATCCTCATCGAGCGCGGCGAGACGACTGCCGCAGCGCTGCTCGAGCCGCGGCTGCCGCTGCCGGGCAGCCGGCCCGTCGTACGCCATCTCGGGATGCTCTCGTCCGCGGAGCTGCGGCTGGCCAGCGGCGAGGTGCAGGCGGCCAAGTCGATCTTCGAGACGTTGCTGGACGAGGCGCTGCGCGACGGCAACACCTTCCTCGTGCCGCTGGTCGCCGCTCGCCTGGTCTGCCTCGTCGCCGCGGACGACGTCGACGCCGCGCAGAACTACTTCGACCTGCTCGACCTCGCGTCGGGGCCGGGTGGCGACCTGCCCCGCGAGCAGGTCTGGCGGCAGCTCGCGCGGGCCGCCATCCGCACGGCGGTCGGCCGCCCTCGCGCGGCTGCTGCTTCGGCCGCGATCGCCGCCAAGGTGGCGACCGACATCGGCGTGCTGCCGCTCGTTGCGCGGGCCGAGGCGCGGCGCGCGACGTACCTGCGCGAAGCGGGCGCGCTCGTCGAGTCGCGGCTGGCCGCCACCGAAGCCGCCCGGCTGCGCAGCCGGTTCGGCCTGGCCGGCGTCGACGACACCGCGACCGCCGCGGACAGCACCGTGTCCTTCGGCCGCGCTCGCCTGAAGATGGCCGCCCTTGCCGGGGACCTCATCGCCGTATCGGGCGGCCTCTCCGGCGCCGCCATGACCGCCGTCGGCTTCTTCTAGCCCGCCGACCAGCCGCCGGCCACAGGCGCGGGCACCGCGACCGGTCCCCACCCCCTCGCCCCCGCCCCGCCCTCGTCCCGCCCCCGCCCCGCCCCCGCCCCCGCCCCGCCCTCGCCCGCGCCCTCCCCCCTCGTGATCGTGAGGCAGATCGGCACCGAAACCGTGCCGGATCCCCTCACGATCACCAGCACACCGGCCCGCCGGCCCCCGCCCCGCTCTCCGGCCCGCACCCTGCTTTCGCCCGCGCCCCCGGCCCCCCGCCCTCGGCCCCTGCCCCGCTCTCGCCCTGCGTGATCGTGAGGCAGATCGGCACCGAAACCGTGCCGAATCCCCTCACGATCACCAGCACAGCCGACCGGGCAAGCAGGAGGCCCGCACCCCTCGGGGGGATGCGGGCCTCTGCCGTCGGGAGCCCGTCGGGGGTCCGGGCTCCCGAGGATCAGGAGGATCACCTTGATCAGGTCGATCACGGCGATCACGGCGATCAGAGGATCAGTTGGTCACCTGCAGCGTGCCGACGGCGCTGCCGCCCGTCGCGCTGATGTAGGTCACCGTCGACTGACCGGCAGCCGGTTTCGGCAGGACCCCGCCCTTGAAGGAGAAGGCGCCGGCCGCATCCACGAAGCCCTGCCCGATGTAGGGCCCGTCCGGACTGCTGCCCAGCACGATGGCCACGGCCTGCGCGGCCTTGACGCTCGACGCGCCGCTCACGCGCCACTCGCCGCGGGTGCGGTAGCGGGCGGTCAGGCCGGTGAGGGACTCCGCCAGCGCGGCGATCGTGACCTCGTCGGTCGACTCGGTGCCCTCGGCCGCCGTGGCGACCAGCTTGAGGACCACCGGCGCGTTGTCGATGACGTACCCGGTGTGCACCGTCCCGGCAGGACCGGCCGGCAGCTTCATCAACGGGTAGGTGAAGGTCGGGCGCGGGACCGACCCGTTGGACAACGTCACCGCCGGCCCACTGACCTGCGACCAGGACAGCGACCGGTGCCCCGTGGTGCCCGTGGAGTCCAGCGTCACCGTGCGACCGCGTTGCACGATCTGGTCGGCGCCGGCCTGGGCCAGCACAACGGTCGGCGCGGCGACCTCGATCGCCCGCGTCATCGGGAGGCTGGTGCCACCCGGGCCCGTGACCTTGAGCGTGACGGTGTACCCGCCCGCCGCCTCCGGTGTCCAGACCGCCTGCGAGGTGCCCTGACCCGCGAGCGTGCCGTTCGGTCCGCCGGAGATCTGCCAGTCGTAACCGGCGATGTCTCCCGTCGATCCGCTGCCGTCGAGGCTGACCGGCTGGCCCACCTGTGCTTCTGGAGGCGCGACGAACGCCGCGACGGGCAGGCCCGCGGCGAAGCCGCCACCGGTGGTGTCCAGGCCCGACGAGTCGGAACCACCTCGGGTGGAGGTGACGGTCACCGCAGCCGGCGGCGCGAGAACGTCGTTGAACGTCGTCGACGAGGCGCCCAGCGGTCCGAAGCCCTTCACGCTCAAGGCAGGAACGTCGATGTCGACGAGCGCGTCGCTCGAGGTGGCGGCGACGGTGAGCGTGTGGCTGTCGGCGTCGTACGTCGCTTGTGTCACGGTGACCTGGTCGGTCAGCGAGACGGACTTCCGGGTGACCGGCTTGTCGCTGACGTTGACGACCTCGACCTTCGTGCCGGGCGCGATGTTCTTGTCCACGGCGATACGGGCGTAGTAGCGACCGTCCTGACCGCGCAACGGGGTGCTCGGGAACTCCAGCGCCGGGTCAGCACTCACCTGGATCGCCTGGCCGACCTCGGAGGAGGCAAAGACCTCGATGAAGCCTTTGCCGTCACTGCCCGTGCGGTACACGGCCTTGTCGACGTCCAGGCCGCTGTTGGTGGCGTAACGGCCCTGGACCGAGAACAGGTCGGTGCTCGCCAGCTCGGTGGTGGTCCCGTCTGCGTTGACCTGCTCGACCTTGACGTAGTTGGTGTTGTACGGACTGCCGACCACCTGGTGGTCCTGCGTGGGATCACCCGTGTATCCCGCGGGTGCCGCCGGCTCGACGGTCGGGTCCCACTTGAGGAACGGGCCGATGCGACTCTTCAGCGCGCCACCGAAGGCACCCGGCGTGATGCCGATGTCCTCGGTCATGTTGATGCCTTTGCCGCCCGAGGTGGTGAACTGGTCGACGCCGTAGGGGTGCGTGATGCGCCAGGTGACGCCGTCCGGGGCCCCGGTGGCGCGGATGCGCACCCGCCCGAACACCATCTGGTCACCCGGGACGACCTGCCCGGTCGCCCACGCGCCCTCGAGGTCCATGCCGACCGTCAGGTCGACGCCCTGCACGGCAAGTTGCGCGCCCGCCATCTGGTAGAAGAACTCGCCCGGGAAGTTGTCCGGGTACGAGACGGGCAGGTCCGGGTTGGGGACCTCGGCAGGCAGCGTCGAGCACAGCGGGTCGTCCAACGTTGTGCACGCCTCGAGACGCACGCCGTTGCTGTCCTTGTACCAAGCCGGGAAACCGTGCTCGGCGATCGGTCCTACCTGCACGAGCGAGCCGTGCCTGCTGCCCGGGTCCATCACGGCCCCGAGCGCCCCCACCACGGCAGTACTGGCAAGCACCAGCACAGTGCCCGCGCTCACCACCGCCCGCGTCAGCTTCCTGTTCATCAGCACCCCTCCGATGGCTCAACCCGGGGCATGGCCTCGGGCCTATCCCCGGAAGGGTCACGGGGGACCGTCACGATGGCGTCATGACAGACGATCGCAGAGCAGGGCCGGCGGCCACGGATCTGCCCTTCGCCCTCCACGGCCCTGTCTCGTCGCGACGGCGCAAAGGGACAAACGCGGTGCAGCAGCACGCAACCGGGTGACATCCAATCGCCCTCGGCGAGACGCCCGCTGCAGCGCGTGACTTTTTGCGGAGTTTTTGCGCTGCGGTTCCACTGTGTCTGCGGGGGTGGGGACCGGGGGGTCGCCTACAGGTCCGCAACGAGGGGAAGAAGAACCATGGGCGTCAACAGACGTGATGTGCTCAAGCTCGGCGCGCTGGGCGCCGTCGGTGCCGCGGGACTGACCGTGCCGTTCGGCTCATCAGTCGCCACCAAGTCAGCCAGTCGGCTCGGGTCGAAGAACATGCCGAAGCCGTTCGAGGCGAAGTTCCGCTACCAGTCGGTCCTCGAGCCCTACCGCACCGAGGTCGACGCAGCGGGCAAGAGCTGCGACTACTACAGCGTCTTGCAGAGGGCCGGCACGGCCGCCATCCTGCCCGGCCTGACGTCGCCAGTGTTCGGCTACTACGGCTACAACCGCAGCACACGCCAGTGGGTCGGTGGCCTGCCAGGGCCACTGATCAAGACCGAGCAGGGCCGCGATGTGGTGCTGCGCGTGCGCAACCAGCTGCCCCAGGTCAACCCGTTGTCGGGCAACCCGTTCAAGACCTCGACCCACCTGCACGGCTCAGCTTCCAAGCCGCAGTACGACGGCTACGCCAGCGACGTGACGCCGTCCGGCAGCTACAAGGACTACCACTACCCGAACATGCAGGCCGCCCGCACGCTGTGGTACCACGACCACGGTGTGCACTTCACGGCGCAGAACGCCTACTCCGGACTCGCCGCGCAGTACCACATGCACGACCCCGCGGAGCGCGCACTGTTGCCGCAAGGGGACTACGACGTCGCGCTGACGATGTCCGACGCGATGTTCGCAGCCGACGGCAGCCTCGCGTACGACGACAACTCCCACTCCGGGCTGTGGGGCGACATCATCCTGGTCAACGGCGTGCCGTGGCCGACGATGAAGGTGTCCAAGCGCGTCTACCGGTTCCGGCTGCTCAACGCGTCGATCTCCCGTTCCTACCGTCCGACCCTCAGCAACGGTGCGCCGCTCGTCATGGTGGCGACTGACGGTGGCCTGATGCCGAAGGCACAGGCCGTGACCAGCTACCGGCACGGTGGTGCCGAGCGCTACGAGTTCCTCATCGACTTCACCAACTACAAGGCCGGTACGCAGATCCAGCTGAAGAACCTCAGCAACAAGAACAACGTCGACTACGACTTCACCGACCGGATCATGCAGTTCGAGGTCACCGACGACTCCTTCACCAAGCAGAACAACGTCGTGCCGACCACCCTGGTCGACGTACCCGTCATGAACCTCGTCGAGAAGCCCTCGTACAAGGTGCGCAACCTCGCGGTCGAGCGCCAGGGCGGCGAGTGGAAGATCAACGGCAAGAGCTGGGTCGATGTCGTCGAGAGCGACTACAAGCTGGTCCTCGCCGATCCCGAGCTGAACGACGTGGAGATCTGGGAGATCGAGAACAAGTCGGGTGGCTGGTTCCACCCGGTGCACATCCACCTGATCGACTTCCAGGTCATCGATCGCAACGGAAAGCCGCCGTTCGCCTACGAGCGCGGGCCCAAGGACGTCGTGTACGTCGGGGAGAACGAGAAGGTCCGCGTCATGATGCGCTTCGAGCACCAGCGCGGCTACTACATGGTCCACTGCCACAACCTGCCGCACGAGGATCACGACATGATGCAGCAGTTCTCGGTCGGCATGAAGGGCGTCGCGCACGACGAGAACGACCCGATCGAGGCGGACAAGTGCAAGGCAGACCGGCTGCCCCGCGACGAAGACCCCGACTACGTCAAGACGTGAGCCGGCTGCAGACGGCTCCTGCGCCGGGGGGCACCCGCCCGTCCGGTGCAGGAGCGTGCGATGCCCCGGCCGCTGCGGGCGGCGCAGCCCGTCGCGTCCGGGTGCACGGCTGGCTGCTGTTGCTGCTCGTCGTGGCAGCCGTCGTCGTGGCGCGGGCTGTCGCGGTCACCCCTGTGACCGTCTCGTCCGAGAGCATGGTTCCCACGCTTGCCCGCGGCGACGTCGTGCTCGTCGACAAGGCGGTGTGGCGCCTACGTGGACCGCACCGAGGTGAGCTGGTGGTGTTCGACGCCGCCGACCACCAGCGGAGCCTCAAGCGCATGGTCGCCGTCGGGGGAGACACCGTGGAGATCCGCGACGCCATCCTCTATGTCAACGGCCGCCGTGTCCCCGAGCCCTACGTCGACCACAGCCGCATCGACGGCCTCTACTTCGGGCCGGTGCGCGTGCCCGACGACCGGGTCTTCGTGCTGGGCGACAACCGCTCGAACTCGATCGACTCGCGCGCGTACGGTCCGGTCGCGCGCGGCGCGCTGATCGGCACCGCCGTACTCGGCCTGTGGCCGACGCACACCATCGGGTAGCAGCCGTGCTCGACCGCCGGTCGCGAGCGGCGCTCAGCCGGGCAGCAGCAGAGTGCTGTCGCCGAACTCGTGGCCGAGATAGCCCTCGCGCTCGGCAGCGCGATAAGCGACCGACACCAGGTCCGGGCCCGCGACGGCCTGCAGCAACGCCAGGTGCGATGCACCCGGCTCGTGCCAGCCGGTGATCAGGCCGCCGACGACACGGGCCGGGCGCTGCGGTCCGAGCACGAGATCGGTCCAGCCTTCTCCCGCGACGAGCGAGCCGTCCGGCAGCGCGACCGACTCGATCGCGCGCGTCACCGTCGTGCCCACCGCGACGACCCGCCCACCCGCCGCCCTGGTGGCGTTGACCAGCCGGGCCGTCGGCGCAGGCACCCGGTAGCGCTCGGGCAGCGGGGCCTCCCCCTTCTCCAGCGAGGAGACGCCGGTGTGCAACGTGACGGGTGCGAGCACCACGCCCGAGGTGACCAGGTCGGCCACCAGCGCCTCGGTGAACGGCCGTCCGGCGCTCGGCATCTCCGCGCTGCCGGCATCGCGGGCGAAGACCGTCTGGTAGGCCGTGAGCGGCCAGCGGCCGGGCACGTAGTCGTAGGCGATCGGCCGGCCGTGCCGGGCGAGGTACGTCGACACGGGTTGCGGTACGTCGACGCGCGCGCGCCAGAGCCGCGGCGCAGCCAGGCCCGCCTCCGGGTAAGTCTCTTCGAGCACCAAGGATCCCTCGGCAACCGCGATCGCTTCGGTCCGGCGGCCGTCGCGCAGCGGCCCGGCTGCCCGGTCGCCGGGTCGGAGCTCGACGACCCACGTGTCCTCGACCAGCTCGGTGGAGAAGTGCACGGTGACGTGCTGGCCGCCGTGGCGCACTCCCGACACGGCTGCGGCGAGCGTCGCCGACGTGTTGACCACCATTAGGTCACCCTGCTCCAGGAAGCCCGTCAGGTCGGCGAACCGCGCATGCCGCACATCGCCAGGACGGGCCACCAGCAGGCGCACACCGTCGCGTGGCACGCCGCGTGCCTCCGGCGGCTGCGACGCCGAAGGAAGTGGGGTGCGGGGCAACCCGGGGCCGACGAGCTGGTCGAGGCTCACCGGGCCGCCGACGCGGCGAGCAGCTCGGTCGCGCGATAGCGACCGCTCGGCGGCCGTTGCTCGATCAGCCTCAGCAGCGCCGGCACCACTGACGCGGGCTCCGGCCGGTCGGAGATGTCCTCGCCCGGGAAGGCCTGCTGGTGCATCGCCGTGCGCATGTCACCGGGGTCGAAGCTGTAGACGCCGAGTCCGGGCTCTTCGAGCGCCAGCACCGCGGTCAGCTGGTCGAGGGCCGCCTTGGCGGAGCCGTAGCCACCCCAACCCGGGTAACTCTCGACGGCCGCGTCGGAGCTGATGTTGACAAGGGCCCCCTGACGGGCCACGAGGTCCGGCAGCACCGACTGCAGCAGCGCCAACGGCGCGTGGACGTCGACGTCGTACACCCGCACGAGCTCCGCGAGAGGGTAGTCGGCGAGTCTCGGCTGAGGGCTCGGTCCGAGGTGGCTGGCGTTGTTGACGAGCAGGTCAAGACCGCCGAGCTCGACGGTCGCGCACCTCATCGAGGCACGGTGGTCCGGGTCGGTGACGTCACCGGGCAGCACGCGGACCTGCTCAGGCGACAGGCGGCGTACGGCGGCGGCGAGATCACGCGCGTTGCGCGCGTCGAGGACCAGGGACCAGCCCCGGGCGGCGAGAGCCTCGGCGAGCGCCAGCCCCAGCCCTCGCGAAGCGCCGGTGACAAGGGCGACGGACATGTATCACTCCTGTGGCTCGGAGAATGTGCGATCATCCTTGTAGTTGAAGTGAGGTTCAGGTCAAGGAGCGGCATGCTGTCGGCGAACCTGCTCACGGTCGGCGCGGTCGCGGCGCGCAGCGGCTTCGCGCCCTCGGCGCTGCGCTACTACGAGCGCCTCGGCCTGATCGAGGCGGTCCGCACCACCGGAGGGCAGCGCCGTTACCGGCGCAGCGTCCTGCGGCGCCTCGCCTTCATCCGAGCGGCCCGCAACGTGGGGCTGAGGCTGAACGAGGTGTCCGACGCGCTGGCCACGTTGCCCGGCGGCCGGACCCCGACCCGGGCCGACTGGACCCGTCTCTCCCGCACCTGGCGCAGCCGGCTCGACGACCAGATCGCCGCTCTGTCTGCCCTGCGCGACGGTCTCGACTCGTGCATCGGCTGCGGCTGCCTCTCGTTGCGCCGGTGCGCCTTCTCCAACCCGGCCGACCAGGCCGCGACGGGCCCCGGCGCGGCCTTCCTGCCCGCACTGCTGCGACGGCCCCAGCCGCACGACCGCTGAGCTGACACCGCGTCCGGTCGCCGCGAGGGCACGCTGTGTGGTGGCCCGTCACCCTGCTGGGGGAGTCGGCAGGACGCCCTGCGCAGGTACGGTTCTGAGGTGCAGTCTCCCGACTCCCTGGCGCTGCGCCGCCTGGCCTTGGCGGTGTCGGTGCTCGACGACGTCGATCTCGTGCCGCTCGACGAGGGAGTCCAGCTGACCGGTGACAACCCGGTCGAGGTCAGCTGGACCGAGCTGCGTCGCGCGCTGTCCGGCGCCGACCTCGAGAGCGAGCTGGCCCGGCTGCGGGTGCGGGCCTACCTCACCGGCCGGCGCATCGCGGCCGACCGCAGCATCGACGAGCTGCGCGAGCGCGCCCGGCCGGTCGGCCTGCCCGTCGACCACCCCATGCACCCAGGCCTCGGCTGGGTGGTGCACCGCGTGCTCGGCAAGGCCATCGACCTCGGCTTCGGCTTCGTGGACGTGACCGACGACCCCGACGAGGTCGTCGTGATCCCCAGCGGCGCGCTGGACGCCGCCGGCGTCGATCCGCTGCCGTGGTGGCCGGTCGCGCGCGACTACCTCGAGCGGATGGGCACGGTGGCGGCCGAGCGGCTCGGCCCGGGGACGACGCTGCGCCCGATCGGCGACTGCGACGTGGTGTCGCTGCTGGGTTCCCGGTCCTTGCGCAGCGCCCTGTGCCGCCAGGACCCGACCGGGATGCGCGCAGCCGCCGTACCCATGCGCCGCCGCGGCTGGCTCGACCTGAGCCGCATCGATCCCGCCTTCACCATCGCCGCTGCGGCGGCGACCACCGAGGCCGACCGCGGATTCTCCCGGCCGCTGCTGCTGACGGCGGACGAGGTCACGCTCGCCCCCCGTGGCGGCAAGCCGGCCGAGATCGTGCTGCGTGACAAGGGCGTGGCGTCACCGCGCCTGCGCCCGGTGCTCTACCGCTGACTCGGGGCTGCCGCCGCGCCGCACCGATCAGCCGTGCTCGCGGATCGAGCTGTCGTCGAGGTCGCCCTGCAGCGAGGAGACGGTCTCGACGATGTCCCGCGAGATGTCTTGTGCGGTGAGCCCGATCTCGGCGAGCACCTCCGAGCGCTTGCCGTGGCCCAGGAAGCGGGACGGGACTGCGAAGTCGCGCAGCGGCGTGGCGACCCGACGGTCACGCAGGAGCTGCGCCACTGCCGAGCCCACGCCGCCGGTACGCACGCCGTCCTCGACGGTCACGACGCACCGGTAGTCGCGCGCCATGGTCGCGAGGACGTCCGGGAGCGGCTTGACCCACCGCGGGTCGACGACGGTGACGCCGATGCCCTGCCGGGCGCAGCGCTCGGCGACCTCGAGACACGTGCCGGCCATGGCGCCCACCGACACCAGAAGCACGTCGTGGTCACTGGCGGCACGCAGTACGTCGACACCGTCCACCGTCGCGACGGCCGGGATGTCGGCGCACACCGGGCCCTTGGGGAAACGGAGCACGGTGGGGGCATCGTGCACCGCGACCGCCTCCCGCAGCTCCTGCCGCAGGGTGGCGCCGTCCCGCGGCGCAGCGAGACGCAGGCCAGGGACGATCTGCAGGGCGGCCAGGTCCCACACGCCGTTGTGGCTCGCCCCGTCGTCACCGGTGATGCCGGCCCGGTCGAGCACGAACGTGACCCCGCACTTGTGCAGCGCTACGTCCATCAGCACCTGGTCGAACGCCCGGTTGAGGAACGTCGCGTAGATGGCGACAACCGGGTGCATGCCGCCCATCGCCAGGCCCGCGGCAGAGGTCACCGCGTGCTGCTCGGCGATGCCCACGTCGAAGACCCGCTCGGGGAACCGCTCGGCGAACGCGCCCAGCCGGGTCGGGAGCAGCATCGCCGCCGTGATCGCGACGATGTCCGGCCGCTCCTCCCCCAGCGCGAGCAGCTCGGCGCCGAAGACCTGGCCCCACTCCTCGCCCGAGGAGGCCAACGACTGCCCGGTCTCGGGGTCGATCACGCCGACGCTGTGGAAGTTGTCGGCGAGGTCGCTCAGGGCGTGGTCGTAGCCCTGACCCTTGTGGGTCAGGCAGTGCACCAGGACGGGGCCCTTGAAACCGCGGGCCCGGCGCAGCGCGTGCTCGACCGCTTCGAGGTCGTGACCGTCGACCGGACCGACGTACTTCAGGCCGAGGTCCTCGAACATCCCCTGGGGGGCGACGATGTCCTTGATGCCCTTCTTCATGCCGTGCAACGTGCCGTAGATCGGGCCGCCCACTACGGGCGTGCGCCCGAGCAGCTGCTTGCCCCACTCGAGGAAGCGCTCGTATCCGCGCGTGGTGCGCAGGGTGGCGAGATGGTGGGCCAGCCCACCGATCGTCGGCGCGTAGGAGCGCTCGTTGTCGTTGACGACGATGACCAGCCGCCGGGTCTTGTCGGCCGCGATGTTGTTGATGGCTTCCCAGGCCATCCCGCCGGTCAGTGCACCGTCGCCGATGACGGCGACCACATGGCGGTCGGTCAGACCGCGCAGCTGGTGGGCCTTGGCGATGCCGTCGGCGTAGGACAGCGAGGTCGACGCGTGGGAGTTCTCGACGACGTCGTGGTCGGACTCGGCCCGGCTGGGGTAGCCCGAGAGGCCGCCTCTCTTGCGCAGCCGGTCGAACTCCCCTGCGCGCCCTGTCACGATCTTGTGCACGTAGGCCTGGTGGCCCGTGTCCCAGACGATGCGGTCGCGCGGGGAGTCGAACACACGGTGCAGGGCGAGCGTCAGCTCCACGGTCCCGAGGTTGGGACCGAGGTGCCCGCCCGTGCGAGCCACCGACGTGACGAGGAACCTGCGGATCTCCTCGGCCAGCGCGCGGAGCTGCTCCTGGTCGAGACGGCGCAGGTCACGCGGACCTCGAATCGACTCGAGGAGTCCCACTCGCCTGCTCCTATCGCTGGGTTGCCCGGGGCCGGGACGCCCGATACTACGGCCCGGGGTGCGCTGAGCCGCGGTGGCGGCGCCGCGATCAGCCTGCCCACCGCGGCGGCGGTGACACGTGTCACAGGCGCCTGAGGAAACGCCCACCGCGCAACGCCTGCTCCACCAGCGCGAGGGAGCGGGAGGCGGCCAGCAACCGCGCGCCCTCGCGCTCGTAGGCCGCGACGGTCGCCTCCACGGTCTCGGCGGTGACGACGTCCCCCAGCTCCTGGCGCGCGGTGGCCAGCCCCTCACGTGCTGCCCGGATGCCCGCCTGCACATGGTGGGCGGCGACACGGGCCAGCACGACCGGATGACGCCGCAGCACCTCGTGCGCCCGGTAGTCGGGCGGGCAGAGGTCGAACAGCCACCCGCTCGCCGAACGCTCCCAGTCAGGGGTGCCGGGGGCCCGGACTCCACCGGGCCAGCCCGGCGGCACCACCTGCTCGCTCATGACTGCCAGGGTGCCAGCAGGGCAGGTCAGCGGCCACGCGCGGCGGGGTCAGCCCAGCAGGCTGCGCACGACGAGGGCTGTCGCAGACGCGGCGCACACGACGAGGACCGCCGAGCGGGTGCGCCCGGCATCGACATGCCGACGCACCGAGCCCGACAGCACGAAACCGAGCACCAGGAAGGGCACCAGGGCCACGGCATAGCCGGCAGCATGCGCGTCGCCCTTGCCCACCAGCGCCAGACCGGCCAGCGACAGCAGCGCACCCACGAGGAAGTAGGTGGCCATCGTGGCCCGCAGGCGTGCCCCGGTCTCGTGCTGGTACACCAGTGCCAGCGGGGGGCCGCCGATGGACGTCGCGGTGCCGGTCACGCCGGACACCAGGCCTGCCCCGACCAGCACGCCACGACGCATCGGCAGGGTGACCACGCGCCAGGTCAGCACCACGGCGACCAGGACGACCAGCCCCACCAGCAGCCCCAGCAGCCGGGCCGACACGAGGGAGACCACCGCGACCCCGGCGACCGTACCGGGGACCCGCCCGGCGAACGCCCAGCCCAGGCCGTGCCAGTCGGACGCGCCGCCCTCCTTGACCAGCGTCAGAACGGGGTAGGTCGCCGCCAGCCACAGCATCACGCCGGGCATCAGCGACGGGTCCACCATCGTGGCGATCGGCGCGGCGACCAGCCCCAGCCCGAGCCCCACGGCGCCCTGAACGACCGCGCCGACGGTCACCGCCACGGCGAGGACCACGAACACGGCGACCGGACTCATCGGCTGCTCAGCACTGGCCACGGGCCCCGGTGGCGGGGACAGCACAGTGCGCCACCTCACCGCAGCCGGCGGTCACGGGAGGCGTCAGGACGTGAGCAGCGAGCGCAGCACGTACTGCAGGATGCCGCCGTGCCGGTAGTAGTCCGCCTCGCCCGGCGTGTCGATGCGCAGCCGGGCCCGGAACTCCCGGTCCCCCGCGCGCACGGTGACCTCGCGGGGCGAGGCACCCTCGTTGAGTCCGGTCACGCCGGTGACGGAGAACTCCTCCTCCCCGGTCAGTCCCAGTGACTCGGCCGAGTCGCCGTCGAGGTACTGCAGCGGCAGCACGCCCATGCCGATCAGGTTCGAGCGGTGGATGCGCTCGTAGGACTGGGCGATCACCGCGCGCACCCCGAGCAGCGCCGTGCCCTTGGCCGCCCAGTCGCGAGACGAGCCCGAGCCGTACTCCTTCCCGGCGAGGATCACCAGCGGCGTACCGGCCTGCGCGTAGTGCTGTGCCGCGTCGTAGATCGTGCTGACCTCCCCGCCCGCGGTGAAGTCGCGCGTGAAGCCGCCCTCGGTCCCCGGTGCCAGCTGGTTGCGCAGCCGGATGTTGGCGAACGTGCCGCGGATCATCACCTCGTGGTTGCCGCGGCGCGAGCCGTAGGAGTTGAAGTCGCGGCGGTCGACGCCGTGCTCCTGCAGGTAGGCGCCGGCGGGCGAGTCGGCCTTGATGGAGCCGGCCGGTGAGATGTGGTCGGTCGTGACCGAGTCGCCGAGCCTGGCAAGGACACGCGCCCCCTGGATGTCGCTGACCGGCTGCGGCTCGGCGGGCATGCCCTCGAAGTACGGCGGCTTGCGCACGTACGTCGAGTCGGGGTCCCACTCGAACGTGCTGCCGGTCGGGGTCGGCAGGTTCTGCCAGCGCTCGTCACCGGTGAACACGTCGGCGTAGTCGCGGCTGAACATTTCCGAGGCGACGGCGGAGTCGACGACCTGCTGGATCTCCTGGCTGGAAGGCCAGATGTCACGCAGGAAGACGTCGTTGCCGTCGCTGCCCTGACCGAGCGGCTCGGACGTGATGTCGACGTCCATCGACCCGGCGATCGCGTAGGCGACGACGAGCGGCGGCGAGGCGAGGTAGTTCATCTTGACGTCGGGGTTGATGCGGCCCTCGAAGTTGCGGTTGCCCGACAGCACGGACACGACGGCGAGATCGTTCTGGTTCACGGCCTCGCTCACCTCGGGGATGATCGGGCCCGAGTTGCCGATGCATGTGGTGCAGCCGTAGCCGACGAGGTTGAAGCCGAGCTTGTCGAGATAGGGGGTGAGACCCGCGCGCTCGTAGTAGTCCATGACCACCTTCGAGCCAGGGGCCAGGGTGGTCTTCACCCACGGCTTGCTCATCAGGCCCTTCTCGACGGCGTTCTTGGCGAGCAGGGCGGCGCCGATCATCACGGTCGGGTTGGACGTGTTGGTGCACGAGGTGATCGCCGCGATGACCACGCAGCCGTGGTCGACCTCGGTCTGGGTGCCGTCCGCGAGGGTGATCTTCGTGGGCTGTTCCGGGCGACCGCCGTCCGGGCTGCCGTGCGGCGGGCGCGGCTCTCCCGCCTTGCCGTTGCCGTGGCCGACCGCGATCGGGTCGCTGGCCGGGAACGTCTCGGCGGCCGCCTCGTCGACCGCGCTCTCCACGCCGTCGCTGACGTAGTCGGTGAGCGCGCCGCGGAACGACGACTTGGCCTCGGACAGCGACACGCGGTCCTGCGGGCGCTTGGGACCCGCGATCGACGCCACGACGCTTGCCAGGTCGAGCTCGATCGTCTCGCTGTAGACCGTCTCCGCCGCGCCGGGTTCGTGCCAGAGGCCCTGCTCCCTGGCATAGGCCTCGACCAGCGCGACCTGCTTGTCGTCGCGACCGGTCATCTTCAGGTAGCGCACCGTCTCCTCGTCGATGGGGAAGATCGCCACAGTCGAGCCGTACTCCGGGCTCATGTTGCCGATGGTCGCCCGGTTGGCCAACGGCACGGCGGCCACCCCCTCGCCGTAGAACTCGACGAACTTGCCGACGACACCGTGCTCGCGCAGCATCTCGGTGATCGTGAGCACCAGGTCGGTGGCGGTCGTGCCCTCGGGCAGCTCACCGCTCAGCTTGAAGCCGAGCACCCGCGGGATGAGCATCGACACCGGCTGGCCGAGCATGGCGGCCTCGGCCTCGATCCCGCCGACGCCCCAGCCCAGCACCCCGAGACCGTTGACCATCGTCGTGTGCGAGTCGGTCCCGACCAGCGTGTCGGGGTAGGCGACCCCGTCGCGGTCGAAGACCACGCGGGCGAGGTACTCGATATTGACCTGGTGCACGATGCCGGTGCCTGGTGGCACGACCTTGAACTGGTCGAACGCGGTCTGGCCCCAACGCAGGAACTGGTAGCGCTCGAAGTTGCGCTCGTACTCGAGCTCCACGTTGCGGGCGAACGAGTCGGGGGCACCGAACAGGTCGGCGATCACCGAGTGGTCGATGACCAACTCCGCGGGAGCGAGCGGGTTGATCTTCGTCGCGTCCCCACCCAGCTCCGCCACCGCCTCGCGCATGGTGGCCAGGTCGACCACGCAGGGCACCCCGGTGAAGTCCTGCATCACCACGCGGGCCGGCGTGAACTGGATCTCGGTGGCCGGCTCGGCCTGCGGGTCCCAGGCGGCCAGGGCGCGGATGTGGTCGGCGGTGATGTTCGCGCCGTCCTCGGTGCGCAGCAGGTTCTCGAGAAGGATCTTGAGCGAGTAGGGCAGCCGCTGCGCACCCTCCACCGCGTCGAGCCGGAAGATCTCGTAGGTCGAGCCCCCGACCTCGAGCGTGCTCCTGCTGCCGAAGCTGTCCTGTGAGCTGCTCGCCACCACGGTCTCCTCTCGTCGCCATCATCCTGCCGCCTCACCCACCTGCCCGGTGCGCGGCCCTCGCAAGATATCTCGACGTCAAGATACCTTGCAACCGCTTCGCGCCACCCGGACGAGGCTGGTCAAGATGTCCCCATGACTGACGACGGCGAGCTGCACCTGCACGACGTACGCGAGAACCTGCAGCGGCAGACCTTCATGCGGCTGCTCGGGGCTGGCGCGCTCGAGATCTCGGCGGGCCGGGTCGTGATCGAGCTGCCCTACCGCGAGGACCTCTGCCAGCAGAACGGCTTCCTGCACGCGGGCGCGGTCACGTCGATCGCCGACTCGGCGTGCGGCTACGCGGCCCTGACCCTGATGCCGCGAGGCAGCGACGTCCTCAGCGTCGAGTTCAAGGTGAACCTGCTCGCTCCGGCGGCCGGCGAGCGCTTCCGTGCCACCGCGACGGTGGTCCGCCCCGGCCGGACGCTGATCGTCTGCACGGCCGAGGTGACGGCGCTCACCGAGGGCCGGCCCGACGTCGTGGTCGCGCTCATGCAGGCGACGATGATCGCCCGCGGACCGCGCTGAGGTCACCGCCGGCTCCGGGCCGAGGTGCCGAACCGCCGGCAGGTGCTAGGACCATTGGGCGTCCGTCGGCCTGGTTTCGCCAGGTCCCGAGACGGCACTGGTGAGGGGTGCCTTGGTTCACGGTCAGAGTCGACGCAGATGCCCACACCCCTCCGAGCCTCGTGACCGTCGCGGCCCTCGGCGACGCCCTGACCGACTCCAAGGGCATCGCCTCGGGCGGCCCTGACCGGACCCGGTGGTCGGTCACGGTCGCCGTGCTGTCGGTGACGATCGAGCTCGCCGGCAGCTACGCCGTCGAGCTCGTGGTGGAGGCCGCCAACGCCGTCGGGATGCCGCCGTCGGACATCGCCGCGGTCGAGATCCTCACGATCGAGGAGAGGTACCGGCGCAACGTCTGAGCACGCCGAGGCGCCGCACGCGCCCGGTCATCGGTCAGTCCGAGGCCCTGGCGAGCGTCGCGACGCACTCGACGTGGTGGGTCATGGATACCGCGTCCTATTTGCTCCATTGCAGGTCAGCCGCCGGTCCCGGCTTCGTCCATGAGCGCCGTGCGGCGCTGATGCGTCGCGAGCCTCCGCAACCAGGCCTCTTCGACTGCTTCGTGAGCGTCTGGAGCGAGGTGTGCGTACCGCTGGGTCGTCGCGAAAGACTCGTGTCCGAGCAGTCGCTGAACGTCGTAGAGCGGTCACCGCGGCGGGTTTCGTCCCAGACGACCCTCGCGGCCAACCACCGGTCGCGCCACTCGTCGACGTGACCTTGACCGTCCGCGGATCCCCGCCACTGGCCGCGGGCGATGCGAGCTTCCTCGTCCCGCGCCCAACCGGTCACGACGCGGCGCAGCGGGTCGGAACGGCTCACCCTTCGACCTGACGGCGTGCGCACCGTCGCCTGCCAGCTGCCGTCCCGTCGCACCACAGCCACGCCGCGACAAGCCCCAGCACACCCAGGGACACGAGCCAGCGGGGGCACCGCACCGTGCCGAACTGCGCCCAGTACGCAACACCAGAACCGATCAACAGGGCATCCGCGCGGCTGCGTGTCGAGAAATACGCGAGATCCCGCTGATTCTGCATCGCCCACCACGGGTGGCACGCCAAGGCAGCGGCGATCCCAACCGCGATGACCACCGGCAGCAGCGGCCGCAAGCGCCGCCGCCACACGAACAGCGTCAGCAGTGGCGCCCACGCCAGGTAGAACTGCTCCTCGATCGACAGCGACCACGCCCAGCCGGTCCACCACACCGGTTTCCCGTGCAGCACCAGCCAGTTCGTCGTGAACGTCGCCGGCCCGACGACCGACCACACCGCGATCGTCAACGGCTTTCCGACACCCAGGACCGCGACCGTGACCGCCCCGGCGACCGCCAACGCTGGCAAGAGCCGCGCCGCCCGGCCCAGGTAGAACGAGGGCAGGGAGATCCGCCCGTAACGGGCTCGCTCGGACAGCAGCACTCCGGTGATGAGGAAGCCGGAACACCTGCACGCCGATGTGGCCACCGTTCAGCCAGCCCGTGCCAAGCGACTCTTCGGCGTGCCCCATGACCACCATCAGGATCGCGACGCCGGCACAGTATCGGGTGACCTTGTCCCGTCCCCCGGCTACCGTGCCCGGATGACGGTCAACGAGGACCTGCGCAGGCTGCTCGATCACTGCGTCGCCGGCGTCCTGCTGATCGAGGAAGTGCTCGACGCCGAGCAACCGGGCTGGCTACAGGCACCCGGCAAACGCAGCTACGTCCCGCACCCCTTGCGGAACGCGTGGGGCGCTCTTGGCAGCGCCTGGATCAACGTCGCCTCGAACCTTGTCGACCGCGGTGAGCCGAGCTGGGCGATCACACCACTTGTGACGCGTACCATCCAGGGCGGCCAGCACCAGTGGGAGCTCGCGCCGGACGGGCACCTTGAGATCACCCCAGACGCGGTCTCAAGCTTCGACTGGAGAGAGAGCTTGACCGGTGACCTCGTCCGCATCGTCGACCGCCCCGCCGAGCCCCGCTACACGCTCGACGAGGCACGGCGCATCCTCGAGGTCTGCAGTGAGCACGAGTGGGAGGTCGTCACCGAGGGGGCACGACCGGTCGGCGTGCGCTGCAAGAACTGCGGCGAGACCCGGCCCGTCGGGTCATCCACCTAAGAGGCTGCCCCCACACCGCCGTCGTGCGGCACGCATGCGGCACGAGAGCCGATGTCGACGGCATCCGGTGGATACCCATGGCAGTCAACCCTCCGACGTTCCTGCTGGTCAGCGCCTAGTCCGAAGCCCTGACCAGCGTCGCAACACACTCGACGTGGTGGGTCATCGGGAACAGGTCGAAGCTGCGCAGTCCCCGGAGCGCGTAGCCGCCGCGCTCGGCGAACCACCGCAGGTCGCGCGCCAGCGCGGCCGGGTCACATGCGACATAGGCGATCCGCCGCGGTCGCGTCCGGCTGACCAGGTCGACCACCGCCTTCCCGGCGCCCGAGCGCGGTGGGTCGAGCACCACGAGGTCGGCCCGGCGCAGGTGCAGCCGGCGCAGCACGTGGTCCACCCGCCCGCGCTCGATGCGTACGCCGGGCAGTCCGGCGAGGTTGTGCCGGGCGTCCGCCACGGCCGTCTCGTCGCTCTCGACCAGCGTGACGCGCCCACCCGGCCCGACCCGGGAGGCCAGCACCGCCGCGAACAGCCCGGCGCCGCCGTACAGGTCCAGCACGGACTCCCCCGCCGCTGGCTCCAGTCCCTCGACCACCGCCGCGACCAGCGCGTCGGCCGCACCGGGGTGCACCTGCCAGAAGCCGCCGCGCGACACGCGGTACAGGCGCTGAGCCGCCGCCTCGTGCACCGCCGCCGTGCCGTCACGGGTGGATCCGAGCCCCCGCTGCACCCGGCCGCCGGCGAGCACGAGTCGCTCGCCCGTCGCCGGCGACACCGCCACCTCGACGGCGGTGTCGGGCGCCCAGCGGTTCTGCGACAGGGACACGTCACGCACCAGCGGATGGGCGATCCGGCACTCGTCGATCGGCACGATCTGGTGCGACCGGTGCTTGCGCAGCCCGGCTCGTCCGCCTGCGGAGACGGCGTACGTCACCTGCGTGCGCCAGTCCAGGCCCTCGGCGTCGCCCGGCACGGCCTCGACGACGACCTCGCGGTCCAGCCCCGCCAGCCGGCCGAGCTGCTCCCGCACGACGGCTGCCTTGAGGCCGCGCTGCACCTCCAGCGACGCGTGCTGCCAGTCGCACCCGCCGCAGCGCCCCGGCCCCGACCACGGGCACGGCGGCGCCACGCGGCCCTCGGCCGCCTCGATCACCTCGACCGCGTCCGCCCGCCAGTACGCCGACGCCGCGTCGCCCTCGGTCACCTCGACGCGCACCACCTCGCCGGGCAGCGTGTGGCGCACGAACACGACCCGCCCCTCGTGACGGGCCACGCAATGGCCGCCATGGGCCACCGGACCGGCCGTGACGACGAACGCCGCGCCGACCGCCGAGCCGCCGCGGGAGGGCGGCTGAGCGGTCAGGAGGGCCCCTCCGTCCGGTCGACCTCGCTCCTGCGGGTCCCGGACCCGGTCCCCTCCAGGCGTTCCTCGCGCGCCGCCGACGACGCGAGCTGCCACGGCACGCTGGTGACCATGACGCCGGGCGTGAACAGCAGCCGGCCCTTGAGGCGCAGCGCGCTCTGGTTGTGCAGCAGGTGCTCCCACCAGTGGCCCACGACGTACTCCGGGATGAGCACCGTGACCAGGTCCCTCGGGCTCTCGCGGCGGATGCTCTTGACGTAGTCGATGACCGGATCGGTCACCTCGCGGAACGGCGAGTCGAGCACCTTGAGCGGGATCGGGATCCCGCGGCGGTCCCACTCCTCCTGCAGGGCCCGGGTCTCCTCGGGGTCCACGTTCACCGTGACCGCCTCGAGGCTCGAGGGCCGCATCGCCCGCGCGTAGTTGATGGCACGCATGGTCGGTTTGTGGATCTTGGAGACGAGCACGATCGCGTGGGTGCGCGACGGCAGCCGGGTGTCCTCGTCCTCGTCGATGACCAGCTCGCGCGCCACCCGCTCGTAGTGCCGGTGGATGCCCTTCATGATCAGGAAGAGCACGGCCATGGCGGCGATGGCGATCCAGGCGCCGCGGGTGAACTTGGTGATGAGCACGACCACCAGCACGAGGCCGGTCACCGAGAGGCCCACCGCGTTGATGACCCGGCTGCGGTACATCCGCCGGCGCGCGGCAGCGTCCTGCTCCGTCCGCAGCAACCGGGTCCAGTGCCGCACCATGCCGGTCTGGCTGAGGGTGAACGACACGAATACGCCGACGATGTAGAGCTGGATGAGCCGCGTCACCTCGGCGTTGAACGCCACGATGAGCACCATGGCGAACGACGCGAGGATGATGATGCCGTTGCTGTAGGCGAGCCGGTCGCCGCGCGTGTGCAGCTGGCGCGGGAGGTAGCGGTCCTGGGCCAGGATCGAGCCGAGCACCGGGAAGCCGTTGAACGCGGTGTTGGCCGCCAGCACCAGGATGAGACCGGTGACCGTCGTGACCAGCCCCGCCGCCAGCGGCAGGTTGTCGAAGATCGCCTTGGCCAGCTGCCCGATCACGGGGTCCTGCGTGTACCGGAACCCGCCGGGGAACTCCACCCCGCCGCGCACGGCCCGACCCGTCTGCCCGTGCAGCGTCAGCTGCTTGACCGGGTTCTCGGCGAAGCGCAGGCCCATCTTGTTCGCGAGCACGATGATGCTCAGCATCATCGTGACCGCGATGGCCCCGAGCATCAGCAGCGTGGTCGCAGCGTTCTTGGACTTGGGCTTGCGGAAGGCCGGCACGCCGTTGCTGATGGCCTCGACACCGGTGAGAGCGGCACACCCCGACGAGAACGCGCGCAGCATGAGGAACGCCCCGGCGAGGCCGGCCAGGCCGTGCGCGTAGTCCGGCTCGGGCTTGAGCTCGAACCTCGCGCTCGCCACGGGGGGCAGGTCACCGAGCACGGAGCGCGCGAAGCCCCACGCGGCCATGCCGAGGATGGCGACCATGAACGTGTACGTCGGGATCGCGAAGGCCGTGCCGGACTCCCGCACCCCCCTCAGGTTGGCCGCCATGAGCAGCACCACCGCGACCAGCGCTACGGTCACCTCGCGTCCCTGGAAGGCATCGATCGTCGAAGCGGCGTACTGCGAGGCCGACGAGATCGACACCGCGACCGTGAGCACGTAGTCGACGAGCAGCGCGCTGGCCACGACCAGCCCGGGGGTGCGGCCGAGGTTGACGGTGACCACCTCGTAGTCGCCCCCGCCACTGGGGTAGGCGTGGACGTTCTGCCGGTAGGAGGCGACCACCACCAGCATCACGAAGGCGACCGCGAGGCCGACCTTCCAGGAGAAGGAGTAGGCCGCGAAGCCCGCGATCCCCAGCGTCAGGAAGATCTCGTCCGGTGCGTACGCCACCGACGACAGGGCGTCGCTGGCGAAGACGGGAAGCGCGATCCGCTTGGGCAGCAGCGTCTCGCTCAGCCGGTCGCTGCGCATCGCCCGGCCGAGCAGCAGCCGCTTGGCGGCATCCGTCATCTGCGTCACCGGAGGCACAAGGCCGCATGCTAGGCCTTGCCGGAATCTGGCGGTCGACGCCCCGGACGCCCTGGCGGCGACGAGGCTCGCGACGACCGTGTAGCGTCGTGCGCGGTTCGGCCCGTCCGAGCGCCCGTCCGGTCCGCGCCGCAGGACGCCGCGAAGCACCTGAAGGGACCAGCACGTGCACTTCGTCATCATGGGCTGCGGACGGGTCGGCTCGACCCTTGCGCACATCCTCGAGGCGCAGGGTCACACGGTGGCCGTCATCGACAGCAACGACGCGGCGTTCCGACGCCTCGGCTCCGGCTTCACCGGCAAGCGCATCAACGGCATCGGCTTCGACCGCGACACGTTGCGCGAGGCCGGCATCGAGGACGCCCACGCCTTCGCCGCGGTTAGCAGCGGCGACAACTCCAACATCCTGGCTGCGCGAGTCGCCCGGGAGACCTTCGGGGTCGACAACGTGGTCGCCCGCATCTATGACCCGGGCCGCGCCGAGGTCTACCAACGACTGGGCATCCCCACCGTCGCCACCGTGCGCTGGACCGCCGACCAGATCATCCGCCGGCTGCTCCCCCACGGCAGCGAGCCGGAGTTCCGCGATCCGACCGGCACCATGCAGCTGTCCCAGGTGGCCGTCGACTCGGGCTGGGTCGGCGAACGCATCAGCCGCCTCGAGGAGGCGGCCGGCGCACGCGTGGCCTTCGTCACGCGGCTCGGCGAGGGGCTCCTTCCCCGGCCCGACACGGTGCTGCAGGACGGCGACCTGGTGCACGTCGTCATGCGGGCCGCCGACGCCGAGTCGGTCGAGCAAGTCTTCCGCAAACGTCCGGAGGAAAGCTGATGCGTGTCGCGATCGCGGGCGCCGGCAGCGTGGGGCGCTCGGTGGCCCGCGAGCTGCTCGAGAACGGCCACGAGGTGCTGCTCATCGACAAGGACCCGGCCGCCATCAAGAAGTCCTCGGTGCCCAGCGCCGAGTGGTTGCTCGCCGACGCGTGCGAGGTGACCTCGCTGGAGGAGGCCGGTCTGCACGAGTGCCAGGTGGTCATCGCCGCTACCGGCGACGACAAGGCGAACCTGGTCATGTCGCTGCTCGCCAAGACCGAGTACGGCGTCCCGCGCACCGTCGCGCGGGTCAGCAACCCCAAGAACGAGTGGATGTTCGACGAGGCATGGGGCGTCGACGTCGCCGTCTCGATGCCCCGGCTGATGACCGCGCTGGTCGAGGAGGCCGTCAGCGTCGGTGACCTGGTGCGCATCTTCACCTTCCAGCAGTCCAACACCGACATGCTCGAGCTCACCCTGCCCGCCGACTCGCCGACGGTCGGCAAGCGGGTGGGCGACGTGCCGTGGCCCGTCGACACCGCGCTGGTCGCGATCATCCGCGCGGGTCGACCGATCGCGCCCACTCCCGACGACCCGCTCGAGGCAGGCGACGAGCTGCTGTTCGTCGCGACGCCCGACATGGGGCCGTCGCTGGAGGAGCTGCTCGCCCCCCACACCCACAACCGCTGAGCGACCCGCCGCGGCTGTCCGCCCCGCGCGCCCGCTGCCGGCGTACGTCGCTCAGCTGCCCGCGGGAGGCGGGTCGACGGGCACCTGCACGGGCGTGCGCCCGCGGGCCAGCACGTAGGTGATCAGCGAGAGGGCCGCGACCTGCAGCGGCCAGCCGAGGGCGATCTTGGTGGCGCCGAGCCAGCCAACTTGTCCCCCGAGGTAGAGCGGGTACTGCACGGCGACCCGGACGGCGCAGGGCGCCACGAGGATCCAGGTGAGGCGGCTGCACAGCCGCACGACCGCCGGGTCGCGGCGCCAGGCGCTGACGTCGCCGGTGACCGAGCCGATCATCAGCCCGACGACGGGCCAGCGCACCAGGATCGAGAGGGTCATGGCGGCGGCGTAGGCCGCGTTGTAGAGGATGCCGGGCAGGAAGACGTCCTGGGCCCGGCCCGATCGCGCCGCGAAGACCGCCGCGATCCCGATGCCGACGAGGCTGTTCACCACGAACTGCACCGGCTGGCGCTGCACGATGCGCACGAGCAGCAGGGCCACCGCGAGCCCGACGGCGATCGCGAGGCTCCGGCGCAGGTCGTGGGCCAGCACGTAGCTCACGGTGAAGCCGACGGTGGGTACGGCGCTCTCGAGGATGCCCCGCGGGCCGCCGAGGGACTGGCTCAGCTGCGCGCGCACGAGGTGCTCGACGGTGTCGGCCGCGGCCGTCGGCGTCCCGTCGGCGCCCGCCGTCGTGGCCGGGAGCGCGGGATCGCTCACGCGGCCCCGACCGGCCTGAGCTCGTAGCGCGGGTTGAAGATGACCGGCTGCTCGCCGTCGGAGGTCACGCGCCCGTAGCAGACCAGCGACCGGCCCGGCTCGATGCCGGGGATCTGCCGCCGACCGAGCCAGATCAGCGAGATGGAACCGCTGCCGTCGTACAGCTCGGCGACCAGCGCCGGCACGCCGGCCCGCGGGCGAAGGGTCACCGTGCGCAGCTTTCCGGCGACGGTGGCGAGCTGGCGCCGGGGCAGCTCGGCCACCGGGGTGGCGCCGAGCACGACACAGCCCTTCTGCAGCTCCTCGGCCTCGTGCACCTTGGCCGAGGAGGCGAGCCGCGAGACCGCTCGGCGGAAGGCGCCGGGGTTGTTGTCACCCATGACCACAGGGTATGCCCCTGCGCGCGGCGTGACTCGCGGTCAGCGGATCTCGGTGATCTCCGGCCCACGGGCGAACGGGTTGAGCGGGTCGTCGTCACCGCTGGACTGCTGCCCGTCCTCGGCCGCTTCGCTGGGCAGCGTCAACGGGATGGGCTCCCGCGGCGCCATGGGCGCGGCGCCGCGTACCACGACCACGTCACGGAACAGCTCGATCAGCACGTCGTCGGCGTGCTGCTCGACTGCGGGGCGCCCGGTGATGACCCCGCGCAGGAACCACCGCGGGCCGTCGACGCCGACGAAGCGGGCCGGCTGGACGCCGCTGCTGCCGTCCTGGGCGCGGACCGGGACCTTGGTGCGCAGCTCGGCGCCGAGGGGCCCCTCCACCTCGTCGCACGTGCCGCCCTGCTGGGTGATGCCGGCCCGGATCTCCGCACGGACCTCGCCCCAGATGCCTTCGCTCCTCGGCGCCGCGAACGGCTGCAGCTGCAGGGCACCGTCGCCGTAGACCAGGGTCACGGCCACGACCTCGCCGGTCTGCTGGTCGGCCTCGACGCGCACCTCCAGCCCCTCGCGGCCCGGGATCCAGACGCCGCCCAGGTCGATCCGGCCGCCGTCCGCGGGGTCCGCCACGTCGGCGACGTCCCACGGCCCGGCGGTCAGCCGCGGCGACGGCGCGGGTCGGGTCTCGCCGCCGTCACTGTCCTCGCCCTCGTCGAGGTCGTCGGAGCCGCCCACCTCCTCGGACTGCTCGAGGTCGTCGGTGTCGTAGGCCTCCTGCGGGGCAGCGGTGGAGTCGTCGTCGCCCTCTTGACCACGTCGACGGCGGAACAGGCTCACGCGGTGCCTTCCTCCTGCGTCGCGACCTCACGCGTCGCCACGTCCGGCGCCGGTCGCGCCGAGCCCCCATTGTTGCTCGCCGGCGCCGGGCTGTGGTCGCTGTAGCCACCGGTGGATCCGTGGCCGGCCTCGCCACGGGCCGAGCCGGGCAGCCGGGCCACCTCGTGGAAGCGCACCCGCTCGACCCTCTGGACGACGAGCTGGGCGATGCGGTCGCCTCGGGAGAGGCGCACCGTCTGGTGCGGGTCGTGGTTGACCAGCAGCACCCTGATCTCGCCGCGGTAGCCCGCGTCGACGGTGCCGGGCGCGTTGACGATGCCCACACCGAGGCGGGCAGCGAGCCCGGAGCGCGGGTGGACGAACGCGGCGTACCCGTCGGGCAGCGCGATGGCGATCCCGGTCGCCACCATGGCCCGCTCGCCCGGCGCCAGCTCCACGTCCTCCGCGGCCACCAGGTCCGCTCCCGCGTCGCCTGGATGGGCATAGCCCGGGAGGGGCAACCCGTCGTCGAGGCGCCGGATCAGCACCTCGACGGGGGTGACCCCGCTGCCTGCCGTCACAGCCGTGACCCTACCGGTCGCCGATCCTGCGGGACTCCCGCGGCCCGGGCGCGCCGCTCAGCCGAACAGGACCCGCTCGACGAGCGAGACGGGAAGACGCCCCGATGCGGCGGCCCGGTCGTGGAACTCGCGCAGCGACCCGTCCCGCTCGCGCACCCAACGCTCGCGCAGCCGGGCGATCTCCAGGGCCCCGGTGAGGTACGACGAGGCCTGCGTCGGCCAGGCGCAGTAGCGCAGCACCTCGGCGGTAGCCGTCTCCCGGGACAGCGACGTCGCCGTGGACATGTGCTCGATCGCCTCCTCCACGGTCATGTCACCGATGTGCAGCGAGGTGTCGACGACGATCCGTGCCGCCCGGAAGGCCCGGAAGTCGCGCTGGCACAGCTCCCGCTCGGGCGTCGTGAAGAAGCCCTGCTCGCGCAGCAGGTCCTCGGTGTAGAGCCCCCACCCCTCGGTGAAGTAGGTGGAGCCGAAGACCGACCGCAGCGGGCGCGCGCCCGCGCGACCTGAGATGTCGGCCAGCCGCGCGAAGTGCCAGTGGTGCCCGGGGTAGGCCTCGTGCACGGTGATGGACCACAGGCCGTGGCGGTTGTTGGTCGCCAGGCGGGCCGCCACCTGCTCCGGTGTCGCGCCCTCCGGCGGGTAGGGCACGAAGAAGTGCCCGCGGATGCCGCCGTCCGAGCCGCGGGGCGCGAAGGGCGGTGGCTGCATGTAGTGGGCGACGGCGATCATGGCGCGGGTGAACGGTGCCGAGGGCTCCACCAGGCACTGCTCGCCCTCGGGCATGGTCACCAGGTCGTGCCGGACGCAGAAGGCCCGGGCGGCGGCTGTCGCCTCGCGGTAGAGGGCCAGCATCTCCTCGGGGTCCTCGGGCCGGTCCTCGTTCAGCTCGCCCAGGACGGCCCGCCAGTCCTCGTGTCCGCGCAGCGAGCGGGCACGCTCGCGCATGTCCGCCGCGAGGGCGTCGTACTCCGCCTGCCCACGGTCGCGCAGCTCGCGGGTGCCGTAGCCGAGGCCCTCCGCCTCCCGCAGCAGCGCGTCGTAACGGGCCTCGCCGATGGCCCACTCGCCGTGCGCCCGGCCCTCGAGCGCCTCGATGTGCACCGCGAAGCCCTCGAACGCGCTCGCCGCGACCTCGCCGGCCTCGCCGACCTCCTCCCGCCCCTCCTCCGGTCCGAACTCCGCCGACACCGAGCGCGCGTAGCCGCTGCCGGCCCGCACCATCGCGAGTGCGCGCCGCAGGATCGCCGGGTGCGCGAGCTCGGGGTCGAGGTTCTCGATGCCCTGCTGGAGCAGCTCGGGCGTCGCACGCAGCCGGGCAGCGACCGCCGTCGCCAGCTCGGGCGTCGGGCGCAGCCGGTGCTGGAGCAGGCCGAAGACGCCGGACAGCGCCGGACCGGCGTAGTGGTCAGGGCTGCGCCGCCAGTCCGTCCAGTCGCGCAGCACCGCGCGGCCTCGCAGCACCATCAGCACGAGGTCGCGGTCCACCCGCTCGTCCTCGTTCAGCGAGGCAGCGTCGAGGGTTTCCAGCCGGGTGGTCCACTCGTCGTCGCGCCGCTCGCGGGCGGCGATCGCCCGGGCCGACATGTCGGGCAGCTCGGTGTCGTACTCCGTCAGCCCCAGGGCGCTGCCGAGGGTCGGTGAGGCGTCGAACTCGTCGGACGCGAGCCGGCTGGCCAGCCGGTCGAAGGGGCGGTCTCCGGTGGGCATCGGCATACCCCGACCGTAACGGGGGCGGTGCGGGTGCGAGGCTGATCCGGTGCGCACCTACGACGAGCGGCTGCACCCGCCGGTGTGGATCTGGGCCGTGACCGCCGTGCTGGCCCTCTCGTTCGGGGTGGCGTTCCTCGTGGCGCTCGGCCCGTTCGTGGCGCTCGCGGTCGTGCTGGTGCTCGGTGGTGGCGTCGGCTGGCTGCTGGTCGTCTCCGCCGCGCCGGTAATGGTGGAGGGCGACGTGCTGACCGCCGGGCGGGCGCGCATCGAGGTGGGTCATCTCGGGCCGGTCGAGGTGCTCGACGCCGAGCGGGCACGGGCCGTGCGGGGCCCGGAGAGCGACCCGGCGGCCTACCACCTGATCCGGCCCTGGCTGCCCGCTGGCGTCCTGGCCCGGGTCCTCGACCCGCAGGACTGCACGCCGTACTGGTTCGTGGCGACGCGGCACCCGGCTGCGCTTGCGGCAGCCATCGAGGGCGCCCGGGCCGCCGAGCACAGCGAGGGAGCGCGGTAGGGGACCGGCGACGGACCGGTCAGCGGCTCCGGAGGTCGGCGCGGACCTGCTCGCCGAGCCGGCGCGTCTCGCGGTGGTTGATGATGCTGCCGGCCACCGCGCCGGACATCAGCGGTCCCATCGTCGAGAGGTTGCGTCCGGCCCGCCGGATCAGCCGGCGGCGCAGCGCCGCCTTGGCGGCCGCGCCGAGGGACAGCTTGAGCCCTGCGGGGTCCAGCGGGTCGAGGCCTCGCCGGTTGGTCCAGGCCACGAGGTACGCCGCCGCCCGCCGGCCGGGGGTGGCCGGGACGGGCACGCCGTAGACCTCGTGCAGCTCGGCGATCAGCTTCACCTCTATCGCGGCGATGAGCAGCGTCTCGCCGGCGATCTGTGCGGGCGCCGACAACAGCGTCGGCGGTGCGGCGAACTCGACGGCCGCGAGGACGCCGCCCGCGGCACCCACGGCGGCGCTCGCCTTGGCGGCGCCGGAGATCAGGGTCTGGGCCAGGTCCTCACGGTCCAGCCCGGGGTGCTGCGCCTGCAGGGTCGCCAGGTCGCGCGACGGGATCCGCGGGGCGGTGTCGACCATCAGGTCGGTGAGCCAGCGTCCGCCCAGCACCGAGGCCCGCCCGGCACCGCGGGCCGAGAGGGCGAGCGCCCTGGTCAGCGACCGCAGCTCCCTGCCCCGGCTGCCCCGGTCCGGCTCCGCGGGGTCCGCGACCAGTCGTGCGACAAGCTCGCCGACAGGGGCCCTCGGGTCCCCGTCGGCGTCTGCTGGTGTGTCGTGCTGCCGGCTCATGCGAAGAGCGTGCCCACGGTCAGGCGGCGCACTCCTTGCAGACGAACTGGTTGCCGTCCTGCTTGGCCAGCTGGCTGCGGTGGTGGACCAGGAAGCAGCGCGAGCAGGTGAACTCGTCGGCCTGGCGCGGCAGCACCCGCACCGAGAGCTCTTCGTTGGACAGGTCGGCACCAGGCAGCTCGAGGGACTCAGCCAGGTCGGCCTCGTCGACGTCGACCGCGCCGGCGGTCTTGTCGGCCCGGCGGGCCTTCAACTCCTCGAGGCTGTCCTCGGACATCTCGTCATCGGTCTTGCGTGGTGAGTCGTAGTCGGTTGCCATATGAGAGTCACCCCAACGTCTCGGGTGGCGGTGCCACAGTCATGGTGCGGTGTACGCCGATCGGCGTCCCGCTTCTTTCGAGTCTCTGCAATGCGCTCCGAGGATCGGCCGGCTGTGCACGAGGTCCGTGCTCGTCCGGTCCGAGCGGGGTGCGCGCGTGTAACGTGCAGCGGGCCTGGTTTGTGCCCGCCTCCCCCAAGTCATGCCGTCGTGGTGTGCCGGGGAACGCCCCCGGCGACGGCGGAGCGTAGCGGATCAGGGCGCAGGCGGCGACCGGCGGTGCGGCCGCGGCACCGGCCCACAGGAAAGGATCACCGCGTGGAAGGCCCGGCCGGGGGCGAACCGGCGCCTGCACCGCGTCGAGCTGGGGGCTCGCCTGCCGAGCAGACCGCGGCGGCGTCAGGGACGGTCGGCGCCCAGCGACGCCAGCAGGCTCTCGAGCTCGCCGAAGAGCGGCTCGGGCGCGGCGATCACCAGTGCCTCGCCGGCTCCGCGCCCGCGCAGCCCGCCGACGACCGCCCCCGACTCCCGCGCGATGAGACCTCCCGCCGCCAGGTCCCAGGGCTTGAGGCCCTGTTCGTAGTAGCCGTCGACGCGGCCGGTCGCGACGGCGCACAGGTCGAGCGAGGCGGAACCGGCACGGCGGATGTCCCGGATGTGCGGCAGCACCTGGGTCAGGATCGCGGCCTGCCGCCCGCGGCGGGCCGGGTCGTAGCCGAACCCGGTCGACACGAGGGCCATGGCGAGCCGGGGGGCCGGGTTGGCGTGGACCGGCGAGCCGTTCAGGAAGGCGCCGTGCCCCTGCCGGGCCGTCCACACCTCGCCGCTGACCGGGTTGACGACGGCGCCGGCCACGACCTCGTCGCCCACGCGGGCGCCCACGCTCACGGCGTACGCCGGGATGTCGTAGAGGTAGTTGACCGTGCCGTCGATGGGGTCGAGCACCCAGGTGACACCGGAGGAGCCGGCCTCGGCCGCGCCCTCCTCGCCGAGGAAGCCGTCGTGCGGACGCGCCGCGCGGATGTGGTCCACGAGCAGCTCTTCCGACGCGTGGTCCATCTCCGTGACGATGTCGGTCGCGCTGGACTTGGTGGCGGTGACCGCGAGGGAGCGCGGCCGGTGCTCGACGATGAGCCGGCCGGCCGCCCGGGCGGCCTCCTCGGCCAGGGCCAGCAGGTCGTTCGGGTCGGGCAGGTCGCGGAGCTCACTACCGGCGCTCGTGTGGTTCACGGGTCCAGTCTCGCGCGTCAGTCCGCGCCGCAGAGGGCGGGGCGGTCGGGAGCGCGCAGGTTCGGGCAGCAACCCGGCGGGCAGATGTCGTGGCTCGGGCCCAGCTGCCCCAGCGCCCGGCGTGCCGGGGAGCCGCCGCGGACCAGCGCGGCTCGCTCCAGCACCAGCTCCCGGATCGCCGCCACGAACCGCGGGTCGGTGCCGACCGTCGCGGCGCGCGCGAAGGGCAGCGCGAGGCGCTCGGCGGTCCGGCGCGCCTCCGTGTCGAGGTCGTAGCGGACCTCCATGTGGTCGCAGACGAACCCGATCGGCACCACCACGACGCCTGGCGCCTGCTGGGCGGAGAGCACCTCCAGGTGGTCGTTGACGTCGGGCTCGAGCCAGGGCTGGGTGGCCGGCCCGCTGCGGCTGCAGTAGACGAGCGACCACGGCACCTGCGCCGGGTCGCGCCCGCTGGCGGCTGCGACGCCCGTGGTCACCAGCCGCGCGACGTCCTCGTGCTGCGCGACGTACGCACCGCCCTCGGGACCGCTGCCGTCGTTCATGGCCTCCGGCACCGAGTGCGTCACGAACAGCAGGTGCGCGCCCTCGGGCACGGCGGCAAGGGCGTCAAGCGTGCTCGCTACCGTCGTCTCCACGAAGCCGGGGTGGTTGAAGTAGTGCCGGATGCGGTCGACGTGCGGTGCCCGGTGACCGAGCGGCGTCACCGCAGCGGCCAGGTTCTCCCGGTACTGGCGGCATCCGGAATAGGAGGAGTACGCCGACGTCAGCAGGGCGAGGACCCGCGACGCGCCGGCCTCGGCGAGCTCGGCCATCGTGTCACTGAGGTACGGCGCCCAGTTGCGGTTGCCCCAGTGCACCGGCAGGTCGATGCCGTGTGCGGCGAAGTCGCTCTCGATCGCCGCGACCAGCGCCCGGTTCTGGGCGTTGATGGGACTCACCCCACCGAACGCGTAGTAGTGCTCGCCCACCTCCAGGAGCCGCTCCCGAGGGATCCCTCGGCCGCGGGTCACGTTCTCCAGGAAGGGCAGGACGTCGGACGGCTGCTCGGGGCCGCCGAAGGACACCAGCAGCAGGGCGTCGTAGGGCGAGGTGTCGGGGACCACGGGAGGATTCTTCCAGGCGGCCTGTCGGCGCGTACCGTGCCTGCGTGCTGCGTCCTTACCGCGACCTGCTGTCGACCCCGGGCGCGCCGGCCTTCTCCGCAGCCGCGTTCGTGGCCCGGATGCCGATCGCGATGCTCGGGCTCGGCGTCGTGCTGCTCGTGGTGGCCCACGACGGCAGCTACGGGCTCGCGGGGGCGCTGTCCGCGACGCTGGCGCTGGCCAACGCGCTGGGTTCGCCGGTGGTCTCCCGGCTGGTCGACCGGCTCGGTCAGCGGCGGGTGCTGCTGCCGGCCGTCGCGTTGCAGGGCAGCTTCCTGGTCTGCTTCGTCGCGCTCGCCAGCCTCGACGCGCCCCGCTGGTCGTTGTTCGCCACGGTGGCACTCGCCGGCGGGTCCGGCCCTCCGCTCGGGTCGCTGGTCAGGGCGCGGTGGGGGCAGGTGCTGGGTCCCGGCCCGCGGCTGCAGACCGCCTACTCGTTCGAGGCCGTCCTCGACGAGGTGATCTTCGTCGTCGGGCCGCTGCTGGTCACGGTGCTCGCGACCCGCCTGTTCGAGCAGGCGGGCCTGCTCAGCGCGGTGGTCCTGCTGGTCGTGGGCTCTCTCGCGCTGAGCGCCCTGCGGGCCAGCGAGCCGCCACCGGTGCCCGCCCGCGACGACCGCGCCCCCTCGGCCCTCGCTGCGCCGGGGATGGTTGCCGTGGTCGCCATGCTGGTCTTCGTCGGTGGCGTGATCGGCGGGGTCGAGATCAGCGTCGTGGGCTTCGCCGACCAGCACGGGCACGCGGCTCTGGCCGGTCCGTTGCTCGCCTGCTACGCCGGCGGCAGCTTGCTCGCGGGCCTGGTCTACGGCGCCGTGCACTGGCGCGTGGCGCTGCCCGACCGGCTGCTCGCCGGCGCCGTCGTCATGACGGTGACCGTCGCCGCGCTGCCGTTCGTGCGCGACCCGGCGGCGCTGGCGGCGCTGCTGTTCGTCGGCGGGCTCGGCATCGCGCCGACGCTGATCAGCGGCCTGTCGCTCGTCGAGCGCGTGGTGGCGCCCGGTCAGGTCACCGAGGGGCTCACCTGGGCGACCACGGGCATCACCGTGGGCCTGTCGCTGACCTCTCCCCTCGCGGGCCGGCTGGTCGACGACCTGGGCGCCCGGGAGGCCTTCACGGTGGCGGTTGCCTCCGGTCTCGCCGCGGTGATCGTGGGCGCGCTGGGCCTTCGTCGCATGCGGGCCGCCCCCAGCCGCCGGGCCACCGCCCCGGCCGCGGCGCCCGCCGACTGAGCCAGGCCAGGAAAAGTCGAGAAATCGTCGCGACAGACCGCGTGCCTTGCGCCGCGCGGCGTCCGGGTCGCACTAGCCTCGCTGCAGGTCGGACCGCTCCCTCGGCCCGACCGCTGCACCGCCCGTACCATCCGCCCGTCGACGGGAGCCCGCGATGACCGATCTGCGGCTGGTGGCGGTGACCCCCTCGCGCGGCCACCTGGTGCTCGAGGACGACGCGAGCCACCAGTTCCGGCTGCCGATCGACGAGCGCCTCGCGAACGCCCTGCGCCACCCCCGGTCGAAGACCGGGCCCCAACCCGGACAGCTGGAGATCGCCGTGGACAGTCAGCTCACGCCCCGAGAGATCCAGGCCCGTATCCGGTCCGGCCGCAGCATCGAGGAGGTCGCCGCGGCGGCGGGCATCGCGACCGAGCGCGTCGAGCGCTATGCCGCGCCGGTGCTCGCCGAGCGCGAGCACGTCGCCGACCAGGCGCGACGTGCTCCGGCGCGGCGCGCCAGCGGCGGCAACGCGCCGGAGCTCGGCGAGCTGGTCGCGGCGCGCCTCGACCAGCAGCGCGTGGCCGCCGACACCGTGCAGTGGGAAGCGTGGCGCGGCGACGACGACCGCTGGACCGTGCAGCTGAGCTACCGCGCCGGCACCCGCGACCGGGCGGCTCAGTGGACGTTCGACCCGCGGGGCCGCGTCCTCGCGCCCGCCAACGACGAGGCCCGATGGCTGGTCGACGAGTCCTCGCCGGCGCGGGCGGAGGACGGCAGCCCGGTGGTCCCGGTACGCCGCTTGGCCAGCGTGCCCGCCGTCGATGGCGCTGCCGGGCGGGCCGAGGACGGCGACCAGGTCTACGACCACGAGGCCGACGAGGCCCGTGAGCGCGAGCGGGTGGAGCAGCAGGGCGCGCGTCAGGTGGCCCGCGGGGGCCGGCGCCCGGCGGTGCCGTCCTGGGACGACATCATGTTCGGCACCCGTCGACCTGACTGAGCCGCTCCCGCGCAGCCGAGGTGATCGCTGCGCCTCGGTCGGCCCCCGGTTCTGAACTTTTTCCGTCGCCCCGTATCACCGGCGCGCGGACCCACTCCTATCCCCCGAGACGCCCACCTGAGGGCGTCCGGCACCAACGTCGATCACCCGGTCCGGACACGGACCGCCGGAGCGCTTGGGGGTACGCCGTGGAAGGCATCGAGGTCAGGACTGCGATGCGCGCCCGGCGTGGCACCGCGGTCCTGGGCCGGGTGGCCGATCAGCTGCTGGCAGGAAGCGACGTCGAGGTGCCTCGCCTCTGGGGGGAGCGAGGGAGGCACGAAGACGTGAGCGCCGAGCGTGAGCGGATCCGCGGGGCTCTGCACCAGGCCCATCAGCGCCGCGCCCGACGGCGGCGCTTGGTCATCGGGCTGGTTCGGCTCGGCTGAGCACGCCTGAGCAGCGGCAGCAGGTGATGGTTCGATGGCCGGAGCGTCGCAGGGGAGCGCTCCGGCCATCGACCGCCACCGGCTAGGCGGCGGTCGCACCGCACGATTCGGTCCGGACACCCGACCGGAGCGCCCGAGACTCCGAATCGCTGGCATGAGAGACCACGAGGACGCCATGAGCCAAGCAGCGAACCGCCTCGCGCGGCTGCTCGAGCGCCGTCCCGAGCTGGTCACAGTGGACGGCGAAGCGCCGGAAGCGGCCGTCATCCGGCGCGATCAGCTGCTCGTCGGTACGTCCCTGGCGACACGTGTCGCGGCGACCATCGACCGCTGGGTCGAGCGCCGTGAGGACGTGCAGGGCATCGGCGTCACTCGTCTGCACCTGCGGGGCGACGCGGACGTCACCGACCTGCTGGCCGGCCGGCTCGCCCTCCCCGGAGGTGCGAGCGCTTCCCCCGTGCACCTGTTCACAGCCGCACCGGCCCACGGCGGCGGCCCGGTGGGCACACCGATCGTGAGCCAGGCAGACACCCGGCGGCCGCCGACCACCGGCGCTGAGCGCCTCGTGCAGGTGGCGCTTCTGGACACCGGACTGGGCCCGCACGACTGGTTCCCGGCCGGGTCGTGGGACCAGCTCGGGGAGGGGGACGTCACCGACCGCAGCGACGTGCCCACCGGGCCCGCCGACGACCAGACGGGTCACGGGACCTTCCTGGCCGGTGTCGTCCGGCGCCACGCCCCTACGGCGCGCCTGGTCGTCGGGCGAGTGCTGGCCTCCGACGGAGTCTGCGACGAGGTCGAGCTCATCACCGCCCTGCACCTGCTCGCCGCCCGTACGCCCAGCAGCGGACGACCGGTCGACGTGCTCGTCCTGGGCCTCGGTGCGTTCACCTGGAACGACCTGCGGCCCGCAGCCCTGGCCCGGGCCCTGCTGGCGCTGGGCTCCGACACCGTTGTCGTCGCCGCGGCCGGCAACTCCGGGCGCGAGCGGCCCTTCTGGCCCGCCGCCCTCGCCCCGGTCGTGTCCGTCGGGGCGCTCACCGCGCATGGCGCCCGCGCAGGTTTCTCCGGCCACGGCTGCTGGGTCGACGCCTGGGCCCAGGGTGAGGACGTCACGAGCAGCATCGTGGCGCGCGGTGACGAGCCCGCGGGGCAGGCCCGTTGGAGCGGCACGTCCTTCGCCGCCGCACGGGTGTCGGCCCAGATCGCCCATCGCGCGGCGACCACGGGGTACAGCGCGGCAGCGGTCACGCCGCAGGTGCTCGCGGACTTCGCCGCTCCCGAGCCGACGGACAGCCCGGTGCCGGACGGGACCTCCTCGTGACCGCCTGTCCCCACACCTGCGTCGGAGCCGTCGCGTCGGCGCCCCGCACCTACCGGCGGAGGACCGACCATGGCGCGCTCTGACCCGTCCACGATGGACCAGCGCGACCAGGCGCTGCTCGCCGAGCTCCGCGGCTGCCTCGACGGCATCGACCCCGCACCGGTCGCGGCTGTCTCGGCCGCGCACGGGGCCTACTCCTGGCTCACCATCGACGCGGAGCTCGCCGCGCTCGCGGACGACAGCTGGCTGGCGGGAGCCGGCGTACGCAGCGAGGCCGTGCCGCGGTCGCTGACCTTCGAGTGCGCCACCGGCCTCGTAGCCCTGGAGGTCAGCAGCGACGGCGAGGACCAGCGACGCATCCTGGGCCAGACCGACCGGCCGGCCGACCTGCAGATCCGCCACCCCGGGGGCACCGTGACCCTCCCGACCGACGAGCACGGCCGGTTCCGCGCACAGAGCATCGCCGCCGGCCCCGTTTCGCTGCGCTGCGTCTTCCGGGACAGTCCCGACGCCCCGGTCATCACCTCGTGGGTCGTGGTCTGAGCACCGCGGCTGCACCGGGCCCGGTCGTGGCGGTCACGACCCGGGCGCGTCCTTCAGCCCGGCAGCCTCGGCGGCGGTGACCTCGATGACGCGGCGCGGCGGCACGGGGCACACGGCGATGTCGAAGGGCAGCGCCTCGGCGCCCGCCGGCGCGGCCTGGACCACGGCGTCCCGCGAGGCGGCGGTCATGCGGCGCATGTGGTGGCGACGGCAGAGCACCTCGTAGTCGACCGACTCAGCGCTGACCTCGTCGCCGGCTTCGGTGTCGCCCACGACCACCTGCTCGCCCTCGACGACCATCACTCCGCCGACCGTGCGGGCGTTGTGGGTCGCTCGAGCCCCGCACCAGCACAGCGCCTCGACCTGCAACACCTGCACACGGTCGGCCAGCTCGATGAGCCGCTGCGAGCCGGGGAACAGCGCCGTGCGGAAGTCAGCCGTGATGCCGAAGGCGAAGACATCGACCTCCATCTCGTCGACCACCCGGGCGAGCTGCTCCACCTGGGCCGGCAGGTAGAACTGCGCCTCGTCGCAGATGAGGAAGTCGACCCGGCGCCCGTGGGTGCGCTGCTCGACGACCGCGTCCCAGAAGTCCAGGTCGTCGGTCACCTCGACGGCCGTGGTCTTGAGCCCCAACCGGCTGGACAGGATCGACTCCCCCGCCCGGTCCAGCTTGGTGAAGATCAGGCCCACCCTGCCCCGTTGGGCATGGTTGTGCTCCATCTGCAGGGCAAGCGTGGACTTGCCGCAGTCCATCGTTCCGCTGAAGAACACGAGCTCGGCCATGAGCCGGGCAGCCTCTCGATCGACGACACGGAGGGCGCGGGGACGCCCCCCAGTCTGCCAAACGCCGGCTCGGGCTGCGCCTCGCCGCTCGTCGGGGCGGGTGGGGGTCCCGGGCCGGGGCCGGCCGGGTGCACCAGCAGCGGCACCAGCCGTTCGGCATCGGTGAGCGACCCGTGCATGCCCAGCAGCCCGAGCAGCTGCGCGGGCATCCACCGCGAGTCGAGCACCGCCACGGGCCCGCGGGCCGCCACCACCACATCGCCGATCCGGGCGCGGACCACGTCATCCACCTGCGGCCCGAACCAGCCGGCCGCCTCCGCCTCGTCGCGCGACAGCACCCACGCGTCGTCCTGGAGCTCGCGGCACCACACCGCGACGACGTCCTCGCGCGCGGCCGGCTCGACGTACAGGTAGAGGGCACGCGGCTCACCCGCGACCTCGCGCACGCCCGCCGTGAGGTCCGGCCGGTCGCGCAGGTCGATGCGGCCCTGCTCGGGTACGTCGACCATCCCGTGGTCGGCGGTCACCAGCAGGGTCGCCTCGGGCGGCAGCACGGAGGCGAGCTGCTGCGCGAGCCGGTCGATGTGCGCAAGCTGGTAGCGCCACGCATCAGAGGCGCAGCCGGCCCGGTGGCCCGTCGAGTCGAGGTCGCCGTGGTAGACGTAGACCAGCGACCGCTCGCCCTCACGCACCGCGGCGGCAGCGGCCGCGACCAGCTCACCGAGCGAGTCGGCGCCCCGCTGCGCAGCGCCGCCCGACGACGCCTCCGTCAGCCCGGTGCCCGCGAACGCCCGCGGGTTGACCCGCGCCACGGCCACGCCCGCCCGGCGCGCGCGCTCGAAAGCCGTCGGATGTGGCTGTACGACGGTCGGGGCGACCGCGGGATCCCAGTGCAGCGCGTTGAGCCGGCGCCCGAGCTCGGGAAGGACCATCTCGAAGCCGACGACACCGTGGCGGCCCGGCGGCAGGCCGGTGCCCAGCGAGGTGAGGGACGTCGCGGTCGTCGACGGGAAGCCGGTGGTCAGCGTCGTCGCCGACGGCAGGAGCGAGGTCAGGAACGGCGCCTCCTGCGGGTGCTCGCACAGCAGCTGCCAGCCGAGGCCGTCGACCAGCAGGACCACGACGCGCCGCGCGGGGGCAAGGGCGAGCGGGGCCTGCTCGCCGCGGACCCCGAGCGCGCTCAGGACTGAGGGCAGTACGTCGGACAGGGCCGCCTCGCCGTAGCGGGGCGGTGGCGGGAGCGGCGGGCGCGGAGGCCGGCCGGTCACCGCGCCGTCGCGCGAGACAGCTCGGCGGCGAAACCGAGCATGCGTGCCACGGCGTCGGCCCCCTCCGCCGCCTCGCTGACCCGCAGCGCGATGTCGTCGGCCGACGCGGTGCCGGTGTAGCCGTGGTCGGCGTCGCACTCGGGATCGGAGCAGGCGGCCGGCTCGAGGTCGATGCGGCTCACGGCGCCCCAGCCGATGGTGACGGTGACCTCCTGGGGCGGGCTGCCGCCCCGGTGGCGCAGCGGGTCGGCGATCACCCGGTTGACGACCACCGAGCGCACCGCCGACAGCGGCACGGCCTCCGTGGACACCGTGACGAAGGGCGTCGGCGTCAGGGGGTCGGCCGGGTGGTCGTCGGCGTGGCCCAGCACCAGGCGGGTCGGCGTGAGGACGAGCACGCTGATGTGCCGGCGCACCTCGTCGGAGTCGAACGTCGTCTCCTGGTGCACCACGAACGAGTCGATGGGCTCGGCCGCGACGGCGGAGTCGATCGACTCGCCGACCAGCTCGGGGTAGTAGCCCGCATGCTGGATGGCGGCCCGCAACCCGGCCAACGAGGTGTCGGTCATGGCGTCATCCTTGCACCTGGGGCGGTCCGTGTGGTCGGCGACGGCGGTCGGCGTCCACAAGCGTCGGGCGCGTGGTCGACGTCCACGCGGCCGGCAGCTGGTCAGCCCAGCAGGGCGCGCGCGCCCCGGTCCGTGCGGCCGGCCGAGCGGACCAGCCGGCAGGAGGCCGCGAGCACGGCCAGCCCGTCCACTCCGACGAGCACCGGGTTGAGCTCGACCTGCGCGACGTCGGGCAGGTCGTCGGCCAGCCGGGCGAGGCGCGCGATGAGGTCCTCGAGCCGCGCGGTGTCCACCGGCGGGCTGCCGCGGTGCCCGAACAGCAGCGGCGCGGCGCGCACGCCGCGCACGAGGCCGCGCAGGTCGTCGTCGGTGAGCGGGGGGATGCCATAGGCGCGGTCGTCGAGCAGCTCGGTCGCGACACCGCCGACCCCGAAGGACACCACCGGCCCGAACGACGGGTCCTCGACGGAGGCCACGACTGTCGCCACGCCGACCGGCGCCATCCGCTGCAGCACGAAGTGGGCCGCGGCACCCGGACCGAGCCGCAGGGCCATGGCGTCGTACGCCGCCCGCAGCCCTCGTTCGTCATCGATGTCCAGCCGAACCGCGCCGAGGTCGCTGCGGTGTCGCAGGTGACCCGCGGTCGTCTTGAGGGCGACGGGATAGCCGAGATCCGCCGCGGCCGCGACGGCCTGCTCGACCGTGGCTGCACGCCGGGCGTCCCAGAGGGCGATGCCGTAGCACGCCAGCAGCTCGCGCTGCTGCTCCTGGCCCAGCTCGAGGGACTCCGCGTCGCCGAGGGTGCGGGCGACGAACGCCCGCGCGGCTCGCACGTCCAGACCCGAGGGCTCCACCGGGTTGCCGGCCGGTGTGCGCCGCCACTGCGCGTAGTCGGTGACGGCGGCGAGCGCGCGTACGGCGTCCTCGGGCGTCGGGTACGACGGCACCGAGCACTCGCGCCCGTCGGCAGCAACCCCGGCGGCGCGCAACGCGTCGGGGATGCCGGGCATGCCGAGAAACGTCGAGACGACGGTCTTGTCGGCGCGGGCCGCGGCCTGGGCGAGCACCGTCGCGACGTCCTCGTCGGCCGGCTGCAGTGGCGGGCTGAACAGCGCCACGACCGAGTCGACGCCGTCGTCGGCCAGCACCTCGGCGAGCGCTGCCGCGAAGTCCGGCGCCGTCGCCTGCGCGCCGAGCTGTCGGGGTTCGCCGGCGACGACGAGGCCCGCATCGACGCAGGCGTCGGCCGCCAGCATCGCCAACGCGTCGGAGTTGCCGAGGATCGCGACCCGCCGGCCGCCGGGCAGCGACTGGTGCGCCACGAGCGCACCGACGTCGAACATCGTGTGGATCGTGTCCACCCGGATCACGCCCGCCTGCCGGAAGAGGGCCTCGACAGCGGCCGCCGGGGCCGCGGACTCCCGCACGACGTGCCCGTGCGGCGCGCTGCTGTGGGCGCGGGCTGACTTGACGGCCACTACCGGCTTGCGTCGCGACAGGCGCCGCGCGACCCGGCTGAACTTGCGAGGGTTGCCCAGCGACTCGAGGTAGAGCATGACGGCGTCGGTGCCGGCGTCGTCCTCCCAGAACTGCATGAGGTCGTTGCCACTGACGTCGACCCGGTTGCCTGCCGACACGAACGAGGAGATGCCCAGCCCGCGGCTGGCCGCGCTGTCCAGGATCGCCACCCCGAGGGCGCCCGACTGGGAGAAGAAGCCGACGCGGCCACGCGGCGGCATGACCGGCGAGAGCGACGCGTTCAGCGACACGTCGGGATCGGTCACGAGCAGGCCGAAGGAGCTCGGTCCGACGACCCGCATGCCGCTACCGCGCGCGAGGCGGACCAGCCGGCGTTGTCGCTCGCGACCCTGCTCGCCCACCTCGGCGAAGCCCGAGGACACGACGACGAGCCCCCGCACCCCCTTGACCGCACACTCGGCGACGACCTGCTCGACCTGCTCCGCCGCTACGGCGACCACCGCGAGGTCGACGTCCGTCGGGACATCCGTGACTCGGGCGTAGGACCGGACCCCGCCCACCTCGTCGGCGTGCGGGTTGACGACGTACACGGTGCCGGTGAACCCGCCCTCGACGATGTGCCGCAGCACGGTGCGGCCGATCGAGTGCTCCGACCGGCTGGCACCCACGACCACCACCGTCGCCGGGCGCAGCAGCCGTTGCACCGACCGCGCCTCGGCGCGGTGCTCGCGATCCTGCGTGACCGACCTCGAGTTCTCGGTGGGCTCGAGATCGAACCCCAGCCGGACGACGCCCTCTTCCATGTCCTGCCGCACGACGTAGCCCGCGTCCTGGAACACCCGCAGCATCTTGCGGTTGTTGGGCAGTACGTCGGCGAGAAAGCTGCCGATGCCGTGCTCACGGGCAGCGGCGGCGATGTGCTCCAGGAAGACGGAGCCCAGTCCGCGTCCCTGGTGGGCGTCCTCGATGTTGAAGGCCACCTCGGCCTCGTGGGGGCCGGTCCGCTCGTAACGGACGACGCCGATCATCTCCCCGCCGACGGTCGCGACCAGAGCCACGCGGTCGACCTGGTCGACGACGGTGAACCGCAGCATGTCCTTCTCGCTCAGCTCCCGGTACAGGGAGAAGAAGCGGAAGTAGATCGTCTCGTCGGACAGTCGCGCGTGGAAGCGGCGTAGCCGGTCGGCGTCGTCTGGGCGGATCGGGCGCAGGTGGGCAGTTCCGCCGTCGCGCAGCACGACGTCGGCCTCCCAGTGGGCCGGGTAGGGATGGTCGACCACGCTGGCGAGGCTAGCGTCGCCGCCGTCACGGACGGCAGCCGCGCGCACCGGTCCGGCCCGCGGAGGCAGTGCTACGCCGCGACGTAGGGGGCCTGGATAGGTTCTTGCCCATGTGTCGGGTCACCGAGGAGGTCGCCGAGGCGCTGGCTGCCGGCCGGCCCGTCGTGGCGCTGGAGTCGACGATCATCAGCCACGGGCTGCCGCGCCCCGGCAACCTGGGCGTGGCGCGGGACATCGAGGCCGCCGTCCGGGCGGGCGGGGCCGTGCCCGCCACCATCGCGGTCGTCGGCGGCGAGGCGCGGATCGGTCTCGACGACGCCGCGCTCGAGCAGGTCGCCACCAGCGACGACGTGGTCAAGGTCAGCACCCGGGACCTCGCCATCGTGGCGGCCCGCGGCGGCCACGGCGCCACCACCGTCGCGGCCACCGCGCACCTGGCCGCACGGGCCGGTATCTCGGTCTTCGCGACCGGTGGGCTCGGTGGGGTCCACCGGGAGGCACGCGACACCTGGGACGAGTCCGCCGACCTGGTCGCGCTCGCGTCGCTGCCGATCACCGTCGTCTGCGCCGGGGTCAAGTCGATCCTCGACGTCGCCGCGACCCTGGAGCGGCTGGAGACGCTGGGGGTGGCCGTGATCGGCTACGGCACGTCCACGTTTCCCGGCTTCTACCTTCGTGACTCCGGGCATCCGCTCGACTGGCGGGTCGACACCCCCGAGGAGGTTGCCGCGGTGCTGCGGGCCCGCGCGCAGCTCGGCACCGACGTACGGGGACTGGTCCTCGCCAACCCGCTGCCCGCGGACGAGCAGGTCGACCCGGCGCTGCACGACCGTCTGCTGCACGCCGGGCTCGCCGAGGCGACGTCGCGCGCAGTGCGGGGCAAGGACGTGACCCCGTTCCTGCTGGAGTTCTTCCATCGCGAGAGCGAGGGCGCGAGCCTGCAGGCCAACATCCGCATCATCCTGCGCAACGCCGAGCTCGCGGCACGGGTGGCGCGGGCGGCGTCCACGACCAGCGCATGACCGAGCTCTGGGGGCCGCAGACGCTGGACGTGCTCGTCATCGGCGACCTGATGGTCGACGTGCTGGCCGCCATGTCGACCCCGCTGGCCCGCGACAGCGACACCCCCTCGACCGTGACGACTCACGGCGGCGGCTCGGGGGCGAATGTCGCGGCCTGGTTGGCGTCGCTGGGCGTGCCCACGGCCTTCCTCGGTCGCGTGGGCGACGACGCGCTCGGGGAGTCCGGCGTCGCGCAGCTGGCGGGCGCCGGTGTCAACACCCGCCACGTCGTGGTCGACCACCGGCGGGCCACCGGAACCTGCGTCGTGCTGGTCGAACCGGGTGGTGAGCGTTCGATGCTGCCCGACCCCGGCGCCAACGAGGCGCTCTCGCCCGAGGACCTGCCCGGCGAGCTGTTCTACCCCGGTCGACACCTCCACCTCTCCGGGTACACCCTCCTGCGCCCAGGCTCGCAGGCCGCCGGGCTGATGGCCCTGACCCGGGCGCTCGAGGCGGGCATGACGGTGTCGGCGGATCCGTCGTCCGCGGCACTGCTCGCCTCGAGCGGCGCCGCGCGGTTTCTCGAGGCGACACGCGGGGTCCATCTGCTGTTCCCGAACATGGACGAGGCCAGCTGCCTGACCGGCACGTCGTCCGCGCACCGCGCCGCGGAGGCGTTGGCTGCGACGTACGGCGAGGTGGTGGTCAAGCTGGGACGCTTCGGCGCCCTGTGGCAGCGAGGCTTCATCACGGCCAGCGCAGCGGCCGAGCGCCCCGCGGAGGTCGTCGACACCACCGGGGCCGGTGACGCGTTCGCGGCCGGGTTCCTCTCGGCGTGGTTGCTGCACCCCGAGCCCGAGACCGCGCTGGCGGCCGGAAACCGACTCGCCTCGCGAGCCATCGGGCGACCCGGAGGTCGGCCGTAGGTGCCGTGCGGCGCCCGTCGGTGCCGTTCGGCGCCGGTCGTCGTCGAGGTCTAGCGCAGGGCGCGACGCCCGCCGGCGGCCAGGCCCCGCCAGACCTGCGGGTCGGGCTGCACGGACGTCGCCGCGCGGCCGATCACCTCAGACGTCTGGTGGATGGCGTCGACCAGCATGGCGCGCAGCCGCTCGTCGACGTCGACCACGCACGCCTCGGCGACCGCTTGGACCGCGCACCGCACGGTGCTCGGCGCGCCGTAGCGCCGGAAGCCCTTCAGCGATGCACCGACTTCACGGCTGAACTGCTGCGCCCAGCGGGCGGCGTCGGGTGAGGCCGCGAGCACGGCCCGGCTGCGCGGGCTGAACTCGCCGACCGAGCGGCCCTCCAGCCGGGCGAGCACGCCTTCCGCGGTGAGCACCGACACGGCCATCACCCGCTGCGACTCGGCGTTGCCGACCGGCAAGGCGGCCTGCGCACAGGCGAGCGCGATCTTCGCATCCACCCGCAGGTCGTCGCTGGTGAGGCCGATGACCGATGGGATCAGCTCGCCGAGCCGTCCACGTGCCTCGTCAGAGGTCTGGTCGTTGACCGCCCTCGCCAGGGTCCCCAGCAGCGGATGGGTGCAGCGAGGGTGGTCGCTCCATCGCTCACCTGCCAGGAACGACGCCAGCTCCATGAAGCAGGCGCCCTTGCTCGGGCGACGATGCCTGCCGCGCGAGAGGATCGGGACGAAGTCGGGCGTCGACGGCGCTGCGGACACGGCATTCCCCTCGGGTCGAGGACTGTGCACCCACCAGTTTGCGCCTTTGCTGCGCGGAACGACAGACCCCTCGGCAGACGATTCCTCCGGCCGCCTCGGACCGTTGACCTCACCGCGGCCGGGTGCCAAGGTCGCCGCCATGAGCCCGACCGAGGCCTTCCGTGCCGCCCGAGACGTCCTGCTGACCTCCCGCGACGACTACGAGGCCGCGGTCCGCGCGTTCCGGTGGCCGCAGCTGGAGACCTTCAACTTCGGTCTCGACTGGTTCGACGTCCTCGCACGGGAGCAGCCCGAGAGCCTCGCGCTGTGGATCGTGGACGCCGACGGCACCGAGGACGGCATCACCTACGCCGGGCTGTCGGCCAGGTCCGCGCAGCTCGCTGCCTGGCTGCAGCACCACGGCGTCGACCGCGGCGACCGGGTCCTGATGGTGCTCGGCAACGTGGCGCCCCTGTGGGAGGTCATGCTCGCCGCCATCAAGCTCGGCGCCGTCGTGATCCCGGCGACCACGCTGCTCGGCCCCAGGGACCTCGCCGACCGGGTCGCGCGAGGCGACGTACGCCATGTCGTCACCGCCTCCGCCGACACCGCGAAGTTCACCGACGTGGCCGGCGACTGGACCCGCATCGCGGTCGGTGACCCGGTCGAGGGCTGGCTGCGCTACGGCGACTCGGCCGAGTGGCTCGAGTCGTTCACCCCCGAGGTGCCCACCAAGCCCGACGAGACGCTGCTGCTGTACTTCACCAGCGGTACGACGGCGCGGCCGAAGCTCGTCGAGCACACCCACACGTCCTACCCCGTCGGGCACCTCTCGACGGCGTACTGGATCGGCCTGCGCCCCGGCGACGTCCACCTCAACGTCTCCTCCTCGGGCTGGGCGAAGCACGCCTGGAGCAACGTCTTCGCCCCCTGGATAGCCGGTGCGACGGCCTTCGTCGCCAACCAGGCGCGCTTCGCGGCCGGTGACCTGCTGGACACGATGGCGCGCTGCGGCGTGACGACGTTCTGCGCACCGCCGACCGTGTGGCGGATGCTGGTGCAGGAGGACCTGCGCGCGCACCGCGTGCCGACGCTGCGCGAGGTGGTCGCCGCCGGTGAGCCGCTCAACCCCGAGGTCATCGAGCAGGTACGCGCGGCCTGGGGACTGACGGTGCGCGACGGCTACGGGCAGACCGAGACGACCGCTGCGATCGGCAACCCACCGGGGGCGCCGCTGAAGCCCGGATCCATGGGTCGGCCGCTGCCCGGCTACGCGGTGGCGCTGGTCGACCCGATCACGGGCACGCCGGGTGACGAGGGCGAGATCTGTCTCGACCTGTCCCAGCGACCGGTCTCGCTGATGGTCGGCTACCGCGACGACGAGGAGCTGACGGCCAGCGCGATGCGCGACGGCTACTACCACACCGGTGACGTCGCGAGCCGGGACGCCGAGGGCTACATCACCTATGTGGGGCGCGCCGACGACGTCTTCAAGGCCTCCGACTACCGCATCTCGCCGTTCGAGCTGGAGAGCGTGCTGATCGAGCACCCGGCGGTCGCCGAGGCTGCGGTGGTGCCCGCTCCCGACCCGCTGCGGTTGGCCGTGCCGAAGGCCTACGTCGCGCTGGCCGCCGGCTACGAGCCCACGTCCGAGACGGCGCTCGCCATCCTGGCGTACGCCCGCGAGCACCTGGCGCCGTACAAGCGGGTACGACGGGTGGAGTTCGCCGAGCTGCCCAAGACCATCTCCGGGAAGATCCGCCGCGTCGAGCTGCGTAGTGCCGAGCAGGCCCACGAGTCGCGGCCGGCGGGTGAGTTCCGCGACGAGGACTTCCCCGAGCTGAAGGCCTGAGCCGCCCTTCCCCCCCGGGACCCGATCCGGCCGCCCCGGGACCCCCCCCGGACCCGTTCGATAGGCCCGTGGTCGCTTCCAGCCGCCGCTGACAACCCTGGGCCTATCGAACCCCGGACCGCACGCACCGTCCGATAGGCCCGTGGTCGCTCCCAGCCGCCGCTGACGACCCTGGGCCTATCGAACCCGGGGCCGCACGC
>JAVEDI010000050.1 GCA_030841035.1 Actinomycetota bacterium
ATCGTCCAGTTGACCCCCGAAGGGTCCAGCTGCTCGGTTGGCTTTGGCACAGGACTGGATGTGTACGCGGGAGAACCGGGCAGCGTGAGAGGTCTACACCTCGTTGTGGATGACATCACCAAGGTGCGCGCCGGCCTTGTTGACCGAGGTGTAGAGGTCAGCGAGATCCACGACTTCGGGGGCGGTGTCAAAGGGGCGGAGTTCTCCGATCCTGACGGCAACTCATTCGAACTGCAGGAGATGGCGTGGCGCAAGGGGGCGGCGTACTAAGCAAGCGCTGACTCGGTCGCCTCGGCTTACGAACCCCGACGGGGGCTATCGGCACTTACAGGTGTCCCAATTCGGTCCCGTCCCCCCCCATACCCCATAACGGTGGCGGATTCACGCGCCCGAGCGGGCACCGAGCTCACCACCTGTAGGACGTACTGCCACTCGGCGACACGCGCCCAACGGCGCCGACTAGTTGATGATTTCGCCTCGCTCATCTGCGAGTATCGTCGCCAGTCGGTCGCGCCACGCCTGCAGTGCTGCGGGGGTTTGCCGCGTCCAGTCGGTCACCTCGCCGACGATCCTGAGTGGCTCTCTGCTGCGGTAGGACCGGGTTGGGTTACCGGGAAACTTCTTGTCGGTCACGTTGGGGTCGTTGTCGAACGGCCCTGTCGGCTCAACGACGTAGACGCGCGGAGCAGTCTCGCCTGCCGCTAGCTCCGCGGCGAGCCCGGCACCGTCGCGCAGTGCGGTGAAGTAGATGTGGTTCATCACGACTTCGGGGCGATAGTTCGACCGGAAGCCAGCCGTCAGAAGATCCCCCACCCGAAGGTCGGCCTTCGTGCCGTGGAAGAACGGCCCGTCGTCCAGCACGCCAGTCACCGCGACAGCCTAGGGGACGACAGCCCGACCGGGCGCTCCCTCCAGACCGGAGGCGTCCACGTGATGCGGGGCGTCCCGTAGGCGATGATCGACAGGCGTGCCTCGAGGAAGGGACCCGAGATGGCCAAGCTCGTGTTCGGAATGAACCAGTCTCTGGACGGCTACGTCGACCACACGGCGTTCGAGCCGAGCCCAACGCTCTTCCGCCACTTCATCGACGAGGCTCAGTCGCAGGCCGGGTGCCTCTACGGGCGCCACATGTATGAGGTGATGCGCTACTGGGACGACACAGATTCTGAATGGGGCGACGAGGAAGTGGCCTTCGCGGCGGCGTGGCGGAGCAAGCCGAAGTGGGTCGTCTCGCGCTCGTTGACCTCAGTCGGTCCCCACGCGACCCTCGTCGAGAATGATCTCGAGGTTGCCGTCCGCCGGCTGAAGGCAGAGCTTGACGGGGACGTGGAGGTTGCTGGCCCTAGCCTGGCCAGGAACCTCACCGGGTTCGGCCTGATCGATGAGTATCGGATCTACCTGCATCCGGTCGTGCTCGGTCACGGCAAGCCCTACTTCGCAGGCCCCAGACCCCCGCTCCGCCTCGTGGCCAACGACCAGTTCGACGGAGACGTGATCAGGTTGACCTACGTTCCTGCTTGAACGGAGTTCGGCGTTGTCGACAGCGGCAGACGTAGAGGCCCGACAGTGCCGCGGGTCCTAGTCGCAGCCATTGAGGTCAAGCGGCTGCAGAGCCTCTCCGGCCGTCATACCTTGAGCAACAGGCCGAATGGTCCTCCCCCTTCGTAAGGAGCCGACGATCAACGACGAGATTCAGCTCATCAGCGACGGCGACGGGCTCGCGGTGATCGGCGAGTCGGCAGTCGTCGACCGCTTCCTCGCCTCCGAGGGACTGCTGGCGACCAGGGATTTCGGCTTGCCCACGCTTCGAGGTGCCATGAGCGCCGGTGCTACTGCCGCGGAGGCGGGCTCGGGGATCGCAGCCAACTCGGGGCGCTGGGTGAAACTGACCAAGGAGTCCGCAGAGCTGGTCAAGAAGCACGGACTGCGCGAGTCCAAGTCAGGTCTCAAGACCGGCGTCGTGAAGGGAAGCAAGGGCCAGGTCAAGACTTTCGTGCAGTTCATGAAGGGACCCAGCACGGCGCTGACCAACCCGGCGGTCCTGGCGGGCGCAGCAGGCGTCATGGCGCAGGTCGCAATGCGACAGACCATGGATGAGATCACCGACTACCTCGCCAGGATCGACGAGAAGGTCGACGACGTGCTGCGCGCGCAGAAGGACGCCGTGCTGGCCCGGATGATCGGTCTGGGCCTGGTGATCGAGGAGACCCTCACCATCCGTGAGCACGGCGGCCGGGTCAACGAGGTGACGTGGTCGAAGGTGCAGGCCGCGCCGGCGACCATCGCCGAGACCCAGGCCTACGCGTTGCGGCAGATCGACGCGCTCGCCGACAAGCTGGAGTCCAAGCGGAAGTTCGCCGACCTCGCAGAAGCAGCTGAGCAAGCCGAGCAGAAAGCGCAGGAGTGGCTCGCCGTTCTGGCTCGCTGCTGGCAGCTGCAGGACGCAATCGCCGTGCTGGAGCTCGACAGAGTGTTCGACGCGGCGCCGGACGATCTGGACGGGCACCGCCTGGGCCTGAAGGCCGCTCGGCAGGACCGGCTCGAGCTCCTCTCGCGGACCACCGAGCGGTTGACGGCTCGCCTCGACGCAGCCGCCGCACTCGCCAACACGAAGGTGCTGATGCACCCGGCGAAGTCCAGGGACGTCGTGCAGGCGAGCAACCATGTCGGGACCGCCGTCCGTGAGCTCCACCACCGACTCGGTATCAACGGCGGCCGGCAGACCGTGGAGGCGCGCCGGTGGGCGGATGCGGCCGCTCAAGTGAGAGCCAAGGCACTCGAGACGGGCGGTGACGGCGTCGAGGCCGCGCGGCGCCTCGGCAAGGGCACGGTCCGCACGGTCAAATCCGCGGCTGGCGAGGTCTCCCGACGGGTCGGCGAGGGACCGGTCCTGCGACGCGGTCCCTCCGACGGGGGCGACGAGCAGATCTGATCGGTACTCGACAGCCATCGCGCCGTCCGCAGTGCGGCTTGAGGACGGCGCTCGCACAGGGCCCTCTAGCCCACCACCTCCCCGCGGGATGCAGCGCCTGGCGCGATCTCGCGATGCGCAGCCAGAACCATTCGTGGCGACGATTCTCTGGTAACCAATCGTTGCCCGTTCGAGTTCACCGTTCCGGCAGCGTGATCCGACCGGTTCTCCGATGTCGGCGAGCGCGCCGGCCAGCATCAGGGCCACGGCCCACCGCCGACCGACCGCCCATCGCCGAGCCTCGCTGGCCATCGTCGGTCCAGCCCGCCAACCCGGCGCGCGCTCCCGGCCGGCGCAGACAGCGCCTCGGCGTCCACCCCCGCCCGGGCCACACCAGACCACCACCGAGTTCGAGTTCCACATGTCGCCGGTCCCAGCACCGCACTTCGTACTGGAACCAGCCTGTGCCGACCCGGAACGGGCCCGGCAACGGCGCGCGGTGGCTCGGTCGGTCGCAGCCGGACGAGTCGCCGGCTCCCAGCGGGATCCACAACAAGTCCACCGCTGCCTGCTGATTGCCACGCCCCGACAAGGCGTGCGCCCGCGCAGCCACGGTCATGGCAACCGGAGCTCGCGGCCGGTCGTGTCCTCCGGCCGGATTCGGACCCAGAACGTCTCGGAGTCGTCGCGCAGCCAGACCGGGACGCCGAGCGCCTCCAGACGGGCGATGTCGGCGTCGGCGTACTCCACGGCCGCCGTGCCCTTGACCACGACGCTCCAGGCGCGGCCGTGAACGGGGTCCAGGGAGTCGGCCTCGAGCGTGACCAGCCCACCAGCGGCGGCCGCGTCGAACTTCGACCCCCAGGTCGTGCGAAACACCGGTGCCGGACCGTCCATCCCGAACGTGACAGGCAGAATCTCGGGCTCGCCGTGGTGCACGAAGCCGAGCCGGCCCATGGTGGCTCGGCGAAGCAGCCACAGGCACTCGTCGTAGGCGATGACCCGCAGGCCACGTCGATCGGTTGGCTCGTGAACGGTCATGGCGACCACCTCCGCGCAGCAGACCCGCTGCCTCACCTCGACGGTAGGACGCGTTGTGCCCGCCGCCCAGTGCCGTTGGTCCCGTGCGGCAAAGCCTTCCGGGTCGGTACCGGAGGCGCCGGCCAGACGGGGGTGCGGGTCCACGACGCCCTGATGATCCAACGGCTCTTCGCCCTCGGCGCTGCCCGCACCAGCCGGTCGCGTGTGCGTGCCGGGCAGCGTTGCAGCTGCGGACGCGCACCGATGCCGGCGCCGCGCGCCGGGTACGGGAGGTCCGGCCTCTACACATCGCGACCCTGGTCCCCGGCCGGCTGGGACCGGGCGGTCCGCGGGTCAGGAACGGGCCTTCTGCCCCGGTCATGGGGCCCTTTGGCCCTGCTCCGGGACACCTCTCGTGCCCGAGGCTCCAAGCAGAGCACCGAGGTGCGGTGCCGTGGCACGGCGGGAAACGTCATGAGACGGAACGAGGATGTCGAGGTCTGCCTGGTGCACACCTGGCAGCTTTCGGCCTGGTCGGGACGCACGAGCACACCGGCATCCGGCGCCCGGTCAGCGGGTCGGTGAGCCACTACGTGCTGTCGCACGCCGACGTCCCGGTCGTCGCGGTCCCGGCGCCGGTGGCCCAAGACGCCCCCGCCGAGCAGCGATCGCGCCCGCGATGATCGCCGGACCGCTGCTGTGAGGGCCGGGTCATGACGCGTGCCCTCGTGGTCGTCGAGTCCATGTTCGGCACCGCCCGTGCCGTCGCCGCCGCTCCGGATCGCGTGGCAGCGCAACTGCTCGTGGTGGGCGGACCCACCCACGCTTTTCGGGATGAGCCGCCCCGGCACCCGGGACGCCGCGGTGGCGCGGGGCGCCGCCGGCGGGCAGTCGGGCACCGGGATCCGGGAGTGGACGGGCCGCTGCTCGACGGCGAGCTCGAACGCGCCCGGGACTGGGGACGCCGGCTCGCCGACCGGCTGGACGAGCGGGTGTCGCGGCCTGTGCCGCGCAGATGACGCAGGGGTCCGCACCTGCGCTCTGGTCTGCACCGGCCGACCGCAGCGGGACTCCCGGACCGAGGGGATGATCACCATGACACAGACGCCCGACACCGGAGCGGCCGCCGCGCTGCTCACCCAGCAGGACGCCCTACTGCTCCTGAGCGCCGCGACCGCTGCGCCATCACTGCACAACACCCAGCCGTGGGCGTTCGCCGTCGGCGACCGCCACGTCGAGCTCTACGCCGACGCGTCCCGGCAGCTGCCGCACTCCGACCCTTCGGGACGGGCCCTTCTCGTCTCCTGCGGTGCGGCGCTGCTCAACCTGCGGGTCGCCGCTGGGCACCTCGGACTGCACCTGCGGGTGCGGATCCTGCCCGACACCGACGACCCGACCCTCGTCGCGCTGCTGCACGCCGGCCACCGGCACAGCCCCACCAGCAGCATCGGCCACTACTACCCCGCTGTCGCCCGGCGCCGGACGAACCGGCTGCCGTTCAGCGACCGGCGGATCCCGCCGGCCGTCGTCGGCCGGCTGGGCGAGGCCGCGACCGTCGAGGGGGCTGTGCTGCGGGTTTATGAGGACGAGGCCGAGGTGGCCCGGCTCCTCGAGCTTCTCCATGCGGGAGACACCGCGGACCACGCCGACCCGGCGCGCGTCGTCGAGCGGCAGGCCTGGGTCGGCGGCCGCCACCGGTCCGACGGCATCCCCGTGAGATCCCTCGGGCCGAGGCCCGCCGGACGGGACGCCGCCTTCCGCGATCTCGGGCACGCCGTGGACACCATCCGCGAGACCGCGGTCTTCGAGAGCGCACCCACGCTGGCCGTCCTGTCCACCGTCCACGACCACCCGGTCGACTGGGTGCGCGCCGGTCAGGCCCTCGAGCGGGTCCTGCTGGAGGCGACCCTCTCCGGCGTCTGCGCCTCGTTCGTCAACCAACCGCTCGAGCACCACGAGCTGCGCTGGCTGGTGCGCAGTCCGCTCAGCGGCGTGGGCCACACCCACATGCTGCTCCGCCTCGGATACGGCGAACCGGTCCCGGCAACG
>JAVEDI010000014.1 GCA_030841035.1 Actinomycetota bacterium
CCGACACGACGAGGCCGGAACGCGGGGAACTCATCGGTCACGACGACCTGCCGGTCCCGGAACCGGTACTCGGCCGCCGGCCGCCCGCCGTGCTCGGTGGGAGGAACCACAGTGTCGGTCCGCTCGATCACCCCGCGGCGCAGCAGCACCCGCTGGAGGTTCGTGGCGGCTACGTCGCGCCCCAGCGCGGCGCTGTAGATGTCACGGAGCTGGGAGATCGTGAACGTGTCAGCCGCCAGCGCAAACCCGATCGTGGTGTAGGACAGCTTGGCGCGCAGCCGGGCCCGGCCCGACGCGGCGATCGAGCCGTGGTCGAACGCGGTGGCTGGCAGAGCGTCTACCGCGTGCCAGCGCGTGTCGTCGGGGAGCTCGGGCTCGGCGTCCGCGGGAACCAGACCGAGGTAGGCGGTCGCCAGCACCCGGCGGCGCGGGTCCCGGCCCGGGTCGCTGCGGGTCTCGAGCTGTTCCAGATGGCTCAGCCGCTGCACCTCGACCTTGTTCGCGAGGTGCCGGGCCACCGCCGCGCCAAGCCGCTCCTGCGGCCCGAGCGCCCCGCCGGGCAGGGCCCACCGGCCGGCCTGTGGCGACTCGGCGCGCCGCCACAGCAGCACCTGAAGTTTCCCGTTCCGGACCGTCATCACCACGGCCAGCACCTCGTGCGGGTAGCTCGGTCCTGACACCCGGGCATGGTAACGTCGGCACAATGTTTTCGCCTTGTGGGCGAAAACCTGTCGGAGCAGGAGACACCGGTGCCTTCCATCCGTCCCGCCCAGCACTCCGCGCCGCCCACGACGGGGCCGGACGCCTGGGCGGCCGAGGTCCGACGTCTCGCGCGCGACCAGGACGCCGTCATCCTGGCTCACAACTACCAGGCGCCGGAGATCCAGGACGTGGCGGACCACGTCGGGGACTCTCTGGCCCTGTCCCGGCTCGCGGCCGCCAGCGAGGCCAGCACGATCGTCTTTGCCGGCGTACATTTCATGGCCGAGACCGCCAAGCTCCTGGCCCCCGACCGGCGGGTGCTCATCCCCGACGCGCGGGCCGGCTGCTCGCTGGCGGACAGCATCACCGCCGACCAGCTGCGGGACTGGAAGGCCCAACACCCTGGCGCCCTGGTCGTCGCCTACGTCAACACCACCGCCGAGGTGAAGGCCGAGTCCGACGTGTGCTGCACCTCGGCCAACGCGGTCGAGATCGTCGCCAACCTGCCGGTGGGCCGGGAGGTGCTGTTCCTGCCGGACATGTTCCTCGGGGCGCACGTGAAGCGGGTCACCGGACGCCCGGGCATCCACGTGTGGATGGGCGAGTGCCACGTGCACGCCGGCATCTCCGGCAGTGACCTTCGCGAGCGCGTCGCGGCAGCCCCTGACGCCGAGGTGCTGATCCACCCCGAGTGCGGCTGCGCGACCTCCGCGCTGTGGATGGCCGGCACCGGCGACCTCCCGGCGCAGCGCACCCACGTGCTCGCCACCAGCGGCATGCTCGAACACGCCCGCACCACCACCGCCCGGCAGGTTCTGGTGGCCACCGAGGTCGGGATGCTCCACCAGTTGCGCAAGGCGAATCCCCGGGCCAGTTTCGAGCCGGTGAACCCGCGCGCCACCTGCGCCTACATGAAGATGACGACCCGAGAGGCGCTGCTGCGCTGCCTCACCGACGGGGTCGACGAGGTGCAGGTCAGCCCGGAGATCGCCGCCCGGGCCCTGCGCGCCGTGCAGGCCATGGTCGCGGTCGGCACCCCGTCGCAGGTCGGCGAGTGAGCGCCCGGGCGGCCGTCGTACTGCCGGCCAGCATGCTGCGGCGCCCACCGCAGCTTGCTCCGTCCTGGGAGCTGCAGACCGAGGTGGTGGTCGTCGGGGCGGGTGCCGCCGGGCTGTCAGCCGCACTGGCGGCCGCGGCCGGCGGCCGGCGGGTCCTGCTGCTGACCAAGGGCGCGCTGGGCTCAGGTGCGACCGCCCTGGCCCAAGGTGGGATGGCAGCCGTGGTCGACCCGGCCGACTGCTCGGACCGGCACGTGCACGACACGCTGGCCGCGGGTGGCGGGCTCTGCGACCCAGGCACGGTCCGCGACCTGGTCCATGCTGCGCCCGCCGAGCTGGCCCGGCTGCGGGCGCTCGGCGCCACGTTCGACCACGACCCGCACCGCCCCGACACGTTGGCCCTGACCCGCGAGGGCGGCCACAGCCACCGCCGGATCGTGCACGCCGGAGGTGATGCGACCGGCGCAGAGGTCGACCGGGCACTGGTCGCCGAACTGCGTCGGTCAGCCGTCCAGGTGCTCGAGCACGTCGTCGCCCTGGACGCCATCCGCGACTCGGAGGGGACCGTGGTGGGCCTGTCGGTCGCCTGCGTCGAACAGACGGGGCGCCTGGACCCCGGCGTCGTGCTGGCCCAGGCGGTCGTCCTGGCCACGGGTGGCCTGGGGCAGGCCTGGGCGGCCACGACGAACCCGGCCGGCGCGACCGGCGACGGGCAAGGCCTGGCCCTGCGGGCGGGAGCCGAGATCCGGGACATCGAGTTCGTGCAGTTCCATCCCACCGTGCTCTGGCGGGGTCCCGGGGCGCGCGGCCGTCAACCGCTGATCAGCGAGGCCGTCCGCGGCGAGGGCGCCGTCCTGGTCGATGCCACCGGGCAGCGCGTGATGGCCGGGGTGCATCGACTCGGTGACCTGGCCCCGCGTGACGTCGTGGCGGCGGCCATGCACCGACGGATGGCTGAGGCCCGCGGTGGGGTCTCGACCCACCTGTTTCTCGACGCGACCGGGCTGGGTGCGGCCTTGCTGCAGCGCAGGTTCCCGACCGTGCTGGCCCTGTGCCGGACGGCCGGTGTCGACCCCGTGCGCGAACCGATCCCGGTCGCCCCAGGCGCGCACTACGCCTGCGGCGGCGTCACCGCGGACCTCTCCGGGCGTACCGGGGTCCGCGGCCTCTTCGCCGTCGGCGAGACGGCGTCCACCGGGGTCCACGGAGCGAACCGACTGGCCTCCAACTCGCTCCCCGAGGCGCTCCTCGCCGGACGGCGGGCCGGTGAGCTCCTGGCAGCCCAGCTGCCCAGCGGCAGGGAGCCGGTCGTGTTCCCTGCCGGCCCCACACCACCGGCCGGCAGCCGCGCCGCAACCGCCGTGGCCACCTCCCGGTGGGCCGGTGTCGTGCGCTCCACCGCTGGTCTGCAGCGGCTCCTCGATCACCTGGGCGACCCAGCCGCCACCGGTCCCGTCGAGGCGACCCTGGAGACCGTCGAAGCCGCCGCGCTGCACACGGTCTCGACCATGGTCTGTCTCGCGGCCCTGGCTCGGCAGGAGAGCCGCGGCTGCCACCGGCGCAGCGATGCGCCCGAGCCGAGTCCGCACGGGGCCTGGCATGTGACCCTGCAGCTCGAGGAGGACCGACTGCAGATCGGCAGCCGCGCTCGGGACCACGCCGCCTGACCCGCCTCGCCGCATCGTACGAGCCGTTCTTAGGGCCTCGACTGGTCGCTCACTCCGGACCCGTCCCCGATGGGCGTCCCGTCGATGCTGAGGACCACGTCGATGTTGCCGCGCGTGGCATGGGAGTACGGGCAGAGCCGGTCCGCGCGGGCCATGAGGTCCGCAGCCTCGCCGGCCGACAGCCGGGGCGCATGCAGGTCCAGCTCCACCTGCAGGCTGAAGCCACCCTGGCCGGTGGGACCGATGCCGACCCGGACGGTGAGCCGGGAGTCGCTGACGTCAAGCTTGCGTCCGCGAGCCACCGACGACACCGCGGAGTGGAAGCAGGCCCCGTAGCCGACCGCGAACAGCTGCTCAGGGTTGGTTCCGGGGCCGTCGTCCCCGCCCATGGCCTCGGGAGACGACAGCTGGACATCGAGGCGGCCGTCAGTCGTGCGGCCGTGCCCGGTCCTGCCGCCCTCGACGACGGCCTCGGCGGTGTAGAGAACCTTGCTCAACCGAGTGTCTCGCATCGGGGTCACCACGTCGCCACGGCGGGGACCAGCTGCTGGCCGATGACCTCGAGAGGCCGGATGTCCTGCACGCCCTCGACCCGTCCGTGCGCGACCTGCACGCCGAGCTCGGCGAGGACGCCTAGCTCGTCCAGCGTCTCGCCCACCCGCTCCCCGCGGTTCCCGACGTCGAACTGGTACACCACCGTCTTCTCGATGTCGTCGTAGTCGCGTCCTTCCCGCTCGCAGTGCTCCCGCAGGACCTCGAGCTTGCGGGGCAGCTCGGGGCCGGGGAACAGGTTGCAGGCCTGGGCGTAGCGCGCGACGAGCCGCAGCGTCTTCTTCTCACCGGCGCCCCCGATGAGGATCGGCGGATGTGGCCGCGTCAAGGACTGCGGCGAGTTCAAGGTGCGCCCGAGCCGGTAGTGGGCACCGTCGTACGCGTCCTGCCCGCCCGACCACATCTGCAGGCAGATCTGCAGCGTCTCCTCCAGCCGCTCGAAGCGCTCGGCCGTCGGCGGGAAGAACAGGCCGAGACCGCGCGACTCCTCCTCGTTCCACGCCGCGCCGATGCCGAGCATCGCCCGGCCCTGCGAGAGCACGTCCAGCGTCGTCACCATCTTGGCCAGCAGCCCAGGGTCGCGATAGGTGACACCGGTCACCAGGGTCAGCAGCTTGACGCGGGAGGTGTGCGCGGCCAGGAAGCCCAGGGTCGTGTACGCCTCGAGCATGTCGTGCTCCACCGGACCGTGCGGCCCGATCTGCCAGACGTGGTCCATCACACTGAGCCGGTCGACTCCCGCGTCCTCGGTCGCGGAGGCGATGGCGGCCAGGTCACGGGCCAGGGCCGGGGGGCCGCCCGGGAAGGTGAACCGGGGCAGGTGGACGCCGATCTTCACGGGAGCTCCTCACGGCCAGCACGACTTCCCACCCAAGACTTCCAGCCGAACCTACGTGGTCGGCCGCTCAGATGTCAGGCCGGTAGGAGCTCCACGGCGTGGCCTGCTCGAACGCGGCGGCCACGCGCAAGGTGAGCGCGTCGGCCCAGCGAGGTCCCATGACCTGCAGACCCACCGGCCGCCCGCCGGCACCGAAGCCGGCCGGCACGACCGTCGCCGGCATCCCCGTCAGGTTCGCCGGGAGGCACAGGGCGCACCAGTCGTCGAAGAAGGGGTCGACCGGTTCCCCCTCGATCTGAGGCGGGGTCTGCAGGCCGACGGGGAACGCGGTCAGCTGCATGGCGGGGGTCACCAGCACGTCGAACGTGTCGAAGAACTCCGCCCAGACCCGGGTGTAGCGGCCCTTCTCGTGCAGCGCGTCGACGTACTGCCCGGCCGTGATGCCCGCCCCCGACTCGATGATCTCGGCGGTCCCCGGCGACATCTGTCCGCGGGACGTGAGCAGCGGGCCCTCCGAGGCGAAGCCCTCGGCCAGCGCGATCAGGTTCCACAGCTCGGTGGGGTGCGCCGTGGCGGGCACGGCCTCGACCACCTCGCAGCCACAGCCCGCCAGCACCTGCACCGCCTCGGCGAACACCGCCCGCACGTCGGGGTCGACCGGCAGCCTGCCGAGGTCGGCCGACCATGCCACGCGCAGACCGCGCAGGTCCCCGGGCGAGGTGACCATGTCGAGGCGGTCTCCGAGGCCGGGGCCCGGGTAGCTCATGTCGTCGGCGGTGGCCGGCCCGGCCATTACGGAGAGCATCAGGGCGGCGTCGCGCACCGAGCGGGCCAGCGGGCCGTCGACCGAGAGCGTCTTCCAGCCCTTGAAACCCGGCTCCTTGGGGACCAGGCCGAAGGTCGGCTTGTGCCCGACCACCCCGCAGAACGAGGCGGGGATCCGCACCGAGCCGCCTCCGTCGGTGCCCAGGGCGATCGCCGTCATCCCTGCCGCCACGGACGCACCCGCACCACCGCTCGAGCCGCCCGGCGTCCGCTCGAGGTCCCACGGGTTGCGGGTGAGCCCGAAGAGCAGGTTGTCGGTGAACCCGCGGTAGCAGAACTCGGGGTTGTTGGTCTTCCCGACGATGACCGCACCGGCGGCGCGCAGGCGGACCACCGGTACGGCGTCCTCGGGCGGGACGAAGTCGCGCAGCAGCAGTGACCCGTTCGTCGCGGGCGCGCCGGTCATCCAGACGTGGTCCTTGACCGAGACCGGCACGCCGAGCAGCGCCGGCAGAGGGGCTCCCCGGCGTACGTCGTCGTCGGCTTGCCGAGCCGAGGCCAGCGCCGCGTCGTGCTGGATGACCGTGAACGCGTTGAGGACCGGCTGGAGCTCGTCGATGCGCGCCAACGCCCGGGTCACCACCTCGACGGAGGTGACCCGGCCGGCCCGGATGTCCTCAGCGGTCTGCCACGCGTCCGCGGCCCCCTCCGGTGGCGACGTCAGCGGACGTCCTCGGGCCGCTGGTGCTGCATCGCCGCGCGCTCGAGCTCCTTCGCCTCGGCCTCGGCGACCCGGGTCTCCGCCTCGACGTCGATCGAGCGGGCGAACAGGTAGTACAGGATGCCCGCGACCGGCAGCCCGATGAACAGCGAGATGTCGGCACCGCCCAGCGCCTTGGCCACGAAGCCGGTGTACTTGCTGGTGCTCAGGAACGGCAGCATCGCGGCGAAGCCCACGAGGTAGGCGGTGATGCCTCGCCAGCCCCATCTGCCGTAGATGCCGCGGGGGTTGAAGATCTCCGCGATGGCGTAGTGGCCGCGACGCACGATGTAGTAGTCGACGAGGTTCACCGCCGTCCACGGGACGAACAGGTAGAGCACGAGGAGCAGGAAGTCCTCGAAGTTGACGAGGAAGTTCTCACCGATGAGCAAAGCCGGGACGACGGACAGCACCGCGGTGAAGACGATGGTGGCGATGCGGACCGCGGCAGTGGGCCGCACCTTGGTGATCGAGTCGATCGCGCTGATCAGGGTCAGCGATCCGCCGTACATGTTCAGGGCCGTTACCGAGATCAGCCCGAGCGTGGAGAAGATCAGCACGATCGCGCCGAACCCGGAGAACACGTGGTTGCCCGCGGCCTCGAGGGAGGCGATCGTGTCGAACCTGGAGCCCGCCCACGCGGCCAGCGCGGCGCCGAGACACATCAGCCAGATGGCGCCGAGCGCCGAGCCCCAGTAGGTCCAGAAGAACGTCCGGCGCACGGTGACGTCGGGCGGCAGGTAGCGGGAGTAGTCGGAGACGTAGATGGCCCAGCTGATCTGGTAGCCGGCGACGGCACCGAACTGGATGAGGAACGGCGTCCAGTGGAAGTCGCCCAGGTCGAAGGACCGCGCCGGGTAGTGCAGCGTGAGCACTGCGATGGTGAGCACGCCGAAGATGATCAGGAAGCCCAGCGTGAGCCAGCGCTCGACGCCGTGGATGAGGTCGTAGCCGACCAGCGCGATCACCGCCGCCAGCAGGGTCGCCACGACGATCCACATCTTGGCGGAGCCGTGAACCGTCGTGTGGAGCGCATCGCCGGCCAGGATGGTGTTGAAGATGTTGAAGCCGGCGTACTGCAGGTAGGCGAACGCCCAGACGAGCAGCGCTCCGACGTAACCGAACTGCGGGCGCGACTGGATCATCTGCGGCAGGCCCAGCTGCGGCCCCTGCGCCGAGTGGAAGGCCATGAAGAACGTGCCGGTGAGTGCGCCGGCGATGATCGCGATCAGCGACCAGATGAGGTTGCCGCCGCCGGTGACGGAGAACGTGCCCACCGCGAGCGTCGCGATCTGCGCGTTGCTCATGAACCAGAGGGGGCCCTGGCTCCACACCTTGCCGTGCCGTTCGTTGAGTGGGACGTAGTCGATGGAACGGACCTCGACCCCCGCGATGCGGCCCGACGCCGCCGTTGGCGAGTCAACGGACATCTGCACTCCTTCGTTGGGAGACATGACCGGTTCGGTTCCTCGGTGCGGGGCTACCTTACGAACCATGGGAGGCGGCGGAGGACATTCTGCTGCGATGACCTGGCCGGCGGCTGTCCCGCTGGCCACCTACCGGCTCGACCTCGAGCCGCTCAGCGTCGCGCACGCCGAGGAGATGGTGAGCGTGCTCGGCGACCCCGCCATGCACGCCGTCATCGGTGGCAGGCCGCCGACCCTCGCCGAGCTGCGCGAGCGCTACCGCCGGCAGACCGGCGCGGCCGACGACGGCAGCCAGGCGTGGCTGAACTGGGTCGTCCGCCGCCGCGACACCGGCGCGGCCGCGGGGTACGTGCAGGCCACCGTGCATGCTGCCGGCACGGACCTGGCCTGGGTGGTGGGAACGGCGCACCAGCGCCTGGGCATCGCGTCGGAGGCCGCCGTCGCCGTCGTCACCTGGCTCACCGACAACGGCGTCGAGGTTCTGTCGGCGTACGTCGCGCAGGGGCACAGCGCGTCGGAGGCGGTGGCCCGTCGGGTGGGGCTGCGGCCCAGCGACGAGACCCTCGACGGCGAGGTCCGGTGGGTACGTCGGGTCAGTCGCGCCAGATGAGCACGACGGCGCGGTCGTCGTTGTGTGCTGCCGCGACCCGGTCGATCAGCTTGCGCGCTCCATGACGGAAGCCACGCGTGACGAGGCGCTCCGCCTCGCCGAGCAGCTTGTCGATGCCGACCGAGATGTCCTTACCCGGAGTCTCGATGAGGCCGTCGGTGAACATGAGCAGCGCGTCGCCCCTCTCGAGCCGGCCGCGCTCCCCGACGAACTTGGCGTCGGGGAAGATGCCCAGCAGCGGTCCCTCGCTCGCCTCACTGACCCGCCAGCGCCCGGAGCCCGCGGCGAACTGCACCGCCGGAGGGTGACCCGCCACCGAGACGATGTAGTCACCGGTCGTCAGGTCGAGCACCACGTGTGCGACGGTCGCGAAGCCCTCTTCCCACTGCTGGCGGATGAGGTAGCGGTTGGCCGCCAGCAGGAACTCCTCGGGCGGGCCGGAGCCGAGCAGGCCGCCGAAGGCGCCGGAGAGCAGCAGCGCCCGCGTCCCGGCGGCGACACCCTTGCCCGACACGTCGACCAGGGCCACCTCGAGGATGTGCCCGTCGTCGGAGCGCGTCGCGACCAGGAAGTCACCGGAGAACGACGCCCCGCCCGCTGACCGCAGCACCACCTCGGCCGACCAGCCCTCCGGCAGCTGGGGCATCTCGCCCTGGGCGCGGATGCGGTCGCGAAGGTCGACGAGCATCGAGTCGCCACGGGTGCCCTGGACCCCGAGCCGGCCGCGGCTGCGGGCGGAGAGCAGCACGATGGCGCCGGCAATGGCTACCACCAGCGTGGCGCCGACGGTGCTGGCGTTTCGGCTCCACACGAACCCGATGGAGAGCGCCACCACGACGTAGAGCAGCAGCAGGCTGCGGACCGTCAGCAGGAAACCGCCCACGAGCACCACGAGCGTCTGCATGGCCGAGGGGAACAGCTGCCGTGACTGCTGGTTCAGCACGGCCAGCGCCGCGGACACCAGGCTCAGCATGAGGAGGGCGAAGCCGTCAGAGTGCAGCAGGTAGCGGCGCAGCCAGGCGGAGACCCGCCAACTGAACGCTGACCGGGCGCGCCGACGCCTCGGCCGTGTCGCGGACATGGGCACGACAGTATCGAGCGCGGTGAACGCTGATGGTGGGTTACCCCATGTGGCAACTACCGGACGCGTGGCCGGGATGGCCCCGGACTGCAGATGCAGGCGCCCCAGCGGTCTGATAGGCACCTCCCATGAGCGACAGATCCGCACCCACGGAGCCTCGCTATCCCGTCCGCGCCCTGCACGAGGATGACTGGGCAGGCTTCGTGGCGACCGACAGCCACGCCTTCGGCATTACGGTCCCCGACGCCGTGGCCGAGGCCGAGCGGGAGGTGCACGAGCCGGGCCGTGGTCTCGGCGCCTTCGAGGGGTCCACGCCGGTCGCCATCGCGACGGCCTTCTCCTTCGAGCTCACGGTGCCGGGCGGGGCGCTGCCCGCGGCGGGGGTGAGCTGGGTCGGCGTCCTGCCGACCCATCGTCGCCGGGGCCTGCTGGGGGCCCTGATGACCAGGCAGCTGCAGGACGTGCACGACGCCGGTCGCGAGCCGCTGGCCGCGCTGTGGGCCTCGGAACCGCCGATCTACGGCCGGTTCGGCTACGGCTTGGCCAGCCGCAGCTACGCGCTCACAGTGCCGCGCAGCGCCCAGGCAATCACCGAGGATGCCCCCGCCGACCCCGCCCTGCGGCTGCGGCTCGTGTCCCCCGAGGACTGGAGGCTCATGCAGCCGGTGTACGACGTCGCCGCGCGCGAGCGTCCCGGCATGCTGGCACGCGACGAGCGGTGGTGGCGCCGGCTGGTCCGCGACACGCCCGAGCTGCGGGAGGGCCGCTCCGGCCTGCGCGCCGTTGTCGCGGAGGACGAGGAGCGGGTCCGCGGCTACGCCCTCTACGCCACGAAACCCGACTGGGCCCCCGGCAGCCAGGGGGGCACGGTCTTCGTCCGGGAGACCATGTCCGCCGACGCACCGGCCCGGGCGGCGCTGTACCGCTACCTGTTCGACCTGGACCTGATGGGCTCGACGACCCTGTCGAACACGCCGGTCGACGACCCGCTGCTCTTCTGGTTGCGCAACACCCGGGCGGCCTCGCCGCGCTTGTCCGACGCGCTCTACCTGCGGCTCGTCGACGTACGCACCGCCCTGCGCCGCCGCACGTATGCCACGCCGCTGGATGTCGTCCTGGACGTCCGTGACGACCTCTGCCCCTGGAACCACGCGCGGTGGCGGCTGATCGCCGATGACGGGACGGAGGACGGCGCGGTGCGCTGTGAGCGCACCGACGGGCCGCCGGACCTGGAGCTGGGCGTCCGCGAGCTCGGTGCGGCCTACCTGGGTGGTACCGCCCTCGCCGACCTCGGACTGGCCGGCCTGGTCCGGGAGCTGACCCCAGGAGCGCTCCGCACCGCCTCGGCGGCGTTCCTGCACACCCCGGCGCCGTGGTGCCCGACCGCCTTCTGAGGAGCGACGATGGGAAATCAGCAGCTGCGCGAGCCGGGCGAGCCGCTGCGCGGACTGACCGCGCCGGGCCCGTCGAAGGTGGGTGTCGAGAAGGCCATGCGGGCGCGCGACGTGTCACGCCCGACGCAGGAGGCGCCCGAGGTTCACCGGGGTGGCGACTCCGGCAGCTCAGGAAGCGCGCCCGACACCTCGTAGTGCTCCAGCATCCGGATGCGCCGGACGTGTCGCTCCTCGCCGCTGAACGGCATCGTCAGGAACCGCTCGACCAGCCGGACGGCCTCGTCGATGGTGTGCATGCGGGCGCCGATGCTCACGACGTTGGCGTCGTTGTGCGCCCGGGCCAGGCTGGCGGTGTCGTCGTTCCAGGCCACCGCCGCGCGGATGCCGCGCACCTTGTTGGCCGCGATTGCCTCACCGTTGCCGGAGCCGCCGATCACCACCCCGAGGCTGCCCGGGTCGTTGACGACCGCGACCGCCGCGCGCAGCACGTACGGCGGGTAGTCGTCGACGGGGTCGTACTCGACCGGGCCGTGGTCGACCGCGTCGTAGTGCTGCTCCCCCAACCAGGTCACCAGGCGGGACTTGAGCTCGAAGCCGGCGTGGTCCGAACCGATGTGCACGCGCATGCCGGGCAGTCTGACAGGACGCGGCGGTGACGGCGGTTCTCGGGGTCGACGGCGCG
>JAVEDI010000072.1 GCA_030841035.1 Actinomycetota bacterium
GGGTGAGGCCGCCGTTGATGCCGCGGCCCGGTGAGTCCGGGCCGGCTGCGCCCTCACCGGTATCGATCACCCAGTACGTCGCGTCACCGAAGCGGGTGAACCTCCAGCCGAACAGGTCGCCATAGAAGTCGATCAGCCGCTGGGGCTCGGACGCGTGAATCTCGAAATGCACGACGAGGTTCGCCATGTTGCCTCCCGGTGGCTGCCTGGCTCACGCTACCTGCGCCGGCTGTCCATGGTCACCCGCCCTGACGGCCCGTGGTCGAGGCAACCAGCGGCAGGGTCTTGGTCGGGCACCAGGTCGCCTGAGCCTTGGGCGGCAACGGTCCACGGCACCGACGTCCCGGACGGTGTCGATGAGCGGCGGCGCCGTGGCGGTTTCGTAGACCGCCAGCGCCACGACGAGCGCGGTCCGCCCCGGTCTCGGCCGGATGCACGGCGGTTCCACGCAGGCCGGTCGAGGCCCACGACGCATGACAGTCCAGCGACCGCCGCTCCCTCTCCGAAGGCTCCATGGCCCCGCTCGCGGCAGAGCCCGCAACGAACACCGGCAAAGAGGTGGCCAACCGAGAACTCATCCCGGCACAGTCAACCCCAGCAGAGACCCCAGCCAGTTGTGCCGGCTGGGCCAATGGGAAGCGATTATCCCGGGCGGGACCTCTAGGCCATCTCAGCGCTGCGGGCGGGGATGCGCGCGGTAGTAGTCGCGCCAGATCAGCCGGTGGATCGGGATCCAACGTGGCAACGACCGGATGCCGGGCAGGAAAGGGATCAGCAGGAGGCCGAGACTGAGGATCATCATGAGCCCCCAGACCAGCGCGTCGGCGTTCGGTGAGGATTTGAACGGCTCGATCTGGTACCAGAATGAATAGAGCCACATCCAGGACTGACCGGGGTAGCTCTGGGTCTCGTTCATCATCCCCCACTGGTCGCCACCGAGATGCTCTGCAACCGCGTGATCCTCGAGGTAGGTGCCGTCGGCCAGGAACAGCACCGACTTGGTGTAATCGGTGTTGTAGAAGCCGCCCTCTCCCTGGATGACCGCCTGCAAGCCACCACCTTGCGCCATTGCCAGCAGGCTCGCGGTGAGCACCGGCACCGGTCCGTAGTCCCCCGCCGCGACCTTGGCCGGATTGCCACCGGCGGCCTTGCTGGCCAGAGCGTCGGAGTAGGCCCCTCCCCATTTCTGCTGTTGTGCGGCCGGTGCTGCCTTCCAGGACGCCAACGCCGCGGAAAGTTCCGGAGTAGCGGGCAGCGAGGACAATGGCGTGATCACGAAGTCGTTGACGGAGTCGACGGGGATCCGCACACCCGCGGCCTTCTGCAGGCCCAGCGGGCCGAGCTTCTGGTTTCCCCCCGTGCTGTTGTAGGGCCGTCCGAGCTCACTCTCGCTCACGCTCGTGCCCGCCAGTTCCGAGGCCGCGGTCGCGACGAAATCGTTCGGCGTGGCCTGCGCCCACGCCTTCACGGTGAGGCTCTTCTCATCGGGCGAGCTGAACACGGCCGCGAGTCCGACCACGAGCGCACCGACGACCAGGACCGCGACCACGAACTCCATGACCAGGTCGTACTCGCGCCCGGCACCCGGCCACGGTCTGGCTGCGAAGTCATCGGCCGCCACCGAGTGCTGTCGAAGTGGGGACCGACTGCCGGCCGGTCGCGTCTGCTCGGTAGTCATGGCGAGGTCTCCTCCCGCGCGTCCAACGGGGGAACGACACCATGCCGCCGAACGAGAAGTACGTGCCAAACCACGATCGCGCCCACGACCAGCGGCAGCAGCACGACATGCCACAGCAGCATCTGACCGACGTTGACGACGTTGAACCAGGCGCCGATACCGACCGAGTTGAGCCCGTCCTTGGCCTCGGAGGAGATCCACTGCGAGTCGAAGTTCGTCTGCACCAGGTAACCGGTAAACGCGGCGCCGATTGAGGCAAGGAACGACACGACACCGGTGATCCACGTCATGACCCGCCGGCCGCGCCACGCGGCCATCCAGAACTTGCCCCAGAGGTGCACGACCATAAATACGAAGAACAGCTCCACGCTCCATAGGTGGACGCTGTTGACGAAGTGTCCGACCGCGGACACGTGATACCACTGCGGCCCTTCCAGGGTCAGGACCACCCCACTCGCGACGATGAAGATCAACGCCGCGATGGTCGCCACACCGAAGACATAGATCCATGACGCGACGTACTCCGGCTGCCTGTCCGGCAGCAGCTTGTCCGGCGGCAGGGCGACCTCGGCGCGCTCACGCACCCGACTCGTCCAGCTGCGGCGCTCGGCTGGGCTGTCAGCCCGCGTCGTCACGGCCGGCTCCTTTGCTTGGGGAACGGCAGCACGATCGCCAGGACGAACAGGACGACGATGAGCGCGATCACCAAGAGGTTCGCCAGCGAGATCTGGAACGGCCCCCAGCTGATGAAGTGCGCCTTACCGTCCAGCCCGACGGCCATCAACCGATCGGCTCTGCCCATGGCAACTCCTGCTGCTCACCCGTAGCCCGAACCGAATCCACGCTAGGCAGCAGATGCAGTCCTCGGACAGGGCACAAAGTACTCTCTTCAAGACCTGAGTTCGGCGACTGCGAACAGAACAGGCGAAGACCCTGCAGAGCACAGGTGTTTGTCCGGCTTTGATCCCGATGGTCCCCTCGCCGCCAGGCCAAACGCTGCGCCGCCAAAGATGTCGACGGTCGTCCCCGAGCGCGTGATGCCGGCTGTGCTCCGGCAACCCGAATCGGGCGGCGGCGGCACGCAACCCCACGGGAGCGTCGAGCAGCGGTCCACCACGATGTCCGCGGTGAACACTCGGCGCGAGTGAGCCGTGGATTGGATCTACTAGTGAGGCGGGTCGTATGTGCGGCGGCGCTTCGCCCTGCTGCGGCGATCGGCTACGACGGCAGCTCGTCGGGCTGAGAGCCGGCTCCAGGCCGACTGCTGGAACGCCAGGGTCGCCCAGCCGGCCAGGGCCATTCCGGCGAGGTTGAGCCCCAGCTGCAGCCCTGACCCGACGACCTCGTCCCAGGCGCCGAACGCGAGGCCCAGGGCGACGTTGCCGGACGCGGGAACGGTCGTCACCGAGATGAACACTCCGGACAGCCCGCCGACCTTGGCCGAGGTCAGTGACAGCACGCCGGCGGCGGCTGCTATGAGTGCGACGATGAACGACCACTTGTCAGGGGTGTAGATGAAGTCGGTCTGCGGGCGCCGTCCGACCAGGTCCGACACCTCTATCCAGCCAGCCGCCCTGGCGGCGAGGGCGAGAACGGTGGCGACGGCGATCGAGACGGCGAAGCCGAGCAGCAGGGTCCGCACGGCGCGAGTGAACAGGCCGCGTCGACGGCGGACCAGCGCGAGGCCGAGCGCTGCGATGGGGACGAACTCCGGGCCGAGCACCATGGCGCCGATGACCAGGACCTGAGAGTCCAGGACGATGGCGATGCTGGCGAGCAGGGTCGCGAGGCACATGAAGGACACGTACGTCCAGTTCAGCTCGGAGTCGTCGTAGGCCCGCTGGGTCACCTCCGCCCAGACGACCGCGTCGGCGCTGCTGCCCGGGGTCCGGCGCTCCGCGTCCAAGCCGACTTGGGAGAGCCACGCCTGTACGGGCTCGACGTGCACCGTTCCGCGCCTGTGTACGCCCATCTCGCATAGCCGGTCGACGATGGTGTTGACGCCTTCGCGGGCAACGTCGGCGAAGATGAGGTCACCAGCCGGTCGTCGTGACGCGCGCGTCAGGACCGCGAGGCTGCTGACCGCCTGGTCACCCTCGAGCATGGCGACGATCGCGTCGGTGAGGTCCTCCGGCGTGGCGATGCGCAGCTGCAGCACGCCCTCATCCTGCCGGTTGCGCGCCGGGCATCCTGGCAAGCCGCTGCCTCGTGTCGACCGCGGCTCGACGTTGCCCGGACCGCAGGATGCCGCCGCCGCGCGGGTAGCTACAGCCTTCGCACACGTAGATGCTTGCTGATCACCGCGTCGGGCGGCTCCAGCCGGCGGGTCCACCTGATGCGATCTAGCATCTTTCGTGTCTGACCATCTGTGGCCAGACCTCCCTAGCCACGGAGGTCGTCATGTCAGTCACGACGAGTGCCCCGTCCAGTCGCGGGACGTCCCTGCGGCGCGAGGTCGGCCTGGTCGGTCTCGCCTGGGCGTCGATGGGGTCGATCATCGGGTCCGGTTGGCTGTTCGGGGCGCAGAAGGCCCTGATAGTCGCCGGGCCGGCGGCGATCATCTCCTGGGTGATCGGGGGGGTCGTCATCCTCGTGCTCGCCCTGGTCCATGCCGAGCTCGGCGGCATGTACCCGGTCTCGGGTGGCACGGCACGCTTCCCGCACTACGCGTTCGGCGGTGTCGCCGGGGCGTCGTTCGGCTGGTTCTCGTGGTTGCAGGCGGCCACCGTGGCACCCATCGAGGTGTCGGCGATGATCACCTACGGCCAGCACTACTCCTTCGCGAACGGCTGGCTGAACCCGAAGACCAGCGTGCTGACCGCCAGCGGCATCGTCGTCGCGGTCGTGCTCATGGCGCTGCTGACGTCCATCAACTTCCTCGGGATCCGCCGGTTGGCGACGGCCAACAGCACCGCCACCTGGTGGAAGGTCGCGATCCCGCTGCTCACCATCTTCGTGCTGGCGCTGGCCAACTTCCATGCGTCGAACTTCACCGCCGCGAACGGCTTCAACCCGGACAAGGCGCACGGCATCCTCGCCGCGGTCTCCACCAGCGGCATCATCTTCTCCTACCTCGGCTTCGAGCAGGCCGACCAGCTGGCCGGAGAGAGCAAGAACCCCCGGCGCGACATCCCCATCGCCATCATCGGCTCCATCGTGCTCGGCATGGTCATCTACATCGCGCTGCAGGTCTCGTTCCTCGCCGCCCTGCCCTCCAGCGCGATCGGCAAGACATGGTCGGACACGTCCAGCCACCTCTACTACACGACCTTCACCGGTCCGTTCGCGCAGGTCGCCACCCTGCTCGCACTCGGCTGGCTCGCGGGGTTGCTCTACGCCGACGCGATCATCTCCCCCGCCGGCACCGGCCTGATCTACACCACCGGCAGCTCCCGCGTCTCCTACGGGCTCAGCCGCAATGGTTACGTGCCGACCATGTTCGAGTGGACCAACGAGCGCGGCGTGCCGTGGGTCGGGCTCATCGCGGCGTTCGTCGCCGGCTGCATCTGCTTCCTGCCGTTCCCCAGCTGGCAGTCACTGGTCGGCCTGATCACCAGCGCGAGCGTCCTGATGTACGCCGGCGCGCCGCTCTCCCTCGGCGTGTTCCGACGCCGGCTGCCGGACGCGGAGCGGCCCTACCGGCTGCCTGCGGCGGGCGTGCTGGCGCCGCTGGCGTTCGTCGTCGCCAACCTCATCATCCTGTGGTCCGGGTGGGACACCGACTGGAAGCTGGGCATCGCGATCCTGCTGGGATACCTCATCCTCGTCGTGAGTCGCGTGTTCCACCTCAACGACAAGCCTCCGGTGCTCAACTGGCGAGCGGCGCAGTGGCTGCCGCCGTACCTGATCGGCATGGGACTGATCGTGTACATGAGCACGTTCGGGCCCAGGAGCTGGATCCCGCTCTGGTGGGACATCGTGGTGGTCGCTGCCTTCAGTCTCGCGATCTACTACTGGGCGATGCAGGTCGCACTGTCCCGCGAGCAGATCGAGGCCATGATCAACGAAGTGGTGCTGCCGGAGGAGGAAGGCCTCGCCGTCGCCCCGGCCTGACGTCGTCCAGGGTCCAGGTCAACGGAAGACGCCGGTGTGGCCGAGGGAGTAGCGGCCGGGCTGCGGGTACACGCACAGGCCGTGCGGGCCGGCGCCGACCTTGATCTTGTGCAGCAGCCGTCCGGTGCGGGTCGAGATCGCGTAGACGACGCCGTCGTACCGGCCGGCGACCCAGAAGACCCTGCCATCGGCCGAGATTCCGCCCATGTCCGGGCTGGCGCCTCCGCGGATGCGCCACTTCGCCACCAGCCGCCGTGAGCGCATGTCGAGCACCGAGATCGAGCCTTCGTCGCGGTTGGTGATCAGCAGTCGGCGCGAGTCGCGCGTGACGTACAACCCGTGTGCGCCCTTGCCGGTCTTGATGAAGCGCAGGATGCGGAACCTGAGCGCGTCCACCACCCACACGCCGTCGCGCTTCATGTCAGCGACGTAGAAGACGCGGCCGTCGGTCGAGAGCTTGACGTCCTGGGGCATCGACATCGACGAGCCGGGCAGCCGCCACGCCTTGCGCACCCGCATCGCGGCCGTGTCGACCTCGAGCAGCTCGCCGGAGAACTCGCAGCTGACCAGGAAGTACCGGCCGTCGCTCGTGAAGTCGGCGTGGTTCACGCCGGCGCACGGCACGTGAACTCTCTTGCGCACGCGCATCGTATGCGGATCGGCGAACACCAGCTGGTGTCGGGCCGAGGCCATCACGATCGCAAAGCGCCCGTTGGGAGTGAAGTACAGGTTGTACGGATCGACGACGCGCACCCGCCGGCCGAACCGTCCCGTGGCCGGGTTGATCGGTGTGAGGGAGTTACCCAGGTCGTTGTTGACCCACAGCGTCCTGAGGTCCCACGAGGGCACCACATGTTGCGGCTCGTGCCCCACGGGCACGGTGCGCAGGACGCGGAAGGTACGGGGGTTGATCACGGTGACCGTGTCACTCTTGCTGTTCGGGACGTAGACGCGTTCCGGCATGCGCCGCACCGTCGGCGAGAGCGCGTTCGCGCGGTCCGCCGCCCAGACGTCGTCCGTGCTCAGCGGCTTGGGCATGCCCGCCAGCAGCTGCTGGGCCGGCGCGGCTGGTGGCGTTGCCGTACGTGGTTCCTCGCTGGTACGCCGGGGTGCGCTGCGCGTGGGACCGGGAGTCGCCGTGGGCTGTGCAGAGCAGGAGCAGGTGACACCCGCTATCAGGACCGCGGCCATGGCGCGCGAGCGCCAGCTCATGCGAGCAGCTCCGACACGGTCAGCGCCCGGAGGCCCTTCGTGGCGAGTCCCGAGAGCACGGCGGGCAGCGCGTCGACCGTGCCGCGATGGCCCAGGTGCAGGCTGACGATGGAGCCGGGCCGCGCACGCGCGAGAACGCGTTGCGAGATGGCGAGGGCTCCTGGATCCGTCCAGTCCAGCGAGTCCACGTCGTAGGACAGGCACTCGGCGTAGCCGGCCCGCGCGGCGGCAGCGCGGATGATGCGGTTGGTGTGCTGGGTGCCCGAGGCGCGGAACCACCGGCCGGGTGAGCCGGTCAGCCGGCCAAGCACCCTCGCGCACTCGACGATCTCTCGATGAGCCGTCCGGGCATCCAGGCCGCGCATCGGCAGGTGGTGCTGGGTGTGGTTGCCCAGCTCGTGGCCTCCGCCGAGCACCGCTGCGGCCATGGCCGGCTGGCCCTCCAGCCACGTACCGACGGCCAGCACGGTGGCATGCACGCGTGCCTGAGCCAGCTCATGGAGCACCGCACGAGCGATGCCCGGATCGCCGGCTCCGTGGAAGGTCAGCGCGACCCCCGACCCGGACCGGGGACCGTGCCCGAGCTCCGGCGCCGTCCCGCTCGGGTGCGCGGAGGACGGCGCGGACGACGCTGCGGACGACGGCACGGGCGGCGCGGGGCTCCGCGGGCCGATCGGTGTGGAGGCGCGGGTGGCGCGTCCCGCTCCGGCCCGCTGCGTGTCGTCACCAGGGGCGCAGCCGGCACCGAGCGCACCCAGGGCGGCGAGCTGCAACACCTCACGGCGGTTGAGCGTCATGCCCCGTACCGCAGGAACGGCAGGGTCCGACCGTGGTACGTCATGCATCCAGGATGGACCAGGCCCGGCCGGCGTCCTTCCCCGGTAGGCCACGCACAGCGGTCACCGGACCACGGGTGGCGCAGCCCGACGTCGGTCGGAACACGTCCGTGGGTCGAGGGCTAGCCGAACCGGTCGTAGTGGACCCGGTCGAGGGGCACCGGCTGCTCCCGGAGCAGCGCCAGGACGGCGTCGACCATCGGCGGCGGTCCGGCGAGGTAGACCTCGGCATCGAGCAGTCCCTCGGAGTGCGCGCCGATGCAGTCGGTGACGAACCCAGCCGTACCGTCCCAGCCGGCTCCCGGCGTGACGAGCGCGGCATGCGCCCTGCCGTCCGGCAGGGTCGCGACCAGCTCCTGCAGGTCGCTCCAGCGGACCAGCTCGGCGAGCGAAGCGGCCCCGTAGAACACCCGCACCGGGCGGGGGTCCGCGGTCGTGGACAGCTGGCGCGCAAGCGCGAGGACGGCCGAGATACCGGTGCCGCCGGCCACCAGGAAGATGGGGCGGCCGGAGGGACGGATCCACATGTCGCCGTACGGCAGCTCCATGGAGACGGCGGTACCCAGCGGCAGCGTCGACAGCAGCCGGCTGGCCGCTCCGCCCGGGTACTGCTTGGAGATGAACTCGACCGACCGAGAGCCGGCGTGGCCGACCATCGAGAAGCACCGTCGTAGCCCCGGGCGCAGCTCGAGAACGGCGTACTGCCCGGCACGGTAGGTGGCAGCACGGTCGAGCTCGTAGGTGAACTGGCGGATGTCCGGGCCCAGCACCTGCACGGCGACCAGCCGCGCCTCGTAGTCGGCGGTCGACAGCTCGGGTCGTGGCCGGGGACTGACCCAGGTGGGCCTGATGACGACATCCGAGAGCGGCGTGGCCTGACAGGTGACGGTACGCCGGCGGCGCGCGTCGCGCGGGGTGACCGCCGGCGCACCGTCGAAGAGCAGCGCTACCTCGCCCTCCAGCAGGCTCACCTTGCACGTGCCGCACGAACCCCAACCGCACTCGAACGGCAGCCACACCCCGTGCCGACGGCCGGCGGAGAGGATCCGCTCGTTGTCCTGGACCTCGAACGACTCACCGCTCGGTGCCACCGTGACGCGGTAGGTGGTCATCGCGCCCCTGTCATGAGGCGTTCGTGATCAGAGCCCGCACGCTTGGAGGTGGTCTCGGGCCTGCGTCCCCGTTGCGGAGACGACGTCCGTCGCGGCGAGGCCCACGGGCGCCTCGTCGAAGGGCTGGGCCAAGGCCTTCACCGCCGCCTCGATGCGGGGCGTCCACGCCGCCGTCCAACCTTCCATGACCTGGCGGAGGTCGGGCTGGCGGCCCAGGGCGTACTGCGCCAGATCCGCGGACCACTTCCGGCTCCGGTTGCTGTCCTGCTGGAACTCCGCCAGCAGCGCAGCGAGGAAGTGGTCCCCGTTCCGCTCGGCGAGCTCGGAGAGCCTCCAGTTCACCACCGCGTCGAGGGAAGGCTTGACCACCAGGTTGAGCGCGACGAACGCCTCCCCCCAGTCATAGGCGATCAGGAGGTTCTCCAAGGTCTCCCGCAGTGGTTGCCACACCGGGTCCTTCTCCCAGGCGCTCCGGGCGGTGGCCGTGGCGGCCAGCTCGTCGCCGTGCGCGTTGGCGAGCATCTTCGTCGAGTAGGCGATCCGCTGGATCCTGCGCAGCTCGTCGGCCGCCTGGAAGTTCGCGCAGTTGGTGATGTACGCCGAGGGGGCCATCTGTCCGACGTACAGGCCGACCATCTGCAGGATGTGCAGCGGGAACCGGAGAGGGATGTACAGCTCGCGCAGGGTCGAGACCCATTCGTCGCTGAGGCCCTCCACGCTCGCGGACTCTTCGTGACGGTCGATCAGCTTGTCGACGTACGTCTCCCTGTCGTGCTGGAGCGCGACGTAGTCCTTGTACGTGAGCTTGTACGGGTCGCGGAAGTCTTCCCAGTCATCGACCTGGAAGGGCGAGCCTTCCCGGTTGCGCAGGTACCAGTCGTTGAGGGGCATCCCGGGATGCTCGAAGGGCGTGGGCTCGCGTCGGAAGTGGTAGTGGAACTTGGCCGTCACCGCTTCGTACGCACTCGGACGTCGACGTACGTCGCCGAGCAGACTCCAGGTCTTCGGCTGCTGACGCTGTCTTGTCGCCACGGTCAGTCCTGCCTCTCGAGGTACCAGACGATCTCTTCATCGGTGGTGTGCATCCGGCCCGCGAAGCCGGACAGTGCCGGCTCCAGGCGCGACAGGTCGAAGGTCGCTTGTCCCAAGGCCTCTTGCATGCTCGCCCGGGTCAGGCGGCACCGGTCTGCCACGTTGATGCGGATATAGCCGCCCTGGTCCTCGACGACGACCTCGGCGTCGGGGTTGTCGGCCTCGACCGCGCTGATCACCGCGTCCGCGAGATCTGCGTCGACCCCACGGATCAACGGGCCCACGAGCTTCACATGCTGTGCACTCATGACTGTGCCCTCTCGCTGCTGCTGGCGCGGTGGTGATGGCTGAGCCCGTCCTGGGCGATACCGACTCGTACCTTGTCGTCGGAGACGGCTACGCGGTACTGGTACAGCTGACAGCCGGCGGGGTTGATGCCGGCGCCGGTGCGGAGGTCGAACTCCCAGCGGTGACCGCTGCACAGCAGGCGCCCGGTCGACTCGTCCCACTCGCCGTCGACCAGCAGCACCTCCTGGTGCGGGCACAGCCCCTGGTACGCCTTGATGGATCCCCCCGGCAGGTGCACCAGGAGAACGGGCTCTCCGTCCAGCTCGACATCGGCGATGTCGCCCTCCCACAGCTCGTCGAGGGAGAGGGCGTCGACCCAACGGACGGCTTGGCTCATGTGTAGCTGACCTGCAGCACGTCCATCGGTGCCACTCCGGCGCTGACCACGGTCGCATCCGGGGCCAGGGTGTTGCCCTGATGGCGTACCTGCATGGGCCGTGGCTGGGGGGCCACGCGCCGGCCGACGGTGTGATGAGCGATCTTCTCCGCGACGAGGGTCATGGGGTCTTCGTCGTCGATGGGGACGAGGACCACGACGAAGTCGTGCTCGAAGATGCCTTGTACCGGGAACAAAGCCATGGTCGTCCAATCCTGGCGTCTGCTGGAGTGTCACCTGCCCGAGCGTCACGTCCCAGGGACGGCCAGCTGCTTCTCGAATGCCCACGCGTAGTTGGTGGCGTCCTGCCCCATCTCGGCCAGGGACAGCGACATGTAGGCCAGCGCACCTTCCATCGTGGGTGGCTGGATGTGCCCCGCGAGGAACCGGTCGACGAGCGAGAGCTGTCCCGCGAACCGAGCCGGGTTCTGCTCGTACACCCACTTGCAGGGTTCGGAGCAGAACAGCAGGCGTCGACCATCACGGTCGACGATGAGCGGTTCCGGATGCGCCAGCCTGCCCGCGTTGAACCCTGCCGGGTTCACCAGCGGGATCTGGCACATGTTGCAGATCGTCGGGAAGGTCTCGGGGAGCGTCAGCTCCGGGTGCCCGTCGCGCACGTTGGCCGTGATGACGTCCCAGTACTGCCCGAAGCTGTCGTTCCAGCCGGGGTACTTCTCCTCGAGCCACTCGCGCTCAGCCGGCGACACTCCTGCATCGGGGTTCCACCAGACCGTCGGGCGCCAGAACCACACGCCCAGGTGGAGCGCGTGGTGGTACCAGTCGAGCTCGGGCAGGAAGTGCTCCTTCCAGTACCACGGCACCTCGAGGCCGAAGTCGCGGAACTGGTCCATGAACTGCTTGACGATCAGCTCCTCCATGAACTCCTTGAAGGAGTGGGTGCGGTGCTCCAGCGGCGTGTAGTAGTCCATCGAGAGTCCGGTGAGCAACGCGAACACGTGCCAGCTGCGCCAGAACATGTGGTCGACCAGCTTCTGGGCCACCTCACCCTGGCCGTTGGCGATCAGGATCTTGACCGTCGGTTCGCCCTGCTGCGAGTGGCGCGCCTCGTCGGTCTGGATCGAGGAGATGAGGGCGCCGAAGTCGACGTCGCCGACCTTCATCGCGTCGGCTGCCATGCCGAGGAACTGCAGGTTGGTGAAGCCGGTCTCGAAGGTGAAGGTGAGCTGGATCGCGGTGGAGACCGCGTCGTTCGCCGTGAACATGTCGTCGAACAGGCTGCGCGCGGCGATCGCGCCCCACTCGTTGGTGTGCATCGTCTTGTGCGCCCAGTCCGCGCGCGGCTCCTTCGCCAGCAGCCCGTAGGGGAAGTACGTCTGGATCTGTCCGTGCCTGGTCTCGTCGAGCGTGCCGTACGTCGCCATGTTGCGCCACGCCGCAGCGCGCCCGAACCGCCCCATGCGCGCCTCGCCGATACCGGCCAGGTACTCAGGGACGGCGATGGCCCCGTAGTGCGCGAGGATCGCGGACTTCCAGCCGGGGTCGAGCTCCTCGAAGATGCGGGAACGACTCAGCACCGCGTTGATCGAGTAGACCGAGGCGTCCTTGCCGACCTGGTTGTGCACGTACTCCGGGTAGGTGATCTTGTATGGTTCGTCCCATCCCCACCACTTCTCGGTAGGTATCCCATAGCTGTTCGAGAGATCCTGCGGCCAGACGTCTTCGTCGCTGACGTAGGACAGGGTCCAGTTCATGTCGCGGGTGAGGTCGTACCACTCCGAGCGGGCAAGTCGTGGCATCGCGGTTCCATCTCGTGGAAGGACGGTCGCCCGGGCCGGCAGTGCATACGCTCGGATTTCGGGCGGCCTAGGAGGCTCGCGGTTGGCGCTTGACGCGCACAGTGTGACGGGAACGGCGCGACTGACAAGGGACGTGTTCCTTCATGCGGAATCCCGTTCTGGAAACGGGAACGTCGTCATGCCTCGACGGCCAGCCGGATGGCGAAGGCGATCAGCACCGTCCCGGTCATCCGGTCCAACCGCTGACGCACGCGCGGGTTGCCCAACCACCCCACGACGCGCTGTGCCAGCAACAGCAGCAGCGCGAAGTAGACAGCCGTCTCCACCAGGAAGATCGCGCCGAAGACCAATGACCCGACGCCGACGGACTGCCCGGCCGGTGTGAAGCCCGGCAGGAACGTCACGAAGAAGACCCCCACCTTGGGGTTGAGCAGGTCGGTGGCCAGTCCCGCGCCGAAGCCGCGCCCGAGCCAGCCGCGCCGGGTCGCGAGCCGGACATCCCGCTCGGCGAGGGCGGTGCTCGAGGGCGGGGCGGCGATGCGCAGACGCATCGTCCGCACGCCGAGCCACAACAGGTAGGCGGCGCCGGCCAGCCGCAGCACGGTGTAGGCGGCCTCGCTGGCATGCAGCACCGCGGCCAGTCCCAGCGCCGCGGCGCCGATCCACACGCCGACGCCGGCGAGCACCCCTGCTGCCGTCAGCGCAGCCGTCCGGCGCCCGTCGCGCACCAGGTTGCGCAGCACCACCAGGGTGTCGGGTCCCGGCAGCAGCACGATGAGCACCGCTGCGAGCGCGAAGGTCACCGAAGCCGTCAGCATCGGCCGATCCTGCCACCCGTCCCGGTGCGCGCGCAGGCAGTCGCGGCGTCACGCCACGGTGACCGCCAGCTCGCCGCCCAGCTCGTAGCCTGCCGCCAGGCCGAGCTCGTCGCCGCTCCAGAACCGGCCGGGGTCATACCACCCGGGTCGCCGACCGGACGGCAGCAGGCCCATCGCCTCGTAGGTCAGCGCCACGACCTCGGCGCAGAAGGCGAACTCGAGACCGCCCTCCCGCGGCGTCCCGCCGTGCCGCCGCGTCGGCAGCCGCCCCCGCAACCAGCCGGCCGCCAGCCGTGCGGTGGACGGGAACGGCGTGCCGTCCAGCCGCGCGATGGTGCGCAGCAGCGCCTCGTCCATCTCCGGCGTGACCGGTCGGTCGAGCTGGCGCACCCACGCGCGCTGCCCGTACCGGTGCGCCCACACCTCGACCGCCGCGCGCAGGTCGTGCAGCTGCACGCCGCGCTGGTGCTCGCCGGTCCACAGGTCGGGCAGCGAGCGGCCGAGCTCCGCGTGCCACATCAGCGGCGGCAGGTCATCGAGCACGACCGACATGCCGACATGGTTGACCGGGCTGTTCGTCGTGACCCGGATCGCCCGGTCGGCTGCCGAGCTGCCGCGGAACAGCCACAGGTCACCGGTGCGGGTCAGGTCGAGTGCCTCGGCGAGGCGGAGAGAGGACGTCGGCACGGGCCGTAGCCTAGGGACGTGCGGTGGTGGAAGGTGCTCGGACTGGCCGGTGTCGCGGGTGTGGCCGCGACCGGCGTGGTCGTCGCGCGAGCCGAGCGGCAACGCCGCGCCTACACGCCCGACGAGGTCCGCGCGCGGCTGCACGCCAAGCTTGCCGAGGTTCACCCCGAACCAGCGCCCGACACCCGACCGGCGCCCTGACGAGGCGCTCGGGGCGGGCGGACCTGGCTGCGGCACCATGGTGGACCTCATGGTGTCCTCCCGGCGTGCGTGGCTGATCTGGTCCATCGGGGTGACGGCGTACGTCGTCGCCGTCCTGCAACGTACGTCGCTCGGGGTGGCGGGCATCGACGCCGCCCACCGCTTCCACGCGAGCGCCAGCGTCCTGGCCCTGTTCGCCGTCCTGCAGCTGCTCGTCTACGCCGGCCTGCAGGTGCCGGTGGGCCTGCTGGTCGATCGCCTCGGGCCGCGCGCGCTGATCGTCGGCGGCGCCGTGCTGATGGCGCTCGGCCAGGTGCTGCTCGCGCTCAGCGTCAGCATCGGTCCGGCCGTGCTCGGGCGGGTGCTGGTCGGCGCGGGTGACGCCGCCACGTTCATCAGCGTGCTGCGACTGGTCACCAGCTGGATGCCGCCGCGTCGCGCGCCGCTGATGACCCAGCTGACCGGCATCGTCGGGCAGGCCGGTCAGGTGCTCAGCGCCTTCCCGCTCGTCGCCCTGCTGCACGGTCCCGGCTGGACCACCGCCTTCCTCTCGGCAGCCTCGCTCAGCGCCCTGGTCGCCGTCCTGGTGGCACTCGTGGTGCGCGACGCGCCGGCAGGGGCACTGCGCCATCACGACGCCCCCACGGCGGCCAAGGTCGCCCGTGACCTGCGCAGCGTCTGGCGGCATCCCGGAACGCGGCTGGGGCTGTGGACCCACGTGACGGCGCAGTTCTCCGGCACGGTCTTCGCGCTCCTGTGGGGCTACCCGTTCCTCGTGACAGGAGAGGGGCGCAGCCCGCGCAGCGCATCGACCCTGATGACGGTGTTCGTGGTTGCCGGCATGCTCGTCGCCCCGTTCGTGGGTGTGCTGGTGGAGCGCCACCCCTTGCGCCGCTCCTGGCTGGTGCTCGGCATCGTCGCGGTCTGCGTGACGGCCTGGACTGCGGTGCTCGCCTGGCCCGGCCCGAGCCCCCTGTGGCTGCTGGTCGCGCTCATGCTCGCCCTGGCGATCGGCGGGCCCGGCTCGATGATCGCCTTCGACTACGCGCGCACCTTCAACCCGCCCAACCGGCTCGGCACCGCGACAGGCATCGTGAACGTCGGCGGCTTCGTCGCCTCGCTCGTGACGATGCTGCTGGTCGGTCTCATCCTCGACCTGCGCAGCTCCGGCACAGGCGACTACTCGCTCGGCGACTTCCGGGTCGCCTTCGCCTCCCAGTACCTCGTCTGGGCAGTAGGTGTCCTCGGCATCGTGCTGACCCGGCGCAAGGTCCGCGCCCGCATGGCCCACGAGGGCGTCGTCGTGCCGCCGATCCGCGACGCTATCGCGCGGCGTCGCCGCGGCGGCGGCGCACCCTAGACCGGGCCGGGCGCGTCCACGATGCGCACCTGCACGGCCCGGAACTGCGCCGGCGTGGCCTGCAGCACGCTGAGGCGCGGGTCGGGCACGTCGAGGCGCACCGGCGAGACCAAGGGCCGCAGGCGCTGGAGCCGTCGGTCGTCGAGCACCGTCTCCAGGGCTCGCCGGTCACCGCCGGTCACCACCGCGTCGAGACCGTCGACGACCGGCAGCAGCACCCGCACCGCCACGTCGGCGGCCGAGGCGAGCGCTACGCGCACCTGACCCTCCCGGCGTCGGGCGAACCGCTGCTGCGACCAACCTCCTGCCGAGCTGCGGCCGTGCACCTGGCGCGAGCCCACCTTCGACGTACGCAGGGTCGCACCGTCGAAGACACCGGCGGCGTGGCCGCCGAGCCGCACCAGGAGCACGCCGACGCAGCGCGGCGCGAGTGCGTGCGCCACCACCCCGCCGTACGGCGCCTCCGGCTGGGGCGGCAGCGGCGGGAACGGCACCGTCAGCTCGGCACGGGCACCGTCACCGGCGTGCAGGGTCACGGTCTCCGGCGACGCCTCCCAGGTGGCCGCACCGTGGCGGTCGGCAAAGCCCTCGAGCCATCGTTGCAGGCGCTCGGGACCGACCTGCACCATGCGCCCGGCGGTCGGGTGGGTGGGCACCGCTAGCACTTCACGCGCAGCATCTGCGGGTCGTACAGCGGCCGGAGGGACGCCCGGGCGGGGTAGAGGCGCCCCGCGACGTCGACCTCCCAGTCGCCGCCCTCGACGTAGGCGCGGTCCACCGGCTCGCCAGCGTCGACCATCGCCAGCCCGACCGCCCCCCCGAGGGTGTGCCCGTAGGACGCCGCGCGCACGTAGCCGACCGGCTTGCCGTCGCGCAGGACCGGCTCGGCATGGAACATCAGCGGGTCCGGGTCGGTGAGCAGCACCTGCACCAACCGGCGGGTCAGCGGCCCCTCGGCCTTCTTGGCGAGCACCGCGTCGCGACCGAGGAAGCCACCGGGCTTGTCGAGGTCGACCGCGAAACCCAGTCCTGCCTCCAGCACCGAGTCGGTGTTGTCGATGTCGTGGCCGTAGTCGCGGTAGCCCTTCTCCATGCGCAGGCTGGCGAGCGCCTTCAGACCGGCGTGTCGCATCCCGTAGGCCACTCCGGCCTCGACGATCCGGTCGTAGACGTGGGCGCCTTGTTCTGTGGGGATGTAGAGCTCGTAGCCCAGCTCGCCGAGATAGGTGATCCGCACGCACAGCACCGGTGCATACCCGATCGCGATCTCCCGCGCGGCGCGGAAGGGGAACGCCTCGTTGGACATGTCCGCGGTCGTGACCGACTGCAGCAGCTCACGCGACCGGGGGCCCTGCACGTTCAGCTGCGACCACCCCGACGTGACGTCGGTGACGAACGCGTGCGTGCCCTCGTCGAGATGGCGGCGCATCCACGTCTGCGCGTGCCGGTGCGCGGTGTCGGAGGCCACCACCCAGAAGCGGTCGTCCTCGAGCTTCGTCACGGTCAGGTCTGCCTCGAGCGTGCCGGCGTCGTTGAGCCACTGCGTGTAGGTGATGCGTCCGCTCTCGGCGTCGACGTCGGCGCAGGAGAGCCGGTCGAGGAAGCGCCCGGCATCGCGCCCCTGCACGAGGAACTTCGCCATGAACGACATGTCCATGCAGATGACGCCCTCGCGCGCGGCCCGGTGCTCGGCGGCCCACCACGGGAACCAGTTCTGCCGTCCCCAGCTGAGCGGGCCGGCCACGGCCGGCGTGCCGTCGGGCGTGTACCAGTCAGGGCTCTCCCAACCGCTCACGTCGCGGAAGTAGGCACCAGCCGCCGCCAACCGGTCGTGGAACGCGGAGACCTTGGCACCACGGGCGGTCTGCATCGACCTGCTCGGGTAGTGGCACTGGTAGACCGCGCCGAGGCTCTCGACGGTGCGGGTGGCGCGGTACTCCGGCGTGGACTGGTAGCGGTGCAGCCGGTCGATGTGGAAGCCCGTCACGTCGATGTCGGGACGGCCCTCGACGATCCAGTGCGCCAGCGCGCGGCCCAGACCACCACCGGTCAGGATACCGATCGAGTTCAGCCCGGCCGCGACGAAGTAGTTGCGCAGCTCGGGCGCCTCGCCGACCACCGGCTGCAGGTCCGGGGTGAAGGACTCGGGGCCGCAGAAGAACTTCCGGATGCCCACGTCGAGCGACACCGGGACACGGGACATCGCCTTCTCGAGGTAGGGACCCATCCGCTCCCAGTCCGGCGGCAGCTCGCCGAAGGAGAAGCCGTCCGGCACTCCCCCGACCTGCCACGGCGCGCACTCGGCCTCGAAGAGCCCGATCATCAGGCCCCCGCCCTCCTCGCGGAAGTACCCGTAGGAGGCAGGGTCCTCGAGCACCGGCCAGGTCCCCGACATCTCCGGGATCGTGTCGGTGATCAGGTAGTAGTGCTCCGCGGCCTGCAGCGGGATGGTGACCCCTGACCGCTCCCCCAGCTGCCGTGCCCACATGCCGGTGCAGTTGAGCACGTACTCCGCCTCGACGTCACCGACCGGCGTGCGCACCCCGGTCACCGCGCCACGGCGGGTGAGCACGTCGGTGACCGGCACGCCCTCCACGATGCGCGCGCCGGCCTGCCGCGCCCCCTTCGCGAGCGACATCGTCACGTCCACGGGGTTGACCCGGCCGTCCTGCTCGACGTAGAACCCCGCGAGGATGTCGTCGGTGCGCGCGAGCGGGAACAGCTGCCCGACCTCGGCCGCCGAGATCTCGTGGACGTCCACCCCGCAGTGCCGGTTGAAGGCAGATACCCGCCGGTACTCCTCGAGGCGGTCCGCGTCGGTCGCCACCTCGATGAACCCGACCGGCGTGAAGCCGGTGGCGAGACCGGTCTCGGCCTCCAGCCGGGCGTAGAGGTCGCGGGTGTACGTGCGCAGCCGCGTGGACGTCTCCGACGTGGAGCCGAAGGTGACCATCAGGCCGGCCGCGTGCCAGGTCGTGCCCGACGTCAGCCGGTCCCGCTCGAGCAGCAGTACGTCGCAGCCGAGCCGCGCGAGGTGGTAGGTCACCGAGGTGCCGATCACGCCGCCACCGACCACGACGACCCGGGCGCGCTGTGGCAAGGGCGACTCCGACATGACGGGAGCCTAGTGCGGCGGGCAGCGAGCGCCATTCGTCCGATCGCGCGATGCGCCTCCCGCGTGGCCATCAGACGATCGGGACACGGACCTGTCCATGACGGGGGTGAGCGGCGTGACTGAGGGCCCGGACAGCGCCTGGGTGTCGACCCCGGCGCTCCTGCACTGCACAGAGGGCACCACGGAGGCACGCGTCGAGTGGGCCTACTTCGCCGACACCCCCTTCACGATCCACGTGCTCGTGGCGGTCGACCCCGACACGACGGTCAGCGTCGTGTTCGCCCGGGACCTGCTGCTGTGCGGCCTGCGGACCCGGGTCGGCCTCGGGGACGTGCAGCTCGGACCGGGGTTGGGCAACGCGCGGCACGGATCGCTGTGGCTGCAGCTGCGAGCGCTGCGCGGCGTCGTCGTGCTGGAGGTGCCGCGCGAGCCCGTGGCCACCTTCGCGGTCGCGACGTACGACGTGGTCGCCCCCGGGTTCGAGAGCTGCCACCTGGGACTGGATGCGGAGCTGCGGTCGCTGCTCGCCTAGCCCCCCTCGGTGCCCGGCTCCCGCACGGCCCGCAGGGTCGCGAGCGCGCGCGTCGCGAGCTCGAGGTTGAAGCGGGCTCCCGGATCGGAGATGTCGACGCCCGAGATGTCGCGGATCCGCTGCAACCGGTACTTCAAGGTGCTCCGGTGCACGGCGACGGCGTCGGCGGTCGCGTCGTAGCTGCCGCCCATCTCCAGGTAGCGGCTCAGGGTGGTGACCAGCTCGGTGTGCCGCTCGGCGTCGTAGTCGAGCAGCGGCCCCAACCAGTGCCGCACGAACTGCTCGATGCTGTCGGGGTCCTGGACCTCGGCCAGCAGCCGGTAGACACCCAGGTCGTCGTAGTGCGAGACACCGGCCTGCCGGCCCGCGATGTGCAGCATCCGCAGGGCCACCTCGGCCTCCCGCTGCGAGCGGGGGAAGTCGGCCACCGATCGGCAGGCGCCGCCCACACCTATCCGGCAGATCTCCCCGCCCATGTAGCGCGCAACGGCCCCGACGAGCCCGTCCTCGTCGACGGCTGTGTCGACAAGGAGCAGGACCGTGGGGCCACGAGCCACCACCAACGCCGGTGCGTCGACGCTGACGGCCGCCCGGCGCACCACCTGCAGCAGCTCGACGTGACGTCTGTCGAGATCGGCGGCGGTCATGGCGAACACCCGGTGCGGCCGGGCGACGTCGAAGCCCAACCCTCTGGCGTGCTCGAGGACCTGGGTCGAGGCCGTGCCGGCAAGCAGCTGGTCGACGAGATCACGTCCCAGCCGCAGCTCGGTGTCGGCGACGCTCTGCAGGCGGGCGAGCTCCATCGCGAGCACGGTGGCACCGTGCTCGAGCGCCGTGCGGTCGTCCTCTGCCGCGCTGCCGTCGGGGTCGACCAGGGCCAGCACGCCGACGACGTCGTCGCGTGGTGAGGCGATCGCCACGAGCCGGCCCCCGGAGTGCACGGCATGCTCGCCCGTCCGGACCTGAGCCAGCCACCTCTCCCGCGCCTCGAAGCCCATGAGCGGATAGGGGTCCGCCGGGGGCGTTCCCGCCGAGGCGATCAGGTTGCCCGTGCGGTCCTCGATCACGACGGCGTAGCCGGTCAGCTCGTGGAGCGCGGTCGCGATGCCGTCCAGTCCCTCTCCCGAGGCGGCCGTGCTCGTGAGCCGGTCGTGCACCGCTGTGCTGCGCTCGAGGGCACCGACGGTCGAGGCGAGCGCGGCGTTGGCGGTGCGCAGCTCGGCGGTCTTCGCGCGTTCCCGGGCGTGCAGCCGGGCGTTCGCGACGGCGATGCCGGTCTGCTGGGCCAGCACCCGCAGCAGGAACTGGGTCCCCGGCGACGGGGCCGCCGGCCGTCCGATCAGCATGAAGCCGAAATGTCCCTCGAGGCTGCGCAGCGGGTACGCCCATCCCCAGTCGTCACCCACGATCGCGACCGGGCCACCGGCGCTGCTGAGCACCGCCAGCTGGGCCTCGAGCTCGGCATCCAGCTGCTCGTGCGCGCTGCGTCGCTGCGGCGGGCGCCAGCCCTCGCCCAGGACGTAGACGCCGTGCAGCCGACTGGCGTCCAGCGACGGTACGGCGGTCGATGCCAGCTGCAGGATGCGCTGCTCGTCGCCGGCCTCGGTCATCAGCATCGAGAGCACCAGCAGCCCCTGCATGCTCGAGAACTGGTCGCGCAGGTCGACCTCGGCCTCGCCGACGGGCGGCAGTGGACCGGCACTCATGGCCGAGCCGCCTGGGGGCTGGTCACCACGTTGCTCGCGACCTCCCTGTCGGACCGTGCGGCGGGTTCCGGGGCCACGCCACTCGACCGACCTCGTCACTCTAGGTCACCTGGACCCGGACGTCACCCGGCCGTGCGTCCGCCGGCCGGCCCTCGGCCGATCCGACCCGGCGGGACGAAGCACCGACCCGCGGTTAGGCCCGTGAGGACGTTGCCGACCCGCCCCGGGTGCCGGCTACCCCCGATGGCCTGGGCGGCTTAGAGGTTTTTCGTCCTAGCGTGTCCTGGTCCGCCGGTGCACCGCGGCGCACGCTCGGGCGGAGGTGATCGCCATGACAACGACGACCTCCCCGGTCCTGGGAGAGCCCGATGTGGTGTCGGTGGACACCACAGCGACATCCGCGGCGCTCGACGGTCCCGAGAGCGAACGGCTCGCCGCGCTCTCCGCCGGCACCCGCCAGTTCCTGGAGGTGGCCGCCGTCCTCGGCGCCGCCTTCTCCCTCGACGAGGTGGCCGCCGTGCTGAGCGACACCCCCGCGGCGGTGCTGCCGTACGTCGACGAGGCCCTGCACGCCGAGCTGATCGAGTGCGTCCAGGGAACGTGCCGGTTCCGCGGGCCGCAGGTGCACGCGGCGTTCTACGGACGGACCCCCGCACCGCTGCGCCTGGCCCTGCACCGCCAGGTGGGCACCGCCCTTCTGGAGCAGGGCGGTGCGGCTGCCGCCGCTGCCACGCACCTGACGCGCGGCGCGCGGCTGGCCAACCGGGACGACCTGTGCGCCCTCGACCGGGCGGCCGAACTGCTGTGCGAGACGGCCCCGCGACAGGCCGCCAACGTCGCGTTGAGGGCCCTCGAGCTCACCAGTCAGGACGCGCGCGCGACGCGCGCAGCAAGGGCTGTGGAGATGCTCGTCGCGGCCGACCGGGCGCCCGAGGCCCGGGTGCTGGCCGACGAGACGCTGGCCTCTCCCGGCGCGGACAGCGCGTCCGGCTCGCGGCTGCGCGCGGCACGCGCTGCCCTGCGACTGGCCGCCGGGGAGCCGACTGCCGCGCTGGCCGACGCCGAGGCGGTGCTGGCCCAGCCGGGTGCCCCGGCCGAGGCCGGCGACGCCGCCGGCACGACCCGCATCGCGAGCCTCCTTGCCCGTGGTGACATGCCCGCCGTGGAGCGGGTCGCCTCGAACGTCCTGGGCGGCCGTCACGAGCCGTGCGGCGAGCGGACCCTGGCGGCGGCGCTCACCGCGCTCGGCCGCGTCTCGTGGGATCGCGGCGAGGTCCGGGCGGCGCTCAGCCTGGTGGCCGCGGCAGCGGAGCGTGCCGACCGCGCTCCGACGGCGTGGCAGGAGCCGCGGTTCACCCTCGCCTGGATGTGCACCGCGCTCGGCGAGCTGGACACGGCCGCGCACACGCTGGACACGGCAGAGGCGCGCCTGCGGGTCACCTCGGACAGTCTCGCTCGACCACTGCCTGCGCTGCTACGTGCCCGACTGGCTCTCGCCGGCGGGGACCTGAGTGCGGCCGCGTGGCACGCGCAGCGTGCCGAGGTCCTGGCCGACGAGCTCGGCAACGGCCTGCTCCTGCTGCCTGCTCTGACGCTGCTCGCGCAGATCGCGCTGCTGACGGGCAGCGTGGCGACCGCGACCAGCATGCTCAGCCGGCGCGACGCGGCGGCGCCGGCGGACGCGCCGTGGGACCCGGGCCAGACCTGGGTGGCCGCCCAGGTAGCCGAGGCAGGGGTCGGTCCCGTGGCGGCGTACGACGAGATGGCCGCGGCACTGGTCGCCGAGTTGGCCGAGCGGCCGCGGTTGCTGGTCAGCGAGCCGCTCGCCGCGCCCTGGTTGACCCGGCTGGCCCTGGCCGCCGGTCACCCAGAGGGGGCGGACGCCGTCGTCCGGACCGCGCAGCGGCTCGCCGTGGCCAACCCCGGCCTGCTGTCGCTGCAGGTCTCGGCACGGCACTCCCGCGGGCTGCTGGAGCGCGACGCATCGGCCCTGCGATCGGCCGCAGACGGTCACCGGCAGGCCTGGCCGGCGGCGGTGGCCGCGCACGACGCCGGCGTCGTGCTGTGCGGCACCGGCGACCGGTCGGACGCAGAGGCGTTGCTGGACCGGGCGCTGTCGGCCTTCTCGGCCATGCAGGCCGACCGGATGGCCGCGGAGGCACGCCTCGGCCTGCGCAACCTCGGCGTGCGCCGAGGACACGGCACCCGCGCGTCCCGCCCCGTCTCGGGCTGGGAGAGCCTGACCGACGCCGAGGTGCGGGTGGCCCGGGCGGTGTCGGAGGGGCTCACCACCTCGGAGGCGGCGCGGCGGCTGTTCCTGTCCCCGCACACCGTGAACAGCCACGTGCGGCATGCGTTCCGCAAGCTCGCCATCCGGTCGCGGGTCGAGCTGACCCGCATCGTCCTGGCACATCCGGAGGAGGGGGTCTGAGGGCTCCCGTCCACACCCGCGGTCGCGATCCGCCGACCGCCGGGACCCTCCCGTGGCGCGGCTCCTCGGAGAGGGGGATGATCGGGCCCGGTGCGGCGCGGCCGCGCCGCCCGTGACCCCCGAGGAGCGCGTGTGGAGCAGAGCCTCCGGCTCGACGACCGGCCGGACGCCGTCGCGAGCGCACGCCGGCTCGTGGTCCAGGCGCTGCGAGGTACGCCGGCGGAGGCCGTCAGCGACGAGGCGCAGCTGGTGGTCGGTGAGCTGGCCACCAACGCGCTCATTCACGGTGCGGCTCCCGCCGTGCTGCACGTCCGCCACGACGGCACCACCGTGCGCCTCGAAGTGGCCGACCGCTCACGGCTCGCGCCGCTGCAGGCCCTGGTGCCGGGCGAGGCGATGACCGGCCGCGGGCTCTCGCTGGTCCAAGCCGTCAGCCAGCGCTGGGGCGTCGAACCCCGCATCGACGGGAAGGTCGTGTGGGCCGAGCTGTCCGCCGACCCGGCGGGGCGGAGCGCAGCCGACGTGACGGAGCCGGCCGGCGCGGCCAACCAGCTCGACGACGGTCCCTGGTCTCGCGGGGTCGGTGACGAGAGCCCGCGCTACCGCGTCACCCTCGGCGACGTGCCGACCGACCTGCTGCTGGCCGCCAAGGCGCACGTCGACGGGCTGGTGCGGGAGTTCACCTTGGCGGCCACCGGTGCGGCGAGCGGGCACACCGCCGAGGTGACCCCTGCGCTGGCGCGCCTCATCGAGACGGTCACCACGCAGTTCGCCGAGGCCCGCCAGGCCATCAAGCGCCAGGCCGTCGCTGCCGCGGCAGCCGGCGAGCAGCGCACCCGCCTGACCCTCAACCTGCCGCTGTCGGCGGCCGAGGCCGGCCGCGACTACCTGGCCGCCCTCGACGAGGCCGACGCCTACGCCCGGGCCGCCCGGGTCCTGACCGTCGAGTCGCCACCGGAACACCGGGCGTTCCGCCAGTGGTACGTCGCGGGCCTGATCGAGCAGCTGGGCGCGGCCGGCCGCGGCGAACCACCGGTCGAACCTGTGACCTTCGAGCAGTTCCTGCTGTCCGAGCTCGCTTCGGTCGCGGCCGCGCACCGCGTCACTGACCGCGCCGCTCGGTTGCAGGCCGTCACGGCGGCCCTGGCCGGCGCCACGGTCGCCGAGGAGGTCGCCGACGCGGTCGTGTCCCAGGGCGTCGACGCCCTCGGGGCGTCCGGGGGCGCCTTGATGGTGGCGGGTGAAGGCGAGCACCTCGGCGTGGCCGCCACCGTCGGCTACAGCAGCGAGCTCGTCGCCCGGCTGCGCGCCGAGCGCCGCGACGCGCCGTTGCCTGCCGCCACGGCGCTGCGCACCGGTCAGCCGGTGTGGCTGGAGAGCCGCGAGCAGCGCGAGAGCCTGTTTCCCGCGCTGACCGGGCTGGAGCCGGGCACCACGTCCATGTGCACGGTCCCCTTGCTGCTGCCCGACCAGGTCGTGGGCGTCCTGCGGTTCAGCTTCACCATGCGGCGACTGTTCGGTGCCGACGAGCGCGCGTTCGTGGAGGCCCTTGCGGGCCAGGCCGCCCAGGCCCTGGCCCGCACCCAGCTCGCCGCAGCCGAGCGCACCGCGCGGCGGGAGGCCGAGCTGGCCGCGGAGCGACTCAGCCGGCTGCACCGCGTCACGGCCGCGCTCGCGAGCGCGAGCGACACGGGCGAGATCGCCGAGATCGTGGCCAGGGAGTCCGCCGAGACCCTGGGCGCCTCGCTCTCGGTGCTCAGCCTCCTCGATGACGACGACGACGCCACGCTGCGCGTCGTCAGGGTCCACGGCGGCAGCGGCCGCACGGCGCGGGCCTGGTCGACCTTCCCCGTCCACGCCGACCTGCCGGCCAGCGAGGCGTTCCGCACCCAGACCCCCGTGGTGCTCACGGCCACCGAGCAGCTGTTCGAGCGCTACCCGCTGCTGGCCGGCGAGGTCGTCCTTCCGGGCTCGCTCGCCTGCGTCCCGCTGCTGATCAACGCGCGCGCACTCGGCACGCTCACCCTCTCCTTCCCGCCCGAGCACGTGATCGATGCGGCCGAGGTCGACGTGCTCACCACCATCGGACGCCAGTGCGGCCTGGCCCTCGAACGGGCCAGGCTCTTCGACCTCGAGCGGCGGGCCAAGGAACGCTCCGCCTTCCTGGCGGACGCGACCGCGCGGCTGGCGGCGTCGCTCGAGCCGGCCGAGACGCTCGGCACCCTCGTCGACCTCGTGGTGCCCGCGCTCGCCGACTGGGCGGTCGTGTTCCTCACCGATGCCGAAGGGCACGTCGACATCGGGGCGGTGCGCCACCGTGACGCCGACGTGACCGACTACATGCGCACGGAGCAGGCACACACCATCGAGATGTCGGCCAAGGGCGGGCTCGGCGAGGTCATCCGCTCGGGGCGCAGCGTCCGCTACGAGACGGTGCCCGACAGCCTTCGGGCCCGCATCGACGACCGTGCCGACGACGAGGACCTCGCCGCCCGCATCGCGCCGAGCACGGCGCTCGCCGCCCCGCTGTCCACCGGCGGTCGGGTGCTCGGTGCGATCGCTCTGGCCCGCACCGACGGGGCCGCCTATACCGCTGACGACCTCATGCTGGTCGAGGACGTCGCCGCTCGGGCCGCCGTGGCCGTGGGCAACGCCGCGCGCTTCGGTCGCGAGCGGGACGCGGCCCTGACGTTGCAGCGGAGCCTGCTGCCCCAGCAGCTGCCCCGCATCGAGGGCATGTCCTTCGCCTGGCGCTACCTGCCGGGCAGCGCGGGCACGCACATCGGTGGCGACTGGTACGACGTCATCCCGCTCGAGCAGGGCAGGGTGGCCCTTGTCATCGGAGACGTGATGGGCCGCGGGCTGCGGGCGGCGGCCGTGATGGGCCAGCTGCGCGCGACGGCGCGGGCCCACGCCTCCGCAGAGCTCTCGCCTGCCGAGGTGTTGCACCGCCTCGACGCTGCCGTCGTGCGACTGGAGCAGGAACAGATCACGACGGCGTTGTTCGCCCTGCTCGATCCGGTCAGCCGCACCGTCACCATCGCCTCCGCGGGTCACCTTCCGCCGCTGGTCACGGCTCCCGGGGTGCCACCGGCGTACCTCGATGTCGAACCGGGCCCCCCGCTCGGCGCCGACAGCGGCGACTACCCGCAGACCGAGGTGGTGCTCCCCGAGGGGGCGACGCTGCTGCTGTTCACCGACGGCCTCGTGGAGGATCGCCGGCTCCCGGTCGAGACCGGACTGGCCACGCTGCTGGAGTCAGCGCGCTCCGCCGCGACACCCGAGGAGCTCTGCGACCGCGCGCTGGTGGCACTGGGCCGCGACGTCGCCCATGACGACGACACGGCGATCCTTGCCGTCGGACTCGTGGGTCCGGCGGCGCAGGTCACCGCCCCACGGTGCACCGAGGCCGACCGGGACCGCTCCGACCTGCGGTGACGGAGGGGCTGGGTCCCCGCCGGCCCCCCGGACACCACCGCACTCAGACGCCGAAGTCGTGGCGCAACGGGTAGCCGGAGCGGCCGTCCTCGTCCGTGCGGGTGGCGAGGACCTGATGCAGCTGGATGCCGTTGCGCTCGAAGGCCAGCCGCGAGCCGGACAGGTACAGCCCCCATACCTTGGCCCGGGCGAGACCCGCCTCTGCGACGCAGTCCTCCCAGTTGGCCACGAGGTTGTCGCTCCACCCCCGCAGCGTGCGGGCGTAGTGCACGCGCAGGTTCTCGTGGTGCTGCACCTCGAGCCCGCAGTCCTCGACGGCACGCACGATGTCACCCGAGCCGGTCAGCTCGCCGTCGGGAAACACGTAGCGGCCGATGAAGCCGCGCCGCGGGAGGCCTGCGTGCTCGTTGTCAGGGCGCGTGATGCCGTGGTTGAGCAGCCGCCCGCCACTGCGCAGCTTTCCGCGCAGGAAGGCGAAGTAGGACGGGTAGTTCTTCACCCCGATGTGCTCGATGAGGCCGATGGAGCTGACGGCGTCGAAGTCGCGCTCGCGCACGTCGCGGTAGTCGAGATGGCGCACCTCGGCGAGATCACCCAGGCCGTCTCGCTCGATCCGGGCCTGCGCCCAGGTCGCCTGCTCGCGCGAAAGCGTGACGCCGAGCGTCCGCACGCCGTACTCCCGGGCGGCGTGGCGCACCATGCCGCCCCAGCCGCAGCCGACGTCCAGCAACCGCATTCCCGGCTTGAGGCCCAGCTTGCGGGCGACCAGGTCGTACTTGTGCGCCTGCGCCTGCTCGAGCGTCGCGTCCTCGCTGGTGTAGCACGCACAGGTGTAGGTCATCGACGGCCCGAGGACCATCTCGTAGAACCGGTTCGACACGTCGTAGTGGTGGCTGATCGCCGACGCGTCGCGGGCGCGGCCGTGCCGCAGCCCGATCTTGCTGGTCGCCCGCACCTCCTGCGGCGGCGGGCCGGGCGGCAGCAGCGTGCGGAGGCCGAGCGCCTGCAACCAGCGCAGCGCCTCGGCGGCCGCGGGGCGTTGCATGCGCAGCTCGTCGTCGATGATGCGCAGCGCCTCGTAGGGGTCGCCCGGGTGCACCCCCGAGACCTCCAGGTCGCCCTGGATGTAGGCGCGGGCCATGCCCAGGGAGCCGGGGGCCGTCACGAGGTAGGACGCTCCGCGCGGCGAGGCGAGGTGCAGGCCGAGCGTCGCGTCGGGCCGCCCGGCGGAGCTGCCGTCATACGCCGTGAACCGAACGGGCGCGTCGGGTCCGAAAAGCCGGGAGAAGATGTCGCCGAGGGTCACCGTCGGCTGTCGGCCGTTCCCGGACCTCTCCAGGTGCAGGGTCACCGTCGCTTCACCGCCTTCGCATAGAGGTCGAGCAGCCTCGACTCCGGGTCGTAACGCCGCTTGGCGCCCCGGTAGTCCGGGCCGCCATAAAGATCCCAGAACTCCGCCTCGCCGTAGTAGGCATCGGAGTAAAGGGACTTGTGTCCCTCGTGGTCGGCCACGGCGCGCTCGACGGCCCGGTTCACGTCACCGTCGCCGGCGCCCTCGGCAATGGCCACCGTGGACCAGAAGCCGACGTTCACGTACGTCTCGCCGACCCGCAGCGGGTACAGCGGCCAGGGTGCGGCTTCCCGGTCGCCGGCGGCGAGGGTCGCCGTCGCACCGCTGTCCCGCAGCTTGATCGGGCAGAGCCAGATCGGCTCGATGGGCACCTCGCGAAGGAACCAGTGCAGGAAGGCGGCCGTGCGCGCCAGCGGGATCTCGACATCCTGCACGACGCGCTCCCGCGGCGGGCGCCCCTTGCGCCGGTCGAGCCACGCGGCCACGCCGTAGCGGTTCTCCAGGCGGATGAGCTTCCAGTAGACGTCGCTGCGCAGCCAGCGCTTGGGCCACAGCCGGCGGATGCGCGGGTTCTGGGCGCCGAAGGCGCGCGAGCACCAGAACCAGTCGGTGTCCCAGCGCCACAGGTAGTCGCGGACGGTCAGGTGGTCGATCTCGCGCGACCGGATCGACCGGTAGTAGACCTGCACGCCGGTGTAGTCGCTCGGGGTGACGCCGGGCGGCAGCTCGTCGGCCCACGAGCCCAGCGTCAGGTAGGCCTCGTCGGCGGCGAACACCGTCCCGTCGAGGAAGTGCACCGGCTCGCCGTCCCACGCCTGGCTCGCCACGATGCGCCCGATGGCGCCGGTCAGCTCCTCGAGGTCGTGGAACCGGACGTGCCGCAACCTGACGTAGGGCGACACCGGCACGAGGTCGATGCGCAGCCGCAGGGCGTAGCCGAGGGTCCCGTAGGAGTTGGGCAGCGTCCGGAACAGCTCGCTGTGCTCGCCCTCGGCGGCGGCGACGACGACCTCGCCGGCGCCGGTGAGGACCTCGACCTCGCGCACCGACTCGTGGGGCAGGCCCGCGCGGAAGGAGCTCGACTCGATGCCCAGGCCGCTGAAGGCGCCCCCGATGGTGATGGTCTTGAGCTGGGGAACGACGGTGGGCATCAGCCCGTGCGCGAGGGTGGCGTCGAGGAGGTCCTCGTACGTCGTCATGGCCTGCACGTCGGCGACGCGGGCCTGCGGGTCGACCGACAGCACCCCGTCGAGTGCGCGGACGTCGAGGCCGGGCGCGGCCTGTCGTTCGCGCGGGCGGAACAGGTTCGACGTCCGTTTGGCCAGCCGCACCGGTGCACCGGGCGGGATGGCGGCGTACTGCGCCAGCAGGTGGTCGCGCGCGCTCTCGTGGGCCAGGTACGCGTCGCCGACCCCGTGAGTCGCCGCCTGGGTCATCCCATCCCCGCCACGTCGCAGTCGATCTGTCGCGGGCACCTTACCGGCGCGGACACGACCTGGAGACCGAACCCCCGCGACAGAGGCGCCGCCGGACGCGGGGGCCCGCGCTCCGCGGCGACGCAGCTCAGCCCGACAGGTCCGAAGGCGCCGCGTCGAGCGCGTGCAGGATGGCCTCGGCCAGGGCCCGGGCGGCACCCGGCTCGAGCTCCACGGCGACGCGCGCCGACGCGCCCTGCGCCGGATTGCGCAGGTCGACGTTGAGGGTGTGCTCGGCCTGCGCGTGCACCGGGTGGTCGAGGTAGACCGAGGCGTCGGTCACGGCGAACCAGCCGTGCGGGCCCTTGGCGCTGCCGGCGACGGCGAGCCGTTCGGTGCGGTAGGTGCACATGTCATCCGTCCCCTTGCGTGTCGGCCCGTTCCTCAGGCGGCCAGGTAGCGCTCGAACCAGGTCAGCACCCGCCGCCAGCCGTCGGTGGCGGCCGCCGGGCGGTACGCCGGCCGGTCGACCGCGAAGAACGCGTGGCCCGCACCGTCGTACCTGTGCAGCTCGTAGGTCTTGCCCGCCTCGACGAGCAGCCGCTCGAGCTCGTCGACGTCGCTCGGCGACGGACGGGAGTCCTCGTTCCCGAACAGCCCGAGCAGCGGGCAGGACAGCGCCGGAGCGAGGTGCCCGATCGGGGTCACCTCGATCGGGAAGTCCGCGGGCGGCTGCCCGGTCACGAAAGCCCCGTAGCAGTCGACGGCCGCGTCGAGATCCAGCGAGCACGCGGCCAGGAAGGCCTGGCGACCGCCGGAGCAGTAGCCGATCACACCGACCTTGCCGGTGCCGCCGCGCAGGGCCCGCAGGTAGGCCGCCGCACCGGCGACGTCGCCGACCAGCCGCTCGTCGGGCACGCCGCCCGCGGCGCGCGACGCGGCGGCGGCGTCGTCGGGGTCGGCGCCGGGCGCGTCGCGCTCGTGCAGGTTGGGGCAGACCGCGTCGAAGCCGTTCGCCGCGAAGCGCCGGGTGATCTCCTTCGTCGCGCTGTCCCAGCCGGGCATGTGGTGCACGACCACGACGCCGCCGCGCGACGGCACGCCCTCGGGCCGAGCGACGTACGCCGTCACCTGGTCGCCGCCGTGCCCGGTGAAGGTCACCTCTCGGGCGGTGAGCGCCTCGTCCATGCCTGCTCCCCTGTCGCTGCGGTGGGCGTCGGCGGGCACGCTACCCCCGAGCGCGACCGGGTCGCCGAGCTGTCGCAGGTGCGGCGGTCCAGCAAGGCTGCAGGTTTGACAGGATACAAACAAGTCTCTAGCGTTGACCGTCTCGCGTCCCGGACGACATCCTTGTCCCGGGGCCCGCCAGGCACACCGACCGGCAGGGGTATCCGGTGTTCGTCATGACCGTCGACCAACGCCACAGCCGGCGCGGCCGCGACCAGGTCGAGGATCTCCTCGCGCGGTGGGCCAGCCCGGCGCAGGGCCTGGTCCGGCCCTGGGAGCGGACCGCGGGTGACGAGGTGCAGGCGGTCCTGGACCGTCCGCAGGTCGTCGTCGACCTGTCACTGGCCCTCGTGCGGCTGGGGAACTGGAGCGTGGGGATCGGGATAGGGCCGGTCCACGAGCCGCTGCCCGCCAGCACCAGGGCCGGGTCGGGGGCCGCCTTCGAACGTGCCCGGCGCGCGGTCGAGCGGGCCAAGTCCGCTCCCTCCCATGTCACGGTCGCCGCCCGCGACGAGGCGGCGGGCCGGCCGACGCAGACGGTGCTCGACCTGCTGGCCGCCCTCCTGCAGCGGCGCAGCGAAGCGGGTTGGGAGGCGGTCGACCTGCGGGCGCAGGGCTTGTCGCAGAGCGAGGTCGCGCTCCGGCTGGGCATCAGCAAGCAGGCCGTGTCCCAGCGGCTGATCACCGCCACCTGGGCGCCCGAGCTGGCCGGCCGACAGCTGGCGGCCCAGCTGCTGGCCGAGGCGGAAGGGCCGGAGCGATGACCGTCGTCGCGCTCGTGCTGCTGGCGCTCACGGCCGCCGGGCCGGTGCTGGCCCTGCTGCTCCGGCGCCGGTGGGCCGACCCGACCCTGCCGGTCGCGGCCACGAGCGTCGTGCTGCTGGCGGGCGCCGCGGCCCTCGCGGCGGCAGCGGGCGACGTCGACGGGTGGCGGGCGGCCGCCGGCCGGGTCCTCGCGGTGGTGGCCGCGACCACCGCGGGCAGCGACGTCGTCCGTGCGGTCTTCCGGCTGGTGCGCCGCGACGTCGACCTCCACCACGCCCCCGTCCCGGGCCGCCCGCAGCAACCGCCCGACGCCCTGGCGGACGCGCCGGCGCGGCAGCCGACCGCTGCGCCTCTGGAGCACCCGGCGGGGGCGGTCCTGCGCGGCGGGATCTGGATCGGCTACCTCGAACGGGCGGCCGTCTCGGCGACGCTGCTCGCCGGGTGGCCGGAGGGCATGGCGCTGGTGCTGGCCGTCAAGGGCGTCGGCCGCTACCCCGAGCTGAGGGGCCCGCAGTCCAACGAGGCCAACGCCCCGGAGGCGTTCATCATCGGCACCCTGGTCAGCGTCCTCTGGGCCGCGGGGGCCGCCGGCAGCTCCTGGCTGATCGGCTGATCCGGCTGCGCTCCCCCTGCGCGGGAAGGCCGTAAGGTGCGGCAGGTGCGCATCCTGGTCGTCGGAGGCACCCGGTTCATCGGGCGGCACGTCGTCGCAGCGGCGCTCGCCGCCGGGCACGACGTGACCGTGTTCCACCGCGGACAGACCGGGCCCGAGCTCTTCCCCGGCGTCGAGCACCGTCTCGGTGACCGCGACACGGACCTGAGCGCGCTGGGGCACGACAGCTGGGACGCGACGGTCGACACCTGCGCCTACGTCCCGCGCCAGGTGCAGTCGCTGGCCGACGTGCTGGGCGGACGCGCCGGGCACTACCTGCTGGTCTCCAGCGTCTCGGCCTACGCCCCGCCGCAGCGCCGTGGCTACACGGAGCAGGCCCCGCTGGCCCAGCTGGACGACCCCACGGTCGAGGACGTGACCGAGCAGACCTACGGCGGCCTGAAGGCGCTGTGCGAGCGAGCCGCCACCGAGCGGTTCGGCCCGGGCACGCTCGTCGTCCGGCCGACGTACGTCGTGGGTCCCGACGACTACACCTGGCGCTTCCCGTGGTGGGTCGCGCGCCTCGCCGCCGGCGGGGAGGTGCTGGCACCCGGGCCGGTCGACGCGCCCGCCCAGGTGATCGACGTGCGCGACCTGGCCGGGTGGATGGTCGGCCTGCTCGAGGCGCGCACCTCGGGACCGTTCCATGCCGCCGGCCCGTCGGCGACGTTCACCTGGGGCGAGCAGCTCGAGACGGCGGCCCGGGCGGTGGCCCCTGCAGGCACCCGTCTGGCGTGGGTCGACGACGACTTCCTGCTCGCCGCCGGGGTCGACGGGCAGTCGCTGCCGCTCTGGAGCGGGGGCGACCCCGACGTCCTGATGCTCAGCGCCGACCCTGCCGCGGCGCTGGCGACCGGCCTGGCCCTGCGGCCGCTCGAGGAGACGGTGCGGGACACGCTCGCCTGGACGCGCACGGTCGAGCAGCCCCCCACGCCGGGGCTCGACCGCGAGCGGGAGAGCGAGCTGCTCGCCGGCTGGCACGCGCAGCGGGGCGGCTGAGCCTCTCCGTTCGGGCCGGGCGAAGGGCCCGCGACCCGGGAGCCTCGCGGCTCCGCCGCGTCCACTCATCGGCGTGCACCGGGCTTCGCGGACGCCACGCTGGGTACTCAGGCAGGGAGCGCGACCCCTGCCGAACCGCGAGGAGCAACCATGAGCCACATCCCCCTCTCCGGCGCCCGTCGCGCCGAGGGCACCGCGCGCCAGGTGGCCGACAGCGACGCCTTCGAGAAGGCCGCCCGGCTCGGCTTCCTCGCCAAGGGCCTGGTCTACGCCCTGATCGGGGTGCTGGCCTTCCAGGTGGCGCTCGGCGGCCAGCAGCGGACCGACCAGAAGGGCGCCCTGCAGAAGGTGGCGCAGCAGCCGTTCGGCACGTTCGTGCTGTGGCTGATGGTCGTCGGCTTCGTGGCCTACGCCGGCTGGCGATTCAGCGAGGCCGCCTGGGGTCGCCGCGACGAGACCGACGAGAAGAAGCGGACCCTCAAGCGCATCGGCTCGGCGCTCAACGGCCTGGTCTACCTCGGGTTCGGGCTGCTCGCCCTGCGCACCGCGACCGGGTCGTCCTCGTCCTCGTCGCAGGCGGGCTGGACCGCCAAGGCCCTCGACCACACGGGCGGCAAGACGCTGGTCGTGATCGCCGGGCTGGTCATCATCGGCATCGCCGCTGGCCTCACCTGGCGCGGGCTGAAGACCGACTTCGAGAAGCACCTCGACCGTAGCCGCATGAGCGCCCGCACCTACGACGTCGTACGCCGGCTCGGGCAGGCGGGCTACGTCGCCCGCGGCGTCGTCTTCGCCCTCGTCGGCATCTTCGTCATCAAGGCCGCGCTGGACCATCAGCCGGGCAAGGCCGGCGGTTTCGACGTCGCGCTCAAGAGCGTGGCGACGGCACCCTACGGTCCGGTGCTGCTGATGGCGACCGCCGTCGGGCTGATCTGCTTCGGTGCCTACTGCGCCGCCGAGGCACGCTTCCGCCGCCTCTGACACCCCCGCGTCGCTACGACGACGGCTCTCCCCCGGCGCGCCGGGTCGCCCACAGGGCGACCGCCGCGGCAGCGGCGACGTTGAGGCTGTCGACGGCGCCGGCCATGGGGATGCGCACGACGAGGTCGGCCGCCGCGACCGAGGCAGGTGACAGGCCGTCGCCCTCGGTGCCGAGCAGCAGCGCCAGCCGGTCGGGCACGGTCCGCGACAGCTCCCCCAGCTCCACCGAGTCCAGCGCCGGCGTCAGGGCCGCGACGACGAAGCCAGCCGCTCGCAGCCGGTGCAGCCCGTCCGGCCACGGCTCCAGCCGGGTCCAGGGCACCTGGAAGACGGTCCCCATCGAGACCTTGACCGAGCGCCGGTACAGCGGGTCGGCGCACCGCGGGCTCACGAGCACCGCATCGACGCCCATCGCCGCGGCGCTGCGGAACACCGCCCCGACGTTCGTGTGGTTCACGATGTCCTCCAGCACCACCACCCGCCGCGCGCCGCGCAGCACGTCGGCGACCGACGGGAGCGCGCGGCGGTCCATCGCAGCGAGCGCCCCCCGGTGCACCGGGTAGCCGGTCACCCCTTCCAGCAGTGCCGGCGAGGCGACGTACACCGGTGCGTCCGAGCCGTCGAGCACGTCGCGCAGTGCTGCCACCCAGCGCGCTTCGAGCAGCACCGAGCGAAGGCGGTAGCCCGCGTCGACCGCGCGGCGGATGACCTTCTCCCCCTCGGCCATGAACAGGCCGAGCGCGGGCTCGGTGCGCCGGCGCAGGGCCACGTCGGTGAGCCCGACGTAGTCGGACAGACGAGGGTCGTGCGGGTCGTCGACTGGCGTCAGCCGCACGGGTCAGCGCGCCAGGATCTGCACGATTGCCGCGACACCCACGAGTGCGACCAGGCCGCGCAGCACACCAGGACGGATGCGACGTCCGACGCGCGCACCGATCAGGGCGCCGATCACCGAGCCGACGGCGATCAGCCCGGCGGCCGCCCAGGCGACGTGCGAGACGAGGACGAACAGCACCGCCGCGACGCCGTTCACGATGGCGGCGAGCACGTTCTTGGCCGCATTGACCCGCTGCAGGTGCTCGTCGAAGAACAACCCCAGCAGCGCGATGAGCAGCACACCCTGGGCGGCCCCGAAGTAGCCGCCGTAGATGCCGGCGAGGTAGACGCCCACGAACAGCGGGACGCCGCCGTGCTCCGGGTGACGCGACAGCGAGGCGACCCGCGACGTCAGCCACGGCTGCACGAGCACCAGCACGCAGGACAGCGCGATGAGCGCCGGCACGATCGCCCGGAACGCGCCCTCCGGAAGGGTCAGCAGCAGCACCCCTCCCGTGAGGCTCCCGGCGAAAGAGGCCACGCCCAGCTGGCGCAGCCGCCGACCCTGCCCGCCCAGCTCGGCCCGGTAGCCGATCGCCCCGCTGATGGAACCGGGCGTGAGGCCTACGTTGTTGCTGACGTTCGCGACCAGGGGCGAGTAGCCCACGGCGAGCAGCACGGGAAACGTGAGCAACGTGCCGGAGCCGACCACGGTGTTGACCGCCCCCGCCCCCACACCGGCGAGCAGCACCGCGACCGCCTCGAGCCAGCTCATCGTCGCGGACTCTATGTGACGGCTCGGCGGTGCGTGCGCGTCCGGGTCACGGCGCCCAGGTCAAGCCGGAGGCGACACACGCCGACGTAGGAGTGTGAGGAGCCCACGTCGTGCTGCGCTGGTGGTGATCGCCGGTCTGCTGCTGGCGATCGTCCCGGTGCGCCCCGCGGGCGCCGATACCGCAGCGGGCGCCCGCGCGGCCGCACACCAGGCCGCCACGGAGGTGGCAGCCGTGCAGCCGCAGGTGCAGCGCGCCCTGCGTGACTACGAGCGCAGCCTCAGCGACCTCTCCGGCCGGGTGTCGCGGACCATCTCGGCCCATCAGGACCTCGACGTCGCGGCCCGGCGGGCTGCTGCCGAGCAGCGCTCCACGGGCCGGCGCATCCGCACCCTGTACATGGCCGGGGGCTCCACGGCCCTGCTGGCCAGCGTGCTCACGGCACCCGACGCGAGCGACGCGCTGCAGCGGGTCGCCTACGTGCAACGGCTGGTCGCCACGGGCTCCCGCGACTCGACCGACGCTGCCGCCGTCGCGCAGCTCGCCGTCGAACGCGCCGCCACGTTGCAGGCCGCCACCGAGCGCAGCGTCGTCACCGCCGGTGAGGTGACCAGGCGCTACGAACGGCTCGCGGCGCTGCTCGCGGCGGCCGGTCAGCGCCTGACGCGCCTGACGACGCGGGCACGCCACCTCGCCGAGGCCGAGGCCGCGGCGGCCGCGCTGCGGGCGCTGTCCGCAGCCGCCTCGCGCTCCGCGGCCGAGCGGATAGCCACGGCGCACGCGAGCGCGGTCCCGCCGGACTTCCGGGCGCTGTACGTCGGCGCGGCCAAGACCTGCCGCGGGTTGTCCTGGACGGTGCTCGCCGCGGTCGGCCAGGTCGAGTCGGGGCACGGCCGTAGCCCCGCGACGTCGTACGCCGGAGCCCAGGGGCCGATGCAGTTCCTGCCGTCGACCTTCGCGGCGTACGCCGTCGACGGTGACGGTGACGGCGCCACGGACATCCAGGACCCGGCCGACGCGATCTTCACGGCCGCCCACTACCTGTGCGCCAACGGTGCGGGTCGCGGCCAGGCGTCGCTCTACCAGGCGATCTGGCACTACAACCACGCCGACTGGTACGTCCAGCTGGTGCTCAAGCTGGCGGGCGAGCTGGCCGCGGCTCCGGCCGCGAGCTGATCAGACCGGCTGGATAGGTGGGTGCGGCGCCGGCTCGGACCCGTCGCCGCGACCGCCCAGCATGCCGCCGATGCCCTTGAGCGCCTCGCCCAGCTCGCTGGGCACGATCCACACCTTGTTCGAGTCGCCACGCGCGATCTGCGGCAGCATCTGCAGGTACTGGTAGGCCAACAGCTTCTGGTCCGGGTTGCCGGCATGGATCGCGTCGAACACCCGCTGGATCGCCTGCGCCTCGCCGTCCGCCCGCAGGACCGCCGCCTGCGCGTCGCCCTCGGCCTTGAGGATCGCGGACTGCCGCTCCCCCTCGGCCGTGAGGATCTGCGACTGCTTGAAGCCCTCCGCCGTCAGGATGGTCGCGCGCTTCTCCCGCTCGGCGCGCATCTGCTTCTCCATCGAGTCCTTCACCGACGCGGGCGGCTCGATGGCCTTGATCTCGACGCGGTTGACGCGGATGCCCCACTTGCCGGTGGCCTCGTCGAGCACACCTCTCAGCTGGGCGTTGATGTGGTCGCGTGAGGTCAGGGCCTCCTCGAGGTTGAGGTTGCCGACCACGTTGCGCAGCGTCGTCACGGTCAGCTGCTCGACACCCTGGATGTAGTTGGCGATCTCGTAGGTCGCGGCCTTCGGGTTGGTGACCTGGAAGTAGAGGACGGTGTCGATGCCGACCACCAGGTTGTCCTCTGTGATGACCGGCTGCGGCGGGAAGGACACGACCTGTTCGCGCAGGTCGATCAGCGGACGCAGCTTGTCGATGAAGGGGACGAGGATCGCGAGGCCGGGGTCAAGGGTGCGGGCATAGCGACCGAGCCGCTCGACCACACCCGCGCGGGCCTGCGGGATGATTCGGACCGTCTTGCCCAGTGCGACGAGGACGAGCACCGCCACGACGGCCAGGAGGACGAGGGGGACCACTGAGTCCACTAGATCTCCGCTTCATAGACGATCGCGGTCGCGCCGTCGATCTGCACGACCTCGACGTTCCGGCCCGCCGCGATGACGTGGGAAGGGTCGTAGGTGCGGGCGGACCACACCTCGCCCTTGAGCTTGATGCGGCCGTCGTGCTCGTCGATGCGCTCGGTGGCCACGGCCTTCTGACCCACGAGCGCGGCCGTGCCGGTGCGGATGGCCAGCGGCGTGCGCAGGTGGCGCAGTGCGACCGGGCGCACGACGGCGAGCATGGTCACCGCCACGACGAGCGAGACGAGCGCCTCGATGACCGGGTTGTCGGTGACCAGCGCCGTCACGGCGCCGGCCAGCGCCCCACCGGCAAGCATCAGGAAGAGCAGGTCGAGGCTGGTCACCTCGACGATCCCGAGCACGACGGCCAGCCCGAGCCAGAAGGCCCAGTCGAGGTCCCTCATCAGATCCGCCGAGCAGGCCGCATGCTGTGCATCCTAGGAGTTTGCGCTCGCCTCAGGCGTCAGACGCCGTCGGTCGCTCGTGCCGTCCAACGACTGCCCTGGCGCTGCAGTTCCAGCGGGAGGCCGAAGGTGGCCTGCAGCGCCGCAGCAGTCAGCGTGGTCTCCGTCGGACCGGCCGCGACGACCCGACCGCCCCGCAGCAGCAGCACATGGGTGAAGCCGGGCGGGATCTCCTCGACATGGTGGGTGACGAGCACCAGCGCCGGCGCGTAGGGATCGGCGGCGATCCCGGAGAGCCGACGTACGAGGTCCTCGCGCCCCCCGAGGTCCAGCCCGGCCGCCGGCTCGTCGAGCAGCATCAGCTCCGGGTCGGTCATCAGGGCGCGGGCGATCTGCACACGCTTGCGTTCGCCCTCGGACAACGTGCCGAAGCGCCGGTCCGCCAGCCCGGCGACGCCCAGTGTCTCCAGCAGCCCGTCGGCCCGCGCGGCGTCGGTGTGGTCGTACCTCTCACGCCAGCGGCCCACGACGGCGTACGACGCCGTGAGGACTACGTCGCGCACCGTCTCGCGCCCCGGCAGGCGGTCGGCCAGCGCCGCGCTGGACAGCCCGATGCGCGGCCGCAGCTCGAAGACGTCGACCGCCCCGAGCCGCTCCTGCAGGATCTCGACGGTGCCGCGCGTCGGGTGCAGGTTGGCGGAGGCGACCTGCAGCAACGTCGTCTTGCCCGCGCCGTTGGGGCCGAGCACCACCCAGCGATCGCCTTCCTGGACGTGCCAGTCGATACCGTCCAGCAGCGTGGCGCCGTCGCGGCGCACCGTCACGTCGGACAACCGCAGCACGTCGGGCACTCCCGCAACCTATCGACCTGCCGCACGGCGCTCGGGCGCACCTAGGCTCTGCAGCATGCACGAGCTGCCCGCCGCGGCGCGGCTCGCGGCCTGGGGAAGCGCCGCGCTCGAGGGCGCCGTGAGCCTCGACGAGGCGGCCGACCGGGTCACGGGCCTCTACGACGCACCGCACCGGGTCTTCAACCTGCCCGCAGAACCCTCGGGCGTGAACGTCGCCTATGCGCTCGGCCGGCTGCGCGCACAGGGCGTGAGCGCCCTACGTCTGGTGCTGCCGCGGCCCGGGGACGCGACCGGCCTACCGGGCCCGCCCCCCTTCAATGAGAGCGCCGTCGCACGTGGCGCAGCCGTGCTCACCGTCGGCGGCGTCCCGCCGCTCGGCGTCCTGGACGAGACGCGGGGCGCGTGGACCGTCCACCCGGTGCGCCCCGACCCGCGTACGCCGATGTCGCTGCGCGAGGCGGAGCGCGACCTGGCCCGGGTCATGCGCGAGTCCACCGACCTGCTCATGAGCCTCGCCGTCGCCCGCTGGGAGCCGGCGGCGGCCGAGGTGCTCGCGCACCACTCGTCGCGGGTCCCGGCCGTGCTGCCGCCCACCGCCCCGCCGCCGGCACATCGGGTGCTCGAGGGCGCGCAGCGGCTGATGCTCATCGTCGACGCGGCGCGGGCCGGCGAGGGCGCCGCGATCACCGCGGCGGAGTCCAACGCCCGTGCGCTGGTGCTGCGCGACCTGGATGCGGCGGCCCGACGCGGGATCGAGGCGGCCTGCAGCGGCCCGGGTGCCGGATAGCGCCCGCCCGGCTCGGCGGCTCAGCGCACTCAGCGGCTCAGCGGCTCAGCGCAGCGACTGGTAGAGGCCGAGCGTGCGGGTCGCCACGGCCGGCCAGGAGAAGTGCTCGACGGCGCGCTGCCGACCGGCCAGGCCCATCGCCCGGGCCCGGGTCGGGTCGGCCACCAGCTCGCCCAGTCGCTGCGCCAGCTCGGTCTCGAACGTCACCGGGTCGAGCGGGCTGCCGGTGCCGTCCTCGACCTGCTCGATCGGGACGAGCAGCCCGGTCTCTCCGTCGGCGACCACCTCGGGGATGCCGCCGGTCGCCGTGGCGACGACGGGCACCTCACAGGCCATCGCCTCGAGGTTCACGATGCCCATCGGCTCGTAGATCGAGGGGCAGGCGAACACCGTCGCGTGGCTGAGGATCTGGATGACCTCGGCCTTGGGCAACATCTCCTGGATCCAGATCACCCCGTCCCGCTCGGCCTGCAGCGCGTCGACGAGCACGGTGACCTCGGCGAGGATCTCCTCGGTGTCCGGAGCGCCCGCGCACAGCACCAGCTGCACCGCCGGGTCGAGCGCGCCCGCTGCGCGCAGCAGGTAGGGCAGCCCCTTCTGCCGGGTGATCCGCCCGACGAAGACGACCGACGGTCGGTCGGGGTCGATGCCGTACCGCTCGAGGACATCGGTGCGCCGGTCGGGCTGGTACTGCCGGGTGTCGATGCCGTTGTGCACCACGTGCACCCGCGAGGGGTCGACGAGCGGGTAGCAGCGGAGGACGTCGTCGCGCATGCCGGCCGACACGGCCACGACCGCGTCGGCCGCCTCGATCGCCGTCCGTTCGGCCCAGGAGGAGAGGGCGTAGCCCCCGCCGAGCTGTTCGGCCTTCCACGGCCGCAGTGGTTCGAGGCTGTGCGCGGTCATGACGTGGGGCACGCCGTGCAGCAGCTTCGCGACGTGGCCGGCCAGGTTGGCGTACCAGGTGTGCGAGTGCACGAGATCGCTGCCGGCACACCCGGCAGCCATGCTCAGATCGGTTCCGAGAGTTCGTAGGGCCGCGTTGGCGTCGGCCAGCTCGCCCGGAGCGGCGTACGCGGTGACGCCCGGTTCGTCACGAGGCGCCCCGATGCAGTGCACGCGGGTGTCCAGCATCCGACGCAGCTCACGGGCCAGGTACTCGACGTGCACGCCGGCGCCGCCGTACACCTCGGGCGGGTACTCACGGGTCAGCAGGTCCACGCGCATGCGTCGATCCTGGCGCACCGGGTACGGTGCGCACCATGCCGGACCGGGTCCTTTCGATCGTCCTCGCCGGCGGCGAGGGCAAGCGCCTCATGCCGTTGACGGCCGATCGCGCGAAACCGGCCGTGCCGTTCGGGGGCATCTACCGGCTCATCGACTTCGTGCTGTCCAACCTGGTCAACGGCGGCTACCGCAAGATCGTGGTGCTGACGCAGTACAAGAGCCACAGCCTCGACCGCCACATCGCCTCGACCTGGCGGCTCTCGGCGATGCTGGGCAACTACATCGCGCCGGTGCCGGCCCAGCAGCGGCTCGGCCCGCGATGGTTCGCCGGCTCGGCCGACGCGATCTACCAGAGTCTGAACCTGATCGGCGACGAACGGCCGACGCACGTCATCGTCTTCGGCGCCGACCACATCTACCGCATGGACCCCAGCCAGATGGTGCGCCAGCACATCGAGTCGGGCGCAGGCGTGACGGTCGCGGCGATCCGCCAGCCGATCGAGATGGCCGACCAGTTCGGTGTCATCGAGACGGCCAACGACCGTCGGATGATCGCGGCGTTCCGCGAGAAGCCGACCGACGCCCAGGGTCTGCCGGGCGACCCGACCAAGGTCTTCGCGTCGATGGGCAACTACGTCTTCTCGACCGACGTACTGCTGGACGCGCTGCGCCGCGACGCCATGGACCCGTCGAGCAAGCACGACATGGGCGGCAACATCATCCCGATGCTGGTCGAGCGCAGCGAGGCCCAGGTCTATGACTTCCAGGACAACGACGTGCCGGGCTCGACCGACCGCGACCGCGACTACTGGCGCGACGTCGGGACACTCGACGCGTTCTACGAGGCGCACTCCGACCTCATCGCGGTGCACCCGGTCTTCAACCTCTACAACAACGACTGGCCCATCTACACCTCGCACGAGCCGCTGCCGCCGGCGAAGTTCGTGCACGCCGCGCAAGGACGGCTGGGCCACGCGGTCAACTCGTTCGTCTCCAGCGGCGCCGTGGTCTCGGGGGCGCGGGTCGAGGAGTCGGTGCTCTCGCCGTGGGTCACCGTGAACTCATGGGCCGAGGTGACCGGATCGGTGCTGATGAACAACGTCACCGTGGGCCGCAAGGCGATCGTGCGCAACGCCATCGTGGACAAGAACGTCGTGATCCCCGAAGGCGCCCGGCTCGGGGTCGACCAGGAGGAGGACCGGGCGCGGGGCTTCGTCGTGTCCGAGGGCGGCATCACCGTCGTCGGCAAGGGCCAGCGCGTCTCCGTATAGCCCGCGCCCCCCGCCGCCCCTGGCCGCCACCCTCACCACCCGCGCCGCCGCCCCCCTCCGCCGTGATCGTGTGGGGATCCAGCACCAATCCGGTGCCGATCCCCCTCACGATCACCGCCAGGACCCGGCCGAGCCCCCCGCCGCCCCTGGCCGCCACCCTCACCAACCGCGCCGCCGCCCGCCTTCGCCGTGATCGTGAGGGGATCCAGCACCAATCCGGTGCCGATCCCCCTCACGATCACCACCAGGACCCGGCGGCGTCCGCCTCGCGGGCCGAGCCTGACCCCTTGGCCGCAGGTTCAGTAGCGTGAGCGTCCTCATGGCGACCCAGTCCCCCGGCACGCTGCTCGTGACCGTCACCGGCCGCGACCGGCCCGGCGTCACCTCAGCCCTGTTCGAGTCGCTCGCCCGCCACGACGTGACCGTGCTGGACGTCGAGCAGGTGGTCATCCGCGGCCGGCTCGTCCTCGGGGTCCTGCTGCGCGGCGCCCGTCAGCTCGAGGCGCCGGTGCGCGCCGCGCTCGACGACGCCCTCAGCCCGCTGGCCATGGAGGTCGAGGTCGCGGCGGGCGACGACGACGGCGCCGGGCGGGGCAAGGGTCGCAGCCACGTCACGGTGCTCGGGCACCCGCTGCGGCCGGCCGCGATGGCGGGCATCGCCGGTGTCATCGCCGACTACGGCGGCAACATCGACCGCATCGTGCGCATCGCCCGCTACCCGGTCACGGCAGTGGAGCTCGAGGTCTCGGGCATCGACCCGGTCGAGCTGCGGACCCGCCTGGCGCTGTCCACCGCCCGGCTCGGCGTCGACGTCGCCGTCGAGCGCTCCGGGCTGCAGCGCCGCGCCAAGCGGCTGGTCGTGCTCGACGTGGACTCGACCCTCGTGCAGGGCGAAGTGATCGAGATGCTCGCGGCGCACGCCGGCTGCGCGGACGAGGTCGGCGCAGTCACCGAGCGGGCCATGCGCGGCGAGCTCGACTTCGCCGAGTCGCTGCGGGCGCGCGTTCGGCTGCTCGCCGGGCTCGACGCGCGCGCCCTCGACGACGTACGTCGAGACCTGGTGCTCGCCCCCGGCGCGCGGACGTTCGTGCGCACCCTCAAGCGTCTCGACTACCGGCTGGCGATCGTCAGCGGCGGCTTCACGCAGGTGACCGACGCCCTGGTCGCCGACCTGGGCATCGACTACGCCGCCGCGAACACCCTCGAGGTGGTCGACGGGCGTCTGACGGGCAACCTCCTCGGTGAGGTCGTCGACCGTGCGGGTAAGGCCGCCGCACTGGAGCGGTTCGCCGCGCAGGCCGGCGTGCCGGTCTCGCAGACCGTCGCCATCGGCGACGGCGCCAACGACCTGGACATGCTGGCGCGGGCCGGACTGGGGATCGCCTTCAACGCCAAGCCCGTGGTGCGCCAGGCGGCCGACACCGCCCTGACGGTGCCCTACCTCGACGCGATCCTGTTCCTGCTCGGCATCTCGCGCGAGGAGATCGAGGCGGCGGACGCCGAGGAGGGCATCGAGGTCGCCACCCCGCCGACCTGACCGCCGGCGGCACCGGCGCTAGAGCGCGCAGAAGTCGACCAGCTGTCCGGTGCTCTCACCGACCGACGACCACCGCTGTTCGAGCTCGATGATCGCCGCGGCACCCGGCCGGAACCCCCGTGGCTCTCCCGTCAGCGCGGCGTGCACCGCCTCGATGGTCGGGTTGTGGCCCACGAGCACGATCGCGCCCGTCTCGTCGGGCAGATCCCGCAACAGCGCCAGCACGTCACCCGGTCCGGCGTCGTAGAGGTCGTCGCGCCACACCGGATCCGGCGCGGCGGGCAGGCCGGCGCGCAGCGCCGTGGTGGTCTGCCGCGCGCGCACCGCCGAAGACGACCACAGTACGTCGACCATCGCGAGCCGGGCAGCGAGCCAGCCGCCCAGCGCGTCGGCGTCGGCGCGGCCCTTGTCGGTCAGCGGCCGGGCCCGGTCGCCACCACCGGAGGAACCGACCGCCTTCGCGTGTCGGACCAGGACGAGACGACGGGGCTCGGTGCGCGACGCGGTCATCTGCGCATCATGCCGGAGCGCACGAGCTAGACGAGGCCGGCGACCGCGGCATCGGCCTCTGCGGCGAGGATGCCCACCAGCCGGCCTGCCGGGCACGACCTGGCCATCGGTCCGCCCTGGCCCGCGAGCATCGGCGGCTCGGCCTGGTAGGCCCGGGGCAGCGGGTAGTCGGGTGGCTCGACGCCGCTGGCCTCGAGCCGGTCGACCATCGAGGTGCGGACGGCGCGCGCGGCGCGCCCGGTCAGGACGCGCGTCACTGTCGTGTGCTGCACGAGTGCGGCGCGGTGCTGCGGGCTGGTGCCCGCCTCATCGGTGTTGAGGAACGCCGTGCCCAGCTGCACCCCCTGGGCACCGAGCGCCCGCGCCGCAACGATGCCGCGACCGTCCATGATCCCGCCGGAGGCGAGGACGGGCACCGAGACGGCGTCGACGACCTGCGGCACCAGCGCCAACGTGCCGACCAGCGACTGCGAGACCTCCCCGAGGAACGTCGCGCGGTGGCCACCCGCCTCGTAGCCCTGCGCCACGACGGCCTGGGCACCGCCCGCCTCCAGCGCGAGCGCCTCCTCGACCGTCGTCGCCGTGCCGATCGTGAAGGCATCGACGCCGTCCAGCGGCGGCAGGCCGAACGTCCAGCTGAACACCGGTACCCGCTGCTCGACGACGACCTCCAGCTGGTCCTCGAACCGAGCCAGGCGTGGCGCATCCGGGACCACGGCACCGGTCACCTCGGCCCACTCGTCGGTGCGGTCCCACGTGGGCGGTGGCAGCGGGGCGAAGAGGTTGACCGCGAACGGCCCGTCGGTCAGCGAGCGCACCTCACGGATCGCGTCGCGCAGCGCGCCGGGTGCGAGCGGTGCGCCCGCGACCGAGCCGAGCCCACCCGCCTCGGTCACCGCGGCGGCAAGCCGCGGCGTGGAGGGGCCCCCGGCCATCGGGGCCTGCACGATCGGCACGCGCAGGCCCAGGCGACGGGACAGCGCCGTGTCCGACCAGGCCACGAGGGACACTGTGCCACGCTCACGTCGAGGGCAGTCCGAACAGGGGGCGGCAGGGGTCGAAACCCCCGATCAGGACGCCGTCGGCCAGACCCGTCGCGAGCCACTCGTCACGGGTCATGCGCAGGTGGCTCAGGATGTCCGCTGCCCCGTCGCGGGCGAGCAGCGAGACCCCGTTGGGCCGGTATCCCAAAGACCGGGAGACACCCAGCGACGCGTGGTTGTCGTGCCACGCCGAGCTGACGGCGGCCTGCGCCCCGAGCGGTCCGAAGGCCAGCGCCAGCACGGCGGCCCGCATCTGCTTGCCGAAACCGAGACCGCGAGCCTCGGTCACCAGGAACGAGGACGTGTCCACGGTGCGCAGCGTGCGGAAGTCGTTGCCCTCCAGCTCCTGCATGCCGATCGCCTCCCCGGCCCGCCGGACGACGAACTGCAACCGCCAGGCGTCCACGGACCAGGTCCCGTAGTGCTTCCAATAGGTCTGATGCAGCACGGTCCCACGACGGGTCCGCGGGTCCGCGACGTCGTACGTCGTCGCCGCCGGGTCCTGCTCGACATCATCCGGAAGCAGGTCGCAGAGCGCGGCCAGGTCGTCCTCGGTCATCGGCCGCAGCTCGAGGTCGGCGGTGGACAGCCGGAGGTCGAACAGCGGCCAGTAGCGGTGCGTCACTGCGCGTCCGCCCGCACCGTTGGCCCCGGGTCCCGCAGCCCGCGACGGTCAGGCGCCCATGGCGTGCACGCCACCGTCGACGTGCACGATCTCTCCGGTGGTGCGGGGGAACCAGTCGGACAGCAGCGCGACGCAGGCCCGGGCGGCGGGCTCGAAGTCGGAGACGTCCCACCGCAGCGGCGCGCGCTGCGACCACACGCCCTCGAACTCCTCGAACCCCGGGATGGACTTGGCGGCCGTCGTCTTCAGCGGACCGGCAGCGACCAGGTTGACGCGGATGTCCGACGGGCCCAGGTCGCGGGCGAGGTAGCGCGCGGTCGACTCGAACGCGGCCTTCGCGACGCCCATCCAGTCGTACTTGGGCCACGCCACCGTGGCGTCGAACGTCAGGCCGACCACCGAGCCACCGTTGGGCATCAAGGGCTGCGCCGCGACGGCGAGGGCCTTGAGCGAGTACGCCGAGATCTGCACCGCGGTCGCGACGTCCTCCCACTCGGTCTTGAGGAAGTTGCCGCCCAGAGCCGCCTCCGGCGCGAAGCCGATCGAGTGCAGCACACCGTCGATACCGTCCACGTGCTCGCGCAGTCGCTCGGACAGCAGGTCGAAGTCCTCCGCCCGGCTCGCGTCGAGCTCGAGCACCGGTGGCGTGCTCGGCAGCCGCCTGGCGATCGCCCGGGTGATCTTCATGGTGCGACCGAAGGACGTCAGCACCACCTCGGCGCCCTCCTGCTGCGCGATGCGCGCGACGTGGAAGGCGATCGAGGAGTCCATGAGGACACCGGTGACCAGGATCTTCTTGCCGTCGAGCAGTCCCATGTCTGTCTGCGCCTCTCGGGAGTGGGGTCGTCGTCGGTAACGGCGTACGCCGGTTGCTAGTGGCCCATCCCGAGGCCGCCGTCGACCGGGATCACCGCGCCACTGATGTACCCCGCGTCGTCGCTGGCGAGGAAGCGGACCACCCGGGCCACCTCCTCGGCCGACGCGAAGCGGCCCAGCGGGATCTGTGCCTTGTACGTCGCCTGCAGGTCCTCGGGCAGGTCGTTGGTCATGTCGGTCTCGACGAAGCCCGGCGCGACGACGTTGAACGTGATGCCGCGAGACCCCAGCTCGCGGGCCAGCGACCGTGCCACGCCGACCAGTCCCGCCTTGGACGCGGCGTAGTTGCTCTGCCCCGCGGAGCCCAGCAGGCCGACCACCGAGGAGATGAACACGACCCGCCCGCGCTTGAGACGCAGCATGCCCTTCGACGCGCGCTTGGCGACCCGCCAGGAGCCGCCCAGGTTCGTGTCGACCACCGACGTGAAGTCCTCCTCGGACATCCGCATGATCAGCTGGTCCCTGGTGATGCCGGCGTTGGCGACCAGCACCTCGACGGGGCCGTGCTGCGCCTCGACCTCGGTGAACGCCTGGTCCACCGACGCCGCGTCGGTGACCTCGCACCGCACGCCGAACAGACCCTGGGGCGGCTCCCCGGACCGGTACGTGACGGCAACCTTGTCGCCGCCCTCCGCGAAGCTGCGGGCGATGGCCAGCCCGATCCCGCGGTTGCCGCCGGTGACCAGGACGGATCGGCTCGTGTCACTCACGAGACGGGACGCTATCCCTCCGTCCCCCCCGTTGTCAGACCGTGGCCGCGCGCCTGTCCAGCCAGGTCCGACCGGTCCTCGGCTGCGGCCATGGCTAGGGTCTACCGGATGCGGGCCATCCAGGTGAGCGAGTTCGGCGGTCCCGAGGTTCTCCAGCTGGTGGAGCTGCCCGAGCCCGCGCCGACCTCGCAGCTGGCCCGGATCCGGGTCGCCGCGAGCGGGGTGAACTACGCCGACACCCACCAGGCGGCCGACGACTACCTGACACCCCAGCAGGTGCCGTTCGTGCCCGGCGCCGAGGTGGTCGGCACCACCGACGACGGCGAGCGCGTGGTGGCCCTCGTGTCGACCGGCGGCTACGCCGAGGTCGCCCTGGCCGATCCCTCGGCGACCTTCGTGCTCCCCGACTCGGTCGACGACACCACGGCGCTGGCGCTCGTGCTGCAGGGCACCACTGCGTGGCACCTGTTGCGCACCTGTGCGCGGGTCACCGCCGGTGACACGGTCGTGGTCGTGTCGGCGGCAGGCGGCGTGGGGAGCCTGGCCGTGCAGCTGGCGCACGAGATGGGCGCCTCGCGGGTCATCGCCACCGCGTCACGCCGCGACAAGCGGGCCCTCGCCGAGGAGCTCGGCGCCGACGTCGCGCTCGAGGTGGGTGCCGACGCCTGCGCCGACGAGGTCGAGGAGGCGATCCGCTCGGCCAACGGCGGCAAGCCGGTCGACGTCGTGCTCGAGATGACCGGCGGACCGGTGTTCGACGGCGCCCTCGCCGCGCTTGCGCCCTTCGGGCGCATGGTGACCTACGGCATGGCCTCTCGCGTGCCTCCGTCACCGATCCAGGCCAACCGGCTGATCGGCAGCTCGCGGGCGGTCATCGGGTTCTGGCTGGTGCACGCGCTGCGCCTGCCCGGTGGGCTGCGGCCGGCGATGGAGGAGCTGGTCTCCCTGCACACCTGCGGGCGGCTGCGGGTGCTCGACGGAGGCAGCTACCCGCTGGCCGACGCGCGACGCGCCCACGAGGACCTGCGGGCCCGCCGTACCCACGGCAAGCTGATCCTGGACCCGACCCGCTGACCACCGCACCCACGTCGGAGGAGCACGTGCCCGCCGAGACAGACGCCACCTTCACCGAGCTGCCCCTGCGCCGGCTCGCCGACGCTGCGCTGAGTCGCCTGCGTGAGCTGGGCTGCGAGCACGGCGACTTCCGCCTGGAGCGCATCCAGGACCGGCACCTCGCCCTGCACGACGCTCGCCTCGACGGTGCGCAGGACAGGGAGGACCTCGGCTTCGGAGTGCGGGTGGTGCACGACGGCTCGTGGGGCTTCGCCTCCGGGGTCGACCTGACCCCCGAGTCGGCACAGCGGGTCGCCGAACAGGCCGTCGAGGTCGCCAAGCTGTCACGACCCCTGTCCACCCAGCGGGTGGAGCTGGCCGACGAACCGGCGTACGGCGACGTCACCTGGGCGTCGCCCTACGACATCGACCCGTTCACGGTGTCCGACGCGGACAAGGTGTCGTTGCTGGCCGACTGGAGCGCCGGCCTGATGGCCCACGACGTCGTGGCCCACGCCGAGGCTTCACTGCACCATGTGCGGGAGAACAAGTTCTACGCCGACCTCGCCGGCACGACGACCACACAGCAGCGGGTGCGCCTGCAGGCGGCGCTGGAGATCCTCGGCATCGACAAGGAGTCCGGCCGCTTCGACACCATGCGCACCCTCGCGGCACCCGTGGGGCGCGGCTGGGAATGGCTCACCGGTCCGCACTACGACTGGGCGGGCGAGCTCGACGAGATGCCCGACCTGCTCGCCGAGAAGCTGCGGGCACCGTCGGTCGAGGCCGGCGACTACGACCTGGTCATCCACCCTTCGAACCTCTTCCTCACCATCCACGAGTCGGTCGGGCACGCGACCGAGCTCGACCGGGCGCTCGGTTACGAGGCCAACTACGCCGGCACGTCGTTCGCGACGTTCGACGAGCTCGGGTCGCTGCAGTACGGCTCACCGGCGATGAACGTCACGGGTGACCGCACCGCCGAGCACGGTCTCGCGACGGTCGGGTACGACGACGAGGGCGTTGCCGGTCAGTCGTGGGACATCGTCACGGACGGCGTGCTCGTCGGCTACCAGCTGGACCGCGCGATGGCCCGGCTGAAGAGCCTGGGCCGCTCGAACGGCTGCGCGTTCGCCGACTCGCCGTCACGGGTGCCCATCCAGCGGATGGCCAACGTCTCCTTGCAGCCGGCCGAGGGCGGCCCGTCGACGGACGAGCTCATCAGCCGGGTGGACCGCGGCATCTACATCGTCGGCGACAGGAGCTGGTCGATCGACATGCAGCGCTACAACTTCCAGTTCACCGGTCAGCGGTTCTTCCGCATCGAGAACGGTCGGCTGGCCGGCCAGCTGCGCGACGTCGCCTACCAGGCGACCACCACCGACTTCTGGGGGTCGTTGGAGGCGGTGGGCGGCCCGGAGACCTACGTGCTCGGCGGCGCGTTCAACTGCGGCAAGGGCCAGCCCGGGCAGGTGGCAGCGGTCAGCCACGGCTGCCCGACGGCGCTGTTCCGCGGCATCCGGGTGCTCAACACCGTCGCGGAGGCAGGGCGATGACCGCTGCGAGGACCGTGCGGCCGCAGGACGTCGTGGAGCGGGCCCTGGCGCTGAGCGGCGCCGACGGGTGCATCGTGATCGCGCAGGAGACCAGCGAGGCCAACCTGCGCTGGGCCGGCAACACCCTCACGACCAACGGGGTCACCCGCGGGCGGCGGCTGACCGTGATCGCCACCGTCGACGGCCAGGAGGGCATCGCGGCCGGTGTCGTCTCGCGCAGCAACGTCGGCCTCGACGAGCTCGAGGCCGTCGTGCGCGCGGCCGAGGACCAGGCGCGAGAGGGCCGCAGCGCCGAGGACGCCGCGCCGCTGGTGACCGGGGCCGGTTCCGGCGCCGACTGGGACGACGAGCCCGCCGTCACGTCGATCGACGTCTTCTCGGCCGTCGCCCCGGCGCTCGGCGAGTCCTTCACCGCCGCGCGCGCCGAGGGCCGCGACCTGTTCGGGTTCGCCGAGCACCAGCTCTCGACGACGTACCTCGGCTCCTCCACCGGCCTACGGTGTCGCCACAACCAGCCCACCGGCCGCATCGAGGTGACCGGCAAGCTGAGCGCCGACTGGTCGCACTCGACCTGGGTCGGTCAGAGCACCCGCGACTTCTCCGACATCGACGTACCGGCGATCGACGCCGAGCTCACCCGGCGCCTGGGCTGGGCGGGCCGACGGATCGACCTGCCCGCCGGCCGCTACGAGACGCTGCTGCCGCCCAGCGCGGTCGCCGACCTGCTCGTCTACCAGTACTGGTCCTCGGTCGCGCGTGACGCCCACGACGGTCGCACCGTCTTCAGCCGCCCGGGCGGCGGCACGCGCATCGGCGAGCAGCTGACCTCCGTCCCGGTGCGGATGTGGAGCGACCCGGCCGCCGAGGGGCTGCAGTGCGAGCCGTTCGTGGTCGCCGAGGCGTCCAACGCCTCACAGTCGGTGTTCGACAACGGGCTGCCGATCGGTGAGACCGACTGGCTCCGCGACGGTCAGCTGCGCGCGCTCATCCAGACCCGCCACTCGGCCGAGCTGACCGGGCAGCCTGTCACGCCGGGCGTCGACAACCTGTTGTTCGCCGCACCCGGCGCCGCCCGGGGGCTCGAGGACATGATCGCCGCCACCGACCGCGGACTGCTGCTCACCTGCCTCTGGTACATCCGCGAGGTCGACCCGCAGACCCTGCTGCTCACCGGCCTCACCCGCGACGGCGTCTACCTGGTGGAAGCCGGGGAGATCGTGGCCGAGGTCAACAACTTCCGCTTCAACGAGAGCCCGGTCGACCTGCTCGGACGGCTCTCCGAGGTGGGGCGCACCGAGCGGACCATGGCACGGGAGTTCGGCGACTACTTCACGCGCACCGCGATGCCGACCTGGCGGGTGGCGGACTTCAACATGTCATCGGTCAGCCAGGCCAACTAGAGCGCTGCCGGGCTCAGGCGTCCTCGAGGCGGAAGCCCACCTTCATCCCGACCTGGAAGTGCTCGACGGCGCCGTCGACGACGTGCCCGCGCATCTCGGTGACCTCGAACCAGTCGAGATGGCGCAGCGTCTGGGCGGCACGGGCCAGGCCGCTTCGGATCGCGTCGTCGATGCCTACTTCCGACGTCCCGACGATCTCGGTGACCCGATAGGTGCGACTGGACATACCCAACTCCCTCATCGACCGGACTGACCTACTGTGGGGCGGTGACCCCCACTCGCGGTTCGGACGGCGCGGACGCCCCGCACGGGCTCCGGGGCCGCCGGGGCCGCAAGCAGGACACGGTCTACCAGATCACCGAGGCCCGCCGCGGCGTGCGGGACGACGTCAACAGCCGCACGAAGCGCTATCTGGTCTCGATGGGCGTGCGCACGGCCTGCTTCGTGGGCGCGGTCCTGGTGGGTGACGGCTGGTTGCGCTGGGTGCTGATCGTGGCCGCCGTGATCCTGCCCTACCTCTCGGTGGTCTTCGCCAACGGCGGCCGCGAGCGCATCGAGGAGAGCCCGCTGATCGACCACTACGGGGAGGGGCCGGCCATCACGGGGCCGGACAGGTGACACCGATCCATGCAATACTGCCGGCCAACGTCCGGGAGTCCAGGCTCGCGGCGCTGACGCGATGCCGGGCGGCTCCCCCCGTGGCTGCCCGGCATCGCCCTTCCCGGTCCGCACTGCGGTACCCGGCGCCCTGCTGACACACTCCACCTGTGACCGACGCCGAGGACGCATCGCCGATCTGCTCGGCCAGAGGTTGCCGGGAGCGCGCGGTGTGGGTGCTGTCGTGGAACAACCCGAAGCTGCACACGCCGGACCGCCGCAAGTCCTGGACGGCGTGCGAGGAGCACCTCGAGTACCTGCGGAGCTTCCTGGACACCCGCGGCTTCCTGCGCGAGGTGGCACCGAGCGCGGCGCAACCGGACCCCAGCGCCACCTGAGGCCGGCGCGGCGGTCTCTGGCAGCCGGGGCTCAGCCGCCGATGGCCGACATCGGACGCACCGGCTGCAGAAAGCCCGGGTCGTCGATGCCGTGCCCTGCGCGCTTGGCGAGCAGGTTGGCCTCGAGCAGCCGCGCGAGCTGCTCGTCGCTCGCCTCCGAGCGCAGCGCGGCGCGCAGGTCGCTCTCGTCACGCGCGAACAGGCAGTTGCGCACCTGACCGTCCGCCGTGAGCCGCACCCGGTCGCACGTACCGCAGAACGGCCGGGTGACCGAGCCGATCACCCCGACGCGTCCGGGGCCACCGTCGACCAGCCACTCCTCCGCGGGTGCGCTGCCCCGCTCCTCGGCGCCGACGGGCACCAGCGAGAACGACTCGGCCAGCCGGGCCAGCACCTCGTCGGCGCTCACCATCGTCGCCCGGTCCCAGCCGTGCTGGGCGTCGAGCGGCATCTGCTCGATGAAGCGCAGGTGGTAGCCGTGCTCGAGACACCACCGCAGCAGCGGCGCGGCCTCCTCGTCGTTGACCCCGCGCATCATCACGGCGTTGACCTTCACCGGTGTCAGGCCCGCCGCCGCTGCCGCCTCCAGCCCGGCCAGCACGTCGCAGAGCCGGTCGCGCCGGGCCAGCGTCGCGAACTTCTCGGGGTCCAGCGTGTCCAGCGAGACGTTGACCCGGTCCAGCCCGGCGTCGCGCAGCGCCTGGGCGGTCCGCGCCAGCCCGATGCCGTTGGTGGTCAGGGAGATGTGGGGGCGCGGCTCGAGCGCCGCGGTGCGCCGCACGATGTCCACCAGCCCGCGGCGCAGCAACGGCTCGCCGCCGGTGAACCGGATCTCCGTGACACCCAGCCCGACCGCGATACGGATGACGCGCAGGACCTCGTCGTCGGTCAGGACCTCGTCCCCCGGAAGCCACTCGAGACCCTCGGGCGGCATGCAGTAGGCGCAACGCAGGTTGCAACGATCGGTCAACGAGACGCGCAGATCCCTCGCGACGCGGCCGAACGTGTCGATGAGCACCCGCCCACCCTACGTCCCCGGGTCTTCGCGAGTTACCGTCTTGGATCGTGTACCGCTTCCTGATCAGCCGCCGTTGGCTCGGGCTGCTCGCCGGTGCGGTGCTCGCAGCGGCGGTCTGCGTGGCCCTCGGCGACTGGCAGCTGCACCGCCTCTCCTACCGCCACGAGCGGAACCACCTGATCCGGACCAACCTCAGCACGGCACCGGTCCCGCCGCAGGGTCTCATGCGCGTCGGACAGGAGCCTGCCGCGGCCAGCGAGTGGCGCCGCGTGCGGGTGACCGGCCACTGGGACACCGCCCACCAGCTGGTCGTGAGGTTGCGCCCGTTCGAGGGCAACGTCGGCTTCTACGTCCTCACGCCGCTGGTCACCGACAGCGCAGCGGCCGTCCTGGTGAACCGGGGCTGGGTGCCGGCGGGGGCCGGCGGCACCAGCGTGCCCAGGATCCCGGCCCCTCCTACCAGCGACGTCACGGTCACCGGCCGGCTGCGGTCGAGCGAGGACCCGGCGACCGGCGCGAAGCCTCCCGCCCCCCAGGTGACCCGCATCGACGTACCGGGCATCGCCAAGGCTCTGCCGTACCCGGTCTACGGCGGGTTCCTGGAGCTGACCCGGCAGACCCCGCCCGGCCGGCGCTCGAGCGCCGCCCCGCAACCGCTCCCGCCGCCGGAGCCCAGCGAAGGGCCCCACCTGGCGTACGCCGTGCAGTGGTTCCTCTTCGCGTGCATGGCGCTGGGCGGCTACGTCGTGCTGGCCCGGCGCGAGGCCGCGGACCGGCGACTCGCCGGGCCGTCCGCCGCGGCGACGCCGGTCCCGGCACGGTAGGAAGGCGGCATGCCGGTACGCATCGAGGACTACGCCCTGATCAGCGACCGGCTCTCGGCCGCCCTGGTGGGCCGCGACGGATCGATCGACTGGCTGTGTTTCCCGCGTTTCGACTCCGACGCCTGCTTCGCCGCCCTGCTGGGCGACGAGAACAACGGCCACTGGCGGCTGGCGCCCCTCGACGGGGAGAAGTGCTCGCAGCGCCGCTACGTCGGCGACACACTCGTTCTGGAGTCGGAGTGGAACAGCCTGCAGGGCTCCGTGCGGGTCACCGACTTCATGCCCGAGCGCGGCGACGCCCCGGACGTCGTGCGGATCGTGGAAGGGCTCTCCGGCCGCGTGCAGATGCGCAGCGAGCTGCGGCTGCGCTTCGGCTACGGCGACGTCATCCCGTGGGTCCGCCACCTCGACGGGATGCTCGCCGCCGTGGCGGGCCCCGACGCGGTCTGGCTGGCATCCGACGTGCCGCACCACGGCCGCGACTACGCGTCCTACGGTGACTTCACCGTGGGCCCCGGCGATCGCCGGGCCTTCGTCCTGACGTGGCACCCCTCGCACCTGCACCGGCCCGCGAGCGTCGACCCCTACGAGGCGCTCGAGGAGACCCGGCGGTTCTGGGAGGGCTGGTCGGGGCGCTGCACCTACGACGGGCCCTACCGCGATGCGGTCGTGCGCTCGCTGATCACGCTCAAGGGGATGACCTACGAGCCCACCGGAGGGATCGTCGCGGCGACCACGACGTCGTTGCCCGAGGACCTCGGCGGCGAACGCAACTGGGACTACCGCTTCTGCTGGCTGCGCGACGCGGGCTTCACCCTGGCCGCCCTGGTCAAGACCGGCTACACCGAAGAAGCCCGCGACTGGCGGGAGTGGCTGCTGCGTGCCATCGCGGGGTCACCCGACCGGCTGCAGATCCTCTACGGCGTCGCCGGCGAGCGCAGGGTGCCGGAGTTCGAGCTGCCCTGGCTGTCCGGGTACGAGGGATCGCGACCGGTCCGCGTGGGCAACGGGGCCGTGGACCAGCTGCAGCTCGACGTCTACGGCGAGGTGATGGACACCCTGTGGCTGGCCCGGGCGTTCGACATCGACGCCAACGAGGACGCGTGGCGCATGCAGCGCGGCCTGATGAGCTGGCTCGAGAGCCACTGGCAGGAGCCCGACGAAGGTCTCTGGGAGGTGCGCGGCGGCCGGCGCCAGTTCACCCACTCCAAGGTGCTCGCCTGGGTCGCGGCCGACCGGGCGGTGCGTACGTTGCAGGACTACCCGGAGCTGGCCGGCCCGATCGAGCGCTACGAGGCGCTGCGCGACACGATCCACGCGGAGGTGTGCGAGAAGGGGTACGACGCCGAGCGCAACACGTTCACGCAGTACTACGGCTCGCGCGGGCTGGACGCCGCCCTGCTGCTCATCCCCCAGGTCGGCTTCCTGCCGCCGACCGACGAGCGGGTGCGCGGCACCCTGCGAGCGGTGCAGCGCGAGCTGTCGGTCGACGGGTTCCTCCGGCGCTACGACACCACCGAGGCCGTCGAAGGTGTGAGCGGTGACGAGGGAGCGTTCCTTGCCTGCAGCTTCTGGCTGGCCGACGCGTTGGTGCTCGACGGCCAGCTCGACGCGGGGCGCGCGGTGTTCGAGCGGCTGCTCGGCCTGCGCAACGACGTCGGCCTGCTCGCCGAGGAGTACGACGTCGCACGCGGCCGCCAGCTGGGCAACTACCCGCAGGCCTACAGCCACCTGGCGCTGGTCAACTCGGCGCTGCATCTCGCGGCGCCCGATCCCGTCGCCGACGCGAGCCGCGAGACCACCCTCGACGACGTCGCCGCGACCTGACGGCGTCAGGCGAGGGCGGGGACCTCGAGGACGAGGGTGCCGGCGTCGGCGTCCAGCTCGGCCGCGACACCGAGCGGCACGGTCAGCGCCGGGACCCCGTGGCCGAACGGCAGACCGGCGAGCACGGGCACGCCGAGCTGCGCCAGCCGCGCCGCAACGACGCTCTCCGCGTCCGGCGCGCAGTCGACCCAGGTCCCCATGGCGACACCGCGCACCCCGGCGAACCAGCCGCTGCGCACCAGCTGGGTCAACCGGTTGTCGAGGCGAAACGCCGGCTCGCCGACGTCCTCCAGCAGCACGATTCCGCCCTCAGCGGGGCGCGACTCGAGGCAGCCGACGCTCCCCGCGAGCAGTGAGAGCGTGCCGCCGGTCAGTACTCCGCGCGCGGTGCCGCCGCGCACGGCCCGGACGTCGCCGGTGCCGATCGTCTGCACGGTCTCGGGCTCGAAGAGGGTACGTCGCAGGTGCTCGACCGTCGTGGCGTCGCGCGACTCGCTCGCCACGACCGCCGTCGCGACCATCGGCCCGAACAACGAGGCGAGCCCCAGATGCGTGGCCACCGCCTGGTGCAGGGCGGTCACGTCGCTGTAGCCCACGAGCAGCGTGGGACCCGCGGCGCGCATCGCCGGCCAGTCGAGCCGGTCGAGGACCCGCGCCGCCCCCGACCCGCCACGGGCGACCAGCACCGCGGCGACCGATGGGTCGCACCAGGCGGCCTGCAGGTCGCCGGCCCGGTCGGCGTCGGTCCCGGCGTGGTGGGCGAAGACGGGCTCACGGTCGAGCGCGTGCTGCCCCACCTGCACCGTCAGCCCCCACGACTCGAGCAGCGCCACTGCCCCGGCAAGGCGGTCCGCGACCAGCGGCCCGCTGGTCGCGACGACCGCGACGGTGTCGCCCGGCACCAGCCGACGCGGCCGGTGCAGCGACCGCAGGGGTGCGCGCGTCATCCCGCGAGGGCGCCGAACCAGGCGTGGCAGCGCCTCGCCGATCGGGTCACGCAGCACGGCGGAGGCGGCGCCGTCGTACGGCGTGGGGTCGCGGTTGACGATCACCAGGCGCGCGCCGGCTGCCACCGCCACGTCGACGAGGCCCGCGGCGGGATGGACCTGCAGGGTCGTGCCCACGGCCAGCATCAGGTCGCAGTCCTGTGCGGCCCGCCGGGCCGCACGCAGGACCTCCGGGCGCAACGACTGGCCGAACGAGATGGTCGCGGCCTTCTGGATCTCCCCGCAGACCAGGCAGCGCGGGTCGGGCTCCCCGGCCTCGACGCGGTCGAGGTTCTCCCGGATCGGCGTGCGACGAGCGCAGCCCAGGCACTCCACGTCGTACAGCGTCCCGTGGATCTCGATGACCCGCGCGCTGCTGCTCCCGGCGCGTTGGTGCAGCCCGTCGATGTTCTGCGTGACGATCGCCCGCAACCGCCCGGCGCGCTCGAGGTCCACGAGCGCCCGGTGGCCGTCGTTGGGCTGCGCGTGCCACGCCGGGTGCTC
>JAVEDI010000039.1 GCA_030841035.1 Actinomycetota bacterium
ATCCCGGCGGGCGCTGTGATGCTCTACGCCCCGAGAGACGAGGAAGAGCTCGCGGTCGTGGCGTCGCTGGTGCACGCGTCGTACGCCTTCGCCTGTCCGGGCGGACCTACGACGACCGCCTGAACCCGTTGCGGTCCCGGGCGGGCGCCCCTCACGTCCCGCATGGTTCTTGTCTTCACCTCGTCGAGTGCTGCGATATCCACGCGATCGATCCTGCCCTCCCAATGCGGCGAGTAGTGCCGGGTGCGGTCGAGAGCGGCACCTACTGCGCGGTTGCGACGGCACGTGTCATCGGCGGCAGCTCGGACTGCATCGCGAGCAGACCTCGCGATACTCGGTCAACGTGGAACCGCCGAACCCACTGCCGTGGTCATCGTTCAACGCCCACCGGTGAACGAGGTCCTCCCTCGAGTCCCGCTCCCAGGCGTCATGGCAGTCGTTGCCATAAGAGGCTCGACCGCGGCTGGTCCCAGACCAGGCTTGCCCACGAACTGCTCCAGAGCGGCCTACGGCCGGCGCCGACCTGCGGGCGGCGCTTCGCGCCGTCCTCGGCCCGGCCCATAGGCGGGGAACGATGCCTTGAGACAGGTTCGGGAGCCGGATCTGGTTGCATTGCCTGGTGCTGCGTCGCCCGGCTGTTGATCAGGCTTGGATCGGCACTTGGTGCATGGAGTCGCTGAGAAGTCCGCCGCGAGCGGTGTTGTTCGAGACCGGTTATCTCTCGCAGGTCGTGGGGTTGGAACTAGAGGACAGCCGTCGCGTGGTGGTCAAGATACGGCCGTGGGCAGATCGCTTGTTCGGCTGCGCAGAGGTCCATTCCGCCCTGTTCCGCGCCGGATACCCGTGCCCGCAGCCGTTGACTGGCCCACATCAAGTCGGCGGAATGGCAGTGTCCGCCGAGTCTCTCGTCGACGATCATCTCGAGTTGGCACTAGGGCACGATTCCGCCCGGCTGTTTGCTGATGCGCTGCTTCGACTCGTGGATCAGGCACCGCCCGTATCTGAGGTGCCTGCGCTGGAACCGTCACCTCCGTGGGCGGACTGGCAAGATCGGGACCGCGGCGTGTTATGGCCTGAGCCCGACGACCGCGCGGCGGACCTCAACGCCGTCGAACTCAACTGGATCGACCGCACCGCGTCGATCGTGCGTACATGGTTACTGGACCTGCCGACCAAGTCGGTTGTCGCTCATCTGGACTGGCATTCGACGAACCTGGGATGGCACGAGCGGAAACTCGTTGCCGTCTTCGACTGGGACAGCGTCGGGGCCCAACCCGAGTTCGGCATCGCTGGGCTGGCAGCTGCCGTCTGGCCGACCGCCGGTAGCGCCGGCGAGGCGGCAACTCTGCATCAGTCCGAGCAGTTTCTGCACCACTACGGAGAGCGTCGCGGCTGGTCAGCCCAGCAGCTGCAAGCAGCGTGGGCAGCCGGGCTGTGGGTTCGATGCTTCGATGCCAAGAAGGCCCAGGCCGTCCACGACGACCCCGAGGGGGTCATCACACGGACAGAAGCTCGCCGCCGCCTACAACTCGCCGGCCTACCGGACGGGGTGTAGGTGCCATTCTGGTGCCAGGAAGATCCGGTCGCTGCTGGCCCTTCACCGCTCGGCACCGACGCGAGACGCATCCGGCTCCGGCGCGGTCGCGTCGGCATCGCGCTGCCCCAGCTCCAAGACATGAATCAAGTTCTCCCGTAGCCGCGCTCCATACCGCGAATCGTGTCGGTTCCCGAGCTGTGTTGTCAGCAGCCGCACGGGTGCTTGGGAACGGCACTTACGGGCGGTCGGGGCATAGTCGCAGCGCATTGGCGACCATCGCCATACGCACCACGAGGTCGAGCATGTCCTTGCGCTCGACCAGGGACACCGGCGTGCCGTCCTCGCTCAAGACATCGGCGATCTGCTCCAAGTCAAGACCGAGTTCGCCCACCTCAATGAACTCCGCGATCAGGCTCGCGTCCTTCTCCACCAGCCGGTCATCAAGGCCGGTCATCAAGGCCGATCAGCAGCCCGCGCAGACGCCCACTGATCTCGGCGTAGGTTCCCGCATCCATCCGCGCATAATTCCGGTTCTCGCTGGCCGATGACAGCCGCCGCACGGGTACTCGGGAAGGGCACTTATGCGCGCCGGACTGTCACGGAGGCGGTCACGAAAAGGTCTCCGGGCCCGATCTGAGTCACTGCCTCCAGGCGCACCTGATCGTTGTCCGACTGGGCGGCGCAGAGCAGGTTGTCCGTGGATTCCGTTCGAGCGACAACGACGTCGCGCAGAACTGGCGAACGGTGCCAGTAGAGGTCGAAGTCCATCTGCATACCAAGCAGGTGTCTCCGTCGGTGGGAGGCCCGGAGGTCATGATCTCGCTCTTGGCGCGTGAGAACCAGTCGTCAGGCTGCATCCGCGCATAATGCTGGCCGTGGAATCAGTTCCCTCATGGTGACGCAGATCGACTACGAGTGGCGGGGCCAAATTACCGACGCTGAGATGCTCCGACTTGTCGAGTCATATGGCGGCAACGCAGAAGAAGCATGGTGGGATCGCATCCGAACCCACAGTCTGGGATGGGTGGTCGCTCGCGTCCGTGATGGAAGCCTCGCCGGCTTCGTGAATGTTGCATGGGATGGCTCGGACCATGCGTTTCTCGTTGACACCAAGGTTCGTGCCGACCTTCAGCGGCAAGGCATCGGCCAGACCCTCGTCCGACTGGCGACCCAGCACGCCAAGACCGCTGGCTGCGAATGGTTGCACGTCGATTACACAGAACAGTTGTCGCCGTTCTACGTCAACGCCTGTGGCTTCCGCCCTGCACCGGCGGGCCTGATCCATCTTCCTTCGCTGTGAGGCTGGTAGCCGCGAGCCCACTCTGTATGTCGATGATGGAGACGTGCCGCAGTCTGGATAAGGAGGGCCATTCACCGACCTGGAGTTTCCCGAAGCAGCCCGCGTCCAGTTGCGCATACAGGCACAAATGTGGCACAAAAACGATCACTGGGCGCTCCCCCCGAAGAGGAAACGCCCAGGTCACCTTGGGTGGAGCTGAGGGGACTCGAACCCCTGACCCCCACACTGCCAGTGTGGTGCGCTACCAGCTGCGCCACAGCCCCAGAGCCTGCACCCGCCAGGCGGGCCGAGCCAGTCTAACGGCTCGCTGACTGCGGCACGAATCGGGCCGACGTCAGTGCTCGTCGCCGAGCACCGGCTCTGGCAGGGTGCCCGCGTTGTGCTCGATCAGCCGCCACCCTGACGCCGACCGGTCGGGCTGGACCCGCTCCTCCAGCACCGACCAACAGCAGTTCGCCAGGACCGCCAGAGCCGACCAGCTCACCGTCGGCAGCCCCAGCAGGGCCCCGGTCGCCGTCCTGAGCGTGCCGCCGTGGCTGACGACCACGACCGTCGACCCGGCCGCGGCCGCGAGGACAGCGCCGGTGATGGCCGGTAGGACCCGCGCGGCCAGCTGGGAACGGGTCTCTCCGCCACCGGCCGGCACGTCGACGTGCGAGTCGTAACGCCACGCGTCGTACGACGCCGCGTCGTTGCTGCGGATCTCCTCCACGGTCTTGCCCTGCCACCAGCCGCCGTAGGTCTCGCGCAACCGAGGGTCGACGGTGACCTCGACACCGGTCACGGCGGCCAACGCAGCGGCGGTGTCCACGGCCCTGACCAGGTCCGAGGACATGATCGCGGCCGGGCGCAGCGCGGCCAGCACGGCGGCCGCCCGGCGGGCCTGGTCGCGCCCGACCTCGTCCAGGGCGATGTCGAGGTGGCCCTGGAACCGGTCGACGGCGTTCCAGGACGTGCGCCCATGTCGCCAGAGCACCAGCCGGCGAGGCGCCCGGGAAAGCGGCTCGGCGGGCTCCGAACCGCTCAGGAGGCGGCGCCTTCGGCTCCCCGCGCCGCGCCGGACTCGTGGCCCGAGCGGCCGCGACGTACCTCCTCGGGCAGCGCGACCGTCGGGCAGTCCTTCCAGATGCGCTCGAGGGCGTAGTAGACCCGCTGCTCGGCGTGCTGCACGTGGACGATGACGTCGAGGTAGTCCAGCAGGACCCAGCGGCCCTCCCGCTCGCCCTCACGGCGCGCGGGCTTGGCACCCAAGGCCCGCAGCCGCTCCTCGACCGCGTCCACGATGGCCTTGACCTGCCTGTCGTTGGGCGCCGAGCAGAGCAGGAACGAGTCGGTGATGAAGAGCTGGTCGCTCACGTCGAAGGCGAGGATGTCCTCGGCGAGCTTGTCGGACGCCGCCTCGGCGGCCGCGACGGTGAGCTCGCGAGCTCGGTCGGAGATAGGCACGTGCGAAGGGCTCCTCGGGCGGGACGACCTGGTGGGGGGACGGTGCGGACCGCTCCCTGCCTCTAGGGTCTCACGGTCGGAAATCAGCGCCCAAGATCACGATCACGTCGGCGACGGTCTGGCCCCGCGGGTTGGTCGCGATGGCGCTGGCGGGCAGGCCGAGGGAGCGCGCCACACGGTTGCCCTGCTGCTGGCTCTTGTCGGTGCCATCGGCCACCAGGACGACGCTGGGGTCGGTGTCGTTGAGCGTGGCGGCGTTGCCACCGTTGACGAACCGGAAGCCGTCGTCCACCAGCCGGGCCCGGGCCTTCTCGACCAGGTCGGGGGTACCCACGCCGTTCTCGACCAGCACGCGGACGTTCTGCCCTGCGGGGTCGCGCACCACGGACCCGGCGAACAGCGACTGCAGCAGGGTCCCGGCCTTGGCCGAGTCGACGCCGTAGGAGTCGACGGCCGCACCGGTGTCGATCGCGTTGACCGGCAGCACGTCGTACCGCACCCGGCTCTTCACGGCTGCGGCCCGCAGGTCGGCGAGGATCGCCGCCAGCCGCGCCCCGGCCAGCGAGGAGGCCGACCCCGCCCCCAGCACCGCCAGGTCGGCGGCGATCGCGCTGGGCTGGTCGGGCAGCGTCCGCACGATCCCGTCGAGGACGTCGTTGAAACGGGCCAGCCGGGCCTGCTCGGGTTCTCCGTCGGCGAGGAACGTGGCGTACGCCGCCGCGGCCGCGCCGGCGAGCTTCTGGCTCCCGGCGCGTACGACCACGGTCTGGTTGCCCTTGGCATCTGTCCTGGTGACATCGACGTCGACCTGCGCCTGTACGCCGCCGACCTTGTCGACGAGGGCCGCGAGCCCCTGCTCGGTCAGCACCCAGCGGTTCTCCACCCGCAGACCGAGCAGGTCGGTGAGCGCGTCAGCCGAAGCGGTCGGACTCTCCAGCGTGAGCGCCTCACCGAAGGGCAGGCTGCCGGACCCCGCGACGTCGACGAGCAGCCGGGACGGCACCAGCATCGCCGCGGCCTGCTGGCGCGCCGGGGTGACGCCGACCAGCGCCGTGGCGGCCGCCGTCCCGTCGGCCCCTGCGACCTGCACCAGCAGCGTGTGCTGGACGTCGGCCTTCACGGCCGGCCCCGCGGTCACCGGTTGGTCGCGGTCGGCGAGCAGCACGACGGTGAGTCCGACCACGAGCAGCACCGCAAGCACCGCGGCCAGGACGGCGAGCAGCTGTCGCCGGGTCTTGGCACGGCGGGTGGCGCGTTCGGCGGTCCGGGTGCGGCGGACGATGACGGTGGCGCCGGCCGAGCCGGCGTACGCCGTCGCGCCCGACTCCGGTGCCCGCCCGGGTTCCGGCTCGGGCTCGGGTTGCGGCTCGGGTTGCGGCGTGGGCTCCGTTGGCGGGCCCTCGGCCCGGGGACCGGGATCGGGAGCGGGCTTCGGCGCGCGCAGCGGTGCGACGGCCTCGATCGAGCGGCCGGCCTCGACCTCGCTGGCGATGTCGACGTCGGCCAGCTGGTCGGGCTCGGGACGGCGGTGCCGGCCGCTCACGTCGCCACCCGATCGATCGGGGAGACGTGGGACTCGGTGGCGTCGCGGTAGAGCCGGTGCTTGGCGATGTACTGGACCACGCCGTCGGGCACGAGGTACCACACCGGCTGGCCCTGCCGGACCCGCTCGCGGCAGGACGTGCTGGAGATGGCCATCGCGGGCACCTCGAGCAGGCTGACCCGGTCGGCCGGCAGCCCGTCGCCGGACAGGTGGTGACCGGGCCGGGTGACCCCGATGAAGTGCGCCAGATCGAACAGCTCGTCGCTGTCCTTCCAGGTGAGGATCTGGGCCAGCGCGTCGGCGCCGGTGATGAAGTACAGGTCGGTGTCCGGGCCCCGTCGGGCGCGCAGGTCGTGCAGGGTGTCGATGGTGAAGGTGGGGCCCGGGCGCTCGAGGTCGACCCGGCTCACGGTGAAGGCAGGGTTCGAGGCGGTCGCGATCACGGTCATGAGGTAGCGGTGCTCGGCCGGCGACACGCCGGCGTGATGCTTCTGCCAGGGGTGACCGGTCGGCACGAAGATGACCTCGGCCAGGCCGAAGCGGGTCGCCGCCTCGCTGGCGGCGACCAGGTGACCGTGATGGATCGGGTCGAAGGTGCCGCCCATGACGCCGACGCGGCGCTGCTCAGCGGGTGCGTCCACGGGCCCGACCCTAGTGCGCGCCGACCGGCGAGCCGGTCAGGCGCAGCGGTACGGCAACGGGGTGGCGAGCCAGGGCTCAGCGGTCCTTGCCGAAGGACAGCGTGACGAGCAGCAGCGCGACCAGCGCGACGAAGGCAGCCACGCCGACCACCCAGGGCGGGACGGGCAGGTCGCGGCCCTTCTCGGCGGTCTCGGCGAGCACGCGGGCGGCGGCGGCGGTCATCGGGGCGCACTCCAGTCATCTCGGGCGGCGAGAGGCCGACCCTGAGTGCTCCAGGGTCAGCCGGTAGCGGAAGTCTGCCATGACCCGCCCCGACCCGGCTCGCGGCGCCCCGCCCCCCCCGTGCCCGGGGGTGTCAGAACGGGCGGACGCCGCCGGCAGGCACCAGCGCTGGCACGGGGCTGTCCATGGCCCGGCGCTGGAAGGTCGCCCGGTCGACCACCTCGAGCCCCGCGATCCGCCAGGCCGGCAGGTCGGCCGAGGAGCGGTGCTCGCCCCAGAGCCGCAGCGCGAGGGCCGCTGCGTCCTCCAGGTCGCGGGCCTCCTCCCAGTAGCGCAGCTCGGCCCGGTCGGACGCGTAGCGCGCGGAGAGCAGGAACGGCTGCTCGTGGGTCAGGCGCTCGAGAGCGCCCCTGATCTCGGCGGTGCCGACCGCCTCGCCCACCAGCGTGAGCGTGACGTGCCACATCGGCCTCGGCTCCGCCGGAGGTGTGGGCCGTTCATCGGTGGCCACCCGGCTTCCCACGAACACCGCCTCTCCTGTCCTCTCGTGTCTCAACGACGCAGCAGGACGAGGTCGTCGCGGTGGACCACCTCGCGGCTGTAGGCCGGCCCCAGCTCGCCGGCCAGGTCACGGGTGGACCTGCCCAGGAGGCCGGGAAGCTCTGTCGCATCAAAGTTGACCAGTCCGCGGGCGACCGCGTGACCGTTTTCGTCAAGGAGGTCCACCGGATCTCCTGCGACGAAGCGGCCCTCCACCCCGATGACGCCCGCGGCGAGCAACGACATCCGGCGTACGACGACGGCGTGCACGGCCCCGCCGTCGAGGCGGAGGCTCCCGCGGGGGGCGGTCGCGTGGGCCAGCCAGAGCAGTCGCTGGGACGAGCGAGGGCCGACCGGGAGGAAGACCGTCCCGACGTCCCCACCGGCGAGCACCTCGGCGGCCCTGGTCGCCGACGTGACGATGGTGCGCACCCCCGCTTCCACGGCGATGGCGGCGGCCTCCACCTTGGTGGCCATCCCGCCCCTGCCGAGCCCCGAGGCCCCCGTGCTGCCCAGCGGCACGCCGGCCAGGTCCTCGGGTGAGCGCACCTCGCGGATCAGCTGCACACCGGGGTCCCCCGGCCGACCGTCGTAGATGCCGTCGACGTCCGAGAGCAGCACCAGCAGGTCGGCATGCACCAGGTGCGCCACCAGTGCCGCCAGCCGGTCGTTGTCGCCGACCCTGATCTCGTCCGTGGCGACGGTGTCGTTCTCGTTGACGACCGGGACGATGCCCAGGTCGAGCAACCGGTTCAGGGTGCGGGCGGCGTTGCGATAGCTCGCCCGACGCACGACGTCGTCCGAGGTGAGCAGCACCTGCCCCACCTTCAGCCCGAAACGGGCGAAGGACTCGGTGTATCGGTGGACGAGCAGCCCCTGGCCGACGCTGGCAGCAGCTTGCTGCGTGGCGAGGTCGCGTGGCCGGCGGCGCAGCCCCAGCGGTGCGATGCCCGCGGCGATGGCACCGGAGGAGACGAGCACCAGCTGACGCCCGGAGCCGACGGTGGCGGCGAGCTCGTCGACCAGGGCGTCGAGGCGTGCGGCGTCGAGACCGCCATCAGCCGTGGTGAGCGAGCTGGACCCCACCTTGACGACGACGCGCGCAGCTCCCGGCGTCTCGGCCACCGGTCAGCGACCCTCGAGGCGCAGGTCGGTGCCCCGGCGGCCGTGCAGCAGCTCGGCACCCGCCTGCAGCGTGGGCTCCCAGTCGAAGACGACGGCCCGGTCGCCCGCACCGATCACGACGGCGTCGCCCGCCTCGGCACCCGCCTCGAGCAGCGCCTCCTCGACGCCGAGGCGCGCGAGTCGGTCGGCGAGGTAGCCGACCGCCTCGTCGTTGGCGAAGTCGGTCTGGCGCACCCACCGGGTGGGCTTGCTGCCGGTGACGACGAAGCGCGGCCCCTCGGGCGTCTCCTCGCGCGTCACGGCGAAGCCGCTGTCGTCGACCGCCTTGGGGCGCAGCACGATGCGGGTCGCCTCGGGGGTCGGCTCGGCGGTGCGGGCCTCGACGACGACCCGCGCCATGGCGAACGACAGCTCACGCAGCCCCCGATGGGTGGCCGCGCTGATCGGGAAGACGGCCAGGCCGCGCGCCTCGAGGTCGGCGGTGACCATGGTGGAGATCTCCTCCGCGTCCGGCACGTCGATCTTGTTCAGCGCCACCAGGCGCGGGCGGTCGTCCAGGCCGCCGTAGGCCGCAAGCTCGGCCTCGATGACGTCGAGGTCGCTCAGCGGGTCACGGCCCGGCTCCATGGTGGCCGCGTCGAGGACGTGCACGATCGCGCTGCAGCGCTCCACGTGCCGGAGGAACTCCAGGCCCAGGCCCTTGCCCTGGCTCGCGCCGGGGATCAGGCCGGGGACGTCCGCGACGGTGAACCGTACGTCGCCGGCCTGCACCACGCCGAGGTTGGGGGCCAGCGTCGTGAACGGGTAGTCGGCGATCTTCGGTCGGGCCGCCGAGATCGCGGCGACCAGGCTGGACTTGCCCGCGCTCGGGAAGCCGACCAGGGCCACATCGGCAACGGTCTTGAGCTCGAGGACGATGTCGGCCACGTCGCCGGGCTCACCGAGCAGCGCGAAGCCGGGCGCCTTGCGCCGCGCCGAGGCCAGCGCCGCGTTGCCGAGGCCACCACGCCCGCCGGCCGCGACGACGTACGTCGTGCCCGCCCCGACCAGGTCGGCGAGCACCTCGCCGCTGGGGGTGGACACGACGGTGCCGTCGGGCACCATCAGGACCAGGTCGCCACCGTCGGCGCCGCTGCGGTTGCCGCCCTGACCCTGGCGTCCGCTCGCGGCGCTGCGGTGCGGGGAGTGGTGGTAGTCCAGCAGCGTGGTGGTGTTCGGGTCCACGACGAGCACGACGTCGCCGCCGTGGCCGCCGTTGCCCCCGTCCGGTCCACCGAGCGGCTTGAACTTCTCGCGGTGGATGGAGGTGCAACCGTGGCCGCCGTCTCCGGCGCTGGCATGCAGCACCACCCGGTCGACGAATGTCGCCATCGGTGGTCACCTCCGTCCCAGCTGGTGGTCATCGTGTGAGGAAAAGCAGACGAGGGCGGTCCGTTCGTGCGGACCGCCCTCGACTGTCGATGTGTCTACGCGTCTGCGGTGCTTACTCCGCGCCGACGACGTTCACGACGCGACGCCCGCGCCGGTTGCCGAACTCGACGGCACCGCCGACGAGGGCGAACAGCGTGTCGTCCTTGCCGCGGCCGACGCCTTCGCCGGGGTGGAAGTGAGTGCCCCGCTGGCGCACGATGATCTCGCCGGCGTTGACCACCTGGCCACCGAAACGCTTGACGCCGAGCCGCTGCGCGTTGGAGTCACGACCGTTGCGGGTCGAGGACGCGCCCTTCTTGTGAGCCATCGGTTCAGCCTTTCCGTTTCTGCCTGTGTTGCTCGTGCTTCTCGCCGGTGAGACCCGCGGTCAGCCGGTCTCGATGCCGGTGACCTTGACCTGCGTGTGCTTCTGGCGGTGACCCTGACGCTTGCGGTAGCCGGTCTTGTTCTTGTACTTCAGGATGTCGATCTTCGGGCCCTTGGTGGCGGCCACGATCTCGACGGTCACGCTGGCCTTGGCCAGCGCGGCCTTGTCGCTGGTGACCGAGTCGCCGTCGACCAGCAGCAGGACCGGTAGCTCCACGGAGTCACCCGGCTCGGCCGCGAGACGGTCGATCTCCAGGACATCGCCGACAGAGACCTTCTCCTGGCGCCCACCAGCTCGGACGATCGCGTACACCATCGCGGACACGGCTCGCTTTCTCACTCGATCTCGGGACCCGCGTCAGGCGCCAATCCGGACCGGCTGTCCGTGCGCATGGCGGGTGAGGTGCACGAGGCACCGAGGGTCAAGGGTACGAACTGGAACGGCCGCCGGTCAAACCGCCGGGTCCGGGGCTCGCCGGACGAACCCGCTCACCCGGTCGCCCGGCGCCGGCGGCGGCCCCGCGGAGCCGGTCCGGCCGCCGCACCGGCGACCTCGAGGCCCAGGTCGCCGTTGGCATCGGCACGGGCGTCGGCGACGACGGCCGGTGTGGTCGACGGCTCGGTCGGAGGTTCGCTGGGCGGCTCGGAGGCCGACCCGGCGGACGGCCCCGGTGAAGGCTCGACCGGGTCTTCGGCGGCGACCGGCGACGCGGAGACCTCCGACGGCCGGGCGGCACCGGGCACCCCGGCGCCCTTGCCCTTGGGCGCCGGCAGCATGGGACGCGGTCGCTCACCGTCGCCGGCGGCGGCGTCGCCCTTGCCTCTGCCCTTGCCCCCGCCCTTCCGCTCGACGCTGCCCCCGCGGGACTCCACCGGCTCGGAGCGCATGTGGTAGCCGCGACCGTTGCAGTGCTCGCACGTCTCGGCGAACACCTCGTGGAGGCCTTGCCCGACCCGCTTGCGGGTCATCTGCACCAGGCCGAGCGAGGTCACCTCAGCCACCTGGTGCTTGGTGCGGTCGCGCCCGAGGCACTCGGTGAGCCGGCGCAGCACGAGCTCGCGGTTGCTCTCCAGCACCATGTCGATGAAGTCGACGACGATCATGCCGCCCAGGTCACGAAGCCGCAGCTGGCGCACGATCTCCTCGGCCGCCTCGAGGTTGTTCTTGGTGACGGTCTCCTCGAGGTTTCCGCCGGCGCCGGTGAACTTGCCGGTGTTCACGTCGATCACGACCATCGCCTCGGTGCGGTCGATGATGAGGTAGCCGCCGCTGGGCAGCCACACCTTGCGGTCAAGGGCCTTCGCCAGCTGTTCATCGATGCGGTGCGCGGCGAACACGTCCTTCTCGTCGGTCCAGCGGGTGAGCCGCTCGGCGAGGTCGGGGGCGACGTGGCCGACGTACGGCTGGAGCATGTCCCAGGCCTCGTCACCGGAGACCACGAGCTCGGAGAAGTCCTCGTTGAAGACGTCGCGCACGACCCGGATGGTCAGGTCCGGCTCGCTGTAGAGCAGCGCCGGGGCCGAGGCCTTGGCCGACTTCTTCTCGATGTCCTCCCACTGCGCCGTCAGACGCGCGACGTCGCGGGCGAGCTCGTCCTCGCTCGCCCCTTCGGCCGCGGTGCGCACGATGACGCCCGCACCTTCCGGCACGACGCGCTTGAGGATGGACTTGAGCCGGGAGCGCTCGGTGTCGGGCAGCTTGCGGCTGATGCCGGTCATCGAGGCACCGGGCACCAGGACGAGGTAGCGCCCGGCCAGCGAGATCTGGCTGGTGAGCCGCGCACCCTTCTGACCGATCGAGTCCTTGGTCACCTGCGCGAGGACCGAGTCGCCGGACTTCAGCGCCTGCTCGATGCGCTTGGGCTGGCCCTCGAGACCGGCAGCGTCCCAGTTGACCTCCCCGGCATAGAGCACCGCGTTGCGGCCCTTGCCGACGTCGACGAACGCCGCCTCCATGGAGGGCAGCACGTTCTGCACCTTGCCCAGGTACACGTTGCCGACCAGGCCGCTGCTCGTGGCGCTGTTGACGTAGTGCTCGACGAGGACGCCGTCCTCGAGTACGGCGATCTGGGTGCGCTCAGCCGCCTGGCGAACGACCATCGTGCGCGTGACCGACTCGCGACGGGCGAGGAACTCGGCCTCGGTGATGACCGACGGGCGGCGCCGGCCCGCCTCGCGGCCCTCGCGGCGGCGCTGCTTCTTCGCCTCGAGCCGGGTCGAGCCCTTGACCGAGCGCACGCCGTCGCTGTCGTCCTCGTCGCTGCGGGAACGGCTGCTCTTGCGCGGCTCGCGGACCCGCACGACGGTGTTGGGCGGATCGTCGCCGCCGGGCTCGGGGTCGTCGGCACCACCGCGGCGCCGGCGACGGCGTCGCCGGCGGGTGCCGCCCGGCCCGGTCTCGTCGTCGTCCTCGGCGCTCTCGGACTCGGCGGCCGCGGTGGCCTCCTGCGCCTCGTCGGCGGCGGAGGCCTCGCTGCTGGCCTCCTCGGCGCCCTCGCCACCGCGGCCTCTGCCGCGACGACCGCGACCGCCCCGGCGGCGGCGGCGGGCGGTGCCGTCCTCGCCCGAGTCGTCACCGTCGCCAGCTGCCTCGACGTCCTCCGGCGCAGTGGCCTCGGCCCGGTCGTCGCCGCCCTGGTCAGGGGGAAGGTCGACCGGGGTGGCCGTCGCCTTCGCCGTACGTCGGCGAGCCGGCGCGGCGGTCGGCTCCGGGGCCTGGAACAGCACGCCGGGTGGCTGGGCGGTCGCGCCGGCCGCGTCGGTGCCGGTGGCGACCTCGTCGTCCGCGGCGTCGGGAGCGGGCAGCTCGGCGGTGCTGCCGGCGCCCTGCGGCGTCTCGGGCGGTGCCGCCGCGGGCGCGGCGGTCTTCTTGCGGCTGCGCTTGGCCGCCTTCTTGACCGGCGCGACGGCCTCGGTCGGCTCCGCGGCGTCCTCGGGCGCGGGCGGCAGCCCGACCGGGAGCTCCTCGGCCGGAGCTTCCTCGGCCGGGGCCTGCGGCGGTGCCGCCGCGGGTGCGGTGGTCTTCTTGCGGGTGCGCTTGGCCGGCGCCTTCGTGGCGGTGGCGGGCGACGCCTCGGGTGCCGGGACGCCGGTGGCGAGCGCGGCGGTCGGCTGCGCTGCGGCCGCGGGCTCGCCGTCCTGCGGCAGGCTCGGCGGACCGGCCGGGCGGGTGGCCGCCCGCCGACGCCGCGGCCTGGTGGCGCTGTCGGCCCCGCCGGCGGCCTCGCCGGCGGGGTGGGTGGTGGTCTGGGCTCCGGTGTCGGAGCCGGGGGGCTCGTTGTCGAGCATCCGGGTCTCTCCCGTCGTGCTCCCGGGCGCCGCGCGTGCCGGCGGGGTACGACCCAGGTCGGGCCGTCCTGCCGACGCGCCGCCGGCGCCACACGGGGGCTGTCGTCTCGTGCCGTCCGCTGTCGCGGACGAAGTCTGTCGGGCGCACCTTCGCGAACGGGGCAGCGCCACGCGGGCGCGCTGCACGCTCAGGTACCGACGCCGCCCCGGTCGGGTGCCAGTGGGTCGGACACCGCACCGGACGTCTCGTCGAGCGGGCCCTGCGCCAGCCGCGTGACCACGGGGGTCGAAGGCGGCGCGAGGTCTCCGATCTGGCGGAGTCCGGCAAGGACGTCGTCGGGTCGGACGGCCGGTGCTACGTGCCGTACGACCAGTCGCAGTATCGCACACGGTGTCGAGCCGGGCCCCTGTGCGGGGTCGTGGTCGGGCGTGTCCGACACGTCCAGGGCGACGACCGCGCTGCGCGCGTCGAACGTGCGCAGCCCGTTCTTCATCATCCGGGAGACCTCTACGGCGCCGGCGGCGAGGAACCCATCCACCGCCCGCCGGGCGTCGACGTACGGCACACCGGGCAGGCGCATCTCCCAGACGGAGGCCTGCAACCGGTCGGCGAGGGCGCCGCCCCCCTGCACGGCGATCTCGACGACCTCCAGCACGTCCAGACCGGCCGGGAGGGAGTCGTCGAGGGCCTGGCGCAGCCGCTCCGGGTCGCAGCGCTGCGCCAACGCGATCTCGAGGTACTCCGCCTCGCTGGCGGTGCCGGTGGGAGCGGCACCGGCGTAGGAGACCTTCGGGTGCGGCGAGAAGCCCGCGGAGTAGGCCATGGGTACGGCGGCGCGGCGCAGGGCGCGCTCGAACGCGCGCTGGAAGTCGCGGTGGCTGGAGAAGCGCAGTCGGCCGCGCTTCGTGTAGTGCACCCGCAACCGCTGGAGGGCGGGCGGCGGCGGTGGACCTTCAGGCGTGCGCGCCACAGATGGCCAGGCCTTTCGGTGGTGCAGTGGGGCACGGCATTGTCTCCCAGGCCCCCGCCGCGGTTGCCGAGGGAGGGCGCGGCTCAGCGGCCGAGGGGGAAGGACGCGAGCGGGACCGGGACGGTGCGCCCGCCGTCGTACGCGTAGCGCACCAGCTCGAGCCGGTCGGCGGCGAGCGGCCCCAGATCCAGCGTGCGACGGGCATCCACCCAGTCGAGCAGACCGCAGCGGTCGAGGACCGGGCCGGCGAAGTGCAGCAGGGTCGACCACCACCGGTCGGCCCGGTAGCTGCCCTCGAACCGCCCCGCCTCGCCGAGCTCGTCGGCGACGATGCGGCGCAGCCGGTGCGCAGGCGGGTTGATGGGTGTGCCGCCCGCGAGCACCCCGCCGGGGGCCAGCAGCAGCCCGCTGAGCCTGAACTGCACGGGAGCGGAGCGGGCAGCCGCCCGGGACAGCGCCGCGGCGGCCCGTCGCACGTGTGGGTCGTCCGGGGTGACGCCCTCCCGGAAGGGCTCGAGCACGCAGACGGTCAGGTGCGACGCCCCGCGGCCCCCGGTCTGCCAGTGGTGCGGTCCGGCGAGCGCCGCCAGCTGCGCCGCCTGGTCTGCGAGCCGCCCGGCGCAGTCGTCGTCGGGCCGCAGCAGGACCGAGAGCCCCCATCGCGGCGAGGACGGGTTGGGCGGGACGTCGACGGACTCGGTGCCCGCGAGCACCGCCGCCCGGCCCCGGTCGTGGAGTGACTCGACCGGCCCGCTCACTCCGCAGGTGTGTCGGCGAGCACGCGCTCGCGCGCCGAGTTCAGCACGGTCATCGGGATCAGCGTCCGCCCCGTCGGCCCGGCCTGGATCTCGGTGCCCATCTGCGGGCAGACCCCGCAGTCGAAGCACGGCGTCCAGCGGCAGTCGTCGACCTCGGTCTCGGACAGCGCGTCCTGCCAGTCCTCCCACAGCCAGTCGCGGTCGAGTCCTGAGTCCAGGTGGTCCCAGGGCAGCACCTCGGCATAGTCGCGTTCCCGCACGGTGTACCAGTCGACGTCGACCGGCTCGTCGGCGAGCGCCTCGTCCGCGCCGGCCATCCAGCGGTCGAACGAGAAGTGCTCGCTCCACCCGTCGAAGCGGCCACCGGCCCGGTACACCGCCTCGATCACCTTGCCCACGCGCCGGTCACCGCGCGAGAGCAGACCTTCGACGATGCCCGGCTTGCCGTCGTGGTAGCGGAACCCGATGGCCCTGGCGAACGAGCGGTCCGACCGTACGGCGTCGCGAAGCTTGGCCAGCCGTACGTCGGTCGCCTCGTGACCCAGCTGCCCGACCCACTGGAACGGCGTGTGCGGCTTGGGTACGAACCCGCCGATCGACACCGTGCACCGGATGTCGCGCGAGCCGGTGACCTCGCGCCCGGTGGCGATCACCTTCTTGGCCAGCTCGGCGATCTGCAGCACGTCCTCGTCGGTCTCGGTCGGCAGGCCGCACATGAAGTAGAGCTTCACCTGGCGCCAGCCGGCGGAGTAGGCCGCGGTGACGGTGCGGATCAGGTCCTCCTCGGTGACCATCTTGTTGATGACCTTGCGGATCCGCTCGCTGCCACCTTCGGGCGCGAATGTCAGGCCGGACCGGCGTCCGTTGCGGGTCAGCTCGTTGGCCAGGTCGATGTTGAACGCGTCGACGCGGGTCGAGGGCAGCGACAAGGACGTCTGCGTGCCTTCGTAGCGGTCGGCCAGACCCTTGGTCATCGGCGCGATCTCGCTGTGGTCGGCGCTGGAGAGCGACAGCAGGCCGACCTCCTCGAAGCCCGTCGCCTGCAGCCCGCGCTCCACCATCTCGCCGACGCCGGTGATCGAGCGCTCCCGGACCGGGCGGGTGATCATGCCGGCCTGGCAGAACCGGCAGCCGCGCGTGCAGCCGCGGAAGATCTCCACGCTCATCCGCTCGTGGACGGTCTCGGCGAGCGGGACCAGCGGCTGCTTCGGGTAGGGCCAGGCGTCGAGGTCCATCACGGTCCGCTTGTGGACGCGGAACGGCACGTCGGCCTTGTTCGGGGCGACCCGCTGGATGCGCCCGTCCGGCAGGTAGTCCACGTCGTAGAACGCCGGCACGTACACCCCGCCGGTCTTCGCCAGCCGGTGCAGCAGCTCCTCGCGGCTCGCGCCGTCGCGCTTGGCCTGCCGGATGACCTCGGTCATCTCCAGCACGGCCTGCTCGCCGTCGCCGAGCACCGCCGCGTCGATGAAGTCGGCGATCGGCTCGGGGTTGAACGCCGCGTGCCCACCGGCGACGACGACGGGGTGGCTCTCGTCCCGGTCGACCGCGTGCAGCGGGATGCCGGCGAGGTCGAGTGCCTCGAGCAGGTTCGTGTAGCCGAGTTCGGTGGCGAAGCTGACGCCGAGCAGATCGAAGTCGACGACCGCGCGGTGCCCGTCGACGGTGAACTGCGGAACGCCGGTCTCCCGCATGAGGGCGGCGAGGTCGGGCCAGACGGCGTAGGTGCGCTCGGCCAGGGCGTCGGGGCGCTCGTTGAGCACCTCGTAGAGGATCATCACGCCCTGGTTGGGCAGCCCCACCTCGTAGGCGTCGGGGTACATCAGCGCCCAGTGGACGGCGACGGACTCCCAGGGCTTGAGCTGGGCGTTCAGTTCACCGCCGACGTACTGGATCGGCTTCTGGATCTGAGCCAACAGTGGTTCGAGGACGGGGTAGAGCGACTCACCAGTCATGACGGGTCCAGGGTAGCCGCCGGTCGCCCGGTGGCTACCGGCCGCCGAGTGAGCAGTTGGAGTCACCCGGCCCGGCG
>JAVEDI010000045.1 GCA_030841035.1 Actinomycetota bacterium
TAGTCACCGTCCGGCGTGGTGTTCATCAGGTTGACCAGCGCACCGTCGGTGTCCGCGGCGAGCAGCGCGTCCCACTCCCGGCCCCAGATCACCTTGATGACGTTCCAGCCGGCGCCCCGGAAGAACGATTCCAGCTCCTGGATGATCTTGCCGTTGCCGCGGACCGGACCGTCCAGGCGCTGCAGGTTGCAGTTGATGACGAAGGTCAGGTTGTCCAGCTCTTCGCGCGCCGCCACGCCGATCGCGCCCAAGGACTCGGGCTCGTCCATCTCGCCGTCGCCGAGGAACGCCCACACGTGCTGCTGGCTCGTGTCCTTGATGCCGCGATTGTGCAGATAGCGGTTGAACCGGGCCTGGTAGATCGCACCCAGCGGGCCGAGCCCCATCGAGACCGTGGGGAACTCCCAGAAGTCCGGCATCAGCCGTGGGTGGGGGTAGGACGAGAGACCGCCACCGGGGTGCGAGAGCTCCTGGCGGAAGCCGTCCAGCTGCGCCTCGGTGAGCCGGCCCTCGAGGAACGCCCGCGCGTACATGCCCGGCGACGCGTGGCCCTGGTAGAAGATCTGGTCGCCACCGCCCGGGTGGTCCTTCCCGCGGAAGAAGTGGTTGAAGCCGACCTCGTAGAGCGACGCGGAGGAGGCGTAGGTCGAGATGTGACCGCCGACCCCCACCTCCGGGCGCTGGGCGCGGTGCACCATGATCGCCGCGTTCCACCGCGCGTAGGCCCGGATCCGCTTCTCGACCATCTCGTCGCCGGGGAACCACGGCTCCGCCTCGGGCGCGATCGTGTTGATGTAGTCGGTGCTGCGCAGGCTCGGAACCCCGACCTGCTTCTCGCGGGCCCGCTCCAGCAGGCTCAGCATCAGGTAGCGGGCGCGGTTGCGGCCGGCGTTGTCCACGACGGCATCCAGCGACTCCAACCACTCGGCCGTCTCCGCCGGGTCGACGTCGAGCAGCTGGCTGGGCAGACCGTCGTTGATGATCGCCGGCCGGCCCGCGTTCTCGTTGCCGGCGCTGTTGGTCTGGTTGGCCACAAGAGTCCTTCACGTCGTGCGGACCGTGCGGGTACGCACGGTAGAGGCGGGCAGGAGGTGCCTGCCCTCCACCATCGTCCTACGCCAGGCAAAGGGCCGCATCTCTACCCATGGGTAACCCTTCCGTGAGTGGCTCTGACGGACAAGTCTGTGACTGCCGGACCCGGCACATCTCTTGTCGAAGGAGGCCGCCATGCGAGCGACGGTCGGTGACCAGCTTCACGTGCACAGCAGGGTCGTCGGGGAGGCGGAGCATCTGGGCGTGATCCTCGAGGTGCGCGGCACCGACGGGGAGCCGCCCTACCTGGTCCGGCACCCGGACGGGCAGGAGACGCTGGTCTTCCCCGGGCCGGACGCCGTGGTGGAGCCGGCGCCGCGCGTCTGACGGAGGGCGTCGTCCCCGGGTGCGGGCCGAGGCGAGGGCGACCGGGACACTGGGACACATGCAGACCCGCACGATCGACATCACGACCGGCTCGCGCGAGGCCGTCCACGACCTGACGGATGCTTGCCGGGGGTTCCTCGCCGAGGTCGGCGCCGGCGACGGTCTGCTGCACGTGTGGGTGCCGCACGCGACGGCGGGCCTCGCCGTGCTGGAGACCGGCGCCGGCAGCGACGACGACCTGCTCGCGGCGCTGCGCGAGCTGCTGCCCGCCACCGGTCCCTGGCGGCACCGCCACGGGTCCCCCGGTCACGGACGCGATCACGTCCTGCCCGCACTCTGCCCGCCGTACGCGAGCGTTCCCGTCGTGGACGGCGCCATGGCGTTGGGCACCTGGCAGTCGGTGTGCCTCGTGGACCTCAACGGCGACAACCCGCAGCGTCGCGTGCGGTTGTCCTTCCTGCAGGGTTGACTCGCCTGGCCGGGCCCGGCCACGGAGGGCGGCACGAAGTGGCCAACCGGGCGCGGGACACCCCGCAGCGGCGCATCTCCCTCCGCCCAGGCGTGTCGCTGACCAGATCCTGAGCCGAACGGGTTGCGCGACGGCTCGGGGCCGTGTGGACTACGTGCCAAGCATACCGAGGGGGACCTGTCCCGACAGGGGCCACATCTCGACAGGAACCATGGGACAGCCCCGTGGGACACGGCGGACAACAGGAGGCACGGGCGTGAGCGCGACCGCGGACCACGCGGCGGAAGGGGAGCGCCTGGCCAGCCGGTTGGGTGTGCGCCCGGGTCAGGTCGTCCAGGAGCTGGGCTACGACGAGGACTGTGACGAGGGGCTGCGGACGGCGGTCGCTGAGCTCTCCGGGTCGCAGATCGTCGAGGAGGACTTCGACGACGTCGTCGATGTCGTCCTGCTCTGGTGGCGTGACGACGACGGGGACCTCGTCGATGCGCTGGTCGACTCGTTGATCTCGCTCGGTGACGGCGGCGTCGTATGGCTGCTCACGCCCAAGGCCGGCCGCCCCGGGCACGTCGAGCCGGGCGACATCGGCGACGCGGCACCCACCGCCGGACTGCACCAGACCAGCAGCATCAGTGCCGCCCGTGACTGGTCGGGCACGCGGCTGGTGACCCGCAAGTCTGCCCGCTGACCTGACCGAAGGAGCCGCTGTGGCGGTAGGGGTGGGCGACGAGGCCCCGGACTTCGAGCTGAAGGACCAGCACGGGCAGCAAGTCCGCCTCTCGAGCTTTCGCGGGCGCAAGAACGTCGTGCTGGTGTTCTACCCCTGGGCCTTCAGCCGGGTCTGCGGCGCCGAGCTCGACGACCTGCAGGAGAACCTGGCCGACTTCCAGAACGACGACGTCGCGGTGCTCGCCGTGTCGACCGACTCGATGTACGCCGTGCGGACCTACGCGGACAACCGGGGCTACGCCTTCCCGTTGCTGGCCGACTTCTGGCCGCACGGTGCCGTCGCGTCGGACTACGGGGTGTTGCACCCGCAGGTCGGCGTGGCGCTGCGGGGGACCTTCTTGATCGACAAGGACGGCGTCGTCCGCTGGACCGTCACCCGCGACATCGGGGACGCCCGCTGCCTCGACGACTACCGCACGGCGCTCGCCGCACTGTGAGCGGGCGCGACCGGTAGGCTCGTCCGGCGCCTCGCCAGGGGTGCGCCGGGCGCATAGCTCAGTTGGTTAGAGCACCTGCCTTACAAGCAGGGGGTCGGCGGTTCGAGTCCGTCTGCGCCCACCGGATTGACGGCTCGACGGGGATCGACGTCCAGGCGCGAGCGCGTGCCGGATCGTCCAGGGATCCTGTCCGTTGAGACAAAGACGCCGTTGGGGTCGGTGCCTCCGGGCGCGTGACAATGCTCACGTGAGCGAGACTCCCGAGCTGCTGGTCGCCGACGCCGGCGGCTGGCGCGGCTGGCTGGCAGCCAACCACGCGACGTCACGCGGCGTTCGGCTCGTGCTGGCCAGGAAGGGCGTTGTCGAGCCGACGCGGCTGACCTACGACGATGCGCTGCCCGACGCGCTCAGCTACGGCTGGATCGACGGCCACCTCACCCGTCGCGACGACGCCACCTACCGCGTCCGGTTCACGCCCCGTCGAGCCGGCAGCTCGTGGTCACAGCGCAACGTCGAGATCGCTGAGCGGCTGATCTCCCACGGACAGATGCAGCCGGCGGGTCTGGTCGCGGTCGAGCGAGCCAAGGCCGACGGGCGGTGGGAGAGTGCCTACCGCGGTTCGGCATCCATGGAGGTTCCTGACGACCTGCGCGACGCGCTCGCCGCATCGCCACGCGCACAGGCCATGTGGGACGTGCTGACGCGCACAAACAGATACGCCGTGCTGTACCGGGTGCACGAGGCCAAACGCCGGGACACTCGCGCACGCCGAATCACTCAATACGTCGACATGCTCGGGTGCGGCGACACGCCGCACCCGCAGAAGACAAAGCCGCAATGACGTGCCGACCCCCTCACCCCTCAGCCTGCCGACCAGAGCCAACTGCCGCCGGCAGTCCACGGACACAATTGGCGAGGAGTACGCGCTTACGTCCGCGATCCTGCCTAGCGGCACAGAATGCCGGTTCCGTTCGGTGGTCGGCCAGGAGATGTGCCTCAACCGGTGTTCATACGGCGAGGTAGGCAGCGACACCTTGGGCGCCGTGCCGGTCGAGGTTGGCCGCGACCCGCGGGGGCGGGTGCTGATCGACCCAGCCGGTCATCCGTTCTGCCTGACGCACCTCACACCAGAAATGTCTCATTGACGCACGCGACCGGCTCCGCGCCCACCGGACCCGCCAGTCGGCGGGCCGGCAGCCACTCAGCAACCGGCCGGGTCCAGCACGCGCGCGACGCCGGTGAGCGCCTCGGGGACGACGCGGTACCAGGTCCAGGTGCCGCGGCGCTCACCGACGACGAGACCGGCGGCGGCGAGCACCTTGACGTGGTGGCTCACCGTCGGCTGGGACAGGCCGAGCGGGCCGGTGAGGTCACATGTGCACATCTCGTGGTTCTCGCTGGCGAGCAGCATCGACAGCAGTCGCAGACGTGCTGGGTCGGCGAGCGCCTTGAGCCGATTGGCCAGTTCCCGGGCGTCGGTCGCGGACAGGGGCGACGCAGCGAGCGGCACGCAGCAGTCTGCGGCGGTCGGTAGCGGCTCGAGCAGCGGGAGTGGTTTGGGCATGATGGCATCCTGCCAGGAGATAGACAAGAGTCAATATTGACAACTGTCGATCTCATCCCGCAGAGTGGTCCGGCACGACATCGATCATGGTCGATGACCGTCCCCGCTCGCCTCCGCAGGGGCGGCCCGCGTGTCGGAGCATCCACCTGTGGACCAACACCAACCGGAGGACCACGTGTCACGCGTCCAGCTCGCCATCAACGTCGAAGACATCGAGGAAGCCGTGGCGTTCTACTCGCGGTTCTTCGATACCGAACCCGCGAAGCGCCGCCCCGGCTACGCGAACTTCGCGATCGCCGAGCCGCCGTTGAAGCTCGTCCTGATCGAGAGCCCCGGACGGGGCGGGTCTCTGAACCATCTGGGCATCGAGGTTGCCTCGCCCCAGGAGGTCGCCGAGGCGACGCGCCGTTACGCCGCAGCGGGGATGTCGACACGGGTCGAGGACGGCACCACGTGCTGCTATGCGCTGCAGGACAAGGTGTGGGTGACCGCTCCTGGCGGTGAACCGTGGGAGATCTACACGGTGCTCGCCGACGCCGGGCGGGAGCTGGAAGGAAAGAGCCACGCCGACCTCGACATGGTCCCGGCCGCCGCCAACGGCGGCGGCTGCTGCTGCTGACGCGGCGCCGCTGGGCGGCCCTCCCTCGCCGAACCGGGCCAGGCTGTCGGACCCGGGTTCACCCAGTGTTCGTTTGCGCCAGGACCGGGGGACGACGAGGATTCACGCTGCCATGACAAGTCGTGCTGCTGAGCTGAACGTCGGGCCCCGTCCCCCCGACGCCCTGCCCTCACTCGACGACCGGCTGCTGCGGCTGTTGGCGGATCCGCTGCGGGCCCGGCTGGTCTCGCTGCTCGCTGGCGAGCAGCTGTGCACCTGCCATCTGGCGCAGGCCACCGGCGCTCTCCCGTCCGCGGTGTCCAACCAGCTGCGCCACCTGCGCGAGGCCGGCGTGGTGGAGCCCGAAGCAGCGGGCCGGTTCACCTACTACCGCCTGCGACCGGAGATGCTCGCGGGCCTCGGCGAGCACCTCACTGCCTTGGCCACGGCTGCCCGCGCCGCCGAGAAGCGGCCCTGCTGATGGGTCGCGGCGCTCTGCCGGCCCCGCTTGCTCGTCGCCTGCTGGCGGAGTTCGTCGGCACGGGGCTGCTGGTCACCGTGGTGGTCGGCTCGGGCATCGCCGCGGCGAACCTGACACCGGGCGACGTCGGCTTGCAACTGTTCTACAACTCGACAGCCACCGTGTTCGGGCTTACGGTTCTGATCCTGATGCTGGGCCCCGTGTCCGGCGCGCACTTCAACCCTGTCGTCTCGGGCGCCGACTGGCTGCTCGGCCGACGAGCGGGCACCGGACTTACCGGCAGGGACGCGTCGGCGTACGGCGCTGTCCAGACCGTGGGGGCGGTCGTCGGCGCGGTGCTGGCCAACGTGATGTTCGACGTGCCCACGGCGTTCGCGAGCAAGGACCGCAGCGACTGGCACCTGTGGGTGAGCGAAGTCGTGGCCACCGCCGGGCTTGTCGCGCTCGTCTTCGCGTTGGCCCGCAGCGGCCGCGGGGCGTGGGCTGCTCCCGCCGTCGGCGCATATCTGGGCGCGGCGTACTGGTTCACATCCTCGACGTCCTTCGCGAACCCGGCAGTCACCGTCGGTCGGATGTTCTCCGACACCTTCGCGGGCATCACGCCGCCATCGGTACCCGGCTTCGTCATCGCCCAGCTCGCCGGGGCAGCAGCGGGGCTCGGACTCGTCCGCGTCCTCTACCCCGACGTCGCCCTGGTCGCCGACCAGGTCGTCGTCCCGCATCATCACCAGCAACCTCGCGACGGTGGGTCCATGATGACCGACAAGCCCAGCATCCTGTTCGCGTGCAAGGCGAACGCCGGTCGCAGCGCCAGCGCCAAGGTGCTGGCCGAGTACTACGCACGAGATCGTGTCGAGGTGTTCTCCGCGGGCTCCGAGCCGGGAGACCGTGTCCATCCCGAGGTCGCCGACGTCCTCTCCTCGCTCGGTCTGGACGCGAGCGGGGAGGTGCCGAAGGCCTTCGACCCCGACGGCGCCTACACAGCGGTCGTCACGATGGGCTGCGGCGAGGCCTGCCCCTTCTACACGGGCGCCAGCTACGACGACTGGGAGCTGGACGACCCACAGGGCCAAGAACCAGATGCCGTACGTCGCATCGTGCGCGACATCGACCATCGGGTACGCGCCCTGCTCGCCGACCTCGTCCCGGACCTTCAGCTGCCGTCGTCGGTCTTCGCGCAACCGGCACACGCAAGGACGACCGTTCCCCGGGGATAGCTGCCAGTCAGCTCAGCGACAGCAGCGTCGCGCCGACACCGAGCACCGCGCACACGCCGAGGGTCCGCAGCACGGACCACTTCAGTCGGAACAGCAGCAGCGTGGCGACCAGGGTGATGCCGAGCGCCACCGGTCGCAGAGTGGTCACGTCGGGAAGCTCGAGCCTGACCGGTCCCCATGAGGTCGTGGCGGACGTGGCGAAGAGCGTGTGCAGTGCGAAAAAGATGGCGAGATTGGCGATGACGCCCACCACGGCGGCGGTGATGCCGGCCAGTGCTGCGGACAGCATGTCGTGACCGCGCAGTCGCTCGACCCAGGGTGCACCGACGAAGACGAAGACGAAACAGGGCACGAAGGTGACCCAGGTGGTGAGCAGCGCGGCGAGCGTGGCGGCGAGCCACGGGTTCAGAGCCCCGGGGTTGCGGTAGCCGGCGAGGAACGCGACGAACTGCACGACCATGATCAGTGGGCCCGGTGTCGTCTCGGCCAGAGCGAGGCCACGCACCATCTCGCCGGGGGCAAGCCACCCGTAGACCGCGACCGCTTTCTGGGCGACGTAGGCCAGCACGGCGTACGCGCCGCCGAACGTGACCAGTGCTGCACCGGAGAAGAACAACCCCTGCTGGGTGAACACGCTTCCTCGCCCGGTGAGCGCCGCGACCGTGGCCAACGGCACACCCCAGGCGAGCAGTCCTACGGCCAGCACCCTGGCGGCGTACGCCCGGGACGGCCGCTCGGTGTTCAGTGCGTCGTCAGGGATCAGCGGCGCCGTCTCGTCGTCGGGTCCGTGGTCTGCGGGTAGCCGCACCGTCCTGGGTGCCCATCGGCCGAGCGCCGAGCCGAGGAGGGCCGCGCCCGCGATGACGACCGGGAAGGGCAGCGCGAACACCGACAGCGCGACGAACGCGGTGACCGCGAGCCCGACCATGGCGGGATGACCCAGGGCGCGCTTGCCGACGCGCAGGACCGCCTGGGCGACGATGGCGAGCACTGCCGGCGCGAGGCCGGCAAACACGGCGGTGACCGCGATCGAGTCCCCGGCCGCGACGTACAAGGCGGACAGCGCGAGCAAGCACAGCATCCCCGGCAGCACGAAGAGGATGCCGGCGACCAGCCCGCCACGGATCCCGTTGAGCAGCCACCCGACGTAGATGGCCAGCTGCTGGGCCTCCGGGCCGGGCAGCAACGTGCAGTAGGAGAGCGCGTGCAGGAAACGGCGCTGCCCGATCCAACGCTTCTCGTCCACCAGGTGGTGCTGCATGACCGCGATCTGGCCGGCCGGCCCGCCGAAGGTCTGCAGCGAGATGACGAACCATGCGCGAGCGGCGTCCCGGAACGGGACCACGTCCTGCGCTCGACGCCGGCGATGGTGCTCCGGTGAGATGGGCCCCACGCGCCTGAGGCTACCGACCTCCCGGTCTCGAACCGAGGGGGGCAGATACCCGGAACGTGGTGGTGCCGGGATCGCCGTCCAGCAAGGTGACGTCCCCGCCGAGGTCACGCGCCGTCTCCCGTGCGAGCCACAGCCCCAGCCCACCGGCCTGGGTGGCGTCCCGGCTGCTGACCCATGCATCGAAGATGCGGGGGGACACGTCTGCGGGGACGCCGACTCCCGTGTTCACCACGTCGGTCACCAGGAGCTCCTGCTGCACTCGCACGCAGACGCTCACCCGCCCGCCCGGAGACGAGTGCCTGATCGCGTTGTCTGCGATGGGATCTACGACGTCGATGACGTCGGTGTCGCTGGCGCACCCGGACAGCTCCGGCGCTACATGAACGACGAGCGCCACTCCGGCAAGGTCGGCTTGGCGTCCCCATCGGGCTGCGGCCTGCTCGAACGCTTCGGTCACGGGAACAGCCACCTGCGTCCGCGACCGGACGCGGGCAAGCATGCGGTCCACGATCAGGCTCAGCTGGTCGGCGTCGTCCACGATCCGTCGGAGAGCTGCCGACTGGCCTTGCGGATCCGCGTCGCGCAGCGCGATCTCCGCCTCGGCGCGCAACGTGGCGACCGGTGTGCGCAACCGGTGTCCGGCGTCGGCGGCGAAGGTCATCTCCCGGCTGTGGCCCTCATGGAGCCGGGCGAGCATCCGGTTGAGCGCCTTGACGAGCCGAGTGAGCTCGGCGTCACGGCCGGGCACCGGTAGGCCGCTCGCCATCCCGGACGGGTTGACGGCCTCGGCCTCCTCCGTCAGCCGTGCGACGGCGCGCAGCGCACGTCCGGTGAGGATCCATGCAAGCAGCGCGATCGCCACCACCACGGCGAACAGCCCCACGAGCATCAGGCTCACCAGATCACTGCTGGCAGCCGCGAAGCCCTCGGCGTCCACGGCGACGACGAGAGCGCCGGTGCCCGAGTGCGACGCGCCTCGGGACCGCAGGTCGAACGGCACACCGAGAGCGGCGAGGTCGATGTCGGGGCTGTGGTGTGGTCGCCTCGCCATCACACCGTCGGACCCCGCGGCCCGGACGGCGCGGATGTCGACGAGTGGCGGCAGCCCGGCCAGACCTCGGCTCGCCGTCAGCACCCGACCGTCAGGACCGATGACCTGGATCAGGTCGGTCTTGGCACTGCCTCGGTCGGGTCGCAGCGTCCCGTCGGGCCGGACCTCGTCGCGGACCACGTCCAGTCGGCTGAGCAGAGCGCTGCGTATGGCGCGGTCCTGCACGCCGTGCATCCGGATGGTCGCCGCGGTTCCGAAGAGCACTGCGAACACGAGGCCTACCGCCACGGCCGCGAGGACGAGGCGACCGCGAAGCGACGAGACGGCGCTCATTCGTGTGACACGAGCCGGTAGCCGACACCGCGAACGGTCTCGATGAGCTCGGACGCGCCCGCCGCAGACAGGCGCTCCCTCAGGTAGCGCACGTAGACGTCCACGACGTTGGATGTCCCGTCGTAGGCGTAGTCCCACACGTGGTCGAGGATCTCGCTGCGGCGCAGTACGTCGCCTGGACGTCGCATGAAGTAGTCCAGCAGCGCGAACTCCTTCGGGGACAGGGGCACGGGCCGGTCCCTCCACCGCACCTGGTGCGCGGCCGGGTCGAGCACGATGTCGCCGTTGCGCAGTGCCGCCGGCCGCTCGGTGTCCCCGCGCCGCAGGAGCGCGCGCAGTCGCGCGGTGAGCTCGTTGAAGGCGAAGGGCTTTCCGAGGTAGTCGTCGGCTCCGCTGTCGAGACCGGTGACGCGGTCCTGCACGCCGGTGCGGGCGGTGAGCATGAGGACCGGTGTCCATCGTTCCTCGCTGCGCAGCCAGCGGCACCAGTCGAACCCGGACTCGCCGTTCGGCAGCCCGACGTCGCAGACCACGGCGTCGTACGGCGTGCTGTGTACCGCGTGCCGGGCGCCAGTGGCATCGGCGACCACGTCCACCGCCCAGCCGTCCTGCTCCAGTCCGCGGCGTAGCAGCGCGGCCATGCGCGTGTCGTCCTCGATGATCAGCAGCTTCACGCCTCGGCCTCCTCGGTCGACGCTACCCGGGATCCGCAGCTCACAGGTCACGCAGCTCGCTGGGCCCTGCGCGAGCGACCAGCCGGCCGGTAGCGCCCACCACCAGGACGGTGACGGTGAGGACGAGAGCCCCGAGGCTGCCCAGGTAGGCCCAGGGAACCGTGGCGGCGGCCGGCGGTGGGTCGAAGATGCCGGTCAACACCTTGATCAGCAGGTACGCGATCGCAGCGCCGATGACGGCGCCGCCGAGCATCCCGGCCGCGACCACGGCGCGGGCCTCGCTGCTGAGGAAGCGACCGCGTTGCCGCGAGCTCGCACCGAGGGCGGCCAGCAGGACGAGGGCCCGCCGCCGCTCGAGGATGCCGCCCAGCAGGGCGAGCGCCGAGCAGGCCAGGGCCAGGACGACGCCGAACCCGAGCTCGAGCCGCGAGAGCCCCGCCAGATCGGTGGCAGCGAGACCGGACGCGGTGGTGACCTGGGCTCGCGCCGAGTCGACGTCCTGAACCTGGACCCCGGTGCCCGCGAGCCTCGAACGCAGCGCCGCAGCGGTGACCTTCGGCTTCTGGGTCTTGACGAGGAACGTGCCGACGGCGTCCGAGCCGGTGATGCGTGACAGGTAGCCGGAGTTGGCCACGATGAAGCTGTCCTTGGGCGCGGTAGGCCATTCGTCGACCTGTCCGACCACATGGAAGGCGACCGGCCGGTAGGCCTGATCGGCGCCCGTCTGCAGGCGGATGCGGATCAGGTCGCCCGTGTGCAGCTGGTAGTCGTGCAGGGTCTCGCCGGACAGCAGCACGCCGTCGGGTGTGGAGCGCAACGAAGCCAGCGCGTCGGCGATGCTGCCACCGGGGACGAAGGCGTCCTGGAGGGGCGCGACCCGGGCGAACGTGTCGGCGCGCACACCGTAGATGTCCTGCAGGTCCGGGCCCACGTAGGCAAACCGGTGTTGGAGCGGCTCGACAGCTTGCACGCCTGCGGAACCGGAGAGGTTCTGTCCGGCACGTGGCCCGACATGCGAGCCGGGGGGTTGCACGACGGCGACGTCGCTGCCCACGGTGAGGGCGACGTCCAGACGTGACTGCGTCCGGTAGGTGGCCGTGAAGACGGCCGTCGAGGCGGCGAGCCCGAGGGCGACCGCGAGGCCGGCCGCGCCGCGGGCGATCACCCTGCGCCGTCGCCGCAGGGCCGCCGCCTCGAGCTCTGGAGCCGAGCCCGGTCGGCGCGGCAGCTGCCAGCGACCACGACGGCGTCCGGTCCAGAGCGCGGTGAGTCGCCAGACCAGCAGGGCCAGCCCGGGCCAGGCCAGGGCCGGGCCGGCCAGCGCTGCGTAGTTGACCTGGGTGGCCGGCACGCCTTCTGGCGCCAGGACCACGTGATAGCCGCTGCGTGCGGTCGGCACGAAGGCCGCCACGGCGCCAGCGAGCAGGATGACGTCGAGGCCCGCCCGCAGGGGCCAGGGATTTCCGTGCCGCGGCGCTTGCGCTGCGTCGGCCGCGACGTCCGAGCCGCCCCGGCCGGCGGTCATCTGCCTCAGCATCCCGAGCTGGGTGCCCAACGCGAGCACGAAGCCTCCGACGACGGCGAGCACCGTCCAGCTGAGCGAGAGGCTGGTGGCGGGTGGCAGGGCGAGTCGCACGGCAAGCGTCGCGAGCGGTACCCCGAGTACGGCGCCCAGCGCAGCTGTGACGGCCGCCTCGGCTGCGACCATCCGCAGCACCGCTGGAGCGTCCGCGCCGCGCAGCCGCAGCAGCGCGACCTCGCGCCTGCGCCGGTCGGAGCGCAAGGCCACCACGAGTGCGGCGACCACCACGGCCAGCGCAATGCCCGGCAGGCCCAGGAGCAGGAACAGCAGGTCGGCGTACCTGGCGTCCTCTCCGGCGGCACTCAGCGCGGCACCGAGGTTGTCGCCCACCAGGGCGCCACCCGCGACCGCTGCCTGGAAGTGGTTCGCTCGGGCGGCGACGAGCAGCGCGGCAGCCTGCGGGTCGCTCGGCAGGCTGGTGTGCCGGAATCCGACATGCAGCTGCCGCACGACCGTGGCGCCGCGCGTCAGCGAGTCGAAGAGAGCAGGCGGGACCAGCACGACGTTGTCCGGCGGCGCGCTTGCACCGGAACCGGGGGCGAGGCCGACCACCTGGAAGAACGAGTCTGCACCGGGCATGTCGACGACGCCGGCCACGGTCACGGCACGGCTCCCGGCCGGGCTGCGCACCGTGATCGTGTCGTGGGGGGACACGGCGAGGTTCGCGGCGGTCTGCTGCAGAAGCAGTACGCCGGTGTCGGCACCGAGCAGGTGACGCAGCTGGCCGGGGAAGACGGCCGAGTAGCCCGGGGGGAGGGCGACGACGACCGCGGCGCCGGTCTGGCGCGTGCCCGCGGGGCCGCTCGACTCGAGAGCCGGGACACGGGCGTAGGACACCGGTGTGGCCGAGCGCAGTCCCGGCAGCCGCGCGACCTGTCCTGCCACCTGGCCGCGGCTGCCCGCAGTGGTCAGCTGGACCTGCCAGTCGGTCGGCACCGATGCTGCCGCCCGTAGCGTGAGTGCCGCGTGACTCTGCACGACGAAGGCGCCGAGAGAGGCGACGAAACCAACCGCAACCGCGATGCTCACCGCTGCGGTCAGCAGTTCCGCGGGGCGCCGGCGGACCAGGCCGGCGAGCCAGCCGAGAGTCCTCATCGGGGTGCCCCCTGCACGAGCAGTCCCTCGTCGACGACCACCCGCTCGTCGAGCATGTCGGCGAGCTCCGGGTCGTGTGTCGCCAGGAGCAACGCACCTCCGGCGGCGCGCACGCCGTCGATCAGGGCCCGCACGACCTCGTGGGCGTGCCCCCGGTCGAGGGCTCCCGTCGGCTCGTCGGCGAGCACCAGCTGGTGGCCACCTGCCAGGGCCCGAGCGACGGCGATCCGTTGCTGCTGACCGCCGGAGAGCTGCGCGGGCAGTGCCTCGGCGCAGTCCAGCACCCCCAGCAGAGCCAGGGCACTCGTCGCCGCAGCGCGGGCGGCCAGCAGGTCGACCCCGCTCAAGCGCAGCGGCAGGGTCACGTTCTCCTGCGCGCTGAGCTCCGGCACGAGCGAGGGCGCCTGGAAGACCAGACCGATCCGACCCCGTGGCGGCTGCGAGCCCTGCAGCAGTCCGGGCCACGTGATCCGGCCACCGGTCACCGGAATCAGTCCCGCCAGGGCCAGCAGGAGCGTCGTCTTCCCACTACCGGACCGGCCGGTCACGGCCACATCAGCACCCGGGCGCACCGCGAGGTCCACGTCCCGGATGACCTCGGTTCCCCCCAACCGGATCGAGAGGGACTCGGCGAGCACGAGGGGGGTCGACGGGGACGTCATGACACCCTGCCGTCGACGAGCCGGACGACGCGGTCCGCCGCGGCCGCCACGGCCTCGGAGTGGGTCACCAGGACCGAGCCACCGCGCGCGGGGCGAAGGGTGCGCAGCAGGTCGACCAGAGCGGACTCCTCCGGCCGGCTGACCTCCGCGGTCGGCTCGTCGGCCAGCAACAGGACCGGGTGGCCCACCAGTGCCACCGCGAGGTTGGCCCGCGCGGTCTCGCCACCGGAGAGGGTGGACGGCCTGCTTCGGGGCCGGTGGGCCAGACCGACCATCTCCAGCAGCGCCATCAGCTGCGGCTTCGAGGGAGGAGCCGATCGGAAGGACGCGGCCAGCCGAAGGTTGCCCAGGACGTCGAGGTGCTCGACGAGCCCGCTGGACTGGGTCAGCACGCCGATCAGCCGACCGCGGATCCTGGCGCGGACCGTGCCGCCCTGGTGGCTCAGACGTTCCCCCGCGACGGTCACGCGACCGCCGTCCGGGTCGTCGAGGCCCGCCAGCAGGTTCAGCAGCGTCGACTTGCCGGAACCGGAAGGCCCCACCACGGCGAGTGTCTCGCCGGCCTGCACCGTCAAGGAGACGTCGCGTAGTGCCGCAACCTCCTCGCCACCTCGGCGGTAGAAGCGGTGCAAGCCGGTGGCCTCGAGCACGGGAGCGGTCATCGGATCCGCAGGCTTCGTGACATGGTCCGGTAGGCGTCCACGTTGTCCGCTCCTACCGGCCCGAAGAGGTCCAGCCGTACGACGCGGCCCGCGCGGAACACGAGGTACTCCTCCACCTCGTCGCGGTAGACCTTCCCCGTGACGGGATCGGGGTCGGAGTTGCGCCGGAAGACGATGCGGACTCCCCGGCCACCGGGCAACGACACCGCGTTCATGCGGCGCAGGTGGAATGCCGGCACGGACCGGGCCAGGCGCGGTACGTCGGTGGTCCGGGCCGAGGCCAGGGTCGGTGCCGACGGTGCCGGCGCGCTCTGCGCGGCCACTCCGTTCAGCTTGTCGGTGAACCTGACCTGCGCACCGCTACCTGTCTGGGCCCAGCCCTCGGGGTGCGTGAACTGGTAGCCGCCGGCCGCGTTCGTATACCGGACGAACGCCAGGTTGTCGGGGATGTCGCCGGGTGGGTTGCTCTCCACCGGAACCGGCGCGACCTTGCTGTGCGTACCGGACGGCGTGGCCGACGAGCGGGACGTCTCGGGTACGGGCGAGGCCGGGGTGCTGCCCGCGGAGCCGAGCGGAGTGCTCGCACTGCCGCCGCTGCCGCCACCGGCGGCGCAGCTGGTCACGGTAACGGTCGCCGCGAGGACCACGGCAGGAACGCCGAGGACGAGGAGGCCGAGATGTCGGGGGTTTCTTCGGGTGCTCACGGATCGACCATCACAGATCCGTGATGAGAGCACGATGAGAGCAAGGGGCCGCCCAAGAAGTAACCTGCGCGCGTGACGGATGCGGCGCTCCAGACGCCACGGTCGGACGTGCCGACCCTGCGCGACGTCGTCGCGGTGCTCGACAGTCTCTACGATCCGCGCTGGGCTGCTGACTGGGACTCCGTCGGCCTCGTCACCGGCGACCTGGACGACCCGGTTCGCCGGGTCCTGCTGGCGGTCGACCCCGTCGACGAGGTGATAGCGCAGGCGATCGACTGGCACGCCGACCTGTTGCTGGTGCACCACCCGTTGCTGCTGCGGGGCGTGCACTCGGTTGCCACCCACCACCCGAAGGGCCGCGCTGTCACGCAGCTGGTGCGGGCCGGTCTCGCGTTGCACGTCGCACACACCAACGCCGACGTGGCGAGCCCAGGCGTGTCCGACGCGCTGGCCGGTGCGCTCGGCCTGGTGGACGTGGTGCCGTTACAGCCGGCACCGGACGACGCCCTCGAGAAGGTCGTGGTCTTCGTGCCGTTCGACCACGTCCAGTCCGTGGTCGACGCGATGGCCGCGGCAGGAGCCGGACGGCTCGGCGACTACGAGCGGGCGGCATGGTGGAGCTCGGGCACCGGGACGTTCCGGCCGTTGGAGGGCGCGCGACCGGCACTGGGAGAGACCGGGCGCATCGAGGAGGTCCACGAGGCGCGGGTGGAGATGGTGCTGCAGCCCAGCCGGCGTACGGCCGTCATGGCGGCGCTGCGGGAGGCGCACCCGTACGAGGAGCCGGCGTACGACCTGCTGCCGACCCTCGCGGTGGCGGGACAGCGCGGGACCGGACGGGTGGGCGCCCTGCCGCAGCCCGAGACGCTTCGCGACTTCGCCGGCCGGGTCGCCGCCGCACTGCCGGCCACCGCCGCGGGCGTCCGCGTGGCCGGTGATCTGGACGCAGCCGTGCGCCGCGTCGCGGTGTGCGGGGGAGCGGGGGACGACCTGTTCGACGTCGTACGGCGCCTGGACGCCGACGTCTACGTGACCGCCGACCTGCGCCACCACCCGGCCTCGGAGTCGCTGTCACATGGCCGCCCCGCGCTCGTCGACTGCGCACACTGGGCGACCGAGTGGCCGTGGCTGGCCGACGCCGAGCGACTGCTGCACGCCGGGCTGGCCGCCCGGGGGGCTACGGTTGAGACTCGTGTCTCGCACCTCGTGACCGACCCGTGGTCCCTGCGCCTGCCAGGGACCACTCCACCAACTGGAGAGCTGCTCTGAAAGCCGCCGCCACGGATCAGTTGCGCCTGCTCGACGTGCAGGCGCTGGACACCCGCCTCGACCAGCTCGCGCACCGGCTGCAGACGCTTCCGGAGCATGCCGCGCTGCGCGAGCTCGACGGAACGCTCGCGGCGCTGCGGGACCAGATCGTTGGAGCCGAGACCGAGGCGAGCGACGTCAGCCGCGAGCTGTCCAAGGCGGAGGGCGACGTCGACCAGGTCACTGCGCGGGCGGCCCGTGACCAGCAGCGGCTCGATGCGGGCCAGGTGTCCTCGCCCAAGGAGCTCGAGGGGCTGCAGCACGAGATCGCCACGCTGGCCAAGCGGCAGAGCGACCTCGAGGACATCGTGCTCGAGATCATGGAGCGCCTCGAGTCGGCGCAGAGCCGGCATGCCGAGCTCACCACGCAGCAGGAGCAGGCCAAGGCGAAGGTCGCTGAGCTCACCGCGTCACGTGACCGGGCGAGCGGTGAGATCGAGAACGAGATGGCGGCGTTGCGCCCACAGCGCGACACGCAGGCGGGGCAGCTCGCCGACGAGCTGGTGGCGCTCTACGAGAAGATCCGGGCCCAGCAGGCCGGCATCGGCGCGGCCGAGCTGCGGCAGCGGCGTTGCAGCGGCTGCCGGCTCGAGATCAACAACGTCGAGCTCGGCCGGCTGCGTGCGGCCGACGACGACGAGGTGCTGCGGTGCGAGGAGTGCCGACGCATCCTCATCCGCACCGCCGAGTCGGGCCTCTGACGCACCGTGCGTTTCATCGTCGAGGCCGACGGGGGCTCCCGCGGCAACCCCGGTCCCGCGGCCTACGGCACGGTCGTGCGCGACGCCGAGACCGGCCAGGTGCTGGTCGAGCGCGCGGAGTACATCGGTACCGGCACCAACAACGTGGCCGAGTACAAGGGCCTCATCGCCGGGCTGCGCGCCGTGCGTGAGATCGACCCGGACGGGGAGGTCGAGGCCCGGCTGGACTCCAAGCTGGTCGTCGAGCAGCTGTCGGGTCGCTGGAAGATCAAGCATCCGTCGATGCGGCCGCTCGCGCTGGAGGCGCAGCGGGTGCTGCCGCCCTCGCAGGTCACCTACGTCTGGGTGCCGCGCGAGCGCAACAAGCACGCCGACCGGCTGGCCAACGAGGCGCTCGACGCGGCCGCCAAGGGGCGGACCTGGTCGTCGTCGACGAGCACGGCGGAGCTTTCGGCGTCGCGGGGCGCGGTGGTCGACGGACCGGTCGTGGACGAGGCCGAGGTCGAGCCGCCGCCCACCGACACCCAGGTCGGTTGGGACGTCGGTCTCGGCGTCCCGACGACGTTCCTGCTGCTGCGGCACGGCGAGACGGTGCACACCGCGCGCAAGCTGTTCAGCGGCAGCGGCGGTGACGACCCGCCGCTGACCGCCGCCGGCGAGGCCGAGGCGGCGGCCGTGGCGGCCGCCTTGACCGGGCGCGGCATCACGGCCGTCGTGACGTCGCCGATGCGTCGCGCACGGCAGACAGCCGACATCGTCGCCGGCGCGCTCGGCCTGGCGGTGCGCGAGGTCGACGACCTGCGCGAGGCTGACTTCGGTGAGTGGGAGGGCCTCTCGTTCGCCGAGGTGCGCGAGCGGTGGCCCGACGAGCTGGTGGCATGGCTCGCTGACTTTTCGGTGCCGCCGCCGAGCGGTGAGTCGTTCGCCGAGGTGGACATGCGCGTCGCCCGCGCGCGCGACAAGGTGATCGCCCGCCACCCCGAGGGCACCGTGCTGGTCGTCAGCCACGTCACGCCGATCAAGTCCCTGGTGCGCAGGGCGCTCGAGGCGCCGCCGGTGTCGCTGCTGCGGATGGAGCTGTCGTCGGCCTCGGTGACCGAGATCCACTGGTACGCCAACGGCACCGCCTCGCTGCGCTCGTTCAACGAGAACGCTCGCACCCGCTGATCCCGCCGGGGGCGGCTCAGCGGAGCCAGTCGGCGAGCACCTCGGCGGTGTGCTGTCCCACCGCTGGCGGTGGCCGGTCCAGCGCCCCCGGCGTGCGTGAGAACCGTGGTGCCGGCGCCGGCTGTACGACGCCGAGGTGCTCCACGAAGGTGCCGCGCGCGACCAGGTGCGGGTGCTCGTGCGCCTGGCCAAGACCCAGCACCGGCGCGACGCATGCGTCGGTGCCTGCGAACACTGCCACCCACTCCGCCTGTGTGCGGGCGGCGAAGGCCTGCGCCAGCCGCCCACGCAGCGCCGGCCACGCAGCGACGTCCGCGCGGTCGACCTCCGCCGGGTCGATGCCCAGACCCGCCAGCAGAGCCTGGAAGAAGGGCTTCTCCAAGGCACCTACTGCCATGTGCCGCCCGTCGGCCGTCGCGTACACGTCGTAGAACGGGGCGCCACCGTCGAGCAGGTTCGCGCCGCGCACGTCCTGCCACGCGCCGGCGGCGAACAGTCCGTAGAACATCGTCATCAGGTGGGCCGACGAGTCGACCATGGCCGCGTCGACGACCTGGCCGACGCCGCTGGCACGGCTCTCGTGCAACGCGGCGAGCAGTCCCGCGACCAGGTAGACGCCGCCGGCGAAGTCGCCCAGCAGATTCAGAGGGACCGCCGGCGCCTCGCCGGGGCGGCCGATGGCATGCAGCGCGCCGGTGACCGCGACGTACGTCAGGTCGTGACCCGCGACGTGCGCGTCGGGACCGTCCTGGCCCCAGCCCGTCATCCGCCCGTAGACCAGGCGCGGCGCCCGGGCCAGGCACTGGTCGGGACCGACGCCGAGGCGCTCGGCGACGCCGGGTCGGAAGCCCTCGATCAGCAGGTCCGTGCGGCCCACGAGCGCCAGCAGTCGCGCGACGTCGTCGGGTGAGGCGAGGTCGAGGCACACGGAGCGCTTGCCGCGGCCCAGCAGGTCCTGTTCCGGGGGGACGACCGCCAGCCTCGGTCCGCCAGGGCGGTCCACGCGTACGACGTCGGCGCCGAGGTCGGCGAGCAGCATCGCGGCGAAGGGGCCGGGGCCGAGCCCGGCCAGCTCGAGCACGCGCACGCCGGCGAGCGGCCCGCCGCTCACCTGACGAGCTTGGGCAGCACGTCGCGCCCGAAGACCTCGATCCATTGCGCCTGGTTGCGTCCGACGTTGTGCAGGTAGACGCGGTCGAAGCCGAGGTCGACGTAGCGCTGGATGTGGGCACGGTGCCTGTCGGGGTCGGCGGAGATGAGCAGCCGCCCCTCGAAGTCCTCGGGGCGGACCAGGGCAGCCATCGCGGCGAAGTCGTGCGGTGAGCGGATGTCGGCCTTGGGGAACTTCATGCCGCCGTTGGGCCATTGGTCGAGGGCGTTGGCCAGAGCCTGCTCGTCGGTCTCGGCCCAGGACAGGTGCAGCTGCAGCACCTTGGGCATCGTCTCGTGATCCTTGCCGGCCTCTCGGGCACCCTCGGCGAACTTGGCGAAGAGGCCCTCGATCTTCTCCGGCGGGGCGCCGACGGTGATGATGCCGTCGGCGAGGCGGCCGGTGCGCCTGGCATTGATCGGCCCTGCCGTGGCGACCAGGATCGGGGGTGCCTGCTCGGGCATGGTCCACAGTCGCGTGGTCTCCATCGTGAAGTGCTGACCGCGGTGCTTGACGTCCTTGCCGTCAAGGGAAGCCTGGAAGAGCTTGCCGATCAGCTCGATGGCCTCGAACATCCGCGCCGAGCGCTCTCCGGCCTCGGGCCAGTAGCCGCCGACGACGTGCTCGTTGAGCGCCTCGCCGGAGCCGATCCCGAGCCAGTGCCGACCGGGGTACATCGCGGCGAGGGTCGCCGAGGCCTGGGCCACCACGGCCGGGTGGAAGCGGAACGACGGACACGTCACACCGGGCCCGAGGTCTCCCGCGGTGCGCTCGCCGACGGCGCTCAGCACGTTCCAGACGAAGGAGGCCTCGCCCTGAGCGGGCACCCAGGGCTGGAAGTGGTCGGCCGCCATGCAGCCGGAGAACCCGTGCTGCTCGGCCAGCACGGTGAGGTCGACGACCTCGCGGGGCCCGAACTGCTCCAGCATCGCGGCGTAGCCGACGGTCAGCGCTGCCATGGTTGCCACGGTACCGGCGCACGGTGGTGGCCGGTGGTGGGGTGACGCGCCGACAGCCGGTGCGGAGTCGCTCAGCGCAGGGATGCTGCGCCGAGGGCCAGGGTCACCGTGGTCGCGACGAGCACCAGCGGCATGCCGAGCAGCCCGATGGCCGCGAAGTGGCGCGCCGACACCTGCACGCCGCGCGCCCGGCAACGCTCCCGCCACAGCAGTGTCGCGAGCGAGCCCCAGAGCAGCACAAGCGGTCCGACGTTCGTGCCGACCAGCAGCGCGAGGAGCCGGTCGACCCCGCCGCCGGCGGCGTTCGGCTCGACGACGAGGTAGGCAGGCAGGTTGTTGAGCAGGTTGCTGCTGACCGCGCCGACTCCGGCCACCTGCAGCAGGGCGGGTACGTCGCTGCCGCTGCCGGTCACGGCCGCGACGATGCGGTCGCCGCCGTGTCGCAGGAACGCCTCGACGACCAGTGCCAGCCCGAGCACGAACAGCGCGAGCCGCCAGGGCACGAGGCGCACCCGCAGCACGTCGCGCCGGCGTACCGCGAAGACCAGCACCAGCACGGCCGCCGCCACGGTCACCACCACCGTCGGGTCGCCGCCGAGCAGGATGGCCGGCACGAGCGCCACGCAGGACAGAGCGGTCAGCACGAACAGCACGCGGTCCTCGACCCGTGGCTGTCGCGGCACCTCGTAGCCTCCGCGCAGGTCGCGGTGGTAGCGCAGCCCGAGCACCACCACGGTCAGCGTCACCGACACGACCGTCGGCAGCCACATGCGCTCGAAGAAGGCGTGCGGGCTGAGGTGGAGTCGACGCAGTGCGAGCAGGTTGGTGAGGTTGGACACCGGCAGCAGCAGGCTCGCGGTGTTCGCGAGCCAGACGGTCAGCATCGCGAAGGGCAGCGGACTGAGCCCCAGCTGTTGCGCGAGTGAGAGCACGACGGGGGTGAGCAGTACGGCGGTCGTGTCGAGCCCGAGCAGGACAGTGGTCACCGTCGCCAGCACGGCGACGAGGAGGAACAGCAGCGGCGTGCGACCGCGGGCCAGGTGTGCCGCCTCGCGTGCTGCGACGTCGAAGACGAGCGCGACCTCAGCCAGCTCGGCCAGCACCGTGATGGCGACGAGGAACACCAGGATCGGCGCCATCCGCGCAGCGACCTCGATGGCGGCGTGCCACGGCAGCAGACCGGTCACTACGGCGGCGAGCGTCGCGACTGAGCTGTAGCGCCACACGTCGAGCGGATCCTCCCGGGTCGGCCAGAGGGCACCTTACGGCCCGGACTGCGTAGGCTGCCGGGGTGCCTCGTCGCCATCTGCGTCTGCGCACCACCGACGGAGCCGAGCTGCGCGCCGGTTTCGCGGCCATCCGGGCCGACCTCGGTCTGCCGACGGGCTTTCCGGCCGAGGTCGAGGCCGAGGCGGCGGCCGCACCGGCGCGTAGGGACCTGCCCGACCATGACGTCACGGACCTGCCGTTCCTTACGGTCGACCCGCCAGGATCGATGGACCTCGACCAGGCGATGCACATCGAGCGACGGGGACGCGGCTACCGCGTGCGCTACGCGATCGCCGATGTGGGCGCGTTCGTCGTGCCCGGCGCAGCGATCGACGCGGAGGCTCATCGTCGCGGCGAGACGCTCTACAGCCCCGACACGCGCACGCCGCTGCACCCGCCGTCACTGTCCGAGGGCGCGGCCTCGTTGCTGCCGGGGCAGGTGCGCCCGGCGCTGCTGTGGACCCTCGACCTCGACGACAGCGGCGAGGAACGCGCTGTCGACGTACGTCGTGCCCTGGTGCGGTCGCGTGACCGCCTCGACTACGCCGCCGTGCAGCGCGCTGTGGACTCGGGTGCGGCCGACGAGCGGTTGCTCCTGCTCGCCGAGGTGGGACAGCTGCGCAAGGCGCGCGAGGTCGAGCGTGGCGGGATCAGCCTGCCCATCCCCGAGCAGGAGGTCGTCGAGGACGGCGGCTCGTTCCGCCTGGAGTACCGCTCCCCGCTGCCCGCGGAGGCGTGGAACGAGCAGATCTCGCTGATGACCGGGATGGCGGCCGCGGCCCTGATGCTGCACGCGGAGATCGGGATCCTGCGGACGCTGCCGTCGGCCCCCGAGTCCGACATCGCGACGCTGCGCCGCGCGGCACGGGCGTTGGAGGTCGAGTGGCCGGGCGGTGTGCCCTACGCCGAGGTGATCCGCGGCCTCGACCCGCGCAAACCGCGGCACGCCGCGCTGATCCAGGAGGCCACGTCGCTGCTGCGCGGTGCCGGCTACACCGCCTTCGACGGCGGGGTCCCCGCAAACGCGACGCATGCCGCGGTCGCGGCACCCTACGCGCACGCCACCGCCCCGCTGCGTCGCCTCGTCGACCGGTACGTCGGCGCCGTGTGCCTCGCCATCTGCGCCGGAGACGACGTGCCGGCCTGGGCACGTGTCGGGCTGCCCAAGGTGCCCGCCCTGATGGCCGACAGCGATCGGCGCGCTGGAGAGCTGGAGCGTCAGTGCGTCGCGCTGATGGAGGCCGTGGTGCTGCGCGACGCGATCGGCGCGGTGTTCGACGCCGTCGCGGTCGAGGTGCGCGGCAACGGCGGGATCGTGCAGCTGCGTGAGCCGGCCGTCCGCGCGGCCTGCGAGGGGCACATGCCGTTGGGCGAAAGGGTACGGGTGCGGCTGGTGGAGGCTGATGTCAGCGCGCGATCGGTGCGGTTCGCTCTCGCCTGAGCGCGCTAGGCTCCAGGTACGGCGGACGAGCCGGCCGGGCGGCCGCGTCGAGCACCTCTCGGGGTGACTCGTCGAGGAAAGTCCGGGCTCCACAGGGCAAGGTGGTGGGTAACACCCACCCGGGGTGACCCGCGGGACAGTGCCACAGAAAACAGACCGCCGCCGGGTGACCGGCGGTAAGGGTGAAACGGTGGTGTAAGAGACCACCAGCGCCCGGGGTGACCCGGGCGGCTCGGCAAACCCCACCTGGAGCAAGGTCAGACAGGGAGCGTTCGAGGGCGGCCCGCCCGAGCTCCCGGGTAGACCGCTGGAGGCTGTCGGCAACGGCAGCCGGAGATGGATGGTCGCCCGGCGCGTGACCGCGTGTCACGCGCCGACAGAACCCGGCTTACAGGCCGACTCGTCCGCCGCCTGTGCCCGGTGGTGTCCGCAACGGCCCGTATTAGGCCGCTGAAAACGTAGGACTGAAGATCATCCGCTGATCACCGTGGCTGACCCTGATTCCCCGTTGTCGTGGTGGTCCGGCGCCCGAGTAATTGTCGAAAGGTGCCGGTACCGTTCGCGCTTGTGAGCATGACCCGTGCCGAGTTCGTGGCGAGGCTGCCGCGCAAGGTCACGGCGGCCTGCGCGCTGATCACCAATGCCAGTGGGCAAGTGCTCCTGGTGAAGCCGACGTACAAGGCAGGCTGGGAGGTGCCCGGTGGCTGCGTCGAAGACGGCGAGTCCGCTCGCGCCGCATGTGGCCGAGAAGTCGCCGAGGAGCTCGGCGTTCAACTGGCGATCGGCAGGCTGCTCGTTGTTGAGCATCAGACGGCACCTGATGACACCGGTGACTCGATCATGTTCGTCTACGAGGGCGGCATCCACGACGAGGTGGTATGCGTCGCGCTGCCGGCAGACGAGTTGGAGCAGGCACAGTTCGTTCCGCCCGATGTCTTACATGAGTTCGTGCCCGTGCGCCTAAGCCGGCGGCTTACCGCCGCCATCCGTGCCCGCCACGAAGGCGGCGTCATTGAGCTCGTCGATGGCGTCGACGCCGCAGGCGGGCCGCTAGACGCAGGCGCAGGTGAACGATGACCGGGGTGCCGGGGCGCGGCACCCTGTGGTCCTGCACCGACCGCCCGGGGCCGGCGGGCTGCCGTTCGCCAGCCGCGACTAAGCCGTGATGAGGCCGTCGTCGACGGGATCACTGGCACGCTCGGCGGCGGCGTACTGCCTCATCCACGCGGTCAGGTCGGTTGCGGGCATCGGTGGTCCGAGGTGGTGGCCCTGGCCTTCGTCGCAGCCCAGGTCGCGGAGTCGGCGTTGGACCGCGGGCGTCTCGATGCCTTCGGCGAGCACGGACAGGCCGAGCTTGTGGCCGAGGACGATGACGGACTCGGTGATGGCCTCGTCCTTCTCGTCCTCCAGGATGTCGGCGATGAAGGCCCGGTCGATCTTGAGCGTGTGCACCGGCAGCTGTTTGAGGTAGGCCAACGACGTGTACCCGGCGCCGAAGTCGTCGATGGCGACCCGGATGCCCATGGCATGCAGCTGGCGCAGCACGTGGACGACCCGGTCGGGGTCGGTCATGATGGCGGTCTCGGTGATCTCCAGCTCGAGCAGCGCCGACGGGACGCGGGCCTCGGCGAGCAGCCGTAGCACGGTGCCGGGAAGGTCCCCGTGCAGCAGGCTGCGCGGGCTGACGTTCACGGCGACCGGCACGGTCAGTCCCCGGTCGCGCCAGTAGGCGGCTTGCCGGATCGCCTGCTGAAGCACGCGTTCGGTCAGGGGCGCCATGAGGCCGGTGTGCTCGGCGACCGGGATGAACGTGGCCGGAGCGAGCAGGCCTCGAGTGGGGTGCGCCCAGCGAACGAGCGCCTCGACGCCGACAAGCTCGCCGGTGGCCAGCTGCAGCTTGGGCTGGTAGTGCAGCACCAGCTCACCCGCCTCGATGGCCCTGCGCAGGTCGACCAGGAGAACCAGCTGGCTCACGTCGTGCGGGTCGGTGGCTTCGTCGTACGTCGCCACGCCGGCGCCGGCGCGTTTGGCCTGGTACATCGCGATGTCGGCACGTTGCACGAGCTGGTCGGTGTCCCGTCCGTCGGTCGGGATGATGGCGATGCCGACGCTGGCGTCGACGCTGAGCTGTACGCCGTGCACCGTGTAGGAGCACTCGCGCAGCCTGTCGAGCAGATGCCTGGCGACGGTCTCTGCCTGCCCGGCGTCTGGTAGGCGGGTCAGCAGCACCGCGAACTCGTCACCGCCGAGGCGGGCGACGACGTCGTGGGGTCGCACCGAGCCACGCAAGGTGTGTGCCAGCTGAGTGAGCAGCACGTCGCCGGCCGGATGGCCCAGGGTGTCGTTCACGGCCTTGAACCCGTCGAGGTCAAGGATCAGCAGCGCCGCCCACCGGCCCTCCGTGGCCTGCGCCGCGGCGACGGCTTGCCGGGTCCGCTCGGCCAGAGCTCCCCGGTTGAGCAACCCGGTCAGCGGGTCGTGCAGAGCCTCGTACTCGCGGCTCAGCAGGCGACGGCGAAGGAGCGCCAAGATCCCGATCATGGCAAGCAGCACGACGACAGCCAGCGCGTTGAGCTGCCTGGTGGAGCGACGGACCTGATCGGCGATCCGGTCCTCGGGAATCAGCGCCTCCACCAGACCGCCGCGGCCGCCCTCTGCACCGGCGTCGACGGGCAAGAACACGTCGAGAGTGCCCCGCCCTCGCACCGACTTCGGACCGGCTTCGACCCAGGGTTCTCCCGCGTGGGAGCGGCGCAGTCCGGCGGGGGAGAGCTGGGTATCCGCTTGCGGACGCTCGCTGTCGGCGTAGATCAGGTGGCCGTCCGCGTGCCAGACCTTCAGACCCGCCAGGCGACCCTGGCGGAACAGCTCGGCCACATCGGCGTCCATGTCGGCGCGCTTGGCCGGCGTCAAGTCGCCTTGCGCGAAGTCGTCCGCGTCGAGGTTGCGATGGACCACCAGCGCCGCAATCACGTGGGCGGTGTCGACAGCACCTAGTCCGGCGCGTACCTCCGCCTGGTGTTGCAGGTGCTGACGAGCGAGCGCGACCCCTCCGACGAGCACGAGCAGGCTCAGCATCAACACCGACCAGGAGCTCAGCAGACGTCGCACGATCCTCCCTCGCCGATAGCGCCGTGAAGTCCGGCGCCAGACGTGGATCCGGCCGCCGCTCACCTTCTCGACGTCGTGGATCATGACCTTGAGCGAAAGTCCTGCTCGAGCACCTCACGTCCGGCGGCTTCCCTCCTCCCATGGTCCTAGGACGAACGGCCACTGGCCCATGGCACTGCACCGGTAGAAGGCTGTCCGTGTTGCTGCGCAGCGTCGCGCCGTCCGAGCGACCAGCAGCCGAGGAGGTCACGTGCGCTCGATCCGCCGCACAGGTCGCAACCGAAGCGACGTCAGCCACGTTCGGCCCCGTCCCGAGAGGCTCGCCGGCCGAGTCCGACAGCGGATGGGTGCGGCGTTCGGCGTTGCCGTCGTCGGCGCCGCATTGGTGACGGGCATCGCCCACCCCGCGGCCGCTGCCAAGGCAGACGGCTGCGCGGGCGGTGGCTTCTCCCTGGTCAACCTGGCCACCGGTTCTGCGGTGGTCTCAGGTACGGCGGCTGGGTCCGTGCCCGTCGAGAGTCTCGGCGACCGCTTCAGGGTGCAGGGGCGCTACCTGCAGTTCGATGTGCGCGCCGTCGACTTCGCGCTGTTCGACTACGCCTTCACCGGTGCACCGAACCCCCTGGACATGACCGGCGGGCGGTTCACCCCTGTGTTCGCCAGCAAGGTGCCCGACCATCGGGGGCTCACCCTGACCAGCGGCGTCACGGTCGAGCTCGGCGCCGGAGACCTGGTCATCCAGCGGACCGGGCCCGGTCTGTCGATGAAGATCCAGGCCAAGGACTGCGCAGCCGGCGGAGTCTTCCAGATGGAGCCCGAGCGCGCCGACGGCCAGCGCACCCGCTTCGTGCACACACTCGCCCAGGCCGCTGACCCGGCCCTGACCCCTTTCTACTTCGACAACCCCAACTTCCGGGCGCACCTCGGGGAGTTCCTCGGCGACGGCTGCACCAGCGTCGTCAACGGGCCGCCCGGCCAGTTCTGCGTGAAGGTGACGACCCGCACGAACATCGGCAACGACTTCTCGCCCGCCTTCGTGGCCCGCGACAGCGCCCAGGTGGCCGAGCGGGTCAACCAGCCCGACTGCACCACGGCGAGCCCGGTCTCCCCAGCTGTCAAGCACTGCGGTGGGGTCTCCGTCTGGGACGTCGCCAGTGGCGGCCGGATGGGGTTCGTGACCGGTGAGGACGCCGTCGAGGTCGCGAACCCTCCCACGAACTGCGTGCAGGACTGCCAGGCGCAGAACCGGGTCCGCGGCCGGCTCGCCGTGCTCGGCTTCCCCTTCCCCGTGCCGGCGGGCAGCAAGCTGACCCCGCGGGTCGGGGAGGCTGCGCTGTCGGCGCTCACCCCTGCGCCCGCACCGGCAGCAGTGCCGACCGTGGCCGCGCCGCCCCGGGTCCGCTCGGCGGTGCCGGGGAAGAGAGGTGCCCCGGTGACCGCGACCGTCACGTGGCGTACGCCGTCTGCCGACGGCGGGAGCCGGGTGACCGGCTACCAGGTCAGAGCGCTCCGGATCGGCCCCCACGGCAAGGTCGTGAGCGTGCGCACGTCCTCGCGGCTCGGCGCACGGGTACGGGCCCGGACGATGCCCCTCGAGCGGGGCGTCTACCGGTTCCAGGTGAGGGCGATCAACGCGGTCGGGAACAGCCCCTGGTCCTCGCGGTCGAAGGCGGTACGGGCCCGCTGACCGCCGGCACGGCACGGCTTGGGCCACAACGGCGGCGGTCGGGTCGACGAGGTGGCAGGGTGGCCGCATGTTGCGCGTCGCGGTCGTCGGCTGCGGCCCAGGCGGTGTCTACTCCGTCGGGGCCCTGGTCCAACACGGGGACGTCGCGGTCGACGTGCTGGACCGGGTGCCCTCGCCCTTCGGGCTCGTGCGGTACGGCGTGGCGCCCGACCACCCCAAGATCCAGTCGATCAGCGGCGCGCTGGAGAAGGTGCTCGAGCACCCGGCGGTGCGCTTCCTCGGCAACGTCGAGGTCGGGACCCACCTCCGGCTCGACGACCTGCACCGCCACTACGACGGCCTGATCTTCGCCAACGGGGCATCGCTGGACCGGCGGCTGTCGATCCCCGGGGAGGACCTGCCCGGCAGCACGTCGGCTACGGACTTCGTCTCCTGGTACTCCGGCCACCCAGACACGCCCGCAGGGCGGTTCAGCCTGGACGCCCGACGCGTCGCGGTCATCGGCATGGGCAACGTCGCGCTCGATGTGACGCGCATCCTGGCCAAGTCGCATGACGAGCTGCGCACGACCGATCTTCCCGACCACGTCCTGCAGGCGCTGGCGGTCAGCCGGGTCGAGGACATCCACCTGATCGGTCGGCGCGGTCCGGCCCAGGCCAGGTTCACGACCAAGGAGCTGCGCGAGCTCGGCGAGCTCGCCCACGCCGACGTACTCCTCGACCCCCACGACCTGGACATGGACGAGGCGACGGCCCAGCGGGTCGCCGACGACGCGGCACTGCGCCGCAACATCGACGTGCTGCGGGAGTGGTCCACGCGCAGTCCTGGCGGGCGCGAGCGACGCGTGCACGTGCGCTTCATGCTGCGTCCCGTTGAGATACTCGGCGATACCCACGTGACCGGACTCCGGCTCGAGCGCACCCGGCTCGACGCCAACGGCAACGCCGTAGGCACCGGCGAGCAGTCGACGCTCGACACGCAGCTGGTGCTCCGGTCGGTGGGCTACCGCGGCCTGGCCTTGGCGGGGATGCCCTTCGACACCGCGACCGGAGTCATCCCCAACGTCGGGGGACGGGTGCTGCGCGACGGTGGGGTGGCGATGGGGGAGTACGTCGCCGGCTGGATCAAGCGGGGGCCCACCGGCGTGATCGGGACCAACAAGCACGACGCGAACGAGACCGTCGCCGCTCTGCTCGCCGACGCACCGACGTTGCCACGTGCGCCGGTCCGCGACCCCGACGCCGTGCTGCGACTCCTGCACGACCGCGGAGTCGACGTGGTCACCTGGGAAGGGTGGCGCGCCATCCAGCGGACCGAGGCCCGGCTCGGTCAGGCGCAGGGTCGTGCTCGCGCCAAGCTTGCCGACCGCGAGTCACTGCTGCGCGCCGCGAACGAGGGGGTCGGGCATGCCTGACGAGGACCGTCGAGACACGATCCGCACCGCGCTGTCGATGATCCGGGCCGACTGGCAGGGCGACGACGAGTCGTCGCGACACCTCTGGGAGAGCTGCGAGGACCGCGAGGCCCTCGCGCGTGAGCTCGCACACCTCTGCCGCGAGACGATGGAGCGTCTTGCGGCCGTCGCCGGTGTGTCGACCGGAGAGATGCTGCACCGGCAGGCGGCCCGCCTCGTCCCGCCCGGGGAGAACTGGCGCACGGCCGCCGACGAGTAGGTCGGTGGCCGGGCCGTGGCTACGGAAGGGTCAGGACCTCCGCACCGCTGTCCGTGACGAGCAACGTGTGCTCGAACTGAGCGGACAGCCGCCGGTCACGGGTGACCACGGTCCAGCCGTCGTCCCACATCTCCCACTGATGGGTCCCGAGGTTGAGCATCGGCTCGATCGTGAAGGTCATGCCGGGCTGCATGAGGGTGTCGTAGGAGGGGTCGTCGTAGTGCGGGATCACCAGTCCGCTGTGGAACGCGGTCCCGATGCCGTGGCCGGTGAAGTCACGGACCACGCCGTATCCGAAGCGTCGCGCGTAGGACTCGATGACGCGTCCGATGACGCTGATCGGCCGACCGGGACGCACGGCCTTGATCGAGCGCTGCAGCGCCTCCTGCGTGCGCTCGACCAGCAACCGGGCCTCCTCGGCCACCTCGCCCACGAGGTACGTCGCATCGGTGTCCCCGTGGACCCCACCGATGTAGGCGGTGATGTCGACGTTGACGATGTCCCCGTCGCGCAGCGTCGTCGAGTCGGGGATGCCGTGGCAGATGACCTCGTTGACCGACGTGCACAGCGACTTGGGGAACGCGCGGTAACCCAGCGTCGAGGGGTAGGCGCCGTGGTCGCAGAGGAACTCGTGGCCGATGCGGTCGAGCTGGTCTGTGGTGACACCCGGGGCGACGTGCTCGCCCACCACGGCAAGCGCCTGCGCCGCGATCCGGCCGGCCACTCGCATCCGCTCGATGGTCTCCGCATCCTTGACCTCGGAGCCGGTGAAGGGCTCCGGCCTGTCGCGCCCGACGTAGGGAGGGCGTGGGATCGAGGCGGGCACGTCACGAAGTGGGGACAAGGTCCCCGGGACGATGCTGGCGCGAGCGACGGCGGACATGGCGCAGAAGTCTAGTTTGCAGGCACCATGGACGCATGAGCGATCAGAGCGCACAGTGGTGGTACTGCCTCAAGCACCAGACGGTCGAACAGGGAGCGGGCTGCGGGAACACCGACCGGCTCGGGCCCTACGCGTCCTCGGACGAGGCCGCACAGGCGATCCAGAAGGCCGCGGAGCGCACGGAGGCCTGGGAAAAGGACCCCCGCTGGTCTGACGAGTGAGTGCGAACACGTCGAAGGGGGCCGCCCATCGGGCGGCCCCCTTCGACGTGTGGCTCAGCGCTTGGCGGCCCGCTTGGCCGTCGTGCGCGCCGTCGTCTTCTTGGCGGTGGCCTTCTTGGCGGTCCGCTTGGCGGCCGTCTTCTTGGTCGTGGCCTTCTTTGCTGCGGTCTTCCTGGTCGCCGTCTTCCTGGTGGCGGTCTTCTTGGTCGCCGTCTTCTTGGTCGCTCGGGTGGTGGCGGCCTTCTTGGCGGTCCGCTTCGCGGCGGTCTTCTTGGTCGCCCGTGTGGTGGCGGCCTTCTTGGCGGTCCGCTTCGCGGCGGTCTTCTTCGTCGCCCGCGTTGCAGCACCCTTCTTCGCTGCCTTCTTCGCGGTGGACTTCTTGGCTGCCCGTGTCGCAGCACCCTTCTTCGCGGCTTTCTTGGCGGTCGCCTTCTTGGTCGCCCGAGCCGTCGTGGTCTTGCGTGTAGAGCTTGTCGCGGCTGCGGTCACCTTCGTCGCTGCCTCTTCTTCGTTGGCCGGCACATGCGCCTCCTGTGCTTGAGACGTCAGACCCCTTGGTCGACGTTCTTCACACGAAAAGATCGCACTGGTTCGCGTCCGTTACCAGCATTTCGTCGCTTTGATTTTGGCGACGTCACATTCGCTGTTGTCGCGTTCCTCCGTACGCCGCGACCACATGTGGGGATGTTGTGCGAAAAACCGTTGTTCGCCAACGACTTCCGGCGCTAGTGGGTGCGCGCTGATGTCGGAACGCGGTCACCGACGTGGTGCAGGACCACTGACCCGTTCGAGTAGTCGCGACAGTCGATCGCGCGCCGACAGTCGACTGGCGGACTCGCCTGCGGCGACGCTGACGAGATGTTGCACCGTCTCGAAGTCGACACTTGCGAGCCCTGCGACGCTGCTCTCGGGTACGACGAGACTCTGGTCGGGCACGACCAGGCGGTCGTGGACCAAGTCGTCGAGCTGGTCGTCGCCGTCGTCGATCGAGAGGATCGTCGCGCCGATGCGTCGCGCGTCGGCGACGCGCTCGAGCAGCTGCTCCGGTGCGGCTTCCGGTGCGACGACGAACAACGTCTCGCCCCTCGTGGTGGCCTCGATGCGATCGAGACCGAACGCCAGGTGTGGCGGAGCACCCGCGGGTGGCGACCAGCGCACCAGGGTCGGTGACAGCCCGGCGATGCCGGAGAACCGGGCCTCGTCATCGAGATGGGCAGCGAGGTGCCACGGCTCGTCTTGCGGCGTGCCGACGAGCAACAGCCCACCAGGGCGTGTGGTCGACCGTCGCAACGTACCGGCGAAGTCGCGGCTGCGCTCGACCCACCCGGTGGTCGCCAGGAGGTCTCTGAGTACGCGTACCCGTTGGCTGTCCACGCGCCCATGCTGCCCGACCGGCAGGCGTGCTGGAAGGATCTGGGCATGGCCACGTCCGTGCGCGTCGTGCCGGGGACATCGTGAAGGACGACGTGGGCACCGAGGTGCCCCTCCCTCGGCCGATCCGTCGGGTGGTCTCACTGGTGCCGTCACTCACCGAGTCCGTTGCGCTGTCAGCGCCCGGGCTGTTGGTCGGTGCGACCGACTGGTGCAGCCACCCTGCTGGTCTCGACGTCACGCGGGTCGGCGGCACCAAGAGCCCCGATGTCGAGCGGGTGCTCGGCCTCCGGCCGGACCTGGTCCTGGCCAACGAGGAGGAGAACCGTGTCGCCGACCTCGCTGCCCTGCGCGCCGGCGGGTGCCACGTCTGGGTCACCGCACCGAGGACGGTCGCTGGCGCACTCACCTCGCTGGCCCGCATGCTCGAGGCGTGTGACGTGGGTCGCCCGGACTGGCTCGATGCCGCTGAGCAGCAGTGGGGGCCGACGTACGCGGGGACGCGGGCGCGTGCGTTCGTACCCATCTGGCGGCGGCCCTGGATGAGTCTCGGGCGTGACACGTTCGCCGGCGATGTGCTGCGCGTGCTGGGCGTCGACCACGTCTACGCGGACGACGACGCCCGGTACCCGCGGGTGCAGCTCGCCGGGGTGCGTGATCGGCGCCCCGACCTCGTGGTGCTGCCCGACGAGCCCTACGCCTTCACCCGAGCCGAAGGCCTCGAGGTGTTCGGCGAGTGGGGTGTCCCGGTGGTGCACGTCTCCGGCCGCCACCTGACCTGGTACGGGCCGTCACTGGTCACCGCCCGCGCGTCCCTGCAGTCGGCCCTGCGCGATGTGCTGGCGCGTCAGCGGTAGGACTGGTCCTCGTTGGGGTAGGTGCCCGAGGCCACGTCGCCGGCAAATGCACGCGCCGCGTCGCCGAGCACGGAGCGCAGGTCGGCGTACTGCTTGACGAAGCGCGGCAACGGTGGCTTGCGCAGCCCGGCCATGTCCTGCCACACCAGCACCTGCCCGTCGCAGGCCGGCCCTGCACCGATGCCGATGGTGGGGATCACCAGCTCCTCGGTGATGCGGGCAGCGGTGTCAGAGGGCACCATCTCGAGGACGACGGCGAAGGCACCCGCCTCCTCGAGGGCGAGCGCGTGCTTGACGAGCTCGTCAGCCGCTGCACCTCGTCCCTGGACGCGGTAGCCGCCGAGCCCGTGCTCGCTCTGCGGGGTGAAGCCGATGTGCGCCATCACGGGGATGCCGGCCTGCACGATGGCCTCCACGTGCGGGACCACGTGCGCGCCGCCCTCGAGCTTGACCGCGTGTGCACCACCCTCCTTCATGAACCGCACCGCGGTGTCCAGAGCCTGCACCGGAGAGGACTGGTAGGCGCCGAACGGGAGGTCGGCCACCACCAGCGCGCGCGGGGCGCTGCGCGACACGGCTCGCACGAGAGGCAACAGCTCGTCGACGGTGACCGGCAGCGTCGTCTCGTAGCCCAGCACGTTGTTGGCCGCCGAGTCACCGACGAGCAGCACGGGCACGCCGGCCTCGTCGAAGATCTCGGCCGCGAACTGGTCGTAGGCCGTGAGCATCGCGAAGCGCTCGCCACGCTCTTTCATCGCACGGAGGTGATGGATACGGACGCGTCTGCGTGGCAGCGACGACGCGACCGCCGGTGCCGGACCCGATCCGTAGGGAGCCGAGGTCTCGATGGCGTCGGCCCCGCCGGGGGCTGGGTCGGAAGAGGGATGCGTCACTGGTGACCTCCTGTGGCCTCGAGGCTCGCGGTCGGAGTCCCCGGACACGGCCATCGTGCCATGTCCACGCCAGCACCGCGAACGCGGCGGCCAGGGTCACTGCTGCGGTGGCAGCACCCGTCGCGGCGCCGCGTGCTCGCGCCAACGGTTGGTGATCGGCAACCGGCGGTCGCGCCCGAACGCCTTCAAGGAGATCTTCGGCCCGGGTGGGTACTGCCGCCGCTTGTACTCGGCCATGTCGGTCATCTTCAGGACCCGCTCGACGAGCTCCTGGTCGAAGCCGGCCGCGACCAGCTCGCTGGAGCCGCGGTCCATCTCCACGTAGGCGTCCAGGACGGCGTCGAGCACGTCGTAGGGGGGCAACGAGTCGGTGTCGAGCTGACCGGGGCGCAGCTCCGCGGAGGGCTCCTTGCTGATCGATGCATCCGGGATGGGTGGAGTCTCGCCGTGCTCCTCCGCATGCTTGTTGCGCCAGCGGGCCAACTGCCACACGAGCGTCTTGGGCACGTCCTTGAGAGGCGCGTAGCCGCCTACCGAGTCGCCGTACAGCGTCGAGTAACCGACGGCCAGCTCGCTCTTGTTGCCGGGGGCCAGCACTAGGTGGCCGTGCTGGTTCGACAGCCCCATCAACGTGGTCCCACGCACCCGCGCCTGGAGGTTCTCCTCGGCAAGCCCGGTCAGCTCGATCGCGCCGAGAAACGACTGGACCATCGCAGCGATCGGCACGGTGTGGAAGACGAGGCCGGTGCGCTGCGCCAGGTCGGCCGCATCGGATTTCGAGTGCTCGGAGGAGTAGGAGCTCGGCATGGAGACGCCGTGCACGTTCTCGCCGCCCAGTGCGTCGCAGGCGATCGCGGCGGTGAGCGCGGAGTCGACGCCGCCGGAGAGACCGAGCGCCACGGTGCGGAAGCCGTTCTTGCGGACGTAGTCGCGCAGCCCCGTGACCAGGGCGGCGTAGACCTCGGCCTCGTCGGCGACGCGCGGGGCGACGCCCGCGACGATGGGGGGGTACGCCGTCAGGCGCTGGTCGCTGACCGTGATCCGCTCGATCGTGATGGTCGAGCGGTCCGGTGCCTGAAGGTCGGTGCCGGAGGCACGGTCCTGCAGCTGCGCGTCGCCGAGGGGCAGGTCGAGGTCGACGACGAGCAGGCCCTCGGTGAACTGCGGCGCGCGGGCCAGCACGTCACCATCGGCGGAGACGACCAACGAGTCGCCGTCGAAGACCAGCTCGTCCTGACCGCCGACCATGTTGACGTAGGCGAGTGCCGCTCCGGCGTCGGCGGCCCGCCGCCGAACCAGCTCGAGGCGCGCGTCGTCCTTGTTGCGCTCGTACGGGGAGCCGTTGATGACGAGCAGCAGGCCGGCGCCCGCCTCGCGTGCGGCGGCTACCGGCCCGCCGTCCTGCCAGATGTCCTCGCAGATGACCACAGCGACGTCGATGCCGTGCACCCGCGCGACTGTCAGCGAAGAGCCCGGCACGAAGTAGCGGAACTCGTCGAAGACGCCGTAGTTGGGCAGGTGGTGCTTGGCGTAGCGGCCGATGGCGCGGCCGCCGTGCAGCAGCGCGGCGGCGTTCTGTGGGGCGCCGGCGGGTTTGCCGAGCACCGGGGTCGCCTCGGGAGCGCTGTCGAGGTAGCCGAGGACGACGAGTACGCCGCCGAGACCCTCGGCCTGCAGCCGCTCCGCCAGCTCGGCCGCGGCTGCTCGCGACGCGTCCTGGAAGGACCGGCGCAGCGCGAGGTCCTCGACGGGGTAGCCGGTCAGCGCCATCTCCGGGAAGGCGACCACGTGCGCGCCTTGGTCGGCCGCCCGCCGGGTCCAGTGCAGCAGCTGTGCGGCGTTGCCCTCCAGGTCACCGACGGTGGGGTTCATCTGGGCGAGGGCAAGTCGCAGCTGGGCCACGAGCCGAGCCTAGACGAGGGGCGCTCGGTCAGTTCGGGCCACTCGGTGCGGCCGATCAGTGCGGCCAGACGTCGCCGTTGCCGAGGCGCCGCGGCGCGGCAGGCGGGGCATCAGCCACCGGCGGCGCGTCTGCTGTCTCGACCGCACTCAGGGCCGCCGGCTCGGAGTGCAGCCGCACGGCGTAGGAGGCGAAGTGGTCGCTGAGCCAGTGGGTCATGTCGTCGCGGCGCATCGGCCGCGCGAGGAGGAACCCCTGCACCAGGTCGCAGTCGAGGTCGCGCAGGATCTTCCAGGTCGACTCGTCCTCGACACCCTCGGCGACGACGCGCAGCCCGAGGTCGTGACCGAGGTTGATGACGGCCCGAACGATGGCCAGGTCCTCGCTGCTGCCCGTGACGTTGCGCACGAACTCCCGGTCGATCTTGACCTCGTGGACAGGCAGGTTGCGTAGCCGGGTGAGTGACGAGTAGCCGGTGCCGAAGTCGTCGACGGAGACGCTCAGGCCCAGGTCGACCATCCGCTCCAGGGCCGTCACCGCGCGGTCGGGGTCGGACACGATCGCGCTCTCGGTGACCTCGAGCTTGAGCAGGCCGGCCGGGAGGTTGGCACGGACCAGCAGCCGCGCGACGACGTCGGCGAGCTCAGGCTCGAGCAGGTTGCGCATGGAGACGTTGACGGCCATCTGGACCGGCGTCCCGGCGTCCCGCCAGGCGGCGCACTGGCCCACCGCGGTCTCGACCACGAAGCGGGTGAGCGACCGGATCAGCCCGGTGTGCTCGGCCAACGGCACGAACTCGTCCGGTGAGACCGAGCCCCACACCGGGTGGTGCCAGCGCAGCAGCGCCTCGACACCCGTGACGCGCAAGCTGCGGGGGTCGGCCTGCGGCTGGTAGTACAGCTCGAGGCTGCGCTCGTCCAGAGCGCGAGCCAGGTCGCTGATCAGCGAGAGACGACGGGCGCTGTAGGGATCGCGCTCGGAGGAGTAGTGCGCGACACCGGCGAGGCGGTGCTTGGCGTCGTACATCGCCACCTCGGCCCGGCGCATCAGCAGCGCGGCCGAGGAGCCGTCCTGCGGAGCCACGGCGATGCCGACGCTGGCGCTGACGTCGAGGTCGACGTCGCCGAGGTAGAACGGCGTGGCGAAGTCGCGGCTGATGCGTTGCACCATGCCCTCGACGTGCACGTCGTCGTCACCGAGCAGTACCGCGAACTCGTCGCCACCGAGGCGGGCGACGACGGTCTCCGCGCGCTCCACCCGGCGCAGCCGGTGACCGACCTGCTCGAGCAGCCGGTCACCCACGTCGTGCCCGAGCGTGTCGTTGACCTCCTTGAACCGGTCGAGGTCCATCAGCAGCACCGTGGCCGAACCGGTCGCGAGCAGCCGCCGTTCGAGACGTTGCTGGAAGTGCAACCGGTTAGGCAGCCCAGTGAGCGGGTCGTGCAGGCTGAGGTGCTGGGTCTCTGCCGCGGCGGCCCGGACCCGGTCGACCAGTCCGCTGTTGGCCAGCGCGATGCTCGCGTGGCCGGCGAGGGCCTCGAACAGCCGCGCGTCCTCACGGTCGAACGTGCTGACGTCGTCGAGCCGGTCGGCGACGAGCAGGACACCGGTGACCCTGCCCCCGTCGCGCAGCGGGGCCGCCAGACCGTCCAGATGGCCGCTGCGACGCAACGCCTGGTGCGCGGCGCCGTCCTCACCTCGGGGCAGCAGCAGGACGTTGCCCTCGCACGCGGGGTGCCACCAGTCCGTCGAGAGGCACAGCTCGTCGCAGAACACCACCTGGACGTGCCGGGCCCGCAGCAGGGTCCGCGCCTCGCGGTTGATCGTCTCGAGCACCGTCTCGTCGCGGACGGACTCGTCGACGGAGCGGGTGAACTCGTAGAGCAGCTGGAGCCGGCCGTAGCGCAGCCGCTGGATGTGGTAGCCGCGGTAGAGCAGGAACGACAGCACGCCGAGGACGGCCAGCAGGGCCAGCGCCGAGGGCTCGCGGCGCAGCAGCAGTGCCGTGACCAGCGCGAGGTCGGTGACGACCGCGGTGCCGACGGCGCCGAACGCGAGGTTGACCCGCAGCATCTGCGGGTCGGGCCGTCCCTCGCGCTCCCAGATGACCGCGAACACGGCCAGCGTCGAGATGAGATAGACGAGCTCGGTCGTCAGCAGTGCCGCCAGCCAGCCGGCGGGAGCCAGCGGGGTGGCCCGCATGCCGAGCAGGCCGAGCAGCGCGTCGAACAGCCAGATCGCCATGGCCGACTGCAGGACCCACAGTGCCGCGTTGAAGCTCACCTTGATCACCGGCGAGCGGTAGAGCAGCGCCAGGGTCAGCGTGACCCCGATCAGGCCCGCGCCGACGACCTCGTTGCTCGAGGCGAAGATCAGCCCCAGCAGCAGCGGGGCCTCGTTGAAGGAGAGGGAGTGGTTCTCCCGACCGAACGGGAGGTGCACGACGAAGCGCTCGGTCAGGGCGAGCAGCGCGGCCAGCACCGGCCACCAGATGTGCGGCGTCAGCTCGGGCAGAACTGGCGCTCGCCACCACAGCGTGGCGCCTGCGGCGGCGATGGCGCCCGTCGTCAGCCAGACCCTCTGGTCCGGCGTTGGCCGGTTCACCCGCTCAGTGTGACCTCGATCGCGGGTTTACGCAGCGGAATCGGTCGCCAGCGCTTGGTGACCGATCCCGCTGCGACGGAGCCCTGCTCTAGCGTGCGGAGACCGCGTGCCAGCCGCTGCCGGCCGCCAGCGTGGTCGGGGCGGCCGCGTGCCAGCCGCTGCCGGCCGCGGTCACCGAGTGCCAGCCGCTGCCCGCGGCTTTGTGGGTGCCGAGGCCGGACACGCCGCTGACCGCGAAGGCGAGCAACGCCAGGGCGAGCACGGCGAAGAAGGCGACAAGGGTCCGGGTGGAGGTGCGCACTGCGGTCATGGTGTTCTCCGGGGGATGAGAGCTACGGGCGAAAGGGGTGGATGAGTGGCCCTTTCTCTAGAAATCATCGGCAGCCAGGGGCCACGGGAACGCCATGGCGTGCCGCAGAAACGGCAAAGCCTTGGTCATCCCTTGCCGGCCGCTGGCGCGTAACCTGCCCGAAACACGGCCCCGGCAGGATCGATGACCATGGACAAGCAGCAGGAGTTCGTGCTCCGCACCCTGGAGGAGCGGGACATCCGTTTCGTGCGTCTGTGGTTCACCGACGTGCTGGGGTTCCTCAAGTCGGTGGCCATCGCGCCGGCCGAGCTGGAGGGTGCCTTCACCGAGGGCATCGGCTTCGACGGCTCGGCGATCGAGGGCTTCGCCCGCGTCTACGAGTCGGACATGCTGGCCAAGCCCGACCCCGGCACGTTCCAGGTGCTGCCCTGGCGCTCCGAGACGCCGGGTAGCGCGCGGATGTTCTGCGACATCCTGATGCCGGACGGCACACCGTCCTACGCCGACCCGCGCCACGTCCTCAAGCGGACGCTGGCCAGAGCCGGTGAGCTCGGCTTCGCGTTCTACACGCACCCCGAGATCGAGTTCTTCCTGTTCCGCGACCGCCCCGACCCGGGCCAGGTGCCGGTGCCGATCGACTCGGGCGGCTACTTCGATCATGCCCCGCACGGCGTCGGTCACGACTTCCGGCGCGACGCGATCACCATGCTCGAGTCGATGGGCATCTCGGTGGAGTTCAGCCACCACGAGGGCGCTCCGGGCCAGCAGGAGATCGACCTGCGCTACGCCGACGCGCTCTCGACGGCTGACAACGTGATGACGTTCCGGCTGGTGATGAAGGAGGTGGCGCTGGAGCAGGGCGTCTACGCGTCCTTCATGCCCAAGCCTTTCACCGACCACCCGGGCTCGGGCATGCACACCCACCTCTCCCTGTTCGAGGGCGAACGCAACGCCTTCTTCGAGGCAGGTGCGCAGTACCAGCTGTCGAAGGTGGGCCGCTCGTTCATCGCGGGTCTGCTGCGCCACTCCCACGAGATCACCGCGGTCACCAACCAGTGGGTGAACTCCTACAAGCGACTCTCGGGCGGCGGCGAGGCGCCGTCCTACGTCTGCTGGGGGCACAACAACCGCTCGGCTCTCGTGCGGGTACCGATGTACAAGCCGCAGAAGGGCGGCTCGACGCGCGTGGAGTTCCGCTCGCCCGACTCGGCGTGCAACCCCTACCTGGCCTTCGCCGTGACGCTCGCCGCCGGCCTCAAGGGCATCGAGGAGGGCTACGAGCTGCCGGAAGGCGCGGAGGACAACGTCTGGGAGCTCACCGACGCCGAGCGTCGGGCACTGGGGATCCAGCCGCTGCCGTCCAACCTCAGCGACGCGATCCGGGCCATGGAGGGCAGCGAGCTGGTCGCCGAGACGCTGGGCGAGCACGTCTTCGACTTCTTCCTGCGCAACAAGCGGGCGGAGTGGCTGGAGTACCGGCGCCAGGTCACCGCGTTCGAGCTCGACCGCTACCTCCCGGTCCTCTAGGCGGTGGGCACGCCCGACCGTCCACGAGTGCTGGTCGTCCAGCACGAGGCCGACACGGGGCCGGGTTCGTTCGGCCCGTGGCTGCGCGCCGCCGGTGTCGACCTCGAGGTGCACCACCCGTACCTGGGCGCCGTCCTCCCCGAGGGGGTGCTGGACGACGTCGACGGGCTGTTGGTCCTCGGTGGCGCGATGGGGCCTGAGGACGACGAGCGCTGCCCGTGGCTGCCCGCCACCCGCTCGCTGCTCGTGCAGGCAGTGCGCCGCGCGCTGCCGACGTTCGGGATCTGTCTCGGTGCCGAGCTGCTGGTGGTGGCCTGCGGCGGAGAGGTACGTCGCGGTGTGGCCGGGCCCGAGCTGGGCGTGCTCGGCATCGATCCGCTGCCCGCGGCGGCTGAGGACCTCGTGGGGGAGAGCCTGCGGCCGGGCAGCCGGGTCGTGCAGTGGCACTGGGAGGAGATGTCGCGGCTGCCCGAGGACTCGACGCTGCTCGCGACCGGCTCCGGCTACCCTCACCAGGTCTTCCGGGTCGGCGCTGCGGCATGGGGCGTGCAGGGCCACCCCGAGGTCACGGTGGCGATCGCGCAGGCCTGGGCGCGCGAGGAGGCGCCGCTGCTGGTCGCTGCCGGGCGGTGGCCCGAGGATCTGGTGGCCGAGGTGGCCGCGAACCAGCCCACCCTCGCCGCGACGTGGCGCCCGGTCGCCGAGGCCTTCGCCGGTGTCGTGCGGGGCACGCGTCCTGCGGCGGGCGTGCCGCGCGCGGACGTGGCCGGCGGCGCGCACGTCGATCACAGCTAGTTTGGGCGGCTGTGACCGTCAGCCGGGGCAGCGAGAGGGGCCGGCTGGCGCGCGTCGGCTTCACCGACCCGGTGCAGGCCATGGCGCTGCTGGAGGAGCCCGTGCTGGCCGGGCTCGACGTCGAGGACCCCGACGGGCCGCTGCTCGCGGCGGTCGCCCGCACCGCTGACCCCGACGCGGCGCTGGCCGCTCTCGTGCGCGTGCTCGGCGCGACGGCCGACCCCGAGGCGCTGCGGTCCGCGCTGTCGAGCGACGAGCAGCTGCGCACCGGCCTGCTCTCGGTGCTAGGGGCCAGCCCCGCGCTCAGCGACCACCTCACCCGCCACCCCCGGCACTGGCATCTGCTCGCGGCCGATCCCGATCCGTTCGTCGACCGCGACGCTCGGTCCAGCGCACCGGGGCTGCGTGCCGAGCTGCTCACGGCGGTGGGCGCCGACTTCGTCGACAACGACCCGGTCGCGACCCACCCGCAGGCCACCGACGCGCTGCGCGTGGCCTACCGCGGTGCGCTGCTGCGCCTCGCCGCGCGCGACCTGGCCGGCGGGGCCGACGTCGTCGACGTCGCCGCGGAGCTGGCCGACCTGGCCGCGGCGACGCTCGAGGCGGCGCTCGCGGTCGCCCGCGCCGGGCTGCCCGCGAACGCGCCGCCCTGCCGGCTGTCGGTGATCGCCATGGGCAAGTGCGGCGGACGCGAGCTGAACTACGCCAGCGATGTCGACGTCGTCTTCGTGGCCGAGGCCCCCGACGGCGGCGACGAGGAAGGCGCGCTGCGGACCGCCAGCACGCTGGCCGTCGCGATGATGCGGGTCTGCTCTGCCAACACCGCCGAGGGCACCATCTGGCCCGTCGACGCCGCGCTGCGACCCGAGGGCAAGGCCGGTCCGTTGGTACGGACCCTGGCCAGCCACGTCGCCTACTACGAGCGGTGGGCGCGGACCTGGGAGTTCCAGGCGCTGCTGAAGGCCCGCCCCGTGGCCGGCGACCTCGAGCTGGGGGCGGCGTACGTCGGCGCGCTCGCGCCGTTGGTGTGGCGGGCGGCCGACCGCGACGACTTCGTCGCCGACGTACAGGCCATGCGCCGCCGGGTGGAGGCGGCCCTCCCGGCGGACGCGAGCCACCGTCAGCTCAAGCTCGGCCCCGGAGGGCTGCGCGACGTGGAGTTCGCGGTGCAGCTCCTGCAGCTGGTGCACGGGCGCAGCGACGACACGCTGCGCAGCCCCAACACGCTCGAGGCGCTGGAGGCGCTCTCGACCTACGGCTACGTCGGACGCGACGACGCCGCGGAGCTGGACCGCGCCTACCGGTTCCTGCGGACCATCGAGCACCGCCTGCAGCTGGCGCGCCTGCAGCGCACCCACCTGATGCCCGAGGACCCCGACGCGCTGCGCTGGCTCGGCCGCTCCCTGGGCATGCGCGCCAACCCGGTCGAGGAGCTGCAGAGCCACTGGCGCCAGCACGCCCGCGAGGTGCGCCGGCTGCACGAGAAGCTGTTCTACCGACCGCTGCTCGCCTCGGTGGCGCGACTCGGCCCGGGCGACGCACGGCTGACTCCCGACGCGGCCCGCTCCCGGCTGGAGGCGCTGGGCTATGTCGACCCCACCGGCGCCCTGCGTCACCTCGAGGCGCTCACCTCGGGCGTCAGCCGCCGGGCGGCGATCCAGCGCACGTTGCTGCCCGTGATGCTCGGCTGGTTCGCCGACGCGCCGGACCCCGACGGCGGGCTGCTCGCGTTCCGCCGCATCAGCGAGGCGCTCGGCGCGACGCACTGGTACCTGCGTCTGCTGCGTGACGAGGGGGCGGTCGCCTCCCACCTCGCGCGCCTGCTGGCCAGCAGCCGTTACGCCGTCGAGCTGCTCGAGCAGGCTCCGGAGGCGGTGCGGATGCTCGCCGACGACAACGAGCTGCAGCCGCGCTCGCGCGCCGCGCTGGCCGCGGAGGTCGGTGCGGCGGTTGCCCGCCACGACGACCCGGTGACCGCGGTCGGTGTCGCGCGGGGCGTCCGGCGGCGGGAGCTGTTCCGGATCGCGGCCTCCGACGTGCTGGGGGCCAGCACCGTCGAGCAGGTCGCGGAGGGGCTCACCGACGTCGCCGCAGTGACGCTCGGTGCCGCCCTCGACGTCGCCGTACGTCGGTGGGAGCGCGACGCCGGCGCGCCGCTGCCCACCCGGCTGGCGGTCGTGGGCATGGGCCGGCTCGGCGGGCACGAGTTCGGCTATGCCAGCGACGCCGACGTGCTGTTCGTGCACGACCCGCTCCCGGGCGCCGACGAGCGGGCCGCGAGCGAGGCCGCGCAGGCCGTGGTGGGGGAGCTGCGCCGGCTGCTGGCCGTGCCCTCGACCGACCCGCCTCTCGCGGTCGACGCGAACCTGCGCCCTGAGGGCAGGCAGGGCCCGCTCGTTCGCACCCTCGCCTCCTACCGCAGCTACTACGAGCGGTGGTCTCAGGTGTGGGAGAGCCAGGCGCTGCTGCGTGCCGAACCGGTCGCCGGCGACGCCGAGCTGGGGCAGCGGTTCGTGGCCCTCATCGACCCGCTGCGCTACCCCGACGGCGGACTGGACGACACGGCGGTCCGCGAGATCAGGCGGATCAAGGCGCGCGTCGAGGCCGAGCGCCTGCCGCGGGGCAAGGACCCGGCCCGCAACACCAAGCTCGGCCCCGGTGGCCTGGCCGACGTGGAGTGGACCGTCCAGCTGCTGCAGCTGCGCCACGGCGCCGCCGTACCGGGGCTGCGCACGACCCGCACGCTCCCGGCCCTGGACGCGGCGGAGGAGGCGGGGCTGGTCGAGCGCGAGCAGGCCGAGACGCTGCGCCACGCCTGGCGCACCGCGAGCCGCGTGCGCAACGCCGGCCTGCTGGTCCGGGGGCGCCCGGGGGACGAGCTGCCCTCGGATTTGCGGGAACTGTCCGGTATCGCCCAGCTGTTGGGCTACCCTCCGGGCGCAGCAGGCACGCTGGTGGACGACTACCGTCGCGCCACCCGGCGGGCCAGGACAGCGGTGAACGGGGTGTTCTACCGGTGAGTGAGGCGACGGCGGGTCCGGTGCCACCAGCGGCCGTCGTGCCCGCGACCTATCGCGACGCGCTGCGCAACCGGGAGTTCCGCGGGCTGGTGCTGGCCCAGGTCCTGAGCGAGTGGGGCGACCACATCGCGCGGGTCGCGCTCGCCTCGCTGGTGCTCGCCCGCACCGACAGCGCCTTCCTCGCCGTGCTCGCGTTTGTCGCGAGCTTCATCCCTGCCGTCTTCGGGGCCGCGCTGCTGGGCGGCCTGGCCGACCGGGTGCCCCGCAAGATCGTGCTGCTCGCCTGTGATGTCGGGCGGGCGATCATCATCGCGGTGCTCGCGCTCGTTGCGGTGCCCAGCACGCCGGTGTGGGTGCTGCTGCTGGTGCTGCTGCTGGCGGAGTTCTTCACCGCCCCTTTCGACGCGGCGCAGCGCTCGATGGTGCCCGACGTGCTGCCCGAGCCCCGGCTGACGCTGGCCGGCATGGGCCTGATGCGGGTGCTCTTCCAGCTCGACCAGGTCATCGGCATCGGTTTGGCGGGGCTGGTCATCTTCCTCGTCGGCGCTCGCTGGGGCCTGCTGCTGGACTCCGCCACGTTCGTTCTGAGCTTCCTGCTGCTGCTGCTCACCCTGCGCCGGCGCCCCGCGTCGCGGGCGGCCGACGCGGCGCCCAGCAGCCTGTGGCAGGACTTTCGAGCCGGCTGGCGGTTGGTCGCGGACGACCCGGCGCTGCGGGCGCTGATCGGGCTCGGCTGGGGTGCGGCCATCTTCATGATCGCTCCGGAGGCCGTCGCGCTCGCCTACGCGCGGCACGGCGGCGCGTCACCCCAGGCCGGCGCGGCCCTGATGGCGAGCATCCCCGCCGGCGCTGCCCTCGGGGCGTACGTCGTCGGCCGGCAGCCGCCGCTGCGCCAGGTGCGACTGCTCCTTCCGCTGGCGGTCGCCAGCTGCCTGCCGCTGCTCGCCGTGTGCCTGGCACCGCCGTGGTGGGCGGCGTTGCCGTTCTTCTTCGTCAGCGGGCTCGGGCAGGGCTTCATGCTGCCGCTGCTGGCCACCGTCAACCTGGTGTCTCCGCCCCAGTTCCGGGGCCGGGTGAACGGACTTGCCGGCGGGGGCTTCAGCCTGGCGAGCGCGTCCTCGTTCCTGCTCGCGGGAGCGGTGGCCGATCTCACCTCCCCCTCGGTGGCCGTGACCGGCGCCGGTGCGGTGGGGCTCGCCGTGATCGGGCTGGTGCACCGTAGCTGGCCCCGGGGCGCCGTACGTCGCTCCGCGGCCCGCATCTACGGTGGGTGAGCCCTCCAGCCCTGCGCCGCGGCGACCGATGAGGACAGGACCAGCATGTGACATCGCCCGCGGTAATCGTCCTTTTTTACCTGATATTGCTGCGCCGATCGGTTGACTTCCGTCACACTGGACTCATGGCGCGTCACTGGCCACACTCGCGCTGCGGCGCCTGACCCGAAGGCTTGTCTCATGCAGTTGCTCCACCGTGTCCCCCTGCCCGTGCGCCTGCTCACCGTCGGCCTGTCCTTGCTGCTCGCCGCGGCGGTGCTGCCCTCGGCGCCCGCGCAGGCCGCGGCGAAGCCGCGAGGCATCGCTGTGTCGAAGTACTTCTTCGGCATGCACGACAACGACCCCACCTCGTGGCCGGTGGCGAGGGTGGGCTCCATCCGGCTGTGGGACTCCGGTGTCACCTGGCGGGACATCGAGGCGGCCCCCGGGCAGTACGACTGGGCCAGGCTGGACGCCCAGGTGGCCAGCGCCCGGGTCAGGGGCGCCGAAGTGACCCTGGTCCTCGGGCAGACCCCGCAGTTCTACGCGCGCGGCACCACCAGCGCGCCCGAGTTCGTCGCCACCGGCGCCACCCGACCGCCGGACATCGCCGCCTGGCGGGCCTACGTCCACGCGGTGGCCGACCGCTACGCCGGGCGGATCAGCGCCCTGCAGGTGTGGAACGAGGCCAACGTCATCGGGTTCTGGTCGGGCTCCGTGGGGCAGCTGGCCGAGCTGACCTACTGGGCGCGCTACGAGCTGACCGGTGTGAACAGGACGCACGGGTCGAAGATGCAGCTGGTCTCGCCCGGGTTCGTGGCTCGATCCAACGTCGGCGTCGTGAGCGCGTACTGGGCGCAGTCCTTCAACGGCGTCCGGATGGGGAGCCTGGTCGACAAGGTCGCTCTCTCGCTCTACCCCTCGCCGGCCGGAACCCCCGAGGACACCATCACCCGGCTCGCCGCTGTGAAGCGGATCCTGAGCAGGTACAAGGTGACCAAGCCGATCTGGAACACCGAGGTCAACTTCGGGCTGATCGGTGGCGGGAACACCCCGACGCCCACGCACATCAGCCCGGAGCGCCAGGCGGCGTACGTCGTCCGGACGTACCTGCTCAACGCCTCCAGCGGGATCGAGCGGGTGTTCTGGTACCGCTGGGACCTCACCTCGATCGCCAACACGGTCCTGAGCATCAACGGGTCCCCGACGCTGGCCGGGCGAGCCTACGGACTGACCCAGTCCTGGCTCGCAGGTGCGCGGCTGCAGGGGTGTCCGCGGGCGGCCAAGGGAGCGCTCAAGGGCACCTACGTCTGCACGCTCAGCGTGCGGGGCGGTGTGAACCGCATCTACTGGAACCCGTCCAGGAGCGCGAAGGTCACGTTGCCCGCGACGGCGAGCTACAGCATCAACTTGTACGGTAAGAAGACGCGCGCCAAGGGCGGCTCGAAGAAGATCGTCGACTACCGCCCCGTCCTGGTGCACGCGAAGCGGTAGCCCGCCCACGGGGGCGCCAGTACACACTCACGGGAGCCGGATGCTTTTTCTGCGACTGCGCCATGCCATTGCCCTGCTGATCACCGCGTCGTTGACCACGGGGCTCGCTGTCCTTGCGGGCCCGGCGGCGAGCGCCGCCGCGATCCCGGTCAGCAAGGGCTTCTTCGGTGTCACCGATCACCAGCCGTCGGTCGCCGGCGCGGCCGGCTGGCCGAGGGCGCCGATCGGCTCCATCCGGCTGTGGGACACCGGGGTGAGCTGGCGCGAGCTGGAGGTCCGCCCCGGGGTGTGGGACTTCCGAAAGCTGGACAAGATCGTGGCGACCTCCCGGGCGCACGGCGCGCGGCCGCTGCTCGTCCTGGGTCAGACGCCGCGCTTCCACGCCACCCGCCCCACGTGGGTCGGCTTCTACGGAGCGGGTGCTCCGACGGTGCCCAAGCTGAACGCCTGGAAGCGCTATGTCGCCGCGGTCGCCCAGCGATACCGGGGCAACGTCGACTACCAGGTGTGGAACGAGCCCAACGTCGTGGGCATGTGGCGTGGCTCGCCGCAGCAGATGGCGACGCTGACCTACCTGGCCAAGCACGTCCTGGACGTGTGGGCGCCGAACGCTCGGCTTGTCGCGCCGTCCTTCCCGGTGCGGCTGGCCGCTCAGCGCGCCTGGGTTGCTCGCTACTACGCCGCGCGCTCGGCGGGAAGGCCGACCGGTAGCCTGGTCGACGTCGTGTCGCTGAACCTGTATCCCGCGGCCACCGGCTCGCCGGAGACCTCGATGGCGCTGTTGCGGCAGAGCCGGGCGATCCTGGCCCGCTACCACGTGCGCCGGCCGGTGTGGAACACCGAGATCAACTACGGCATGACGGGCGACGGCAGCAACGCGAGGAACATCAGCCGGCGTCGTGAGGCCGCCAACGTCACACGTACCTACGTGCTGAACGCGGCCAACCGGGTCGGCCGGGTGTACTGGTACTCCTGGGACCTGCACGGCCTGGGCAACACCGAGATGACCTACGGCAACAACGCCTCCCTGACCCCGGCCGGCGTCGCATTCAACGTGACGGCCACCTGGCTCACCGGGGGGCGCCTGCGAAGCTGCACCGTGAGCGGCAACGGCACCTACACGTGCACCGTCGGGTCTTCCACCGGCGTACGTCGCATCTACTGGAACCCGTCGCGCACCGCCTCGGTCACTGCCGTCGGCTCGGCCACCCAGTGGCAGGGCATGCTCGGCAAGACCAAGACGCTGCGGGGCAACGAACGGCTGACCGTCAGCTACGCCCCGATCATGGTGCGCTCCTCGCGCTAGGCACGGTTGCCGCCCGTGTCGCTATGCCTCGCAGGAGCAGCGACGACAGGTGCGGAACTCGCGTCCGCTGTCGTCCCAGTTGTGATCCCAACGGTGCAGACGCACTCGACACAGCAGTCTTGCCACAGGCAGAGATTGCAAGCGCCACCC
>JAVEDI010000064.1 GCA_030841035.1 Actinomycetota bacterium
CATGCTCGACTGGGTCACAGACGGAGGTCTCGAGACCGACCTGCTGTTCCACCACCGGATCGACCTGCCGGAGTTTGCCGCGTTCCCGCTTGTGGACGACCCCGCCACGGCGCAGGTTCTCCTCGACTACTACCGCGACTACGTCGCCATCGCGAACGACGTCGGTGTCGGGGTGCTGCTCGAGACACCCACCTGGCGGGCCAACCGCGACTGGGCCCACAGGCTCGGGTACGACGTCGCCGCGCTCGACCGGGTCAACCGTGCCGCCGTCGAGCTGGTGCGCCAAGCGGCGCCGGAGACCGCCCGTGCGCGGGTCTCGGGCGTGGTGGGACCACGAGGTGACGGGTACGTCGCCGCCGGAACGTCCGCCGATGCCGCGGCTGACTACCACCTGGCCCAGGTCACGTCCTTCGCCGCCGCGGGCGTCGACGTCGTACACGCGATGACGCTCAACGAGACGGCCGAGGCCGTCGGAGTAGTGCGCGCCGCCCGCAGCGTCGGGCTGCCCGTGGGCGTGTCGTTCACCGTCGAGACCGACGGCAGTCTCTCGGACGGCACCGCCCTCGGTCGGGCCGTCGAGCAGGTCGACGCCGACGCCGCGCCTGACTGGTTCGGCGTCAACTGCGCCCACCCGACGCACGTGCTCAACGCCCTTGACGGCGGCGCCTGGCAGGGACGGCTGCGCAGCTTCCGGCCGAACGCCTCGACCCTCACCCACGCGGAGCTCGACGCCATGGAGGTGCTCGACGAGGGCGATCGCGACCTGCTCTGCGACAGCACCTGTGACCTGCTGGCGGCCCTGCCCTCACTCACCACGCTCGGCGGATGCTGCGGCACCGACTTCACCCACGTCGCTGCCCTCTGGAGGGCCACCACAGCGCGCTCCGCCGCGGGCGCTGCTGACACGACCTAGCGTTCGGGCCTAGCCGCGCGGCCGGAAGCGCCGCGGGACTCCCCCCTGTTGTCAGCGGTCGAGCATGCGCATCTGCGCCTCGTTGTGATGGTCGCCAGCGGGCGGCGTGACCCTGGTGAGCTTGTCGACCTGCTCAGCAGTCAGCTCGACGTTGTCGGCGGCCACGTTCTCCTCGAGGCGGGACACCCGCTTGGTCCCCGGGATCGGAACGATGTCGTCGCCTTGCGCGAGTAGCCAGGCCAGCGCCACCTGTGCAGGTGTCGCGCCGACCTCCTCGGCGATCTGGCGCACCTCGTCGGCGACGCGCAGGTTGTGCTCGAAGTTCTCGCCGGTGAACCGTGGGTTGGTCTTGCGGAAGTCGTCGTCCTCCAGGTCGTCCACCGAGCGGATCTGACCGGTGAGGAACCCCCGCCCGAGCGGGGAGTAGGGCACGAAACCGATGCCGAGCCCGCGCAGCAGCGGCAGCACGTGCGCTTCCGGGTCCCGAGTCCACAGCGAGTACTCCGACTGCACTGCGGTGATGGGGTGCACGGCCTCGGCGCGCCTGATGGTGTCCACTCCAGCCTCGGACAGCCCGATGTGGCGGATCTTGCCTTCGGTGACGAGGTCGGCAAGAGCGCCGACGGTGTCCTCGATCGCCGTGTTCGGGTCGACCCGGTGCTGGTAGTACAGGTCGATGTGGTCGGTGCCGAGCCGCTCGAGCGACCCCTCTACGGCGGCGCGGATGTTCGCGGGGCTGCTGTCGAGCTCCCCGGCGGCGCGGCCGGTGTGGGACACGAAGCCGAACTTGGTCGCAAGCACGACCTGGTCGCGGCGGTCCTTGATGGCGCGGCCGACCAGCTCTTCGTTGTGGTAGGGCCCGTAGACCTCGGCGGTGTCGAGCAGGGTGACGCCGAGGTCCAGGGCCCGGTGGATGGTCCGGATGGACTCTGCCTCGTCGGTGGCAGCGCCGTACGCCCCGGACATCCCCATCGCGCCGAGGCCGATGCGCGAGACCTGCAGGCCCCTCAGGTCGGCAGTTCGCATGGTGCCTCCCCTTCCTGTGTCGGCCCTGAACGGGCCGTGACGGACGCGCCGCCGTGGCTGTTGATCACTGCACGAGGACCTTGAGGGCCTCTCGGTGGGCCATTGCCCGGTAGCCCTCGGGGACCTCGTCGAGCTTGACGGTGCGGTCAAACACCCGGCCGGGGTCGACCGTTCCCTCGAGCACGTCAGGCAGCAGCTCGTCGATGTACGCGCGGGCCGGGGCGACGCCACCGGTCAGGGTGATGTTGCGCATGAACGGACCGGAGTCCATCGCCACCTCGCTGTACTGCGGCGCGCCGACGCGGCTCACGACGCCGCCGTCCCGGACCACGGCAAGCGCCGTCTCGATCGCGGGCTTGAGCCCGACGCACTCGAGCACCGTGTGGGTGCCGTCACCGCCGGTCAGCTCCAGCAGCCGCTCCACGCCCTCCTCGCCCCGCTGCGCGATCACGTCGGTCGCACCGAACTCACGGCCGAGGTCGGTGCGGACCTCGTGCCGGCCCATCAGGATGATCCGCTCGGCGCCGAGCCGCTTGGCGGCCAGCACCGCGGACAGGCCGACCGCGCCATCGCCGATGACCGTCACGGTGGTACGCGGGTTGACACCGGCCGTTGCCGCGCAGTGGTGCCCGGTCGGGAACACGTCGGACAACGTCAGCAGCGACGGGAGCAGCGCGGCGTCCTCACCGACCGGCAGCCTGACCAGGGTCCCCTGCGCCTGCGGTACCCGCACAGCCTCCCCCTGCCCCCCGTCGATGCCGTCGCGGCCCCAGAAGCCGCCGTTCCGGCAGGAGGTCTGCAGGCCCTCGCGGCAGAAGTCGCAGGTGTTGTCCGCCCACACGAACGGTGCGAGGACGACATCCCCGGCCTTCAGTCCCGCGACATCGCGACCCACGTCCTCGACGACGCCGAGGAACTCGTGCCCGATGCGCTGCGGGCCCTCGGATGCGGACTTGGACCCGTAGGGCCACAGGTCGCTCCCGCAGATGCATGAGCGCAGCACCCGCACGACCGCGTCGGTCGACTGCTGGATGACCGGGTCGGGCACCTCCTCGACCCGCACGTCGCCGGCCGCGTAGATCACTGTTGCTCGCATGAAAACGTTTCTTCCGTCCTGTCGGTGAGCCGCCACCCGGCGTTGTCGCTGGGCCGGGTCGGTTCGCTCCGGCGGCCTGTCACCACCGAAACGGTTCGTCCCAACGATGAACAACCGCAGGCGACGTACGCCATTCCCTCGCCTCGCGCCGAACCGAGGTGCCCGCACCCGACCGGGCCACCAGCCTACGGCGGCCCGAGGTCGCTAGCTGACGGTGATCGAGAGGACCTTGTCGGCGGTCGTGCCACGTGAGTCGCCGGCCCGGACGGTGAAGGTGAACGTGCCCCGGGCCGTCGGCGTGCCGGCGATCGACCCGCGGGAGGTCAGCTGCAACCCCGGGGGCAGGGTCCCCGACAGCAGGCTCCACTGGTAGCCGGGCAGGCCGCCGTCGGCGGTCAGGATGATCCAGTAGCTGCCACCCGCGGTCCCGGGGTCGGCGCTCGCCGTCGTCACGGTCACCGGACGAGGAGCGGCGACGGTGACGGTGAACGACTCGGTGTCGGTAGCGCCGGCTGCATCGGTCACCTGCACTCTGAACGTGTAGGTGCCCTCCGTCGTGGGCCGCCCGGCGATCTGGCCGTCGGTCTGACCCTGCAGGTAGGGCCCGGTCATACCGACAGGGATGCGCCCGGCGAGATAGGACCAGCTAACCGGGCCGGCGCAGCCGGTGGTCGGCAAGTAGTAGGCCTTCATGTCCCCGAGCGGGTACGTCGCGGGCGCCTGCGGGGTGATCACGCAGCTGCCCGTCGGCGGTGGGTTGCTGCCCGGCGGCACCGCGGGGGTAGGTGTGCAACCAGCCAGCCGCACGGTCGCGGTCAGGGTCTGCCGGTCGGACACGACCACCATGCAGTCGTCGGCGCGGAAGTTCGCCGCGACGACGTGGTAGGCGCCCGACACGTCAGCGCGGATGCCGGTGGAGCTCGACGCGGACTCGACCATCACGAAGACACCGGGGACGGCGTTCGTGCCGTCCAGACGCAGCTGGCCGCCTTTGAGCTCGGCACGGGACACGGTGACCGCGCCGGCACTGCCGGGAAGGGAGACCACCCCGACCAGCACCACTAGAGCGGCGAGGATGGCAAGCAGCGCCTTGCGCAACATGGGTCTCTCCTGTCGTCGGTGGCTCCATAGGACTCCGCGGGTCGGGACCGGCGCCACGAGACCTTCGGCGTAGGACCAATGGCCAGTGCGGACGTCCGGCGTCGCTCCCGGCACCCACGTGAGCGCCATGGACACCGGTGGTGACCGGGTCCACCATGAGGCCATGAGCCAGAGCGAGCCTGGATCTGTCAGGCGCCCCTCGCGGCGCACGGTGCTGATCGGCGCGACGGCGACGACAGCCTCGATAGCCGGGGGGCTGCTCGGCTCGGGAGGAGCCGCGGCCGACGACCACTCCCCGGCGCCGGGACCGGGCGTTGCGGTGCGGCCACAACGGCCCGACCGGGAGCTACGGCGGCTGCTCGGTGAGCTGGACAGGGGCCGCGTGGAGGAGACCGTTCTGCGGCTGACGCAGTTCGGGACCCGTCACACGTTGTCCAGCCAGGACGACCCGGTGCGCGGCATCGGCGCGGCCCGGGACTGGATTCGCGACCAGCTGCAGGCATCCGCGGCGGCCTCCGGTGGCCGGATGACTGTTGAGGTGCAGTCATTCGTCCAGCCGGCCGGCGGGCGGATCCCGGTGCCGACGACCATCAGCAACGTGGTCGCCACCTTGCACGGCAGCACGTCCCCGGACCGTGTGTACGTCGTTTCCGGCCACTACGACTCGCGGGTGACCGACGTCCTGGACTTCACCAGCGACGCCCCCGGAGCCGACGACGACGCTTCCGGTGTCGCCGCGGTGCTGGAGCTGGCGCGGGTGTTCGCCACCCGTCCGACGGAGGCGACCATCATGTTCGTCGCGTACGCGGGAGAAGAGCAGGGACTGTTCGGGTCACAGTTCATGGCGCGACAGCTGCGAGCCGGGAAGGCCGACGTCCAGGCGATGTTCAGCAACGACATCGTCGGTGCCAGCAGTGCGTTCGACGGCACCCCGCCCGACCCGCGCACCGTGCGGTTGTTCGTCGAAGGTGTGCCCACCGCCGAGACCGCCCAGCAGACCGCGAACCGGCAGCTGGTCGGGGGCGAGAACGACGGGCCGTCCCGCCAGCTCGCGCGATTCGTCCAGGACGTCGCGCAGAACGAGGAGACGGGCCTGCGCGTGCGGGTGATCTGGCGACGGGACCGTTTCCTGCGCGCCAGCGATCATGTCTCGTTCCTGCAGCAGGCCTACCCCGCAGGCCGGTTCACCGAGCCCCGGGAGAACTTCAACCACGAGCACCAGAACACCCGCGTCGAGAACGGCGTCCAGTTCGGCGACCTCCCGCAGTTCTGCGACTTCGGCTACATCACCCGGGTCGCGAAGGTCAACGCGGCCACCCTGTGGTCGCTCGCGCAGGCACCAGGTACGCCGAAGGACGTCACGATCGTCGCCGCGGTCCTGACCAACACCAGTACCCTGACCTGGACGCGCGGCGCCGAACCCGACCTCGCCGGGTACGAGGTGGTCTGGCGCGAGACGACCGCGGCGCAGTGGACCAACGTGATCCCGGTCGGCGACGTGACGACAGCGACCATCGACCTCGCCAAAGACAATGTGCACTTCGGTGTGCGCGCCGTCGACCGCGACGGTCACCGCAGCCCGGTCGCCTACCCCCAACCGTCGGGTTAGTCGCGACACCCGTCCTCTCGACCGCGCACCGAGCCACCCGATCCTGCGCCCTGCTTGCCAGATCCGGGCTCGGGGGGAGTATGGTCACCGACTGCAACACGGGAGCCCGGTAAGGACCGGGCTGAGAGGGTGGGCTGCCAGCCCCCGACCGTCCGAACCTGATCCGGGTAATGCCGGCGCAGGGAGTTCACCAGAGCCTGACGGCTGCCCTCTCTCCCATCCGTGTGCGCGGAGGGAGGCGTCGTGTCCGTCGGGCGGCTGCACGTCATCACCGACACCCGGCCGGGACGCCCGACGGTCGAGGTCGTCCGGGCCGCTCTGTCGGCTGGGGCGCCGGTCGTGCAGGTGCGCGCCAAGCAGGCCGGCGACCGCGAGCTGTTCGACCTCGCCTGCCGGGTGGTCGACCTGTGCCGCGCGAGCGGCGCCCAGTGCCTGGTCGACGACCGGACCGACATCGCGCTCGCGGCCGCCGCCGCCGGGGCACACCTGGGTGCGCAGGACCTACCGGTCCACGCGGCCCGCCGGATCGTCGGGCCGGCGTTCGTGCTCGGCGCCACGGCACGGGACCCGGCAGGCGCGCGCGAGCTGGTCGCGCAGGGCGCCACCTACCTCGGTGTCGGTCCGGCGCACCTGACGAACACCAAGGCCGGGCTGCCCGAGCCGCTCGGGCCGGCGGGTGTGGGCGCCGTGGCCGGCGCGGTCACGGTGCCGGTGATCGCGATCGGCGGGGTGACGGCGGACCGCGTTCCCGCGCTGGTCGCAGCCGGAGCACACGGCGTCGCGGTGGTCACCGAGGTGTCCGACGCCGCCGACCCAGCCGCGGCCGTCTCGGCGCTGCTGCGCGCCCTCGGGGACGGCGCAGCATGACCGCCGGCGGCCGGGCAGACGTGGTGGTGGTCGGGGCCGGGGTGATCGGTGCCGCGGTCGCCTGGCGGACCGCACAGCGCGGGCTCTCGGTCGTCCTGGTCGACCCCGCGCCGGGCTGCGGCGCGTCGTACGCCGCCGCCGGGATGCTGGCACCGGTCGCGGAGGCTGCCTACGGCGAGGAGACCCTGCTCGGGCTGTGCCTCGACTCCGCGGCGCGCTACCCGGCGTTCCTTGCCGAGCTGCGCGGGGCCTGCGACGTCCCGGTGGCCCGGACCAGCGGGGCAACCGTGGTGGTCGCTCTCGACGGTGACGACCTGCGCGCGCTGGACCGGCTCTCCGACTACCACGACGAGCTCGGCCTGCCGGTGCGCCGGCTCACCGGCCGGGACTGCCGCCGGCTCGAACCGCTGCTCTCGCCGCGGGTCCGTGGCGGCCTGTCGGTCGAGGGCGACCACGCCGTCGACCCGCGCGCCCTGGTGCAGGCCCTGCTGGCTGCGGGCGCACGGCGTGGCGTCCGGCTGGTACGCCGGTCCGCCAGCTCGCTGCTGGTGGAGTCCGGCTCCGCACGCGGGGTGCGGCTGGACACCGGTGAGGACCTGACCGCAGACGTGGTCGTCGTCGCCGCCGGCTCGTGGTCCGGCCCGACGGGACCGCTGGGCGGGCTGCCCGCGCACCTGGTCCCGCCGGTGCGCCCGGTCAAGGGCCAGGTCCTGCGGCTGCGCGGCGAGCCCGGGCCCGCCGGGCTGACCCGGACCGTGCGGGGTTGGGCGCACGGCGCCCCGGTGTACGTCGTGCCCTACGGCGACGGTCGCGTGGTCCTCGGCGCGACGAGCGAGGAGATGGGCTTCAACACCGACGTGACCGCCGGCGGGGCCTACGAGCTGCTGCGCGACGCGCTGGCCCTGGTGCCCGGGCTCGCGGAGCTGGAGCTGGTCGAGGCGACCGCGCGACTGCGGCCCGCCACCCCGGACAACGCCCCGCTGATCGGCCCCACTGCGATGCCCGGCCTGGTGCTGGCGACCGGGCACTACCGCAACGGGGTGCTGCTCGCTCCGGTCACCGCCGACGCGCTCGCCGGCTTCCTCGCTACCGGCGTTCCCGCCGGCGAGGTCAGCGCGTTCTCGCCCCGGCGCTTCTCCGCCACGGCGCAGCAGGTGAGCCGGTGACAGCCACGGTCGTGCTCAACGGCGAGCAGCGGCCGCTCCCCGCGGCCACGACGCTGGCCGAGCTGGTCGCCGACCTCGCACCCGGCGTCACGCGGGGCATCGCGGTCGCGCACAACGGGGCGGTGGTCCCCCGCAGCGAGTGGCGCACCACGGCTGTCCGCGCGGGTGACCGGCTCGAGGTCCTCATGGCCGCGCAGGGCGGGTGACCGACATGACGACACACGCCGACACGACCACCGCAGACGAGCTGCTGATCGGCGGCGCCGCGCTCACCTCGCGGCTGATCCTGGGCACCGGCGGCGCGCCGAGCCTCACCGTGCTCGAGGACGCGGTGCTGGCCTCGGGCGCCCAGGTGGTGACCGTCGCGCTGCGCCGGGTCGACCCGGCGGCACGCGGCTCGCTGCTCGACATCCTCGAGCGGACGGGCGTGCGGGTGCTGCCCAACACGGCGGGGTGCATGACCGCCCGCGACGCTGTGCTGACCGCGCGCCTGGCCCGTGAGGCGTTCGCCACCGACTGGGTCAAGCTCGAGGTGATCGGCGACGAACGGACGCTGCTGCCCGACCCGACCGAGCTGCTCGACGCCGCCGAGCAGCTTGCCGCCGACGGCTTCGTGGTGCTGCCCTACACCAACGACGACCCGGTGCTCGCCGCCCGGCTGGAGACCGCCGGCTGCGCCGCAGTGATGCCGCTCGGATCGCCGATCGGGTCGGGCCTGGGCATCCGCAACCCGCACAACATCCAGCTGATCCGCCAGGCGGTGACGGTGCCGGTCGTGCTCGACGCTGGCATCGGCACGGCGTCGGACGCGGCGCTCGCGATGGAGCTCGGCTGTGACGCGGTGCTGGTCGCCTCGGCGGTCACCCGGGCCCGCCACCCTGCCGTGATGGCCGAGGCGATGCGCCACGCGGTGCTCGCCGGCCGGGCCGCGCACCGCGCCGGGCGCATCCCGCGGCGCTTCCACGCGCTCGCCTCCACCACGGACGAGGGACGGCCGGACCTGTGACGCCACCGACGCCGCAGCTGCGGGCGCTGCCGCCGCTGCTGGTCCTCACCGACCGCCGGGCTGCCGCGGCGCGCGGCCGCAGCCTGCACCAGACGGTCGCTGCGGCGGTGGCCGGTGGCGCGCGGGCGGTCGTGCTGCGCGAGAAGGACCTCAGCCGCCCGCAGCGCGCCCGCCTGGCCGAGCGGCTGCGCGAGCTGCTGGCCCCCGTCGCCGGCCTGCTCATCGTCGCCTCCGACGCCTCGCTCGGTGGCAACGGCGTGCACCTGGCCGAGACCGACGCCCCCGTGCGGGGGCCCCTGGTGGGCCGGTCCTGCCACGACACGGCCGGCCTGTCCCGGGCCGCGGCCGAGGGCTGCGCCTACGCCACGGTCTCTCCCGTCTGCCCGACCAGCTCCAAGCCCGGCTACGGCCCGGCGCTGGGGTTCGACGGGCTGCGGGCGTCGGTCGCGCAGGCGACCGTGGCGGTCTACGCCCTCGGCGGTGTCCGGGCGAGCGGGGCCGCCGCCTGCCGGCGCGCCGGTGCGGCAGGGGTCGCGGTGATGGGAGCCGTCATGGGCGCTGCCGACCCTGCCGCCGAGGTCGCGGCCCTGCTCGCGGCCTGGACCGACGCGGCGGCGGTCCGGCGATGAGGCCCACGGCCACCCCCGCGGTCGCGCTGACCATCGCCGGCTCGGACTCCGGCGGCGGCGCCGGCGTACAGGCCGACCTGCTGGCCTTCGCGGCGCACGGCGTACACGGCACCACCGCCCTGACGGCCGTGACGGTGCAGGACACCCGTCACGTGCACGCGCTGCACGCCGTGCCGCACGAGACGGTCACCGCCCAGGCGGTCGTCGTGCTCGACGACTTCGCCGTGGCGGCGGTCAAGACCGGCATGCTGGCAACTGCGCAGACGGCACGGGCCGTCGGCGGGCTGGCCGCCGCGGGCCGACTTCCCAACCTGGTGGTCGACCCGGTCATGGTCTCCTCCACCGGAGCGCCGTTGGTCGACGCCGAGGGCCTCGCTGCCTATCTCGAGCACCTGCTGCCGTACGCCACGGTCGTGACACCCAACCTCGCCGAGGCCGAGGCGCTGCTCGACCGCCCGGTCCGCATCCCTGCCCAGATGCGCGCCGCCGCGGCCGACCTGGCCGCGCTCGGCCCCGCTGCCCTCGTGACCGGCGGCCACCTCGACGGCTGCAGCACCACCCTCGACGTGCTGCACGTCGCCGGCGAGACGTACGAGCTCACCGGTGCCCGCGTGGTCACGAGCAACACGCACGGCACCGGCTGCACGTTCTCGGCCGCGCTCACCGCGCGGCTGGCCCTCGGCGACGAGATACCCGCCGCAGCCCGGGCCGCCAAGGCCTACGTGACGTCGGCGCTCGCCGCCGCCGCCCACTGGCGGCTGGGGCACGGCCCCGGACCGCTCGCCCACATCCACGCACGACCGTCCGATGAGGAGAACCGATGACCGCGACGCCCAGCACCGTCCGCCGCCGCAAGGTGTACGTCGAAGGATGCCGGCCCGACGTCCGGGTGCCCTTCACCGAGGTACGCCTCGACGACTCCCCCGGCACTCTCGGCCCGGTGCCGAACGCACCGGTGCGCCTCTACGACACCTCCGGACCGGGCTCGGACCCGCAGGCCGGGCTGGCACCGCTGCGCCGCGACTGGGTGCTGGAGCGAGCCGACGTGGAGCACTACGCCGGCCGGTCGGCGGCGCGCGACGACGACCGCTCCGGTCGGCGCCGCGGTGGTCCCCTGGTGCTGCCCGCGAACATGGCGCCGCCGCTGCGCGCCAAGCCCGGCCGCCGGGTCACCCAGCTGCACTACGCCCGCCGAGGGGTCGTCACGCCCGAGATGGAGTTCGTGGCGCTTCGCGAGGGGCTCGACCCGGCGTTCGTGCGCGACGAGGTGGCCCGCGGCCGCGCGATCATCCCGGCCAACGTCAACCACCCGGAGAGCGAGCCGATGGGCATCGGGCGCAACCTGCTGGTCAAGGTCAACGCCAACATCGGCAACAGCGCCGTGGTCTCCTCGATCGCCGACGAGGTCGACAAGATGAGCTGGGCCACCCGCTGGGGCGCCGACACGATCATGGACCTGTCCACCGGCTCCGACATCCACACCACCCGTGAGTGGATCATCCGCAACTCCCCCGTCCCGGTCGGCACGGTGCCCATCTACCAGGCGCTGGAGAAGGTCGCTGGCAACGCCGCCGACCTGTCCTGGGAGGTCTACCGCGACACCGTCATGGAGCAGGCCGAGCAGGGCGTCGACTACATGACGGTGCACGCCGGAGTGCTCCTGCGCTACGTGCCGCTGACCGCCGCACGGGTCACCGGCATCGTCAGCCGCGGCGGGGCGATCATGGCCGCCTGGTGCCTGGCGCATCACCAGGAGAACTTCCTCTACACCCACTTCGACGAGCTCTGCGAGATCTTCGCCGCCTACGACGTCGCGTTCTCCCTCGGCGACGGCCTGCGCCCGGGCTCGATCGCCGACGCCAACGACGAGGCCCAGCTCTGCGAGCTGCGGACCCTCGGGGAGCTGACGACCCGCGCGTGGAAGCAGGACGTACAGGTGATGGTCGAAGGCCCGGGCCACGTGCCGCTGCACAAGATCAAGGAGAACGTCGACCTGCAGATCGAGCTCTGCCACGAGGCGCCGTTCTACACCTTGGGTCCGCTCACCATCGACGTCGCGCCCGGGTACGACCACATCACCTCGGCGATCGGCGCGGCCACGATCGGCATGCACGGCACCGCGATGCTCTGCTACGTCACGCCCAAGGAGCACCTGGGGCTGCCCGACCGCGACGACGTCAAGGTGGGCGTGATCGCCTACAAGATCGCGGCGCATGCCGCGGACCTGGCCAAGGGCCACCCCGGCGCGCAGGCCTGGGACGACGCGTTGTCCAAGGCCCGCTTCGAGTTCCGCTGGGCCGACCAGTTCGAGCTCGCGATGGACCCCGACACCGCCCGGGCCTACCACGACGAGACGCTGCCGGCGGAGCCCGCGAAGACCGCGCACTTCTGCTCGATGTGCGGGCCGAAGTTCTGCTCGATGCGCATCTCGGCTGACGTGCGCCGCTACGCGCAGGAGCACGGCGTCGGCGACGCTGCGGCGCTCGAGCTCGGGATGAAGGAGAAGTCGGTGGAGTTCGTCACCACCGGTACGGAGATCTACCACCGTCCCGGCGGGTAAGCGGGCCCAGCCACGCCGGTCGAGGGCACGTAGGGTGACGGGCGTGCAGCCACCGTCCGAGTCGGCGATGCGGCGCGTGCTGCGCCGGGCGAGTGACGGCGTCGCCCTGGACGCGGTCGAGGCCGAGGTGCTGCTGCACGCCCGCGGCCCCGACCTCGACGCCTTGTGCACGTCGGCGTCGCGCGTGCGTGACGCGGGTCTGGCCGACGCCGGACGCCCCGGGGTGGTGACGTACTCGCGCAAGGTGTTCGTGCCGCTCACGAGACTGTGCCGAGACCGCTGCCACTACTGCACGTTCGCCACCGTGCCCGGCCGGGTCCCGGCGGCGTTCCTCGAACCGGACGAGGTCCTCGCGATCGCCGCGGCGGGCGCCGCCGCGGGCTGCAAGGAAGCACTGTTCACCCTGGGCGACCGGCCGGAGTCCCGGTGGTCGGCGGCGCGGGAGTGGCTCGAGGCCCGCGGCTACGCGGACACCCTGTCCTACCTGCGGGCGATGGCTGTGCTGGTGCTGGAGGAGACCGGGCTGCTGCCCCATCTCAACCCCGGCGTGATGAGCTGGGCCGAGCTGGCGCGGCTGCGCCCGGTGGCGCCGTCGATGGGCATGATGCTCGAGACCTCCGCCACGCGGCTGTGGTCGGAGCCCAGTGGCGCGCACCACGGGTCCCCGGACAAGGAACCGGTGGTGCGGCTGCGGGTGCTCGAGGACGCCGGGCGCCTCGCGATCCCCTTCACCACCGGCGTACTCATCGGCATCGGCGAGACCTACGCCGAGCGCGTCGAGTCGCTGCAGGACATCCGGCGAGTGGCCAAGGCCTACGGCGGCATCCAGGAGGTCATCGTCCAGAACTTCCGGGCCAAGCCGGACACCGCGATGCGCGCCCGGCCCGACACCCAGGCCGAGGAGCTGGCCGCCACCATCGCGGTGGCGCGGCTGATGCTCGGCCCCCGGATGCGCGTCCAGGCCCCGCCCAACCTGGTGGGCGACCAGTTCGAGCTGATGCTGCGCGCCGGCATCGACGACTGGGGCGGGGTGTCCCCGGTCACTCCCGACCATGTCAACCCGGAGCTCCCGTGGCCGGCGGTGGAGGAGCTGCGCGCCCGGTCGGCCGCGGCCGGCTTCCAGCTGCGCGAGCGGCTCACGATCTACCCGGAGTACGTCGTGCGTGCCGAGCAGTGGCTGGACCCCCGGCTGGCCGCCCACGTCGGCGCGCTCGCCGAGCCGGGCACCGGTCTCGCGGCGGCCGGCGCCGAGCCGGTCGGTCAGCCGTGGCAGGAGCCCGAGGGCGGCCTCGCGACGACCGGGCGCAGCGACCTGCACACCGGCATCGACACCGCCGGCCGCACCAGCGACCGTCGCGGGGACTTCGACACCGTGTACGGCGACTGGGACGCGCTGGCCGAACGGGTCAGCGGCCCGGCCACCTCCGCTGCGCGGCCAGCCTCCACCGCCGGCCTACGGGCGGACTTCGTCGCGGCGATGCGTCGGGCCGAGGCCGACCCGGCCGGCCTGCCGGACGCCGACGCGCTCACCCTGCTCGACGCCGAGGAGGGCGAGGAGCTGGAGGCACTGGCGCAGCTGGCCGATGCGTTGCGCGTCGAGGCCGTCGGCGAGGACGTCACCTACGTCGTCACGCGGAACATCAACTTCACCAATGTCTGCTACACCGGCTGCCGGTTCTGCGCGTTCGCCCAGCGTCGAACCGACGCGGACGCCTACACGTTGTCGCTGGACCAGGTCGGGCAGCGTGCCGAGGACGCATGGGCGGTGGGTGCCACGGAGGTGTGCATGCAGGGAGGTATCCACCCCGACCTGCCGGCCACGACGTACTTCGACCTCGCTGCGGAGGTCAAGCGCCGCGCGCCGGAGATCCATCTGCACGCCTTCTCCCCGATGGAGGTCGTCAACGGCGCCACCCGCGCCGGGCTGTCGATAACCGACTGGCTCAGCGCCGCCCGTGAGGCAGGAGTCGACTCGCTGCCGGGCACGGCGGCAGAGATCCTCGACGACGACGTCCGCTGGGTCCTCACCAAGGGCAAGCTGCCCGCGTCGTCCTGGGTGGAGGTCATCACCACCGCACACCGGCTGGGCCTCCCGACGACGTCCACAATGATGTACGGCCACGTCGACGCACCTAGGCACTGGGTCGCCCACCTCAAGCTCATCGCCGCTATCCAGGCCGAAACCGGCGGGTTCAGCGAGTTCGTGCTGCTGCCCTTCGTGCACACCAGCGCACCGATCTACCTCGCCGGCCTCGCCCGGCCCGGACCCACGATGCGCGAGAACCGCGCCGTCCACGCCCTCGCCCGCATCCTGCTGCACGGCCGGATCGCCAACATCCAGACCAGCTGGGTCAAGCTCGGTGACGAGGGGGTCCAGCTCGTGCTGCGCGGCGGCGTCAACGACCTCGGGGGGACCCTGATGGAGGAGACCATCAGCCGGATGGCCGGATCGCAGCACGGCAGCCACAAGACCGTCTCGGCGCTGGAAGCGCTCGCCCGGGCCGCCGGTCGACCCGCCCGCCAGCGCACGACGACCTACGGCACCGTCGACCCCGAGCGGATCGCAGTGGCCCGTTACCACGACGGGATCCTCCACCACGTCACGCGATGAGGGGATCCTGCGACGTCACCGGGCGGTGCACCGCTGCGTGACTTCACAGCCTCTCGCGCGGTGCCGGACCGGGGCCCGAGGGGAGATTGCCGCGAGTAGCACTGGGCAGGGCGCCCGGGCCGCCCCCTCCAGGCAGTTGCGACGTCAGGCCGCGGGCGGCCGAGCCGGCGTCCTGAGGAGGCATGTGATGCAGGCGATGGTGTACCGCGGGCCGTACAAGGTCCGGGTCGAGGAGAAGGACATCCCGCCCATCGAGCACCCGAACGACGCCATCGTGCGGGTCAAGCTGGCGGCAATCTGCGGGTCGGACCTGCACCTGTACCACGGCATGATGCCCGACACCCGGGTCGGCATGACCTTCGGACACGAGTTCATCGGCGTCGTGGAGCAGATCGGCCCGTCCGTGCAGGAGCTGAAGGTCGGCGACCGGGTGATGGTGCCGTTCAACATCTTCTGCGGCACCTGCTGGTACTGCGCGCGGGGCCTGTACTCCAACTGCCACAACGTCAACCCGAACGCCACTGCGGTCGGCGGAATCTACGGCTACTCCCACACGTGCGGCGGCTACGACGGCGGCCAGTCGCAGTATGTCCGCGTGCCGTTCGCCGATGTCGGGCCGTCGGTCATCCCGGCCTGGATGGACGACGAGGACGCCGTGCTGCTCACCGATGCGTTGCCGACCGGGTATTTCGGGGCACAGCTGGGAGACATCGTCGAAGGTGACGTCGTGGTCGTGTTCGGCGCCGGGCCGGTGGGCCTGTTCGCGGCCAAGTCGGCCTGGTTGATGGGTGCGGGACGGGTGATCGTGATCGATCACCTGCAGTACCGGCTCGAGAAGGCCCGGACGTTCGCCCATGCCGAGACGTACAACTTCACCGAGTACGACGACATCGTCGTGCACATGAAGAAGATCACCGATCACCTGGGCGCCGATGTCGCCATCGACGCCGTAGGCGCCGAGGCGGACGGCAACTTCGTGCAGCACGTCTCGTCGTCGCAGCTCAAGCTCCAGGGTGGTTCGCCGGTCGCCCTGAACTGGGCGATCGACTCGGTGCGCAAGGGCGCCACGATCTCGGTGATGGGGGCCTATGGGCCACTGTTCAGCGCGGTCAAGTTCGGCGACGCCATGAACAAGGGCCTCACCCTGCGGATGAACCAGTGCCCGGTGAAGAGGCAGTGGCCCCGCCTCTTCGAGCACATCCGCAACGGCTATCTCAAGCCGAGCGACATCGTGACGCACCGCATCCCGCTCGAGCACATCACCGAGGGCTACCACATCTTCTCGGCGAAGCTCGACGAGTGCATCAAGCCGCTCGTCGTCCCCAGCGCTGCCTGAGGGAAGGGAGAACGACCATGACGTACATCCAAGAAAGACCGCCCACGTACACGCAGGAGAAGCCACCGCTGGCAGAGTCCGTCGACCAGCTGCGCGCCAGGATCCCCGGCTGGGGGGTCGACCTTGACCCCAAGGACCGTCCGTCGGTACCGAAGCTGCGACGCATCGAGGGCCTCACCCACGCGCACTGGGACTTCCCGCAGCGCCAGCCGGAGAAGTGGCCACGGGAGAGATCGGTCGAGCACAAGTTCCTCACCCCCGTGTTCGGCACTGCGTGCCCGCCACGGGGCGTGTCAGGTGCCATGCGCAGGTACGCCTACAAGTACAGCGAAGGCCGCGCTGCGCACTGGGTGATCCTGCTCGCGGCCGACCGCGTGGACGCGTGGGAGAACCATCTGCGGTCGCTCGCCACCACTCACCCCGACAACCCGGTGACCGAGACCGGCGTGCTCAGCGAGTTCGGTCACCGCGGGATCTCCTCACGCCTCGGGAAGAAGCGCGCTGACCTGCCGCACCACGTCTTGGACCCGGTCATCGTCGCCGGACCGTGGATCCTCGCGGCCCGGGTGGCGTACGTCGGAGTCCGAGCCGCATGGAAGCGGCGGCACTGAGGCGCACTCGACGGGGCACCCGGCGCGAGGCCTTACCTGCCGGCCTCGACGCCGGTCACCGTGTAGCCGGCGTCCATCTTGACCGTCGCCTCGGTGCCGTCGGCCTTCCTGACGTGCGCCTCGTAGGTCGCGCCGTCGGCGTCCTTCTCGACACGCTCGACGGTGGCACCGGGCAGCTCGGCGAGCGCCGCAGCCCTGGCCTTCGCCGCCGCGCTGCCGGTCAGTGCCACCTCGTCGTGCCCACGGCCGCCGGGTCCGCCGTGGTCGCGGTCCCCGGGACCGCCGGTCTCGACACCGGTCACCGCGAAGGCGGCGTCCAGCTTCACGGTCACCCGGCTGCCGTCAGCCTTGGTCAGGTGCGCCTCGTACACCGCACCGTCCGAGTCCTTCTCGAGCCGGTCGACGGTGGCGCCGGGCACCTTCGCGAGAGCCGCGGCCTTCACCTTCGCCGCAGTGTCGCCGGTCAGCACCTGCTCCCTACCGTGGCCGCGATGACCCTCACCCCGCTCCGTCGTGCCGCTGCTGGAGCTGCCCGCACCCGGGGTGCTCGTGTTGTCGGCGGAGGCGGTCATGCTGCCCGCGAGGATCGCCCCCGCGAGGGCTCCGCCGGCGAGCAGGCCCAAGCCCCACCCGACCTGACGCCGGCGGCTGCTGCGCGGGCCGTTGGCGAGCTGGTCGCTGACCGGCTGGTCGCTGTTGGTCTCGTCGGTCATCTGGATCGTCATCCTCCGTGGGTTGCACCGACGCGACTCCCGCGCCGGACTCACAGTAGAGAGGCCGAACCTGGCATCACCCTGTGCCAGACCTGTGAATCCACGAGCAGCGCAGGCACGCGACGGCGTGCGACCGACGGTGCACCCTTCACGGCGCCATACCTCGCGGACGGCGAACCTGACGGCAGCCCCGCTCCGCGGTCCGGCGATCTCCAGCGCGCCGGGGCACGTTCACTGTCACACTGCTCGCCATGGCCTCCTGGCGGGTACGGGACTTTCACGACGACGACCTCGATCAGATCGTTCGGGTCTGGGAGGAATCGCGCAAGACCGGCATCGATCCCGTCTACGGTCTCGCCGAGATCCTGGCAGCGTTGCGTGGTGACGGTGTCGGTGTCGTGGCCATCGTCGGTCAGGCCGTCGTCGGCGCGACGATCGCGCAGGTCAACGGCGACCGGGGATGGGTCAACATGCTGGCGCTCGCTGACGACTGGCGGGGCAAGGGCCTGGGTTCGGCCATGCTCGTCCAGCTGGAGCGGCGCCTCGTGCAACGCGGCGTACATCGCCTCTCGGCTCTGTTGCCCGAGGGCGAGACCGGAGTAGAGGCGTTCCGCAACCTGGGCTACGAGACGCGTGACCTCATCTACTTCGAGCGCGTGGTCCCGCTGCAGCCGCAGGAGGTCGGCCGGCTCGAACGACTCGGCGGTCGCGTGCTGCCCAAGGGCCTGTGGGACTCGTTGGCCGGGATGGCACGGGAGAAGATGCTCATCGAACGACGGCTCGTGCTGCCGCTGGCCGAGCCGGACCTGGCCGACGAGTACGGCGTGCGGCCGCCGCGCGCCGTCGTGCTCTTCGGTCCCCCGGGAACCGGGAAGACCACCTTCGCCAAGGCGGTCGCGTCCCGGTTGGGCTGGCCGTTCGTCGAAGTCCTGCCGTCGCGGCTGGCTGCCGAGGGACCGGGGTTGGCGTTCGCGCTACGCGAGACGTTCGGCGAGATCGCGGAGCTCGAGCACGTCGTGGTGTTCATCGACGAGGTCGAGGAGATCGCCGCGGAACGCGGGGGTCGGCCGCCCTCACCGAACCAGGGGGTGACGAACGAGCTGCTGAAGTGCATAGCGAGCTTCCGGGAGAGAGAAGGGCGCTTGCTCGTCTGCGCGACCAACTTCATCCGCGCCCTCGACCCCGCCTTCCTGCGGCACGGTCGCTTCGACTACGTCATCCCGATCGGCCCCCCGGACGAGACCGCTCTGGCGGCCATCTGGGAGCGCTACATCCCTCCAGCGGTCGTGGGCCTGATCCACCTCGACGCGCTGGTGCAGGCGAGCAACCTCTTCACACCGGCGGACATCGAGTTCGCCGCGAGCAAAGCCTCGCAGCGTGCCCTCGAGACGGCAGTCTACGAACAGGGTGGCACGACAGACGACGTGCCCGGACCGCGCACCGACGACTACCTCGTCGCGATCCGCGAGACCCGTGGCACCCTGACCGACACGATGGTCTGCGAGTTCAACGAAGACATCGAGCGCATCTCCCGGCTCTGAGTGCTCAGCCGCACGGCAGCAGGCCCGCTGCGAGCTTCGCCTGCAGTATCCGCCGCGCGGATGCGTCGACGATCCTCCGGAACGCCGGATCGGCGCCGGCCCGTGCCAGCACGGCCCGGACCATGGCATGCGCCGGAGCGACAGACTTCGAGATGATCATGTCACCACCGGCGAGCAGGAAGTCGATCGCCCGACGGGCCGGCGGTATGGCGGCAACCGCTCTCGCGTCGCCGAGGTCGTCGGAGATGACCACTCCGTCGAACTGCAGCGCCCCACGCAGCAGGTGGCGGATCACCACCGGGGAGAACACCGCCAGGTGGCGTCGGTCTATTCGCGTGTAGGTGGCGAGGGCGACCATGACGAAGGGCACACCGGCAGCGACCGAACGGCGGAACGTCTGCAGGTAGGGGTCATCCGCCGCGGTGGTCCGGTCGACGACCCCTGCCGTGACATCGGTGTTGCCCACGACGCGGCCCAGGCCCGGGAAGTGCTTCGCACTGGTCGCGACCCCGGCGGCGCGCATGCCCTGCTGGAAGGCGATGCCATGTGCGGCGACCGGGCCGGGGGTGTGCCCGTACCCGCGATGCAGGACGCCGATCGGCTGGTTCTGCGCGTCGCGGCCCGGCGGCACCACGTCCATCACCGGCGCGAAGTCGAACTGCACCCCCGCCGCCCGCAGCTGACGGCCCCAGCGCAGTGCGTCGGCGCGCAGCGTTCCCGCCGAGAGGTGCCCCTGGGCACGCGCGCTGGGCACGTGCGAGAAACCGGGGCCCGTCAGCGACTGGATCAGGCCACCCTCCTGGTTGGCGGCCACGAGGAACCGCACCCCGGCGGTGTTGGGGATCGTGGCCAGGTCCTGGACGGACTGCGACACCCGCCGGATCGTCGCCACACCAGCCGAGCTCTTCTCGACGTACCAGACCGAGCCCACGTGGTCGGTGCGGATCGCCCGCTGCTCCGCCGCACCGAGGCGGTCCCCGGACAGGCCCAGGTCGAAGAGCTGGCCGATCCGCTGGGCCAGGGACATCGTCGAGAGAACTCGATCGACGCAGGAAGCCGCCTGCGGTCGGTCCACCGCCCGTGCGTCACGCACCGACTGGCAGCCACCTGTGGTGGCGACGAGGGCGAGTGCCCAGGCGACCAGACCGGCCCTGATCCTCATCCGAGCACCGACTTCCCGCAAGCCCCGACCGCATCAGATCATCGCACCGTGGCAGGCGCCGGATCAGGCGCCACGCAAGGCCCGGTGCGACGGTCTCAGCGTCCTCTCAGCACCCCGACGCATACTCGAAGGCGAGGGGAGGGAGCAATGTCGAGCGCCCCGCACCGGCCGTGAGCCTGACCGGGCACGCCTTCCTGGCGCTGTGCGCCGTCCTGGCGATCGGGATGCCGGTCTCGACGCTGCTGCTCTGGCCGCAGGTGCGCGGCACCCGGGTAGTGCGGGGGCTGCAACGGCTGCTGCTGATCGGCGCCTGTCAGGTGACGGCGGTGGCACTGATCGGCGTAGCCGTCAACAACAGCTTCGACTTCTACTCCTCATGGTCCGACCTGCTCGGTACGTCGAGCGGCGCCGTCGTCGTGAACGGCGGCCGGGCGCTGCCGAACGGGCGCGCGGTGGAGACCCGTCACGTCTACGCCGCGTTCCGCAAGCACCGGGTGCCCAGCGGCGGGGTCGTGCTGAGCTACACGATCCGCGGTCCTCGGTCGGGCATCTCGGCGCCCGCGCTGGTCTACCTGCCGCCGGAGTACGCCGAGGCGCGCTACCGGCACACCAGGTTCCCGGTCGTCACCGTGATGCCGGGCTACCCCGGGAACCCGCTCATGTGGGTGCACCACCACCTCCCGCTCCCACAGATCATGCGCACGGAGGTGGCAGGCGGGCGGGCGACCCCGTTCGTCGCGGTCATCATCAAGGAGACGGTGGCGCCACCACGAGACACCGAGTGCGCCGACGTCGTCGGTGGTCCCAAGGTCGAGACCTTCCTTGCCCGGGACGTGCGCAGCCAGATCGCCTCCGTGCTGCGGGTGCGCACGGACCGGGCCGGCTGGTCGCTGATGGGTGACTCCACCGGGGGCTTCTGCGCCACGAAGCTCGCCATGCGGCATCCGCAGCTCTACAGTTCCGCGGTCAGCCTCAGCGGCTACTACACCGCCATCGAGGACCCCACGACCGGAGAGCTGTACGGCGGCCGCGCGGCCCTGCGCAACCAGAGCAGCCCCCTGTGGCGGCTCGCGAACCTCCCCGCCCCGCCGATCCATCTGCTCGTTACCATCAGTCGTCAGGAACGCACCTATCCGCAGACCGAAGCCCTCCTCTCGGAGGTGAAGCCACCGATGCACGTGACGTCGTTCATCGCCGCGACCGGCGGGCACAACACCCGTGCGTGGTCGCTGATGCTGCCGCGTGCCATCGACTGGCTGCAGGGCCAGTTCGGACCGCTGCAGCCCGCCGCCCCGAGCGTGGCCCTGTGCCGCTCCCCCGGGCTGCCGCGGGGCCACTGCGGATGACGTGCTGACCCGGGGTCGCCAGGGCGTGCGCGCCTTCGTCGCCGTCGTCCTGACGCTGGGCCTCGGCGGCGGTGTCGCGGCGACGGCGACCGATACGTCGGGGCCCACGGCCGTTGCCTGGTCGACCAGGTCCGCCGGTGCGGAAGCGTCCGCCGCCGCGCCTCGACACACCCTCGTCGGCCTCGGCGACTCCGTGGCGTCGGGCAGTCACTGCGACTGTGTGCCGTTCGTCGAGCGCTACGGCCGACTCACCATGCGCGGTACCCGCGCGGCGGTGCGGACGCACAACCTGGGCGTACCCGGGCTGACGACCGTCGGGCTGCTCCGGCAGCTGTCCACCGGCACCAGTGCGGCGCGGGCAGTCAGCCGGGCCGACATCATCACCATCACGATCGGTGCGAACGACATGATCCCCGCGCGCCGCGCGTACGAGAGGAAGACCTGCACGAGCTGCTTCATCACAGCGGCCACCGCAGTCCGCCAGCGCATGGACGCGCTGCTCACCCGCGTGGCGGCACTACGGTCCGGGCGACCGACCGAGGTGCTCGTGACGACGTACTGGAACGTCTTCGAGGAGCCCGTGGAAGGAGACGGCCACCCTGCCGGCTACCGCCAGATGGCGGAGCGGGCGACCCGGCGTACCAACCAGGCTCTGTGTGACGCGGCCGGAGCCGCGCACGCTGCCTGCATCGACCTGTATCGGCCTTTCAAGGGAAGGGGCAGGGACCCGGCGCCGCTGCTCGCCGACGACGGGGACCACCCGAACTCCGCCGGACACGCGCTCATCGCGGAAACGCTGGCCCGCCATGGCTGGCGTGAGCTGGCTGCGCGGACGTAGCACGCACCGTACGGCGCCGCCCGAACCGCGGGAGCACCAGGAATGCCTCCGCGCGCAGGGCCGCCAGCGTGACGGGCGGCAGCTCGCGCGCGCTGCGGAAACACAGATACCGCGGCGACCAGATGGGTTGGTACTTCGCGTTGGCGCGGTAGAGCGACTCGATCTGCCAGAAGCGCGAGGCATGCAGCAGCAGCCGTCGCCACAGCCGCAGGACCGGTCCGGCACCGAGGCGGCCCCCGCGCTCGAACACCGAGCGGAACACCGCGAAGTTCAACGAGACCCGCTGCATCGCGAGATCGCGCGCTGCGCCCACCAGTTCGGTGACCATCAGCTCGACGACGCCGTTGTCGCACTCGGGGCTGCGCCGCATCAGGTCCAGGGAGAGCCCTTGGCGTCCCCATGGCACGAGGTGCAGCGCCGCGCACAGTGCGCCCGACGCGTCACGGGCCCGCACGACGTAGCAACCGTCGTCGCTCGGGTCGCCGAAGCGGCCGAGTGCCATGGAGAAGCCGCGCTCGGTCGCTCCGTCACGCCAGCGGGTCGCCGCATCCACGAGCTCCTGGAGGTCGCGGCGGTTCAGGGCGCTCACGGGCACTACGTCGCAGCGCACCCCCGCACGGACCACGCGGTTCACGGCCTGCCGCACGGGACGCATCGTGCGGCCCTCGAGCGAGAAGCGCTCGAGCTCGATGACTGCCTCGTCACCGAGCTCGAGGGCATCCAGACCGGCGCGGTGGAAGGCGTCGGCCCCGCGCTCGCTCGCCGCCAGCACGGCCGGGACCCATGCGTAACGCTCGGCCTCCGCCAGCCAGGCGCCGATCGCCGAGGGCCACGCCTCCGGGTCGCCGAGCGGGTCCCCCGAGGCGAGGCTGACGCCGCCCACGACGCGGTAGGCCACTGCGGCCTTCGCCGACGCGGAGAACATCACCGACTTGTCCGAGCGCAGCGCGAAGTAGCCGAGCGAGTCCTGGTCGCCGTAGCGTTCCAGCAACCCACGCACCCGGGCTCCGTCGCCGTCGTCGAGACCGTGCGGGCCACCTGGCGAGCGCAGCGCGGAGGCGATCGTCCCGCACAGCACCAGACCGCCCAACAGCACCAACGTCACCGCGACCTGACTCTCGAGCGCCCGAGCGCCGAAGGGCACCGGACCGCCCAGCCCGACGAGGCCCCGCAGCACCTCGGGCAGTGCCGCGCCCACCGACGGCCGACCACCCGGATCGTCCGGGTCGGCGAGCACGACGGCGAGCCCGATCGCTACGGCCAGTGCCGAGGACCCGGCGAGTACGGCGAGCGGGTGCGCCCAGGATCGTGGGTCAGAGCGGCCGGCGAAGGATCCTCGCGTCGCGACGAGGAACAGCAGGGTCGCGACGCTCAGGGACGCCTCCTCGACGTCCAGGCCCTTGACCACGTGCAGCACCGCGACCGTCGCCGCCAGGATCACCGCCAGAAGCCAGGCTCGGCGCTTCCGGCGGCGCAGGCCGCTCGACAACATCAGCAGGGCGGTCCCTGTCACCACGGTGGCGACCCGTGCCGCTCCGGGAGCGAACGCCGGCAGGACCTGGACGACCAGCCGCATCCGACCGGACATGGCCGGCGACAGCGCGCTCACGACACTCACCAGGCCGACCAGGCCCACGGCGCGGGCCGCCCAGCGCGGAGCGAACTCGGGCGGCAGCCGTCGGCGGCGCGGCTTGGGCGTCACACCGGCCACCGTAGGGTTCCCGTCTGAGACTGGGCTGAGAGAAGCCGGCGACGAGGTCGGCGCCCGGCCCAAGCGCTACTTCGCGACGACGTCCGCATCCTCGCCCCGCTCGAGGCGCTCGAGGACCCGGTCGGCGATCGTGGTCATGACCTCCAGCTCGCGAGCCGAGAGAAGGTCGATGAAGCTGTCTCGGACGGCGGCCACGTGTTGGGGCGCCGCGGCCTCGATGGCGCGTCGACCGGCCCTGGTCAGCCGGATGAACGCGCCGCGGGCGTCCGTGGGGCACTCTCTGCGCTCGACCAGGCCACGCTGCTGCATCCGCGAGAGGTGGTGGGAGAGCCGGCTCTTCTCCCAGTCGACCGTGCGCGCCAGGTCGCGGGCCCGCAACTGCTCACCAGGCGCCTCGGACAGCGGTACCAGCAGCTCGTAGTCGGCCCACGAGAGGCCCGAGTCGCGCGTCAGCCGCTGGCCGAGCACCCGGTTCAGGCGCCGATCCATCTGCGTGTAGGCACGCCAGGCGCGCTGCTCGCGCTCGTCCAGCCATCGCGACGTGGTCATGGGGACTATTCTAGCTCCGGGAATGTTGACGCGTCATCCATCGTTACGGATGGTGTCCACCACCGTCCCGGGTCGCCCGGGTCACGTTCAGCCAGGAGACCTCATGACCGACACCCACGCCACGCCGATTGCTGTCACCGACGGCCTCGGCCACATCACCGGGGACTACGTCCTCGACGTCGCCCACAGCCGCCTGGGCTTCGTTGCCCGACACGCGATGGTCACCAAGGTCCGCGGGGCCTTCAACGACTTCGAGGGGACCGTCCACCTCGACGGCGACGACCCCACCAGGTCGTCCGCCTCGTTGACGATCGACGTGGCGAGCATCGACACCCGCCAGCCGCAGCGTGACGAGCACCTGCGCACCAACGACTTCTTCGACGCGGCGAACTTTCCGACGATCACGTTCGTCAGCACGGCCGCCGAGCGCGTCGGCGACGACACCTTCCGGCTGGCCGGTGACCTGACCATCAAGGACGTCACCAAGCCCGTCTCCCTCGACTTCGAGTACAACGGCAGCGCCACGGACCCCTACGGCAACCAGCGCGTCGGCTTCGAAGGCACGACGGTCATCAGCCGCAAGGACTTCGGTGTCAGCTTCAATGCTGTGCTCGAGACCGGCGGCGTGATGGTGTCGGACAACATCACCCTCGAGTTCGAGATCTCCGCGATCAAGAACCAGCCGGCTGCCTGAGGCCGGACGCCAGGCTGACGTCCTACCGGCGCCCCACGGGGGGTGCCGGCAGGGCGCCGTCGCGCACCGGTCGTCGACACCACGTCGAGCTGGTCGAGGCCCGGGCTAGTGTCGGGAGCATGACGACGGCCATCGACCTCTTCGCCCGGCACGAGCAGCTCCTGCAGCGCGCGCTGAGCGCGATCCGCGAGCGCAGCTACTGGTCGGCATACCCGGAGAACCTCAAGGCGTACGGCGAGAACGGCACGCTGTCCGTCGCGGACGGCAAGGCCGCCTTCGATGCTGTCCTCGACAAGCCGTTCGCGCTCGAGCAGCCCGCCACGGACGGGCAGGTCGCCGGCGAGCGGTCGCCCTACGGCATCGAGCTGGGCCTCACCTATCCCCATGCCGACGTCGACGTGCTGCTCCACGCGGCCCAGCAGGCCATGCCCGCGTGGCGCGACGCCGGGCCCGACGCCCGCGCCGGCGTCGTACTCGAGATCCTCGCGCGCATCAACGCGCGCAGCCACGAGCTGGCCCAGGCCGTCATGCACACCAGCGGCCAGGCGTACGCGATGGCGTTCCAGGCAGGTGGGCCGCACGCGCAGGACCGGGCGCTCGAGTCCATCGCCTACTCCTACGCCGAGATGACCCGCCACGCCACCGAGGCGACGTGGGAGAAGCCGCAGGGCAAGCGACCCCCGCAGCGCATGACCAAGCGCTTCACGGTCGTGCCGCGCGGTGTCGCCCTGGTCGTCGGCTGCAACACCTTCCCGACGTGGAACTCCTATCCCGGGCTGTTCGCCAGCCTCGTCACCGGCAACCCGGTGGTCGTCAAGCCGCACCCCGCGGCGGTGCTGCCGCTGGCGCTGACCGTGCAGGTCGCCCGGGAGGTCCTGACGGAGGCGGGGTTCTCGCCCGATCTCGTCACCCTGGCGCCCGAGCAGCCCGGAGAGGGGCTGGCCAAGGTCCTGGCCCTGCGCGGCGAGGTGCGGATCGTCGACTACACCGGCTCCACCGAGTTCGGCACCTGGCTCGAGCGCAACGCCCCGCAGGCCGTGGTGTTCACCGAGAAGGCCGGCGTCAACACCGTCGTGCTCGACTCCACCGACGACTACCGCGGCATGCTCGCGAACCTGGCGTTCTCCCTCTCGCTGTACAGCGGGCAGATGTGCACCACGCCGCAGAACCTGCTGATCCCCCGCGACGGCATCACCGCCGACGGCGAGCCGAAGTCGGTCGACGACGTGGCCCGTGACCTGGCCGCCGCGATCGACGCGCTGCTCGGTGACGACGCCCGCGCGACGGCGCTGCTCGGCGCGATCGTCAACGGCGGCGTGCTCGAGCGGCTCGGCAGCGCGGCGTCGTACGGCGACGTCGTGCTGGCCTCCCGCACGGTCGCGCACCCGGAGTTCCCGGACGCCACGGTGCGTACGCCGACCGTTGTACGGCTGGACGCCGGTGACCGCGACACCTATCTGAAGGAGCACTTCGGTCCGGTGGCCTTCCTCGTCACGACCGACGGCACCGAGGCCTCGATCGACCTGCTGCGCGAGACCGTCCGCGAACACGGTGCAATCACCGCTGCCGTCTACTCGACCGACGAGAAGGTCCTCGAGGCCACCGAGCAGGCGGCCCTCGACGCGGGCGTGGCCCTGTCGTGCAACCTGACCGAGACCGTCTACGTCAACCAGTCGGCCGCGTTCAGCGACTTCCACGCCACCGGAGCGAACCCAGCGGCCAATGCGGCGCTCACCGACGCGGCGTACGTCGCCAGCCGGTTCCGCGTCGTGCAGTCACGACGTCACCTGCCCGGAGGGGATGACCCCGCCACTCCCGGATGATCGACTCGGCTCGAGGGCATGTTTGAATCGGTGCTCGAACGGGAGGAGCGGCACATGAGCCTGAGGACCTTCGTCGAGGGGTGGCCGGTCTATCGCCAGCTGACCGGCACCGACCCGCTCGGCCGCGGCGCCGCCGCGATGTCGGTCCGCAGTGCCGCGCTGACCCCGCGCACCGAGGACGCCGACCGGGTCGCCCGCTCGGTGTGTCCCTACTGCGCCGTCGGCTGCGGCCAGAAGGTCTACGTCAAGGACGAGAAGGTCGTGCAGATCGAGGGCGACCCCGACAGCCCGATCTCGCGCGGCCGGCTCTGCCCCAAGGGCTCGGCCAGCAAGCAGCTGGTGACCGGGCCGCAGCGCGAGCAGAAGGTGCTCTACCGCGCGCCCTACGCCACCGAGTGGACCGAGCTGGACCTCGACTCCGCCATGGACATGGTGGCCGACCGGGTCCTCGACGCCCGGCACAAGGGCTGGCAGGACGAGGACCACCACGGTCACACGGTCAGGCGCACGATGGGCATCGCCAGCCTCGGTGGCGCGACGCTGGACAACGAGGAGAACTACCTCATCAAGAAGCTTTTCACCGCGCTCGGGGCGATCCAGATCGAGAACCAGGCCCGCATTTGACACTCCGCCACCGTCCCCGGTCTGGGGACCTCCTTCGGTCGCGGCGGGGCGACGGACTACCAGCAGGACCTGTCCAACTCTGACTGCATCGTCATCATGGGCTCCAACATGGCGGAGGCCCACCCCGTCGGTTTCCAGTGGGTGGTCGAGGCCAAGAGCCGCGGCGCGAAGGTCATCCACATCGACCCGCGGTTCACCCGCACCAGCGCGTTGGCCGACGCCCACGTACCGCTGCGTGCGGGAAGCGACATCGCGTTCCTCGGCGGGGTCATCAACTACATCCTCAGCAACGACCTGGCCTTCCGCGACTACGTCGTGCCCTACACCAACGCGTCGTTCCTGCTGAGCGAGGACTTCCGCGACACCGAGGACCTGGACGGGTTGTTCAGCGGCTACGACCCCGAGAGCGCGACCTACGACCCGGCGTCCTGGCGATACGAGGGTGCACCGGCGACCCCGCCGACCGCTGAAGGCTCCGCGGAGCAGGCACTGGGCGACCAGCACGGCTCCGGTGGTGCGCGCCTGGAGGGCGTCAGCATGCACCCGCCCTCCGACCCGACCCTCGAGCACCCGCGCTGCGTCTACCAGGTGCTCAAGCGTCACTACGCCCGCTACACCCCCGAGATGGTCGCGGAGGTGTGCGGGACGCCGCGTGACCTGTTCCTGCAGGTCTGCCAGGCGTGGACGTCGGCCTCCGGCCGGGAACGTACGGCAGCACTGGTCTACTCCGTGGGCTGGACCCAGCACACCGTCGGCGTGCAGTACATCAGGTCGGCCGCGATCATCCAGCTGCTGCTGGGCAACATGGGGCGCCCGGGTGGCGGCATCCTGGCCCTGCGCGGCCACGCGAGCATCCAGGGCTCGACCGACATCCCGACGCTGTTCAACCTGCTGCCGGGCTACATCCCGATGCCGGCCTCGACCGGCAACGACACTTTCGACGACTACGTGGAGAGCGTCCGCGGCGAGCAGCAGAAGGGGTTCTGGCGCAACGCCAACGCCTACATCGTGTCCCTGTTGAAGGAGTACTGGGGCGACAACGCGACCGCCGACAACGACTTCTGCTACGACTACCTGCCGCGCATCTCCGGCGACCACGGGACCTACCGCACGGCCCTGGACATGATCGACGGCAGGGTCTTCGGCTATTTCCTGCTCGGCCAGAACCCCGGTGTCGGCTCCGCGCACGGCCGCCTGCAGCGACTCGGCATGGCCAACCTCGACTGGCTGGTCGTGCGCGACCTGGCGATGATCGAGAGCGCCACGTTCTGGAAGGACTCACCCGAGGTCGAGACCGGCGAGATCCGGCCGGAGACCTGCCGCACGGAGGTGTTCTTCTTCCCGGCCGCCTCGCACGTCGAGAAGGAGGGCACGTTCACCCAGACCCAGCGGATGCTCCAGTGGCGCGAGAAGGCCGTCGAACCGCGCGGCGACCAGCGTTCGGACCTGTGGTTCTTCTTCCATCTGGGCCGCATGCTGCGCGAGCGGCTGGCCGGGTCGGACGCCCGGCGCGACCGACCGCTCCTCGACCTGTTCTGGGACTACGAGGTGCGCGACGGCGAACCGAGCGCCGAACACGTGCTCCGGCGCATCAGCGGTCAGGACGTCGCCACGGGCAAGCAGCTCAGCGGCTACATGGACCTCAAGGACGACGGCTCCACCCTGTCGGGCTGCTGGATATACAGCGGCGTGTACGCCGACGGGGTCAACCAGGCCGCCCGACGCACATCGCGCTTCGAGCAGGACCTCTACGCCCACGAGTGGGGCTGGGTGTGGCCCTACAACCGCCGCATCCTCTACAACCGGGCGTCCGCCGATCCGGCCGGCCGGCCGTGGAGCGAGCGCAAAGCCATCATCTGGTGGGACGAGGAGAAGAAGGAGTGGACCGGCCACGACGTCCCCGACTTCGAGAAGGACAAGCCGCCGACCTACGAGCCGCCGCAGGACGCGGTGGGAGTGGCCGCCCTGCGCGGTGACGACCCGTTCATCATGCAGGCCGACGGCAAGGGCTGGCTGTTCGTGCCCAACGGCCTGCTCGATGGGCCGATGCCGACCCACTATGAGCCGCACGAGTCGCCGGTACGCAACCCGCTCTACGGTCAGCAGGGCAATCCGACGCGCACGGTCTACGGCCGCAGCGACAACCCGTCCAACCCGGGGCCACCCGAGCCGAACGCCGAGGTCTTCCCGTACGTCTTCACGACGGCCCGGCTCACCGAGCACCACACGGCCGGCGGGATGAGCCGCTGGCTGCCCTACCTCTCCGAGCTCCAGCCGGAGATGTTCGTCGAGGTGTCCCCCGAGCTGGCCCGCGAGCGCGACCTGCAGCACCTCGGGTGGGCGACCCTCGTGTCGAGCCGGTCCGCGATCGAGGCGCGGGTCATCGTCACCGACCGGATGAAACCCCTGCGCGTCGCCGGCCGCACCGTCCACCAGGTGTGGGTGCCCTACCACTGGGGTGCCACGGGACTGGTCACCGGCGACTCCGCCAACGACCTGCTCGGTGTGGCACTGGACCCGAACGTCCTGATCCAGGAGAGCAAGGTCGCCACCTGCGACGTACGACCCGGCCGTCGCCCACGCGGCGAGGAGCTGCTCGCCTACGTCGAGGACTACCGCCGCCGGGCCGGTATCACCGTCGAGACCGGGACCCGGGTCACCACCGTCGGGCCGGGAGCGTCCATCGCGCACATCGAGACCGCCCCCGAGGGGCAGGACGACGAGGAGCGGTCATGACCCAGGACAACCGGCTCTACGGGCCTCTGGACGACGTCGCTGGCGACGCCGGCCATGTCGGGCACCCCCCGCGGATGGGCTTCTTCACCGACACCTCCGTGTGCATCGGCTGCAAGGCCTGCGAGGTCGCCTGCAAGGAGTGGAACCTGCTGCCCGACGACGGCTTCGAGCTGCTCGGCATGTCGCTGGACAACACCGGCAGCCTCGGGGCCAGCTCGTGGCGCCACGTCGCGTTCATCGAGCAGGAGCGGCCCATCGCGGGGCAGGACCCCGGGGTCATCGGTACGCCGACCGGGCCCTCCGGCACCGGTGCGACCGCCACGTCGGTCGCTGAGGCCCTGCACGGCACACCTGGACGCGGCTCCGAGCTCGGCACCGAACCCGTCGACCTGCCGATGCCGTCCTTCGAGCTGCCCGGCGAGGGCACCGGCGCCGAGGGCCGCACCGACTTCCGGTGGCTGATGGCCTCCGACGTGTGCAAGCACTGCACCCACGCCGGGTGCCTCGACGTCTGCCCCACCGGCGCGCTGTTCCGCACCGAGTTCGGGACGGTCGTCGTACAGCAGGACATCTGCAACGGCTGCGGGTACTGCGTGCCCGCCTGCCCCTACGGCGTCATCGACCGACGGGAGGACGACGGACGCGCCTGGAAGTGCACGCTGTGCTACGACCGGCTCAAGGGAGGCCTCGAGCCCGCGTGCGCGAAGGCCTGCCCGACCGACTCGATCCAGTTCGGTCCGCTCGATCAGCTGCGGGAGCGGGCCGCGAGACGGGTCGACCAGCTGCACGAGGTCGGCGTGCCGGAGGCCCGGCTGTACGGCGAGGACCCGCACGACGGCGTCGGCGGGACGGGCGCGATGTTCCTGCTGCTCGACGAGCCCGAGGTCTACGGCCTGCCACCGGACCCCGTCGTGCCGACGAGGGACCTGCCGCGCATGTGGCGCTTCGCAGGGGCCGCCGCCGGCGCCCTGGTCGTGGCGGCGATCGGGGCCTTCGCCGGACGGCGGCCGTGACCGACCGGCCCACCGAGCCCCGCAGCGACACCGGTGCGCGCGATCGCGACGCGCTGCTGTGGCAGGGCCTCGGCCAGAGCGGTGACCGGCCGGCCGGTCGGCGCCGCAAGAAGGGTGCGGACGACGGTTCGCGCGAGACGCCGATGGTGCCCCGCGCCACGTTCCAGTCCTACTACGGGCGACCGGTGCTCAAGGCGCCCGTGTGGAAGGACGACATCGCCTACTACTTCTTCCTCGGCGGCCTGTCCGCCGGGTCCAGCCTGCTGGGCGCAGGCGCTGACCTGACCAGCCGGCCCGGGCTGCGCCGCGGGACCCGCGTCGCAGCGCTGGCGTCGCTCGGCGTCGGGGCGTTCTATCTCGTCAAGGACCTCGGGCGCCCCGAGCGGTTTCTCAACATGCTGCGGGTGGTCAAGCCCACGTCGCCGATGAGCGTCGGCACCTGGGTCTTGACCGCGTACGGTCCGGCCGTCGGCCTCGCCGCAGCCAGCGAGCTGCTGCCGCAGCAGCTGCGTCGTAGTGTGCTCGGCCGGCTGATCGACTCGCTGGCCCGGCCGGCCGGGCTGTCCGCCGCAGCGCTCGCGCCGGCCGTGGCGTCGTACACCGCGGTGCTCCTGTCGCAGACCGCCGTGCCCGCCTGGCACGACTCCCACGAGGAGCTGCCGTTCATCTTCACCGGCAGCGCCGCCGCGAGCGCCGGGGGCCTGGGCATGATCATCGCTCCGGCCGCCGAGGCCGGGCCGGCCCGGGCCCTCGCGCTCTACGGTGCGGCGGTCGAGCTCGCGGCGTCGCGCCGCCTCGAGCATCGGCTCGGCGTCGAGAGCGAGCATTTCCACACCGGTCGGGCCGGTCGCGAGCTGCGGCTGGCCGCCACGCTCACCGCTGTCGGCGCGGCCGGCACCCTCGTGCTCGGCCGGCGGGGCCGCGTCGCCGGGTGCGTGGCCGGCGCCGCGCTGGTGGCCGGCGGCTTCTTCGAGCGGCTCGGGCTGCTGCACGCCGGGGCCGCGTCGGCGGTCGACCCACGCGCGACGGTGCAGCCCCAGCGGGCCCGCATCGAGGCCGGTCGCCCCGCCCGGTCCTAGACAGATGGGCAGTTCGCCCGGGTTTGGCAGGAAAACTGCCGGGAGTAGTCCCGCGCCCATGAGGGTAGACCGCTCCGGGGGTCCGTCTCATGGAGGTGGCTCAGACCAATGGCGCTTACATTCCTCGACCGGGATCGCAGCGTGGCCGGCCCGGGGTACAACCGCTGGCTCTTCCCGCCGGCCGCCCTCGCCGTGCACCTGTCGATCGGCCAGGTCTACGCGTTCAGCGTTTTCAAGACGCCGCTGGTCGACCACTTCCACAGCAGCCTCACGGCGATCGGCATCGTGTTCAGCATCGCGATCGTGATGCTGGGCGCGTCGGCAGCGATCCTCGGCACCTGGGTCGAGCGCAGCGGACCACGCAAGTCGATGGCTGCCGCAGCCCTGTGCTGGTCGAGCGGCTTCCTGATCGGCGCGCTCGGGGTCGCCAGCGACCAGCTGTGGCTGGTCTACCTGGGCTACGGGGTCATCGGCGGCATCGGGCTGGGCATCGGCTACATCTCGCCCGTCTCGACGCTGATCAAGTGGTTCCCCGACCGGCCGGGCCTGGCCACCGGCCTCGCCATCATGGGGTTCGGCGGCGGTGCGCTCATCGCCTCCCCTCTCTCGAACAAGCTCCTCACCACCTACGCCGACAAGCCGCAGGACGCGATCGTGCCGGCGTTCCTCACCCTCGGCGCCCTCTACCTCGTGGCCATGCTGCTCGGCGCCACTGCCGCTCGGGTGCCTCCCGCCGGCTGGGCACCGCCCGGCTGGACCGCGCCCACCAGCCAGGCGAGCGGCATGCGCACTACCGCCAACGTCACGGCGGCCGACGCGATCCGCACCCGGTCCTTCTGGCTGCTGTGGATCGTGCTGTTCTGCAACGTCACCGCCGGCATCGGCATCCTCGAGCAGGCCAGCCCGATGATCCAGGACTTCTTCTCCAACGTCGACGCCAACGCCGCGGCCGGCTACGTCGGCCTCCTCTCGCTGGCGAACATGTCGGGACGGTTCATCTGGTCGTCCACCTCCGACGTCATCGGCCGGAAGGCGACATACATGGGCTACCTCGGCATCGGTGCCGTGCTGTACTTCCTCGTGGCCACGACCGGTACGTCGTCGGTAGCGTGGTTCGTCGCCCTCACCGCGCTGATCATCAGCTTCTACGGCGGCGGGTTCGCGACCGTGCCGGCCTACCTCAAGGACCTCTTCGGGGGCCTCGAGGTCGGTGCCATCCATGGCCGGCTGCTCACCGCGTGGTCGGCGGCCGGAGTCGCCGGGCCGCTGATCGTCAACCGGATCGCCGATGCCCGCAAGGCCAACGGCATCAAGGGCGCCGACCTCTACACCCTCTCGCTCTCGATCATGGTGGGAGTTCTCATCGTCGGGTTCCTGGCCAACCTGGCCATCCGTCCGGTCCCCGAACGCTTCCACGCGGGCCCCGACGGAGCCCGTAGGGGCACGGGAGGCGACGTGGATCTGCGCAACGAGGAGGAGGTGACGAACCGATGACGACCGGAGCCGGCACCAGGAACGACAACCCGGGCGATCCGGGGACGACACCCAGAGGCGACGCCGTCGCCGTACCGCTGTCGTTGCTGCTGTGGGCGCTCGTGCTGATCGCGCTCGCCTACGGCGTCATCTCCACCCTCCAGAAGGTGACGCAGCTCTTCGGCTGATCAGCGGACCACGAGGACGGCCGGGCCGGCGGGGATGAGCTCACCGACCACGGGGTAGCCCGGCACCTCGCCCGCCACCAGCAGCCCGCCCGACGTCTGCGCGTCGGCGAGCAGCAGCAGCTCGTCCTCGCCCACCCGGGCTGACAGGTGCGGCCGCACCCAGTCCAGGTTGCGCCGCGTGCCGCCGCTGACGTAGCCGTCGCGCAGGGCGGCGCGCGCGCCGTCGACATACGGCACGGCAGCGGCGTCCACGACGGCCGTGACGCCACTGGCCCGCGCCATCTTGAACAGATGGCCCAGCAGTCCGAAGCCGGTCACGTCGGTCGCCGCCCGAGCCCCGGCGGCGAGCGCGGCCGAGGCCGCCGAGGCGTTCAGCGTCGTCATGAGGTCGACGGCCTGGGCGAACACCTCGCCCGTTGCCTTGTGCCGGCTGTTGAGCACGCCGATGCCCAGCGGCTTGGTCAGGGTGAGGGGTACGCCGGCGGTGGCCGCGTCGTTGCGCAGCAGTCGGGCCGGGTCGGCGAGCCCCGTCACTGCCATGCCGTACTTGGGCTCCGCGTCATCGACGCTGTGACCGCCTGCCAGGTGCGCCTTCGCCGCGAGAGCCACGTCGGCGCCGCCCCGCAGCACCTCACGCGCGAGCTCGAGCGGCAGCGTGTCGCGTGGCCACGCGAGCAGGTTGACGGCGACCAGCGGCGACCCGCCCATCGCGTAGATGTCGGAGAACGCGTTGGCCGCCGCGATGCGACCGAAGTCGTAGGCGTCGTCCACCACCGGGGTGAAGAAGTCGGCAGTTGCGATCACGGCGCGGTCGCCGTCGATCCGCACTACCGCGGCGTCATCGCCGTCCGCGAGGCCGACGAGCAACTCGTGCTCACCCACCGGACCCGGGGCGGCCAGCCCGGCGACCATCGACTCGAGCTCACCCGGCGGGATCTTGCACGCGCATCCTCCACCGCGAGAGAACTGCGTCAACCGGACCGCGCCGAGGGTGACCGTGCTCATGCGCCAGACCGTAGCTGGTTGGCCCTGACCGGGGGCTGCTGCACCTGTCCCGCGCACCGGACCCCGCCGGGCGGGGGCGCGTCCGCCCTGCATCTCCTGACGCATTCTCGGCTCCCAGCGGCCTATGGGACTGCTGGTGCTGCTGAAACCATGTCGGAAACTCGCATCTGCGGGTAGGGTCCTGCCTCGTGCAACAGTTCAGGATCAGCGAGGCGGCCGCGTTGCTGGGGGTCAGCAGCGACACGTTGCGCCGCTGGGCCGACGCCGGGCGGGTCGAGGTGACGCGCGACGGTTCCGGTCGCCAGGCGATCGACGGTGCGGCGCTGGCCCGGCTCGCCGAGGAGACCGGTGCCACCGCCGACCGCCCGGTGCCGCGACCGGTCGTGTCCGAGTCGGCGCGTAACCGCTTCCTGGGGCTGGTGACCAAGGTCAAGCGCGACGGGGTGATGGCACACGTGGAGATCCAGGCGGGTCCGCACCGCATCGTCTCGCTGATGAGCCGCGAGGCCGCCGACGAGCTGGGTCTGGAGCCCGGCGTGCTCGCCGTCGCTGCAGTGAAGTCCACCAACGTCGTCGTCGAGGTCCCCGCCGAACCCTGAGCGCCCGTCCGGGGACGTTCTGACCGTCACCAAGGAGAAGCTGCATGCCTCGCACCGCGAAACCGCTGGTCGCCCTCGTCGCCGTCGGCGCGCTCCTCACCGGCTGCGGGGGATCCAGCGGGGCGAACAGCCCCTCCGGCACGTCCGGCTCCTCCGGGTCGTCGTCCGCGACCTCGTCCACCGCGGTCGCGGGCACCATCAACGTGTTCGCGGCCGCGTCGCTGCAGAAGGCGTTCACCACGCTGGGCTCCCAGTTCGAGCGCAAGAACCCGGGCACGAAGGTCGTCTTCAACTTCGGCCCGAGCTCCGGGCTGGCCGAGCAGATCAGCCAGGGCGCGCCGGCGGACGTCTTCGCGTCGGCCAGCACCAAGACCATGGACCAGGTGGTCACCAGCGGAGACGCCGCGAGCCCCACCGACTTCGTGACGAACACGATGGAGATCGCGGTGCCGCCGGACAACCCGGCCGGCATCACATCGGTAGCCGACCTGGCCAAGAAGGGCGTGAAGGTGGCGCTGTGCCAGACCGATGTCCCCTGCGGCGCCACCGCCCTGACGGTGTTCCAGAACGCCAAGGTCCACGTCACCCCGGTCACCGAGGAGATCGACGTGAAGGCCACGCTGGGCAAGGTGAGCCTCGGCGAGGTCGACGCCGGCGTGGTGTACGTCACCGACGTGCGCGCGGCCGGGACATCGGTGAAGGGCATCGAGATCCCGAGCGACGTCAACGCCTCCACGACGTACCCGATCGCCACGCTGACGAGCTCGAAGAACAAGGCGACCGCCAAGGCCTTCGTCGACTACGTGCTCTCGCCCGACGGCCTCGCGGCGTTGACCGCCAGCGGGTTCAGCAAGCCCTGAGACCAGTCGGCGTCCTCGGCCCGGCAGTCTGTGCCCATGACCGCACAATCTGAGCGTGCTACGACGCCCTCATCGAGCATCGTGCCCTGGCCGCTGGCCCTGACAGCGCTCGTCACCATCGCGTTCCTGCTGGTGCCACTGGTCGGCCTGGTGATCCGTGCCCCCTGGCGCAACCTGGGGCACGTCCTCGCCGAGACCCAGGTGGTCGAGGCGTTGCGGCTGTCGCTGGTGTGCGCCAGCGCAGCCACCGTCCTGTCACTGGTCTTCGGGGTGCCGTTGGCGTGGGTGCTGGCCCGGGCGAGGTTCCGCGGGCACGGCCTGCTGCGGGCCCTGGTCACGCTGCCGCTGGTCCTGCCACCGGTCGTCGGAGGTGTCGCGCTGCTGCTGGCCTTCGGTCGCCGCGGGATCGTGGGGCAGTACCTGGACTCGTGGTTCGGCCTCACGCTCCCCTTCACCACGCTCGGCGTGGTCGTGGCCGAGACGTTCGTCGCCATGCCGTTCCTGGTCGTCACCGTCGAGGGCGCCTTCCGGAGCGCCGACCGTGGCTACGAGGAAGCCGCGGCCACCCTCGGTGCGTCCCGGCTGACGGTGTTCCGCCACGTCACCCTGCCGCTGGTCGCGCCGTCCCTGGTGGCCGGCTCGGTGCTGTGCTGGGCGCGCGCCCTCGGCGAGTTCGGGGCCACCATCACCTTCGCGGGCAACTTCCCGGGCCGCACCCAGACGATGCCGATCGCGGTGTACCTGGCGCTGGAACGTGACCCCAAGGCCGCCATCGCCCTGTCGCTGGTCCTCCTCGCGGTCTCCGTCGCCGTCCTCGTCGGGCTGCGCGACCGCTGGCTCCACACCGGGCCCACCGCATGACTGCCAGCTCCGTGCCGCTCGGGCACGCAGCGGGCGCACGGGCCTCCCTGGAGCTGGACGTCGTCGTCCGCCGCGACGCGTTCACGTTGGAGGTCGCCACCGAGGTCGCGCCCGGCGAGGTGCTGGGGGTGCTCGGCCCCAACGGCGCCGGGAAGACCACTCTGCTGCGGGCTCTCGCCGGGCTCGCCGCCGTCACCTCGGGCAGCATCCGGCTCGGCGGCACGGTGCTCGACGACGCGACGGCCGGCACGTTCGTCCCGGCCGAGCAGCGGCCCGTCGGACTGGTGTTCCAGGACTACCGGCTGTTCCCCCACCTGAGCGTGCGCGACAACGTCGCGTTCGCCGCTCGCTCCCGTGGCGCCCGTCGCAGTGACGCCCGCCGGCACGCCGACCGCTTCCTCGACCAGCTCGACCTGACCGACCTGGCACAGCGCAGACCGGCGCAGCTGTCCGGCGGGCAGGCGCAACGCGTCGCCCTGGCCCGGGCCCTGGCGGCCGAGCCGGCGATGCTCCTGCTCGACGAGCCACTGGCGGCGCTTGACGCCCGTAGCCGGCTCGAGGTCCGCAGCGAGCTGCGCCGGCACCTCGCCGACTTCCCCGGCCCCGTGCTGGTGGTGACCCACGACCCGCTCGAGGCGATGGTCATGACCGACCGTCTGCTCGTGCTCGAAGAGGGTCACGTCGTCCAGCACGGCACACCGGCTCGCGTCGCGCGCCGCCCAGCCACCCAGTACGTCGCCCGTCTCGTGGGCCTCAACCTCTACCCCGGCACGCTGGTCGCGCCCGACGGGACCGTGGCGCTGGCCACCGGCGGCAGCCTGGTTGCGACGCCTGCCGAGCCGATCCCGCCCGGGTCGACCGACGTGCTCGTCGCGGTGCGACCCTCGGCCATCGCGGTGCACACCGCGCGGCCCGACCATGCCAGCCCCCGCAACGTCTGGGCCGGGACCATCACCGGCCTCGAGCTGCTCGCCGACCGGGTGCGCGTCCAGGTGCAGGGCGCCCCGGACGCGCTCGTGGACCTGACCCCTGCCGCTGTGGCCGACCTCGCGCTGCGCCCCGGCCTGCAGGTATGGCTCTCCGCGAAGGCCACCGAGGTCGACGTCTATCCCGACCGGCCACCGAGCCGGTGAGAGGTTCCGATGTCTGCCGGACAGCGGTGGTGCCACCGCAGAGGAGGCGGTCCGCAGAGCGGCTCGCAGCCTCGCGTCCCGTCGCCGTACGTCGCGTGGCAGCAGCTGCTGCCGGGCGAGCGGGGCCCGTGATCTTGACATACTCGGCACCTCGAACCGCCTCTCCCTGCGCGCGCAGCTCTCACCCGCCGCGCAGGTCGGCGGCCCGAGGGAGGCGTTTGGGTGTCTGGTGACCCCCGCGGTCTTCAAAACCGACGTGGCCGAGGATCTCGGCCAGGCGGGTTCGATTCCCGTCCGCCTCCGCTAAGCCGTCTACCTGCGCAGACGTGGCTAGCGGCTGCCCTCTGGATCGGTCCGACGTCGCCAAGGTCGACGTTCTGGACCACACACAGACCACAATCGGCCTATGCCAGCCGACCACACCGAGGCGCGTCCATCCGTGGCAAAGCCCTGCCGCCCGCCGCTGTCCACAGGCATCGCTCGGTAGCGCAACACCACCGTTGTGGGTGCTCCGAGCCGGCGAGGTTGCCGGGATCCGAGTCCGCAACGTCAACATCGCGCGGCCGAGGGTCGAGGTCAAGGAGACGGTGATCTTCCTCGGCGGCGAACTGCTGGCCGACACCCCGAAGTCCCTCAAGAGCCGCCGCACCGTGCCCATCCCGCCACCGGTAGCCCGGATGCTGGCTGACCACATCGCGGCGCACGACCTGCGGGCGGACGACTACGTGTTTGGCGACGGCGCCGTACCTCTCAACCACGACTGGTTCTACCGGGTGCACTTCAAGCCAGCGGCCGATCGAGCCGGTACCAAGGGCGTGCGGTTCCACGACCTGCGGCACACGTTCGCCAGCCTCATAGCGCACCACGGCACGGCAAGGACCTCTACCGGGTCAGCCGGTGGATGGGTCACAGCACCATCGCGATCACTGCCGACCTCTACACGCACCTGTTTGAGACCGAGGACGACGCGCTGGCGTCGCGGCTGGAGACGGCGTTCCTCACCGGCCACCAGGCCGACCGCACCGTGGTCAGCCTGCCGAGGGCAACGTCCGGCTGCCGCGAACCGCTGGATTCGCGTCGGGGGCCGAGCAGTCGTCACGGCCCCGTCGACGATCTACATGCGCGCGAGAAGGTCCGCCTTCTTGGCGTCAAACTCGGCTTGGGTGACGATGCCTTGGTCGCGGAGTAAAGCGAGTTGCTGGATCTGGTCGCCAATGTTCGGCGCGCTCGGCGGCGCATGAACCGGAGCCTGCGGCGTTGCTCGGGCGACAATGACCTGCTCGATGGCCTCGCGCAGCGCGAGGAACTCGGGCATCTGCTTCTTGGTGAACATGACCGAGTTCTCGTCCTTCGCAGCGTCAGTGGACTGGCTGCCAAAGGAGGAGCGTCGTTCGTTCCCACCGGGGACCGTGAACTGGATGAAGCCGTTCACAATCCCGCCAGCGGGCTTGAACTGAACCGCGACGATGCTCGCGACAGGAATGCGCTTCTCGCCCTTGCCGATGGTCGCCCGCGCGAGGAAGCCCTTCCGATTGATCGTGACGAAGTGGCCGTCGAAGTTGATGACTCCGTTGTGGCCCTTGACCTCTGTCATAGATCCCCCATGAGTTTCGACTGTCACGCGACGCAGAGTACGCCGCCACTCGTCACCTTGTGACCGATTCGTCCAGTAGCAGGCCTAAAGACCCTCGGTGAGAACCTTCACCAGAACGCTGGTCAGCACGCCCTTGCCGACGCCCTTTGCCCCGTCGAGGAACTTCCTCGCACCGCTCCGCTCTTCCTCGGTAGGTGCGTTCTCGGCGGCGTCTTCTAGCGCGGCGATGATGCGGTCAGCCAGGCTCTCCCGTGTCGGCCACTGCCCTACGCGACGTCGCGCTTCGCCGGTCGCGTCGCCGGCGCCCATGAAGAACTTGCCGGACATTGAGCTCACATCGATGACCGAGATGAGACGCGGTTGCTCGTTGTTGAGTGCACGGAGCGCGGCTTGCAGCAGGGCGTCGTCATGGCCGGTGCGTTGCGCGAGGGTGTCGAGTCTTGCGTACTGTCCCGTCTCATCCTCGAAGTCAACAATTGCCTTCAGGACCGGAAGGTCTCGCGTCTCCCACACGGACGTCATTTGATGTGTCCCCCGATGAGCAGGCAACGCCGGGGCGGTGGGACCCCGGCGTCGATATCTACTTCTTGCCCTTGCCCTTCGGCGTCTGCGAGAGCGCGCTTCCCGCCGCCGTCTTGTCGGCCTTCGACGACTTGGGGTTGCGCAGAACGCTGCTCGCAGCCGTCGCGGCCTTTTGACCGGTCTGGCGCTTGTTCATTGCCATGTGACACACCTCCCTCCTTCGGTACTGGCTTGCGCCGACCGAAGGAGGCAGACTGCTGGTTTCCACACCGCGGAGCCTCCTTCAGACGGTTCTGCACCGGCGCCCTTCGCCCATCACCGCGAGGGGCGCTGGCATTTTCTGAGCCTGGGAATCGTGGATAACTACATCGCTGTGATTCACAAGCCGTGCCCAATGGGAACATCGCCACCACCAGATGTGCAAGCAGTCCTGTGGACCAGCGGAAAGTCGTCCTACGCCCGGCCTCTCGGGCTCCGTACCGTGCCTGGCATGACCGACAGCAGCCACCAACCCCGCGAATGAACCGCTCCCCCGGCGAGCCCACGGACGCTCGCGACCGGGCGCTCGAGCGATCGGCGGGAGCGGAGCTCCCGTCGGGCGTACAGCAGCTGGGCCAAAGTGAACTGCGCGCTGCTGAGGGAAGTCGCGCCAGTCAAGGTCGGGCGGGCAACGTGCCGCGAGAACGCCTGGCTGAGGGGGATCGCGTCGCTGTAAGCAGCGCCGTCGCCGGTTCATCTAGGACTCCATTTCGGCGCTGTGCGTCACTGACATGCTTATGGCGGAGTCAAAGACACAGCGGAACTACACGGGCGCGCTCTGGTTGCCGGGACTGGCCCTGTGGCTTGCGCTTTACCGTTCAATTTCCTGGTAGAAGGCTCGGGTCCAGTCGGCGTCCATCCGGCTTCAAAACCGACGTGGCCGAAGATCTCGGCCAGGCGGGTTCGATTCCCGTCCGCCTCCGCCACAGCACCGAGCGTGCGGCCCGCGCCCTGCCCCCACCTGCGAAGTGCCGCGGTCCACAGCGCGGTCGCGGCGAGCCGGGCACCGCGACCTAGAGTCGGCACGTGCGCACCCCCCACGACGGCGAGGAACCGCGCCGCGCCGTACCCCGCACCGACGTGCTGCTGGCCGACCCGCGCCTGGCCGCGGCGACCGAGCGGCTGGGCGCGGCCATCGTCAAGGCCGGGGTCGCCGCGGCCCAGGAGCGGGTACGCCGCGCGGAGATCCCGCCGTCCGCCGCCGCGGACGTCGCGCTCGCCAGCCTGCCGGCCACGGCAACGTCGATGCGCCGCGTGCTCAACGCGACCGGAGTGGTGCTGCACACCAACCTGGGCCGGGCGGCCCTGTCCGCGGCCGCCGTCGACGCGGTGGGTGAGGCAGCGGGCGCGACCGACGTCGAGCTCGACCTGGCCACGGGTCGCCGGGCGCGCCGGGGCCGCGGGGCCCTGGCCGCGCTGGCCGCCGCGGTGCCCGACGCCGAAGCGGTGCACGTGGTCAACAACGGCGCCGCTGCCCTCGCACTCGCGGCGGTCACCCACGCCGCGGCTCGCGAGATCGTCGTCAGCCGCGGCGAGCTGGTCGAGATCGGCGACGGCTTCCGGCTGCCCGACCTGCTCGTCAGCGCCGGCGCGCGGTTGTGCGAGGTCGGCACGACGAACCGCACGACGCTCGCCGACTACGAACGAGCGATCGGTAGCGACACGGCGCTGGTCCTCAAGGTCCACCCGTCGAACTTCGTCATCAGCGGCTTCACCTCGACGGTGCCGGTGGAGGCGCTCGCCACCCTCGGCGTGCCGCTGCTCGTCGACCTCGGCTCGGGACTGCTCAGCCGTCACCCACGGCTGCCCGACGAGCCCGACGCCGCCTCTACGCTGCGCGCCGGCGCCGACCTGGTCACCGCTAGCGGCGACAAGCTGTTGGGCGGTCCGCAGTGCGGCCTGGTGCTCGGCCGCTCGTCACTCGTCGAGCCGATGCGCCGACACCCGATGGCGCGTGCCATGCGGGTCGACAAGCTCACCCTCGCGGCGCTCGAGGCGACCGTCACCGGCCCGGCGACCCCCACCGCACGGGCGCTCGCGACGACGTACGGCGACCTGCGGCACCGCGCCGAGCGACTCGCCGCGGAGCTTGCCCGCGCCGGTCTGGACGCTCGAGCCGTCGACAGCGACGCGTCGGTCGGCGGTGGCGGGGCACCCGGTGTCGTGCTGCCCAGCGCGGCGGTGAGCCTGCCCGCCGACCACCACCCCCGCCTGCGCGCGGCCACGCCACCGGTCCTGGGCCGGCTGCGCGACCACCGCTGCCTGCTGGACCTGATCGCCGTCGACCCCGCCGACGACGCGCTGCTCGCCGCAGCCGTCCGCTCCCTCGCCGGGTAGCAGCGTGCACGTCCTGGCCACCGCCGGTCACGTCGACCACGGCAAGTCGACGCTGGTACGTGCCCTGACCGGCATGGAGCCCGACCGGTGGGCCGAGGAACGCCGGCGCGGCATGACGATCGACCTCGGCTTCGCGTGGACCACGCTGCCCGACGGCGAGGTGGTGGCCTTCGTCGACGTGCCCGGCCACGAGCGCTTCGTCCCCAACATGCTTGCCGGCGTCGGGCCGGTGCCCGCCGTCGTCGTGGTCGTGGCCGCCGACGAAGGATGGCGGCAGCAGTCCGCCGAGCACCTGCGCGCCCTCGACGCCCTGGCCGTCCGGCACGGCCTGCTCGTCGTGACCCGCAGCGACAGGGCCGACCCCGCCGCGGCGACGGACCAGGCCCGGCGCGAGATCGGGCACAGCTCGCTCGGGGCGGTCGAGGCCGTCGCGGTCAGCGGCACGACCGGGGCCGGGCTCGGCGAACTGCGGGCCGCGCTGTCGCGGCTGGTCGCGCAACTGCCCGCTCCGGACCTGGCCGACGACGTCCGGCTGTGGGTCGACCGCTCGTTCACCGTCCCCGGGGCCGGCACGGTCGTCACCGCGACCCTGGCGCGCGGGTCGCTCAGGGTCGGCGACACCCTCACGATCGGACCGGGAGGACGGGAGGTCCGGGTCCGGGGCCTGCACAGCCTGGGCCGCCCGTGCGAGTCGGCAGCCGCGGTTGCCCGGGTCGCGGTCAACCTGCGCGGCGTGGACCACGACGACGTACGGCGCGGGGATGCCCTGACGACACCGGGGGCCTGGCTGGCGACCAGCGAGGTCGACGTTCGGGTCCGTCCCGACGGGGCCCTGCACGGCGTCGCGCCGGGCACGCACCTGGTGCTGCACGTGGGCACCGCAGCCGTCCCGGCGCGGGTACGTCGGTTGGGGGCCGACACGGCGCGGCTGCGGCTCGCGGCCCCGCTGCCGCTGCGCATCGGCGACCGCGCCGTGCTGCGCGAGCCGAGCAACCACGAGCAGACGCTCGGCGTGCAGGTGCTCGACCCTCGGCCGCCGGCGCTCACCCGCCGCGGCGACGCCGCCCGTCGGGCCGCTGCCCTGGCCGCGCTGGACGGGACACCCGACGCGAGTGCGGAGGTGAGCCGTCGGGGGCTGGTCACCACTGACCAGCTGCGCCGCCTGGGTGTCCGCGGCGACCTGCCGGCGCCGCTCGCCGACGGGTGGCTGGTCGACCCGGCGCTGCGCGCCGACCTGGCGCGGCAGCTGCACCTGCTCGTCGACGAGCACCGGCGCAGCCATCCGCTGGAGCACGGCATCGCTGTCGGAGCAGCCGCCCGCTGCCTCGGGCTGCCGTCCACCGCGCTGCTGAGCGCACTCGCGCCCGCCGACCTCGTCGTGCACGAGGGCCGGGTGCTGGCGGCCACCGCCGCTCGGGCCCTGCCCGCGCCCGTGCAGCGCGCCGTGGACGAGGTGCGCGACGGGCTCGCCGGCCACCCCTTCGCCGCGCCCGAGGCGCACCGCCTGCACGAGCTGGGCCTGGGCCGTCGAGAGCTGGCCGCCGCCGCCGCCGCAGGACTGCTCATGGTGATCGGCGACGGCATCGTGCTGCTCCCCGACGCAGCGGAGCGAGCCGCCACCGCGCTGGTCGCGCTCGGCGGCCCGTTCACGGTCAGCGACGCGCGTCGGGCCTGGGGCACCAGCCGGCGGGTGGCCCTGCCGTTGCTCGAGCTTCTCGACCGGTCCGGCGTGACCACCCGGCTGCCCGACGGCGGCCGGCGGCTGGCCGACCAGCGGCCCGCCCCGTAACCAGGGGTTTGCCGGCAGGTTGCCGGTTGGTGTCCAAACCCGTAGATTTCAACCCAGTCGCACTCCAGCCCCCGCTGGACGTGCCTACGTCGCACTGAGACAGTCGGTGTGACGCATCCGTCGAGCGTGAGGACGCCCGATGACGCTCCGCGAGCCCCCCGCCGCCAGCTACGCCGGCGAGTTCAGCGTCGTGCGGCTGCCCGAAGAGGTGGATCTCGCCACCAGCTCGCAGGTGCTCGGCAGCCTGCTGTCCACCATCAACCGAGGCGGACCGCACCTGGTCGTGGACGCCCGCGACGTGCGCTTCATGGACTCGGCCGGCATCAACGCTCTGGTGCGCGCGCGGGAGCGGATCGAGGCGATGCAGGGCTCGCTGCACGTGGTCGCGGCCAGCCGACGGCTGCGGCGGCTGCTCGAGATCACCGGCATGGAGCGCGTCCTGCATCGGGTCGACACGGTCGACGCGGCGATCGCCTGCCTCACCGACAGCCGCGCCGGGCACACCTGCGACCCACCGGTGGGCTCTGTCTGAGCAGTCGCGCAGCCGCAGCGGTGCACCGCAACGGGTGATGACCCGCACCACCTGGGCACGCGACGATGACCGACGCCGCGACGACCGACCCCCCGACGACCCGACAACCGACGAGGAGCAGCGATGGGCCTACCTCCTGCGCCGGCCGACCCGGACACCGTCGAGGAAGAGGACACGGCTCAGGCCGACCGGCGCTACAACGAGCTGCTGCAGGAGCTGCGCGTCGCGCAGACCGGCGTGCAGTTCCTCTTCGCGTTCCTGCTGACCCTGGCGTTCACCCAGCGGTTCCCCGAGATCACGAGCTTCCAGCGCCGGCTCTACATCGGCACCCTGCTCGTCACGTCCGGGGCCTCGGCGCTGCTGATCGGGCCGGTCTCCCTGCACCGGATCCTGTCGCGACGTGGTCTCAAGCCGCGTCTCGTGCGGGGTGGAGACCTGATGGCGCGGGGCGGGCTGGCGCTGCTTCTCCTCGGCATCAACGGGGCGGTGCTGCTGATCCTCGACGTCGTGATGCCAGGGCCCTGGGCGTTCGTCCTCGCGGGGCTGTGCTTCGCCTGGTTCGTGCTGGTCTGGTACGTCTTCCCGATGACGGCGCGGGAGCACCCGCGGCCCTGAGCAACCCCGCGTGTGACCCATCCCCCGGGGGGGTATCCGCACGACATGCCCAGCAGCGTCCGACGTCTCACGGCGCTCGACCACGAACGGCTGGTGCGCCTGCTGCGGCGGATGTGCACCCCAGGGCCCGGCCAGGACAGGTGGCGAGCCGAGTTCGTGGGGCTGCTGCGCGCGCACCGACATGCTGAGCGCGACGTCGTCATCGGCGAGCTGGTCGCCGACGTCGAGCAGCTCGCAGGCGCCGCCCGCGAGCAGGCCGCCGCGGATGTGGCCCTCGACGAGCTCGCCGCGGACGCCGCGGTGCTCGCGCCCGATCACCCCGACCTCGACCGCTGGGCTGAGCAAGCGCGCCTCTTGCTCGACCGTCACTCGCAGAGCTGGGCCGAGTCGTTGATGGTGCCGCTCGAGGGTCTGATCGCCCGCAGGGAGCTACGCCGCCTGGGCGGGGCCTACGAGACTCGCCGCGAGGAGGAGCTCAGCGGCGCCGGCGTCGCCCCGGCCCCCCCGCGCCGGCTCGACCTGTCCCGTGCCGAGCTCTACGAGCTGGCGCGACGGGCCGGCATCGAGGGCCGGTCGTCGATGACGCGCGGGCAGCTGATCGACGAGCTGCAGCGTCACCAGGGCGAAGGTCCGCACTAGCTGTAACGACCACAGACGTTGTTGACGTTCGGCGCGTCGGCTTGATCGAAGGAGGGACCTCCGGCAGGAGTGGCGGTGTCTAAGTCGCTCCTCGCCCCGGAGGTCCCTGATGGCCCACGCTAATGCCCGTCTGAATGTGTTTGGTCGACGAACCCTGGTCGAGCGTGTCCTTGCTGGTCACAAGCCCGCTGAGGTGGCCAAACAGCTCAACGTCAGCCGAGCCACGGTCCATAAGTGGGTCCGGCGGTTCAAGGCCGAAGGGCTCGCCGGGTTGGCCGATCGCTCTAGCCGCCCGCATCACAGCCCACGCCAGGTGCCCGATGGGCTGGCGGCGCAGATCCTCGCTGCACGGCGCGCCGAGCACGTGGGGGCCCGCGAGCTGTCCACGCTGCTGGGGGTGTCGGCCAGCACGATCGGCGCGGTGCTGCGCCGCGCCCAGGTGCCGCACCTGGCCCAGATCGACCAGCTCACCGGCCAGCTGATCCGCGGGCGCCGGCACAGCGACATCCGCTACCAACACGACCGGCCCGGCTCGCTGTTGCACGTGGATGTGAAGAAGCTCGGGAAGATCCCGCCCGGCGGCGGCTGGCGGGTCCATGGCCGCACCGAAGAGGTCCGCGGCCGCGGTATCGGGTGGGACTACGTGCACGTCGCGGTCGATGACCACACCCGCATCGCCTACGCCGAAGTGCTGCCCGACGAGCGGGCCGGCACCTGCGCCGGGTTCCTGCACCGCGCCTGCCAGTGGTTCCACCACCAGCACGGCGTCACCGTCCGGCGGGTCCTGACCGACAACGCCAAGTCCTACCGGGTCGGGGCCGATTGGGCCGCGGTCTGCACCGCCCTGCAGATCAAGCGCCGGTTCACCAAGCCCGGCTGCCCATGGACCAACGGCAAAGCCGAGCGGTTCAACCGCACCCTGCAGAACCGTTGGGCCTACCGCACCCCCTGGCTCGGCAACCACGACCGCACAGCCGCCCTGGCAGACTTCCTGATCTTCTACAACACTGTCCGAGGCCACGACTCGCTCGGCGGGAACACCCCGATCAGCCGACTCGCAGCGTGAACAACCTGTCTGGTCGTTACAACTAGCGCTCCCGGACCAGGTTTGCCGCACTGCACTGCGGAGCAAGGGATCGGCACACCTCGCGCGTGCTGCAAAAGACCGGTGCGCCAGCGGGCCGGCTTCGCCGGCAGCAGCACCTGCGGGAGCGCCATGCACCTCCACGTCGTCTCTGACCACCCCTGCGCCGAGTCCGACAGCGGTCTCGTGCAGGCATTGAACTCGCTCGGACACCCGACCCGGCACAGTGTGCTGTCCGCCAGCTCGGTGCCCGGTGCCGCCGACCTCGGGCACGAGCTGGCCGGCTGCTGGGCCGACGACCAGCCGGACGCCGTGCTCGCACTCGGCTGGCTCGCCGGCCTCTCGGCACAGGTCGGGACCCGCGACCTCGCGACGCCGGTCCTGCAGCGGCTCTTCGCCCCCGGCCGCTCGCCCGCGCCCGAGCGCCGGCGCCTCGAGAGCGCGGTCGGTCGGGGGGCCGCCCGGGTGCTCGCCGTGTGCAGCAGCGACGCCGACCGGCTCGTCGCACTCGGCGTACGTCGCTCACTGGTGCGGGTGGTGCCGCACGCCGTCGACACGCAGGTCTTCCGCGACGAGGGTCGGGCCTCCGCCGGCGGACCCTGGCACCGCCTGGTCGCGCGTCCGGTCGACGCGGCGGCCGCCCGCCGGCTGATCAGCGTGGTTGCCTCGTTGCCACGCTGCGAGCTGGTGCTGCTCACCACGACGGCCACCCGCGGGGGCCTCACGACTGCCCTGCCCGTGACACCCGGCAAGCCGTCGGCGCAGGGCCGGGTGCGGCTGCTGGACCTCGAGCAGCAGGGCGCCCCCGCGGTGGCAGCGCTGCTGGGCTCGACCGATGTCGTCGTGGCCGTCGATGACGACGAGCCGTCGCTGGTCCTGGTGCTCCAGGCCATGGCGTGCGGCGTGCCGGTCGTGGCTGCGTCGGTCGGCGCGCTGGCCGACGTCGTCGCCGACGGGGTCACCGGAGTGCTGGTGCCGCCCCCCTCCGCCGAGGTACTTGCCGAGTCGCTGCGCGGGCTGCTCGCCGACGGGCTCAGCCGCGAGAGCCAGGCACTGGCCGCCGTCGACCGGGTGCAGGCGTCGTTCGGCTGGGCGACGGTCGCGCCCGCGGTGCTGCGCGTCGCCGAGGAGGTCGTCGCCGACGACCGCTTGCTGCCGGTGGCCAGCGCCGCCGCGCCCTGACCCTGCCCTGAGGTCAAGTTCGGCGCGCAGCACGCCGACGTGTCTGTAGGGACCTGCGGGCGCGGTCCGCAGGAGGGGTTCTCATGCATCGGCGACGGCCACGTCGCCTCGTCACAGCGCTGCTGTGCGGGGGGCTACTGCTCGGCGTGGGCGTCACCGCCGGTCAGCCGGTGGCCGCCGACGCCGGTGGGCCCGCGGACCCGACCACCCAACAGGTGATCGACCAGGTGCGCGCCGACCTGGCGGAGTCCAGCGACGCGATGGTCGCCGCAGCCACCAGCCTCAAGCTCGCCGAGGCGGCGCTGCCGCGGGCCCGCGCCACCCTCGCGCAGACCCGTCGGCTGCTGGCCGCCGCCCAGCAGCGGCAGGCGGCCGCCGCGCAGCGCCGCGGCCAGGCCCAGAGCCTGCTGATCGTGGCCAACCAGGACGCCGAACGGGGCGCCGCCGCAGTCGACACGCAGCACGCCCGCGTCGGCCGGCTGGCCCGCGCCGTCTATCAGGGAGGCGGGTCGATCGGCAACGCCGCCATGCTCCTTCAGGCGCGCTCGCCGGCGGACCTCGCCGAGCGGCTGGTGGCGATCCGGACGGTCGTGTCCTCGCAGCAGTCCACTCTCGAGGACCTGCGCGCGGCACAGCAGGCCTTCGGTGACCGCGCGAGCGAGCTGGCCACAGTGCGCAGCGACCTGGCCACCGCGGACCAGCAGGCGCAGGCGGAGCTCGCGGTCATCACCGACCTCGAGAAGCGCGCGAGCGACGCGGCGTCGAAGGTCACCCGACTCGTGTCCGCCCGTACGTCGGCTCTCGCCGCGAGCGCCGCCGCGCAGGCCGAGGAGGACGCGCGCAGCCAGCAGCTGCACAGTGAAGGCGGTTCGTTGCAGGCCACCCTGGCTGCCCAGGCCCGTCAGCTGCTCGGCGCGGCCGGCTCGACCCACGGCTACGACGTCCCACCGCAGCCCGCCACGCTCGGACGGCCCGTGAGCGGACCGATCACCTCACCGTTCGGCATGCGGGTGCACCCGATCACCGGTGTCCGCAAGCTGCACACCGGTACCGACTTCGGCGTCCCTTGTGGCACTCCGATCAGGGCAGCCCGGGAGGGGACCGTCCTGTCGGCCGGCTACAACACGGCTTACGGCTGGCGCACCGTGGTGTCGCACGGCGTCGTCGGAGGCGCGCTGCTCACGACGACGTACAACCACCAGACCCGCCTGGGCGTCGCAGTCGGCCAGCACGTCACCGCCGGTGAGGTGATCGGCATCAGCGGCACCACCGGCTACTCCACCGGGTGCCACCTGCACTTCGAGCTGCTCGTCAACGCCGACTTCGTCGACCCGGTGCCCTGGCTCGTGGGCTAGCCGGCAGCGACGTACGCCGGTGGTGGCTCAGGCCAGCCGGGCGAGATGTGCGGCGAATCCACCGTCCACCCGGGAGACACGTCGGGCGCTGGTCAGCACCGGGATCTCGCCGCTGCGCACCGTGTGCCGCCCCGCCAGCGCGCCGGCCAGTGACACGTCCTCGTCGCAGCTGAGGGCGAGGAAGCCGCCGGCCTCCACATAGGCGTCCGCCCGGCATCCGACGTTCGCGCCGTGCACGTGCGGGTGCCCGTCGGCCGCGACGTAGGCCGAGCGCCACCGCCGGGCCACGTGCGCCGGGTGCTCCCCCCAGTCGTCGACGTCGACGGTGCCCAGGACGACGTCCGCGCCGCGGTCGGCGAACGCGAGCTGGCGGGTGAGCCAGGAAGGTGGCACCCGCGAGTCGGCGTCGGTGCTGGCCAGCCAGAGCCGGTCGAGGCGATCGGCGTCGTGCCCGTTGAGCACCTGCGCACAGCCGAGCGCACGCGCCAGCCCCACGTTGCCGGCGTCCACCGCGAGCGACGACACCCACGGGCGGCCGGCCACGATCTCGGCGCTGCGATCGGTGCACCGGTCGAGGACCACGACGACCGTGACCGCGACGGCGGAGTCGGTGAGCACCTCCTGCACGCACACCGCGAGGGCGTCGAGGCAGCCGGGCAGCAGCACCTCTTCGTCGCGGGCCGGCACGACCACGCCGATGCGTTCGATCACGGTGCGAGTCCCTCGTCCTGGGCCACCGAGGGCACGTCTCCCAACGTGAACACGTCGAGCAGGAAGTCGACCTCGTCGTGGCACACCGCCCGGTGCAGCACGCGCCGGGCCCGCACGGCTCCGTGCACCGCATCGCCGGCCAGGGGGTAGTCGGCCACCCGGTGGCGCCAGTGGCAGACCAGCAACGTGCCCCCCGGCGCCAGGCTGCCGATCGCGTCGTCGAGCACCGTGGCCAGGTCGGCGTCGTCGAAGTAGTAGCCGATCTCCGAGAGCACCACCAGGTCGAACGGCGCCTCCTCACGCGGCCAGCCGTCGGGCAGCGCCCGGTGCTCGATGCGCAGCTCGCAGCGCTCGGAGCGCTCCGAGTGGTACCGCCGCGCAGCGGCGACGGCGGTGGCGCTCGCATCGGTGGCGAGCAACCAGTCGCAGCGCCGGGCGAGACCCTCGGTCAGGAGACCGATCGAGCAACCCGGCTCGAACGCCCGTGCGTACCTGCGCCGAGGCAGCGCGGCCAGGGTGACCTCGCGCTTGCGCTGCTCGTACCAACGGGTGCGGAACGACCACGGGTCGGGCGACGCGTCGTACATCTGCTCGAAGTAGCCGGCCGGCAGGGTCACCGCGGCCATCCCTGCTCGAGGACGTGCCGGCCGTGGTCCTCCAGGTCGCGCTCGGCGTGGCTCTGCCGCACGTAGAGCTGCAGGTCGCCGACCCGCTTGGCGTGCTCGGCGTCGCCGGCCAGCGGGCCTGGACCGAGCGCCCGACCGACCCGCTCGACCACCTCGGTCACCGCCTGCTCGACCACGGCGCGCACCCGACGGGCGGTCCGCATGGCGCTGCCCGACCGGTCGTGCGGATCGGCGTCGAACTGCGCCGCTGACTGGGCGAGCAGCGCCCGGGCGGCCGCGAGCGTCGCGTCGAGCGCACCCGCGTGGGCCAGGGCGTGCGGGTGCAGCGGGCGGTGACGGTGCGAACGCCCCAGCGGTACGGCGACGCCGGTGGCGCCGCCGAGCCACACCGCGGCGACCCCGACAGCCCCGTGCCAGAAGCCGGGCCGGTCCAGATAGGCGTCAGGCCCCCCGAGAGCCGTCGCCGGCGTCGCCGTGAAGGCGACCGACCGGCTGTCGCTGCCGGTCATGGACCGCGCCGACCAGCTGCCCTCGACCGGCCTCGCGCCCGGGTGGTGCAGGTCGACGGCGAACATCCGGTAGCCCTCCTCGGTGCGCGCCGTGACCAGCGCGGCGTCGCAGCTGCCCGCGCCGCTGCACCACGGCTTGGTGCCGTCGAGGCGCCAGCGGGTCCCGTCGGGTCGCGCCGTCAGCGGCGCGTCCGAGGGGTTGGCCGCCCAGACGCCCCACAGCCGCGGCCGGTCGGTCGGGGCGAGCGGATCGCCGACGTCGCCCGCGAGGTCGGCAAGGATCGCGGTCGCGTCGGCGTGCGCCTCGGCCAGCCGCGCCACGTCCAGGTCGACGGCGCCGATCGCGCCCAGCGTGGCCCAGCGGGCCGCGGTGTCGCCCGCCCCCGGCAGGGGCAGGTCGAGCAATCCCTCCTGCAGAGCGCGCCGAACCCAGACCGCCGTGCACGACGGCTGCGCGGGGTCCCCCTCGGGCCGCAGCCGCAGGAGGTGGAGCGAGACCGGCGCCTGGGCCGAGGACAACAGCATGAGTGCGCCCCACCCCCTCAGAGGTGATCAGTCTACGTATCGCCCCGCCCTACCGGCGGAAACTTTGCCGCCGTCCCTGGCGTTTCGCCAGAGAGACGCACGACGACCCGGAAGGCACGATGAGTCAATCGGCTGAGCTGCCCCTCGACCTCCCCACGCAACCGGGCGAAGTCGAGGAGGTCGAGCACGAGGTCGGCAGCCCCGACCTCGTGCGCCTGTACCTCGACGAGATCGGTCGGGCACCCTTGCTGGACGCGCAGTCCGAGGTCGACCTGGCCCGCCGGATCGAGGCCGGACTGTTCGCCCGCCACCTGTTGGAAGGCCTCGGCCGCCGACGCGCGGTCAAGCTGCAGAGCACTCGCAAGGTGGCGAGCACGCGTGAGCTGCAGACCCTGGCGGCCGACGGAGACGTGGCCAAGCGGGTCTTCATCCGGGCAAACCTGCGCCTGGTCGTGTCGCTGGCCCGACGCTACCGGCGGTCCTCGATGCCCCTTCTCGACCTGATCCAGGAGGGCAACGTCGGGCTCGTGCGGGCGGTCGAGAAGTTCGACTACACCCGCGGCTACAAGTTCTCCACCTACGCGACGTGGTGGATCCGCCAGTCCATCGGTCGCGCGATCGCCGAGCAGAGCCGGACCGTGCGGCTGCCGGTCCACCAGGTGGAGAAGCTCAGCCGGCTCTCCCGCACCCGTCGCGAGCTCGCCCTCACCCTCGGCCGTGACGCCACCGACTCCGAGGTGGCCGCCGAGATGGAGGTGCCGGTCGAGGTGGTCACCGAGCTGGACTCCATCTCCCGGGCCCCCGCCAGCCTCGACATGCTCGTCGGCGAGGACAGCGGGACGACCCTCGGCGACCTGGTGGACGCGGCCGACCCGGGTCCCGAGGACGTCGCGGTCGCCCGGCTCTCCCGCGACCAGCTCGTCTCCTCGATCGCCCGGCTGGACCCCCGCGAGTCCGAGGTGATCCGATCGCGCTACGGGCTGACCCAGGACAAGCGGGAGACCTACGACTCCATCGCGGCGCGCATCGGGGTCTCGCGCGAGCGGACCCGCCAGATCGAGCGCGAGGCGTTGATCAAGCTGCGCACCTGGGTGAATCCGCCCGCCTGACGGTCGGCACGCAACGACGGTCTAGGACCCCCGCCGCGCGGACGGAGCACCGGTCGACGCGAGGGGCCCGTCGTGCGGGCAGCAGTGCAGCGGCGGCCCGTCCACGCCGGCGTGGCGACGGTGCTCCGCGGGCTCGGCGGGTTCCGGTGTCCGGACCAGCAGGGCCGCCAGCAGGGACCCGAGGACGAGCAGGCCCGCGCAGACGAGCATCACGACGCGGAACGCCGGCTGCAGCCGCCCCGGGTCGCCGTACGCGTCGCCACCCAGCCCGGCGACCAGCGGCAGCACCGCGATGGCCAGCAGTCCGGCGACCCGGGCGACGGCGTTGTTGACCCCGCTCGCCAGCCCGGCGTGCTCGTCGGGCGCCGCCGCGAGGACCGTTGCGGTGAGCGGCGCGACGGTGCAGGCCAGCCCGAGACCGAAGAGCGTGACCCAGGGCAGGACGTCGACGACGTACGACGCGTGCGGGTCGAGGCGGCTGAGCCCGAGCGCCCCGGCGGCGCACAGCAGCGGACCCACCGTCATCGGCAGCCGCGGACCGATCCGCGCCGCGACCGCACCCATGCGCGCCGAGAGCAGCAGCATCAGCACGGTGATCGGCAGCAGCGACAGGCCCGCCGCCAAGGGCCGGAAGCCGGCGACCACCTGCAGCGCGAGGACCAGGAAGAACATCACGCCACCAAGGGCGCCGTAGACGGCGAACGTCACGGCGTTGGTCCCGTTGAACAGTCGGTTGCCGAAGATGTCCAGCGGCAGCATCGGCTCGCGCGCCTGACGCTCGCGCAGCCCGAAGCCCACCAGTGCCGCGATCCCGGCGCCGAGCGCCAGCAGCACCCGCGCGGAGGCCAGGCCGTACCCCTGCCAGGCGATCAGCCCGTAGGTCAGCGCGGCGAGCCCGGTCGCGCCCAGGACGGCCCCGGAGATGTCGAGGTGCTGCGAGGCGGTGGCAGCGCGCGACTCGGGGACGTGCCGGGCGGTGATGACGACGACGGCGACGGCCACGGGCAGGTTGATGAGGAACACGTAGCGCCACGACGTGGTCTGCACCAGCCAGCCACCGACGAACGGCCCCGCGGCACCCGCGATGCCGCCCAGGCCCGACCAGGCGCCGATGGCCCGCGCCCGGTCCTCGGGGCGGAACGCGGACTGCAGGATCGCCAGGCTGCCGGGGGTCAGCAGGGCGCCTCCGACGCCCTGCAGCGCGCGTGCCGCGACGAGGGTCTGGATGTCGGGCGCGATCCCGCACAACAGGGACGCCAGCGCGAACCACACGACCCCCACCATGAACACCCGGCGGCGGCCGAAGCGGTCACCGAGGGAGCCGCCCAGCAGGATCAACGAGGCCAGGGTCAGCGTGTAGGCGTTGACGGTCCACTGCAGCCCCGCCAGCCCCGCGTCGAGCTGCCGGCCGATGCGCGGCAGGGCGACGTTGACGACGGTGCCGTCGATGAAGGCCATCCCCGAGCCGAGCACGGTCGCCGTCAGCACCCAGCGGGCGCGCGGCTGCCCGTAGGCCAGACCCGCGTCGGACGCGGTGGGTGGCGGCGTCGTCACGGTGCACTCGTCGTCACGGTGCACGTAACGCTACGCCCACGGACGTCGCCCCGGCCTCACGGGGCAGGGGCGCTTCGGGCTCGTGGGCCGGGAACCGGACTAGCCTGTCCGGGCATGACCGAGGGGTCGAGGACCGCGGGCTACTCCGGTACGCCGCTGCCGCGCAAGCTGGGCATCACCGAGGGCCACCGAGTGCTGCTGGCCGGGGCTCCTCGCGGGTTCGGCCTCGGTCCGCTGCCGGGCGTCACGCTGCACCGACGGCCGGGCCAGGCGGCGTACGACGTCATCCTCGCCTTCGCCCCGGACCGGCGCACGCTGGAGCGCCGCTTCCGGCCCCTGCGCGAGCGGATGACCCGCAACGGCGGGCTGTGGATCGCGTGGCCGAAACGATCCAGCGGTCGCGTCAGCGACCTGGACGAGAACGTCGTGCGGGACGTCGGGCTGGCCGTCGGACTGGTCGACACCAAGGTGTGCGCGGTCGACGAGACATGGTCGGCCCTGCGGTTCGTCGTGCGCCTGCGCGACCGCTGACCGCAGGCCTCGGCACTGGCACCGGGTCAGCCGCGGACCCGCACCGTGGTCAGGTCGATGCGCCGCCCGGCGCTGCCGCCGAGGCCGATCAGCCGGACGAACCGCGCCCGGCGGTCGGGGACGTCGTAGGTCTCCTGGGCGCTGCTGCCCCCGCTGCTGACCACCGTCCGCGCCACCGACCACCGGCGTCCGGTGACCGAGGTGAGGATGCGCAACCGAGTCGCGCGGGCGTCGCCCTGCCAGAACGCGACGGAGACGCCCGACACCCGGCGGACCCGGCCGAGGTCCAGCCGTAACGCGGCGGCCGCCGCCCCGGCCCGCCAGCTCGCCGACCAGCGGCTCGTCGCGCTGTGGTCGAGCACCGCGCGCCCGGGGTGGTGGGCGGCGGCCCGCGAGGCACCTGCCCGGACGACCCGCAGGGCCCGGCGGGTGGAGGGCACGAGCTGTGCCCGCTGCAGCGCCTCGAGCAGGTAGTAGTCGCCGTAGACCGTGCCCGCGTCGGGGGTACGTGGGCTGGCCCGGCCGTGCAGCAGGACCGACCGGCTGCCCGAGCCCTGCGCGCTGAACCGCGGACCGGTGAGGGTGCGCAGGGTGTGCAGGCCGGCCCGGCGGTACCGCGCCCGCAGCCCGGCGTCGGGGTCGATGGCCCCCAGCTCGAGAAGTGCCGAGGCGAGCACCGCCCCCGCGCTCGAGTCGCGTGGGGTCCGGCGGGTCACGGGCACCGCGTAGTCCCAGTAGGGCACGCCGTCGGCGGGCAGGTGGCTCAGCGCGAAGCGCGCCGTGCGGCGGGCCACCTCGAGCATCCGGGGATCTCCGGTCTCCCGGTAGGCCACCGTGTAGCCGTAGACCGCCCAGGCCTGCCCCCGCGCCCAGGTCGAGTCGTCTCTGGCACCGCCGATGTTGCCCCGCCACACGCGCTCGCCGGTCTGCTCGTCGAAGCGCACGGCGTGCCAGGTGCTGCCGTCCGGTCGCACCAGCTGGTCGCGCGTGGTCAGGGCGTGCTCCAGGGCCATCTCGCGCCAGGCTGCGGGGCCGCCGTGGTCGGCCCCCCAGAACAGCAGCTCGAGGTTGACCATGTTGTCGACGATGACGGTGACCTGACCCGGCGGACCCTGCCAGCTCCGCAGGGTGTGCGCGACGGGCACCCACCGGCTGGCGAGCGAGGCCGCCGAGTCCAGCACGACCCGCCGGGCCCGCGGGTCGCCGGTCAGCCGCGAGGCCTGGCCGAAGCTGTCGAGCATGACGAAGCCCAGGTCGTGGGTGGAGGTGTCGAACCGCCGCCACCTGAGGTCTCGCTGGCGGGCTCTCGCGCGGGCCGCCCACGTCGGGTTGCCGGTGGCCTCGTAGGCGAGCCACAGCTGCCCGGGGAAGAAGCCGGCCATCCAGCTCGAGGAGCCCTCGGTCCGCCACGGCACGTCCGGGTGCGCGGTCACGGGATAGCGGCCGCGCGCGAGATGCCGGTCGGTGGCGGCGAGCTGGTGCAACGCGAAGGCACGGGCCTTCGCCCAGCGGGCCTGGTCGTGCGCCGCGGCTGCGGGCGCCTCGGGCGGTGCAGCACCGGCCGGCTGGGCGGGCCCGGTCAGCAGGGTCGCGCACAGCGCGGCGGCGACCAGGGCCGCGACCCGGCCGGCGGCCTGCGACGTACGTCGCGGGTGGAACGGGCCGGGCAGCACCCGCAAAGCCTACGACCCACCCCTTCGCGGGCATCGGGTAGCAGCGTGGCCGCCACGAAGGCCGCCGGTCAGCTGCGGGTGGTGCAGGGCGCCGGAGAGGTCCGGAGGCCGGTGATCGCCCGGTCGGCGGCCCTGTCAGCCAGGGGGCGCGGGGCCGGTCGGGGCCTTCGATCACCCGCTGGCGGGCGACTAGGCTAGGGGTACCACCCAGCTTTCGAGCATCCGAAGGTACGACTTCGGCAGGAAGAGGCGAATAGCGCCGTGGCACAGTCCGGGGACAGCAATTCCGGTCAGTCTCAGCCCGGAGGGTCGGCGCTGGCCGCCTTCGGACCCAACGAGTGGCTGGTCGACGAGATGTACCAGCAGTACGTCAAGGACCCCGACTCGGTCGACAAGGCCTGGTGGGACTTCTTCGCCGACTACAAGCTGCACGACCCGGGTTCCGCGACCGACCGGTCGGGCAACGGGTCGAGCGCGGCGACGCCGCCAGCGTCGGCCGCCCCGACCGGCGCCTCGGCCGGAGCTCCCGGCCCCACCCCGAGCGCCACCGTCCCCGAGCGGCCCGTCACCGGGCCGGCCGCGCGCGCCGACGGCTCCCCGGTCGCCAGTGGCACCCCGTCCACCACGTCGCCGGCGGCGCCGGCGCCCACGCCGTCCCCGGCCCCCCGCAAGGCCGAGCCCGTGACCAGGCCTGCGCAGAAGGCGCCGGGCACCCCCTCGACCCCGCTCAAGGGCCCGGCCGCGCGGGTGGTCGCCAACATGGAGGCCAGCCTCACCGTCCCGACCGCGACGAGCGTGCGGGCCATCCCGGCCAAGCTGCTCATCGACAACCGCGTCGTCATCAACAACCACCTGCTGCGCGGCCGCGGCGGCAAGGTGTCGTTCACTCACCTGATCGGCTACGCCGTCGTGCGTGCCCTCGCCTCGATGCCGGAGATGAACTACGGCTACGCCGAGGTCGACGGAAAGCCCAATGTCCTCAAGCCCGAGCACGTCAACCTCGGGCTGGCGATCGACGTGCAGCGGCCCGACGGCACCCGCTCGCTGCTGGTCCCCTCCATCAAGAAGGCCGAGTCCCTGGACTTCGCGGGGTTCTGGTCGGCCTACGAGGACATCGTGCGACGGGCGCGCACCAACAAGCTGACCGCCGACGACTTCGCCGGCACCACGATCAGCCTGACCAACCCCGGCACCATCGGCACGGTGCACTCGGTGCCGCGGCTGATGTCGGGGCAGGGCACCATCGTGGGCGTCGGCGCGATGGAGTACCCCGCGGAGTACCAGGGCGCCGCTCCCGAGACTCTCGCCCGGCTCGCGGTCAGCAAGGTCATGACGCTGACCTCGACCTACGACCACCGCATCATCCAGGGCGCGCAGTCCGGTGACTTCCTGCGCCGCATCCACGCCCTGCTGCTGGGCGAGGACAACTTCTACGACGACGTCTTCCGGTCGTTGCGCATCCCCTACGAGCCCATCCGCTGGGTGCGCGACATCTCGGCCTCGCACGAGGACGACGTCGTCAAGCAGGCGCGGGTGCAGGAGCTGATCCACGCCTACCGGGTGCGCGGGCACCTGATGGCCGACACCGACCCGCTGGAGTTCCGCCAGCGCTCCCACCCCGACCTGGACGTCGTGACCCACGGCCTCACGCTGTGGGACCTCGACCGCGAGTTCGCGACCGGCGGCTTCGGCGGCAAGCCGATGCTGCCGCTACGCAAGATCCTCGGTGTGCTTCGGGAGTCGTACTGCCGGCGCATCGGCATCGAGTACATGCACATCGGGGACCCCGAGGAGCGCCGCTGGATCCAAGAGCGCGTGGAGGTCGGCAGCCCCAAGCCCTCGCGCGAGGAGCAGCTGCAGATCCTGCGCCGGCTCAACGCCGCAGAGGCGTTCGAGACGTTCCTGCAGACCAAGTACGTCGGCCAGAAGCGCTTCTCGCTGGAGGGCGGCGAGTCGGTCATCCCGCTGCTCGACCAGCTGCTCAGCTCGGCCGCCGAGGAGTCCATCGGCGAGGTCACCATCGGCATGCCCCACCGCGGCCGGCTCAACGTGCTCGCCAACCTCGCCGGCAAGAGCTACGCCCAGATCTTCCGCGAGTTCGAGGGCAACCAGGACCCTCGTTCGGTGCAGGGCTCCGGTGACGTCAAGTACCACCTGGGCACCGAGGGCACCTACACCGCACCCGGCGGACAGCAGTCCAAGGTCTACCTCGCCGCCAACCCCTCTCACCTCGAGGCCGTCAACCCGGTGCTCGAAGGCATCACCCGCGCCAAGCAGGACCGCATCGACAAGGGCGAGCAGGGCTTCACCGTGCTGCCCGTGCTCATGCACGGGGACGCGGCCTTCGCCGGCCAGGGCGTCGTGGCGGAGACGTTGAACCTGTCGCAGCTGCGCGGCTACCGCACCGGCGGCACCGTGCACGTCATCGTCAACAACCAGGTCGGCTTCACGACGTCGCCGTCGTCCTCGCGCTCGTCGCTGTACTCCACGGACATCGCGCGGATGATCTCGGCGCCGATCTTCCACGTCAACGGCGACGACCCGGAGGCGTGTGTCCGGGTTGCCGAGCTCGCGGTCAAGTACCGGCGGGAGTTCCGCAAGGACGTCGTCATCGACATGGTCTGCTACCGCCGGCGCGGGCACAACGAGGCCGACAACCCCTCGTTCACCCAGCCGCTGATGTACGACATCATCGACAAGAAGCGCAGCGTCCGGAAGCTCTACACCGAGGCTCTCGTCGGCCGGGGCGACATCACGCTCGAGGACGCCGAGCACGCGTTGAAGGACTTCCAGTCCCAGCTGGAGAAGGTCTTCGTCGAGACCCGTAACGCCTCGGACCAGGCCGCCCCGCAGCCCGAGATCGAGCACGAGACGCCCTCGCAGACGGTCACCACGGCCGTCCCCCTGGACGCGATCAAGCGCATCGGCGAGGCCTACGCCAACCCGCCCGAGGGCTTCACCATGCACCCCCGGCTCAAGCCGCAGATCGACCGCCGGGTGGCCATGGCCAGCTCGGGCAACGTCGACTGGGCCACCGCCGAGCTGTTCGCGTTCGGCTCGCTGGTCATGGAGGGCCGCACCGTGCGGTTGTCCGGCCAGGACAGCCGCCGCGGCACCTTCACCCAGCGGCACGCCACGCTCATCGACCGCGAGACGGGCGAGGAGTACACGCCGCTGCACGATCTCACCCCGGACCAGGCGTACTTCATGGCCTACGACTCGCTGCTCTCGGAGTTCGCGGCCATGGGCTTCGAGTACGGCTACTCGGTGGCGCGGGCCGACGCGCTCGTCTGCTGGGAGGCCCAGTTCGGCGACTTCTTCAACGGCGCGCAAACCATCATCGACGAGTTCATCTCCTCCGGCGAGGCCAAGTGGGGCCAGCGCTCGGCCGTCACCCTGTTGCTGCCGCACGGCCAGGAGGGGCAGGGCCCCGACCACTCGTCCGGGCGTCCCGAACGCTTCCTGCAGGCCGCGGCCGAGAACAACATGACGGTCGCCATGTGCTCGTCCCCGGCGAACTACTTCCACCTGCTGCGCCGCCAGGGGCTCTCCCCGGTGCGCCGGCCGCTGATCGCGTTCACCCCGAAGTCGCTGCTGCGCCTCAAGGCGGCCGTCAGCGACCTGGACGACTTCACCTCCGGCACCTTCCAGCCCGTGCTGGGCGACACGAAGGTCGATCCGGCCGGCGTCACCCGGGTGCTGCTGTGCTCGGGCAAGGTCTACTACGACCTCGCGGCCGAGCGGGAGAAGTCCGGACGCACCGACGTCGCGACCGTCCGGCTCGAGCAGCTCTACCCGCTGCCGGTCGAGGCGTTGCAGACCGAGCTCGGGCGCTTCCCGCAGGCCGAGCTGGTGCACGTGCAGGAGGAGCCGGCCAACCAGGGTCAGCGGCCGTTCCTGGCCCTGAACCTGCCCGAGCACCTCGAGGGCCGGGCCCTGCGGCACATCTCGCGTCGCGCGTCGGCCTCCCCGGCCGTCGGTTCGCAGTCCAAGCACGAGGCCCAGCAGAAGCAGATCGTCGCCGAGAGCTTCGCGTAGGGGTACAGCCATCGAGCCGATCAGGTGGGGCATCCTCGGTGCGGGCGGTATCGCGGCGACGGTCGGCGCCGACATCGCAGCGCTGCCCGGGCACGCGCTGCAGGCGGTCGGCGCCCGGGACGCCGACCGCGCGGCGGCCTTCGCCGCGGCGCACGGCGTCGCGCGGTCCTACGGTTCCTACGACGAGCTGGTGGCCGACCCCGACGTCGACGTCGTCTACGTCGCCACCACGCACGGCCAGCACCACGAGCACGCCCTGCTGGCGCTGCGCGCGGGCCAGCCGGTACTCGTCGAGAAGGCATTCACGCTGAACGCGACGCAGGCCCGCGAGGTCGTGGCCGAGGCGCGGGCCCGCCGGCTGTTCTGCATGGAGGCGATGTGGGTGCGCTTCCACCCGCTGATCCGCCAGGTGTCCGCGCTGCTCGCCGACGGCGTCATCGGCGAGGTCATCGGGGTGCGGGCCGACCTCTCGAAACGGTTCGCCTTCGACGCGTCGCACCGGCTGTTCGACCTCGCGGCCGGTGGCGGCGCGTTGCTCGACCTCGGCGTGTACCCGGCGGCCGCCGTCTGGACGTGGCTCGGCCGGCCGGACACCGTGCAGGCCACCGGATCGCTGTCCCCCACCGGCTCTGACCTCTCCGTCGGCCTGCAGTGGGGGTACACCGACGGCCGGTTCGCGCAGCTCTACACCAGCGCCGCCGGCGACAGCCCGTTCGCCGCCCTCGTCACGGGCACCCGCGGGTGGATCAGCCTCGAACCGCGCCTGCACCGCGGGCAGCGGCTCGTGGTGCACACCGCGGACGGCGAGGAGCAGCACGCCGCCCCACCCGTCGAGGGCAACGGGTACCGCGCCGAGATCGAGGAGGTCGGCCGCTGCCTGCGTGCGGGCGAGCTCGAGAGCCCGGTGGTGCCGCTCGACGACACGGTCGGCATCCTGGACGTCCTGGACGAGGCACGCCGGCAACTCGGCGTGCGCTACCCCGCGGACAGCTGAGCGGACGACGGAGGCACGCATGTACTTCACCGACCGAGGCATCGAGGAACTCGTGTCGCGGCGCGGCGAGGAGGAGGTCAGCCTCGAGTGGCTGGGCGCTCGGCTGCAGGCGTTCGTCGACGCGCACCCGGACTTCGAGACGGCGATCGACCGGCTCGCCACCTGGCTGGCCCGCGACGACGAGGACGAGGAGTAGCGGTCACCGGGACCTCTGCAGTCGCCGAGCGGCGCCGCGAGGGGTCGAACAGGGGTAGTGACAGCTGGGTCAGCGGCCCGATGGCCAGCGCGAAGACCACGGTGCCGACACCGACCGTCCCGCCGAGCAGCCAGCCGACCGCGAGCACCGCGATCTCGATGCCGGTCCGGCACATCCGGATCGAGCGGCCGGTGACGCGCGCCAGCCCGGTCATGAGGCCGTCCCGCGGGCCGGGCCCGAAGTGCGCGCCGATGTACATGCCGGTGGCCACGCCGCACAGCAGCACGCCGCCGACCAGGCAACCGATGCGCGCCGGCCATGCCGACACGTGCGGCAGGACGTCCAGGCCGACGTTCATGGAGACCCCGACCAGCACCACGTTGCTGACCGTGCCGAGACCGGGACGTTGCCGCAACGGGATCCAGAGCAGCAGCACCGCGGCCCCGAC
>JAVEDI010000055.1 GCA_030841035.1 Actinomycetota bacterium
CTCGCCCTGATCGACCAGTTGCGCGACGGGGCCTACGTCTGAGGCCGTGGCAATTCACGATCCGGACCTGTTGGATGCCATCGAAAGTCTCGGCGTCGAGGTCCTCGAGGATGTCAGCGTCTGGCGACACATGTTCAACGAATATCCGCCTGAGCTGTCCAACACGCGCAGGGCGCGATGGAACCCGGCGGGGTTGGCTCGTTGGTTACGACGCGCTCATCGTGCCGAGCGTCCGTGCAGATGGAGCCAACATCGTGATCTTCGTAAATGAGGTGGCAGCCGATGCCGTCTTCGAGCGAGTGAACGTGGAACAGATCGCGTAGGGGGACATGCAGTCGGCAGCCAGCCGGAGGAGCATGGTCCAGTCGCGCGAGTCGTCGTCTGCCACCACCCATCGGTCACTGAAGAACAGCTGGTGAGCCCGTGCGTCGTGCTCCGGCCACGCCGTGGGCGTACGCCGTGAACTGCTCGGTGGTCATCGTCTGGCCGAACTGATAGCGGAACCGGGCGAGGGCGAAGGCGTGTGCCTCCTGGGCCGAGAACCCGTCGAAAGGCTGGGACGCGCACGCGTCCTCGAGGACGACCACCTTGATGCCGGCCATACTGAGGCCGTCGGAGGTGGTCCCCACGCAGATCGGCGTCGTCAGGCCACCCATGACGACGGTGTCCCAACCGTGGTCGGCGAGGATCTCGAGCAGGTTCCCGGCCACCACCGCGGAGAAGCCCGTCTTGCGCATCACGAGGTCCTCGGGCTCGACCACGTCGGGGTAGAACTCGGCGTTGTCGCGCCCGGACATCAAGGGATGGTTGGCCACAACCTCGGCAATCGGCTGACCGTCGGCACCCGGGAAGTCGCTCGGATAGTAGATCTCCCGGCACATCACTACCCGGCCCCCGGCGCGACGCCAGCTGGCAGCGGCGTCACGAAAGTGGGCGACGGCCGAGGACGCATCTGGCGTGTGTTCCCACGCACTGTCACCGAAGCCCCGCTGGAAGTCGACGCCGAGCAGGACAGTGTGGTCCGGGCTCAGGTCGTACGGCGGCTGGACACGTGGGTTGCTTCCCATCCGGGCTCCTCTGCGCGGTGACTGGTGGTGACCGGGTCAGGTAACTCTCTCGCAGCCTCACTTCGTCCAGCCGGCCGCGGCAGCCAGGCCTGGGCGCCGAGCTCCCGGGAAAGGGCGCGCGCTGTCTCGCGGACCGTCTCACGTGCTGCGTGGTGTGCGAGGTCGCCCCCGGACTGGATGACCACACCGATGGCGCCGACGACCTCGCCGGAGGAGTCGAAGACGGGGCTCGCCAGGGCGCTCTCACCGATCACGGCTTCATCCGCTTCGGCGGCAAGGCCGTTGGCTCGCACCTCGTCCAGCTGGTCGCGCAGGTCGTCGGGCGACGTGATCGTCTCACCCGTCATGCTGCGCATCCCGCCGGAGGTCAGGACGCGCTTCTCCTCGGCGGGCAGAAAGGCGAGCATGGCCTTTCCGAGAGCGCTCGCGTGCACGGGGATGACGATGCCGACCTCGGGCATCTGCCGGCTCCCGTCGGGGCGCGGCTCGTGGTGGATGATCACGACGTCGTCGATGAGCAGCACGCCGGTGCGCACCGCCAACCCGGTGCGCCGAGCCAGATCCTCGGCCCAGGGGATGCTCTTGGACCGCAGCTCGAGGGTGTCCAGGTACACGTTGCCCAGCCGCAGGACCGCCGGGCCGAGCTGATAGCGGCTGGACCCTCGCTCCTGCACGACCATCCCGTGCTCGACGAGCGTGCGAACGATGCCGTGGGTGGTCGACGGGGCAAGCTCCAGTCGGGCAGCCAGTTCCGACAGGCTCATCCGGCGGGCGCCCTGCAACGCCGTCAGCACGCGGATAGCGCGATCGACGGACTGGATCAACGTCGTCCCCTCCCACTGTGACGAATTTCACGAAAACTCTTGCGCAGTAGTGAATCACGGGCGTAGCCTCCGCGTCACATTCGACTATATCGAATGTTATTCGAGACGGACGGAAGGGGCACGGCATGCTTGATGAGACCACCCTGGTCCAGCGGTTGGGTGCGGAGGCCATCGGGACGGCGTTCTTGGTGTTCATCGGTGTCGGGTCGGTGCCCGCCACTCTGATCGTCAACGGCAAGGCGCCGTTCACGATGGCCGACCTCGGGATGATCTCCCTGGCGTTCGGCACCATCGTCGTGGCCACCGTCTACGCCCTCGGGCACATCGGCGGCAACCACATCAACCCGGCGGTCACCGTCGGCCTGGCCGCCTCGGGCAAGTTCCCCTGGTCGCAGGTCCCGGCCTACCTCGGCGCACAGGTGCTCGGCGCCGTCGTCGGTGCTGCGGCCATCATCGGCGTGCTCGGGATGAAGGCCAGCGACGTCGGCCTCGGTGTCGCATCGTACGGCGACGTCAGCTGGGCGCAGGCGTTCACCGCCGAGTTCGTCGGCACCTTCATCCTGGTCTTCACCATCTTCGGCGTCATCCACCGCAAGGCAGCTGCTGGCTTCGCCGGCGTGGCGATCGGTCTGGTGGTCTTCGCGGCCATCATCCCGGTGGCGCCCACCACCGGCGCATCGATCAACCCCGCTCGTACGGTCGGCCCGATGCTCGTCCAGCAGATTGCCGGCGGTGCGGTGAAGTGGGGCCAGCTGCCGGTCTACCTCAGCGCCGAGCTCCTCGCGGGCGTCGCCGCAGCGTTGCTGTTCGGCCTGCTCTCGCGCACCCCGGCCGATCACCACACGGCGGGCCCCGGCGTGGACCTCGGTGATCCCGAGACGGGAGACGTGCGCCAAACCAGCAGCGTCTGATCCGCAGCAGACTCCAACCCGGAGAAGGGGAAGCTCATGAAAAAGTTGATCAACGACCCGAACGATGTCGTTGCCGAGGCTCTGCTCGGTATCGAGGCGGCGCATCCCGATCTGCAGGTCGACCACCACAACAAGATCATCTACCGCTCGGACACACCGAAGAGGGGCAAGGTCGGCATCATCTCCGGCGGCGGCTCCGGCCACGAACCGCTCCACGGCGGCTTCGTCGGGCTGGGCATGCTCGACGCCGCGTGCGCAGGCGAGGTGTTCACCTCCCCGGTGCCGGACCAGATGCTGGCGGCCACCAAGCTGGTGGACGGCGGGGCCGGTGTCCTGCACGTCGTGAAGAACTACACGGGCGACGTGATGAACTTCGAGATGTCGGCCGAGCTCGCGTCGGCGGAGACCGGCGCCCGGGTCCTGTCCGTGGTCACCGACGACGACGTCGCCGTTCAGGACAGCACCTGGACCGCCGGACGCCGCGGAGTCGGGGTCACGGTGCTGCTCGAGAAGATCGCCGGCGCAGCGGCCGAGCAGGGCCGCGACCTGGACCAGGTCGCGCAGATCGCGCGGACCGTCAACGCGAATGGCCGCAGCATGGGGGTGGCCCTCACCTCGTGCACGGTTCCCGCCGCGGGCAAGCCGACGTTCGACCTCGGTGAGGACGAGATGGAGCTCGGCGTGGGCATCCACGGCGAGCCGGGACGGCAGCGACTGCCCCTCGCGCCGGCGAAGGAGATCGCATCGCTGCTGGTCGAGCCGATCCTGACGGACCTGCCGTTCTCCTCCGGTGACGCGGTCATCGCCTTCGTCAACGGGCTCGGCGGTACCCCGCTGATCGAGCTCTACGTGATGTACAACGAGGTGAACAAGATCCTCGCCGGGCGCGGCGTCCGGGTCGCCCGATCCCTCGTGGGGTCCTACATCACGTCGCTGGACATGGCGGGCTCGTCGATCACCCTGCTCAAGGTCGACGACGAGCTGCTCTCGCTCTGGGACGCTCCTGTCAGGACTCCAGCTCTGAGATGGGGAATCTGACACATGGACGAGAACGTGACCACGGCGGTCCTCGAGGAGTGGGTGCGCACGTTCGCCACCTTGATCGAACAGAACCGCGACTACCTGACGGAGCTCGACGCAGCCATCGGCGACGCCGACCACGGGTCGAACATGGACAGGGGTATGAAGGCCGCCGTGGCCGCGTTGGACGACGCCGCTCTGACAACTGCCGGTGCCCTGTTCACCAAGGTGGGCATGACCTTGGTCTCGACGGTCGGCGGTGCCAGCGGCCCGCTGTTCGGGACGTTCTTCCTCCGGATGGGGGCCTCGTTCGGTGACTCGGACACCGCGTCCCCGCGCGACTTCGCGGCCGCGCTGCGCGCGGGGCTCGGCGGCGTGGTGGCGCGCGGCAAGGCGGAACCGGGCGACAAGACGATGTACGACGCGCTTGCGCCGGCCGTCGATGCCCTGGACCTGGCTCTCGAGGCGCAGTCGCAGCTGGCCACCGGGCTCAAGGCCGCGAGGGACGCGGCCGCAACCGGGCGGGACGCGACCACGCCGATGCTGGCACGCAAGGGCCGGGCCAGCTATCTGGGCGAGCGGAGCGTCGGACATCAGGATCCGGGGGCGACGACCGTCGCGCTGCTGCTCGAGGCGGCCACCGAGTCGTCGTTCTGAGCGTCCACCACATCGAAGCGCCATCGACCTGACCAGCCATCGACCTGACCAGCCAGCGACCGTGACGACCAACCAGACAGTGAAGGGCAGCAGACATGACCGACGGACAGGCTGATCCCGCGGCCGCTCCCGGCGCTGGTGGTCACAACGTCGGGCTGGTCGTCGTCTCCCACAGCCGCGTGCTGGCCCGAGCCGCGGTCGCCCTGGCCGCGGAAATGTTGCACGGCCGACCGGTGCGCATCGAGGTGGCTGCGGGCCTCGACGACACGACGTTCGGGACCGACGCTGTGCGCATCAAGGAGGCGGTGGAGCGCGCCGACAACCCGTCCGGCGTCGTCGTACTCATGGATCTCGGCAGCGCGGTGCTCAGCGCCGAGCTGGCGCTCGACCTGATCGCGGACCCTTCGATCCGCGACCGGGTGACGCTCTCCCCGGCACCCATCGTCGAGGGCCTCATCGTCGCGGCCGTCGCGGCCGCCGGAGGGGCAAGCAGCGCGGAGGTCGCGGCGGAAGCCCGGGGGGCACTGCTGGGAAAGGCCGCCCAGCTCTCGCCGCGCCCCGGGCCTGGCGGACCGGAACCGGGCCTCGTCCCCGCTGAGGAGATCGTCGGCGTCTTCACCGTCGAGAACCTGCACGGGCTCCATGCACGGCCGGCTGCCCGGCTGGTCAGCGAGGTGAGCGGGCTCGACGCCTCCGTGCAGCTGCGCAACCTGACCAACGGCGCCGGGCCCGTGCCGGCCGCAAGCCTGAGCCGGGTCGCGACCCTGGCCGCCCTGCTCGGTCACGAGGTGGAAGTGCGCGCCTCGGGGCCACAGGCCCACGAGGCGGTTGAGCACCTGCTGACCCTGGCCAAGCGCCGGTTCGACGAACCCGGCGACACGACCACCCACGAGCAGGCTGCCGGCTCGCCGGGGTCGGTGCACGGGCCGCTACCGGCCTCGCCCGGGATCGGGTACGGGCCCGCTCGCCGGCTGACTCCCGCGCCCTTGGCACCGGACAGCACAGCCGTGGGCGAGCCCTCAGCAGAGTGGCGTCGCATCGTGGAGTCCGTTGCCGCCGTACGTCGCGAGATCGAGCACGTCCGCGTCCTCACCTCCCGCGAGCTCGGGGCCCAGGAGGCGAGCATCTTCGACGCGCACCTGTCCCTGCTGGGCGATACGGAGATGCTGGCCGACGTGAAGGCCCGCATCGGCGCCGGCGCGGGCGCGGTTGCCGCCTGGGCGGGCTGCCTCGCCGATGTCGAACGGCTGTGGGCGAGCCTGCCTGACCTGTACCTGCGCGAGCGAGCCGAGGACGTGCGTGCCGTCAGCGAGCAGGTGCTGCGCGCCCTGACCGGGGAACCCACCCAGCACACCTCGGCGAGCGGGGTCCTCATCGCTCGCGACCTGACACCCGCCGAAGCAGCAGCGCTGGACACGGACGTCGTGACCGGGGTGGTGCTCGCCCAGGGCAGCCCCACGTCTCACGCGGCGATCCTCGCGCGGGCGCGCGACATCCCCATGGTGGTGGCCGCGGGCCGCGACGTGCTGAACGTCCCCGAGGGGACAACCGTCGTCCTCGACGGCACGACCGGGGAGCTGCACGTCGACCCGTCGCCGGAGCTCCTGCAACAGTTCGGGCACCGGGCCGGCGAGCTGGCGGATCGCCGCAGGCAGCAGCTCGCGGCCGCTGAGCAGCCGGCCGTCTCCCTCGACGGGACGTCGTTCGCTGTGGCGGCCAACATCGGCTCCGGGGCCGACGCACGAACCGCGTTCGCCGCGGGTGCGGACGGAGCAGGACTGGTGCGCACCGAGTTCCTGTTCCTCGGTCGCAGCATCGCGCCACGACTCGACGAGCAGCGGGCGTACTACGAGGCGATCGCCGAAGCCATGTCAGGGCGGCGGATCACGCTGCGGACGCTCGACGTCGGGGGTGACAAACCCCTGCCGTACCTGCCGATGCCCGCCGAAGCGAACCCGTTCCTCGGCCGCCGCGGGATCCGGCTCAGCCTCGACCACCGGGACCTGCTGCGCGACCAGCTGGTGGCTGTTTGCGAGACGGCACGAGGCTTTCCGACCAGCGTGATGTTCCCGATGGTCGCGACGCTGGGTGAGCTGCTCGAGGCCCGCCAGGTCCTGGCCGACGCGGCCGGACCGGCGGGACTGCCCGACGGCCTGAAGGTCGGCATGATGGTCGAGGTCCCCGCCGCGGCGTTGAAGATCGAGACGTTCCTGCCGCACCTGGACTTCGTCAGCATCGGCACCAACGATCTGACGCAGTACACGCTCGCCGCCGAGCGGGGCAACGGATCCGTGGCGGTCCTGTCCGACGCCCTCGACCCGGGTGTCCTCCTGCTCATCGACCGGGTCTGCCGGGCCGCTGCCCGGGATCGGGTAGACGTGGCGGTGTGCGGCGAGGCCGCCTCCGACGAGCTCGCCATCCCCGTGCTGGTCGGGCTGGGGGTCCGAGAGCTCAGCGTCTCCCCCTCTGCGGTGCCTCGCGTCAAGGAGACGATCAGGCAGCTCGACACGAGGCGATGCAGGCCCCTGGCGCAGCAGGCGCTCACCCTGGCGGGAGCCGACGACGTGCGCAAGCTCGTGCTCGCGATGGGCTCGGAGGCAACCGGCTGACCGGTCGGGGCACCCTCAGTCCATCCCCGGCGTCGCCCGGACGGCAGGCGCTGGCGCGTCACGCGGCGTCGGCGAGCCCGACCTGTTTGGTCGCGGTCAGCCGACCACGGGCCGGTCCGCTGTAGGTGCCGGACGTCGGCGCGACGTCCGCGTAGTCGCGACCGGTAGCGACCGTGAGGTAGCGCGCATCGACCCGGCAGCCGTTGCACGGGTCGAGGGCGACGGCCCGGGTGATGTCGCCGTCGGCGACGAGCACCTCCACCCAGGCGTGCGTGCCGCCCTCGCCGAGCAGGTGTCCGGACACGTAGCGTGCCGGGACACCGGCCTCCCGGCAGACGGCGAGCATCACGTGCGCCTGGTCCTGGCAGACGCCGCGGCCCACGGCGAGCGCCTCGGCCGCGGTGGTGCGCGTCGACGTGACGCCGAACTCGTAGGGCAGCGCCGCATGGACCCGGGCACACACCTCCTCGGCCGTCTCGAGAGGGTCCTTGCCGTGCAGCCCACCGGCGAGCCCACGCACCGCGTCGTCGGCCGCGGTGAGCCTGGTCGGCCGAAGCCAGCGCGGATCGGCGGCCGCATCGCGGGGCAGGTCGTGGTCGCGATAGGGACCGTGGCGTTCGACGACCGCCTGGAGCCTGAACTCGACCGAGCGCCTGACCAGGGGCAGGTCAACGACGGCGACCACGTTGCCGGTGCGGTGCCGGCGGCTCACCACCACGGCCTGTGCCGAGGAGACCGTCAGGCGGTGCAGCAGGCGCCGGGCGCTGCCGTGCCGGGCGGGCGGCACGACCACCAGCCGCTGGCGCAGCCCGAGGGCCGGCTGGTCGTAGTCGTAGCGGAAGGTCTGGCGCAGCACGTAGGTCAGCCGCTCGGCCGTCCTCACGTCGACACCCGCGGCATCGAGCAGCGGCCGGCCGAGCAGGGCCTGGACCCGCTGGCTCACGGCCCCGCCTCCTCGGCCCACACCGTCATGCTCACGAGCACCGGACCGCCGAAGGTCGTCACCATCGCCACGTCCACGGCGTCCCGACCACGGCCCACTACGACGCGTCCCTTACGGGCCGTGTTGTTGCGCGGGTCGAAGGTCCACCACCGGCCCTCGAGGAAGACCTCCATCCACGCCGCGAAGTCCATCGGCTCCGGCAGCGGCTCGACGTCGAGATCCGGCAGGTAGCCGAAGACGTACCGCGCCGGGATGTTCAGCGCCCGGCAGTAGGACAGTGCCAGGTGGGTGAAGTCGCGGCAGACCCCGATGCCGGAGGCACGTACGTCGGCGGCGGTCCAGGTGGACGTGGTGGAGCCGTAGGCGAAGCGCAGCGAACCGTGCACGTGCTCGCAGATCGCCTGCACGCGACGGTAACCAGGCTTCAGTGCCCCGAACAGCTCCCACGCCTCGTCGGCAAGCAGGTCCGGCACGACGTAACGGCTCGGCACGGTGTAGAGGAGGACACCGTCGGGCAGGGCCGCGACGGGAACCTCGCCGGCGTCGAGGTCGATCTCCTCGGTGGCATCGGGCACGGTGACCCGGGCGTCGTAGTGCAGGGTGGACCGCCCTTGCGGGAGCGTCAGCCGCTGACAGACGTTGCCGTAGGAGTCGACGTACGAGTGGCGGTCCAGCACCGGCTCGCAGTGCCACTCCTGGCTGCCCACGGTGGCTGGTCCGCCGCGATCCGGCTCGACCTGCAGGACCGTGGCCGTGTCGATCTCGGCCTCGTGCACGAACTCGCACCCCAGCCGCAGGTGTCGCAGCGCCGTCATGCCCACGATGATGGCCCCGCGATGTTTCCACCGCGTTGCGCCGGGCCGACGGTTTCGCGGCAGCCGGACCGGTCGCCACCTGGAAACATGCTCGCAACATCACCGTGACAAGGCGGGCATCTCCCGCGCCTAGCGTCTTGCGCCATGGCGGATCTCTTCGAGGGTTACCGCCTCGGCGCGGCCTGGGACGAGATGTTCGCCGGCGACGGCGCACCGCGGCCCGCCTTCGAGCCGCTGCACGAGGCGCTGCGACCCCTGTCCGGGGCCGACCTGCGCGCGCGTGCCGACTCGCTGGCGCGCGGCTTCCTCGAACGCGGGGTGACCTTCGACCTCGAGGGCCGCGAGCACCCGTTCCCACTGGACATCCTGCCGCGGGTCGTCGACGGCGACGAGTGGGACATCCTGTCCCGCGGTGTCGCGCAGCGGGTGCGGACGCTAGAGGCCTTCCTCGCTGACGTCTACGGCGTGGCGGAGGTGCTGGCCGACGGTGTGGTGCCGCGCGCGGTGGTCACGACCAGCCGCCACTTCCAGCGCGCCGTCGCCGGGCTCGAACCGCCCAACGGCGTCCGTGTGCACGTCGCCGGCATCGACCTGGTGCGCGGCGAGGACGGCCGCTTCCGCGTTCTCGAGGACAACGTGCGGGTGCCCTCCGGTGTGAGCTATGTGATGGAGAACCGCCGCGCCGTGGCACAGATCTTTCCGGAGGCGTTCGCGACCCAGCGCATCCGCCCGGTCTCCGACTACCCGGCCCGGCTGCTCACAGCGCTGCGTGCCGCAGCACCGGACGGCGCCGACGACCCGGTCGTCGTCGTGCTGACGCCAGGGGCTCACAACTCCGCGTACTTCGAGCATGCGCTGCTCGCTCGCAGCATGGGTGTCGAGCTCGTCGAGGGTCGCGACCTGGTGTGCTCGGGCAACAAGGTACGGATGCGTACGACGGACGGCGAGCGACCCGTCGACGTCATCTACCGCAGGGTCGACGACGAGTTCCTGGACCCGGTGCAGTTCCGGCCCGACTCCGTGCTGGGGTGCCCCGGCCTGGTCAACGCTGCGCGGGCCGGCACCGTCGTACTCGCCAACGCGATCGGCAACGGTGTCGCCGACGACAAGCTGCTCTACACCTACGTCCCGGACCTGATCCGCTACTACCTCGGTGAGGAGCCGCTGATCGAGAACGTCCGCACCCTGCGGCTGGGAGAGCCCGCGGACCGGGAGGAGGCGCTGGACCGCCTGGCCGAGCTGGTGTTCAAGCCGGTCGACGGCTCAGGTGGCGCGGGCATCGTCATCGGCCCCCATGCGCCGACGGATGTCCTCGACGCGCTGAGGGTCCAGGTGCAGAACGACCCCCGCGGCTGGGTGGCGCAGCCGGTGGTGCAGCTGTCCACCGCCCCGACGCTCGTCGGCGAGCAGCTGCGGCCCCGGCACGTGGACCTTCGGCCGTTCGCCATCAACGACGGCAGTGACATCTGGGTCCTACCTGGCGGGCTGACGCGGGTCGCCCTGCCGGAGGGTGAGCTCATCGTCAACTCCTCGCAGGGCGGCGGCTCCAAGGACACCTGGGTACTCGGTGACCCACCGCCGGGCAGCCCCGGACGGATCGGTGACCGGCGCAGGACGGGCAGCGACCCCTCGCCGCGGCCAGTGCCCCGGGGGCTGACGCCGGACGTCGGGCCGGTCGAGGCCGAGGACGGGCTGGTCGGTCAGCAGCACCAGCAGCAGCAGTCACGGCCAGGGCCGTCGTGCTGAGCCGCATCGCGGAGGCGCTGTTCTGGATCGGCCGCTACGTCGAGCGGGCGGACGACACCTCGCGCATCCTCGACACCCACCTGCAGGTGCTGCTCGAGGACTCGTGGGTCGACGAAGCGGTGGCGTGCCGGTCGCTGCTGTCGGTCATGGGCGTGGACGACGTGCCGGCCGACGTCGACCGGCACGACGTGGTGAACCGCCTGGTCGACGACATGACCAGCGCCAGCTCCATCATCGGCTCGCTCGGTGCCGCCCGCGAGAACAGCCGACGGGCCCGCGAGACGGTCTCCACCGAGATGTGGCAGGTGCTCAACGCCACCTGGACCGCGCTGCCTGCGGTGCGCAGCAACGCGATGAGCGTGCACGACTTCCTCACCTGGGTGCGCGAGCGTGCCGCGATGGTGGCGGGGGTCGCCGACGCCACGATGAGCCACGACGACTGCTGGCACTTCATCGCCCTCGGTCGCGCCTTGGAGCGAGCCGACATGACCGCTCGGCTGCTCGCCATGCGAGCGATCGAGGGCGGACCGTCGTGGACCCACCTGATGCGCTCGTGCGGGGCCTACCAGGCGTTTCTGCGTACCTACCGCGGCTCGGCCGGTGACGAGAACGCGGCCGAGTTCCTCCTCCTGGACCGGTTGTTCCCACGGACGGTGTTCGCGGCCCTCACCACTGCGGAGGCCTGCCTCGAGGCGTTGGAGCCGACGTCCGGGCGAGTGGGCGTCGCGGAGGGAGCCCGACGCCGGCTGGGCCGGGTGCGCACCGGCTTGGAGTATCGCGGGGCGGCCGATCTGCTGGCCGATCTGCCCGGCGAGATGGAGCGCATCCAGCGGGCCTGCTCGCAGGCGAGTGACGACGTCGCAGCGCGGTTCTTCCCCCGCGGTGCCACTACGGCGTGGGTGACGGAAGGTGTCTCGTGACGGCGCCGGCCAGGGCGATCCGGCTCGGCATCGTGCACAGCACCGGGTTCCGCTACCGCGCGCCCGTCGTGACGTCGTACAACGAGGCACGGATGACGCCGCTCACGACACCGTGGCAGACCACGCTCGAGGCGCGGCTGGAGATCGCGCCGCCAGCCAGCACCTACCGGTACTGGGACTACTGGGGCACCCAGGTCACCGCGTTCGACGTGCGCGCGCCGCACGACAGTCTGACCGTGACCGCCCGCTCGGTGGTCGAGACCTTCGCTGCCCCCGCGGCCGACAGCGGTGCGGGCTGGGACCTCCTGCGCGACCCGGCCACCCGCGACCGGCACGCCGAGCTGCTGGCGCCGACCCCGCGGACCGAGCCGGGCGGGCCCGCCACGGCCCAGGCCCGCGACGAGGTGGCCGGTCTCGACCCGGCGGCGACCGGCCGCCGGGTCTGCGCCTGGGTCAGCGAGATCATGGACTACGTGCCGGGCGCCACCGGAGTGCACACCTCGGCGGCGGAGGCGTGGGAGGTCCGTCAGGGCGTCTGCCAGGACATGGCCCACGTCGCCGTCGGCGTACTCCGCCAGCTCGGAGTCCCGGCCCGGTACGTCTCGGGGTACCTGCTGCCGCAGGCGGACCTGCCGGTCGGGGAGAGGGTGAGGGGTGAGAGCCACGCGTGGGTCGAGTGGTGGGCGGGCGACTGGCACGCCTGGGACCCGACCAACGGCCGAGCCGCGGGTCCGGACCACGTCGTCGTCGGGCGGGGTCGCGACTACGACGACGTGGCACCACTACGGGGCGTCTACGCCGGCACCGGCGGCGGGGAGCTGTTCGTCTCCGTGGAGTTCACCCGGCTCGCGTGAGCTCAGAAGTCGTCGTCGAAGCCGACCGCGCCGCTGACGCCGACCTGGTAGGCCGACACCCGTCGCTCGAAGAAGTTGGACAGCTCCTGTACGTCCTGAAGCTCCATGAACACGAACGGGTTCTTCGATCCGTAGAGCGGCTCGATGCCCAGCTGACCCAGCCGACGGTCGGCGACGTGCTGCAGGTACTCCCGCATGTCGACCAGAGACATGCCCGAGACCCCCTGATCGAGCAGGTCCTCGGCGAACGCCACCTCGCACTCGACCGCCTCGGCAAGCATGTCTCTCACCTGACCGAGCAGGTCGGCGTCGAACAGGCCTGGCTCCTCCGCCCGCACCGTGTCCACGACGTCGAAGGCGAACGCCATGTGCATGGACTCGTCGCGGAAAACCCAGTTGGTCCCCGAGGCCAGCCCGTTGAGCAGCCCCCGCGAGCGGAGGAAGTACACGTAGGCGAACGCGCCGTAGAAGAACAGGCCTTCGATGCAGGCGGCGAAGCAGATCAGGTTCAGGATGAACTGACGTCGTTCGTCCTGGGTCGTGAGCTGCCGCAGCTCGAAGATGGAGTTGATCCACTTGTAGCAGAACTCCGCCTTGCGCTTGATCGACGGGATGTTCTCCACCGCGGCGAACGCTTCGGATCGCTCCCGCTCGTCGGGCACATAGGTGTCGAGGAGCGTCAGGTAGAACTGGACGTGCACCGCCTCCTCGAACAGCTGACGTGAGAGGTAGAGCCGGCCCTCCGGCGAGTTGACGTGCTGGTAGAGGTTGAGCACCAGGTTGTTGGCCACGATGGTGTCCCCGGTCGCGAAGAAGGCGACGAGTCGGTTCACCAGGTGCTGTTCCGCCGGGGAGAGCCGGGCCAGGTCCTTGAGGTCGGAGTGCAGGTCGACCTCCTCGACGGTCCAGGTGTTCTTGATCGCGTCACGGAACCGGTCGTAGAAGTGCGGGTAGCGCATCGGGCGCAGCGTCAGGTCCATGCCCGGATCCAGCAGGGCCTGCGGCGACGCGGACGTGTGGGTGTCGGGGGCGGTCACTGGCAGGCCTCGCACGAGTCGGGGCTCTCCAGCGAGCAGGCGAGGGCCTGAGAGTCGGTGACCGGGGTGGCCTCCGGCGGCGCACCTTGTGCGGAGATGGTGGCCTGCTGGATGCGGGTCGCGGGGCGGGACCTGAGGTAGTAGGTCGTCTTCAGGCCGGACTTCCAGGCATGGAGGTACATCGAGGACATCTTCCCGATGGAGGGTGCCGCGAGGAACAGGTTCAACGACTGGCTCTGGTCGATGTACGGCGACCGGGCGGCCGCGATGTCGATCAGGGAGCGCTGCGGCAGCTCCCATGCGGTCCGGTAGAGGTCGCGGACCTCCGACGGCAGTGCCGTGATGCCCTGGACCGAGCCCTCGGCGCGCTTGATGGCGTCACGAACCTCGTGGGTCCACAGTCCGCGCGCCTTCAGCTCCCGCACGAGGGCGGTGTTGATCTGCAGGAACTCACCCGAGAGCGTCTCGCGCTTGAACAGGTTGGACACCTGCGGCTCGATGCACTCGTAGCAACCGGCGATCGAGGCGATGGTCGCAGTCGGGGCGATCGCGATGAGCAGCGAGTTGCGCAGCCCCGTCGCGGCGATACGGGCCCGCACCGCCTCCCACCGCTGCGTCTGGGTCGGGGTCACGCCCCAGAGGTCGGGCTGCAGGTCACCCCGGGCCGCTCGGGTGTCAGGGAAGGCGGGATGGGGTCCTGCCTGCTCCGCCAGCGTCGCGGAGGTCTCCAACGCGGTCAGGTAGATCTCTTCCGCGATCCGGGTGGACAGCTCCAGCGCCTCCGCCGAGTCGAACGGCAAGCGGAGGGCGAAGAAGACGTCCTGCAGTCCCATGACGCCGAGACCGACGGGCCGCCAACGCGGATTGGACGCCGCAGCCTGCTCGGACGGGTAGTAGTTGATGTCGATGACCCGGTCGAGGAACGGCACCGCGGTGCGCACCGTGTCGCGCAGCTTCTGCCAGTCCAGGTCGCCCCCGGCGTCGTCCAGGTGCTGCGCGAGGTTGATCGAGCCGAGATTGCACACCGCCGTCTCGCCGTCGCTGGACACCTCGACGATCTCGGTGCACAGGTTGGACAGGTGTACGACGTTGCCCGGCGCGGCGGTCTGGTTGGAGAGCCGGTTGGAGGCGTCCTTGAACGTCATCCAGCCGTTGCCGGTCTGAGCCAGCGTGCGCATCATCTTGCCGAACAGGTCGCGCGCCTTGACCTGCCGGACGGAACGCCCGTCGGCCTCGGCTGCCCTGTAGGCCGCATCGAAGTCGTCGCCCCACAGGTCCGGCAGCTGCGGGACCTGGTCAGGGTCGATCAACGACCACATCTCGTCGGCCTCCACGCGCCGCATGAACTCGTCGGGGATCCAGTTGGCGAGGTTCAGGTTGTGGGTGCGCCTGGCGTCCTCGCCGGTGTTGTCCCGTAGCTCCAGGAACTCCTCGACGTCGGGGTGCCAGGGCTCCAGGTACACGCACGCGGCGCCCTTGCGCCGACCGCCCTGGTTCACCGCCGAGACCGAGGAGTCGAGGGTGCGCAGGAACGGCACGATGCCGTTGGACTGCCCGTTCGTCCCCCTGATCAAGGCGCCCCGCGAGCGGACGCGGGAGAAGGAGATGCCGATGCCGCCGGCGAACTTCGACAGACGGGCGACCTGTTGGTAACGCTCGTAGATCGAGTCCAGATCGTCGCGTGGCGAGTCGACCAGGTAGCAGGAGGACATCTGGGTGTGCCGGGTCCCGGAGTTGAACAGCGTCGGCGAGCTCGGCAGGTATGCCAGGGAGGACATCAGCCGGTAGAAGTCGATCGCCTCGGCCGGTGTCCGGGACAGCCCGCACGCCACGCGCAGCAGGAAGTACTGCGGGGTCTCCAGCACCAACCGGCTGGTCGGATGGCGCAGCAGGTACCGGTCGTAGACTGTGCGCAGCCCGAAGTAGTCGAAGCGCCGATCGGCCGACGCGTCGATGGCGAAGTCGAGCTTGCGAGCGTAGTCCTTCACGAACCGCGCGGTGTCGTCACCGATGACGCCCTCGGCGTGCCCCAGTGCGACCGACTGGCTGAACGAGGCGATGCCCTGCCCGCGGACCTCCTTGTCGATGTAGCCCGCCAGCAGCCTCGCGCCCAGCCTGGAGTACTGCGGCTCCTCACCGATCATCTGGGCCGCCGTCTGGATGGAGAGCCGGTCCAGCTCAGCGGTAGTGGCGCCGTCGTACAGGCCGCTGATCGTCTTGGTGGCGACGCGCATGGGGTCGACGTCGTCGAGGTCCTGCGAGCAACGCTCCACCGCCCGCACGATCTTGTTCACGTCGACGGGCTCGGCGTCGCCGTTGCGCTTGCGCACCTGCATGGGCGACCGGCGTACCGGTCCGACCTGGGCCGGCGTCGCCGTTGCGTCGGCGCCCGTGGTGGTGACCGTCATGGCTCTCTCCTCGCGAGCTGGGTCCGTCAGACCGTGCTGCGCGAGGGCGACGAGGGCAGAAGCCGCCCGTCTCGCGTGGCTCCTGCAGACGTCGGCCGTCCCGCGCGGCCTTGGTCCACCGCACGCGGATGCGTGCGGTGCGCTGGCAGGTCTTCGGACTCACGGGCAGGAGCCCGAGGCACCGTCGCGCCACCTGGCTCACCTACTGGCCGACGCTTCCCGGACCCGTGCGGTCCAGTGCTGTTGCCGGCGTTCGTTCCCGTTCACCGCTGCGGGGCAGTTCCGGTCTCTCACCGGATTCCCTGTTGCCACGGCCCACCTGGATGGTGGGCCGAACCAGCTGCAGGACGGACACTATGTGGTGTCGTCCGCGATTCGTGGCACCACATGTTGTGTCGGCGTGTCGGAGGCAGCTGGTCGGCAGGACGTGCTGATCGGAGCGCCGTCGTCGCTTGCCGGCCCCCACGAGCATCTATGGTCGTAACGAGCCCGGCGAGCACCGATGCGCTCGGGCCGGCGCAACGGCAGGATCGAGAACGCATGGGTGCTTACATCATTCGCCGGGTGGCCGCCATGGCCGGGATGCTCATCGCGCTGAGCGTGATCGTGTTCCTACTGTTCTCGGTGCTTCCCGCAGACCCCGCCCGCCTGGTGTGCGGCAAGTCCTGCACACCGCCGATCATCAAGGCCATCGACCACGAGTTCGGCTACGACCAGCCGGTGGCGACGCAGTACCGGCAGTTCGTCGAGGGCATCCTGGTCGGGCGCACCTATGGCGAGGGTCGTGCGGCGTTCAGGTGCAACGCGCCGTGCCTGGGCTACTCGTTCCTGCGCAACGAGGACGTCACCACCCTGATCGCGGACACGTTGCCCATCACCGCGCAGCTGGCCCTCGGCGGCTTCGTGCTGTGGATCATCTTCGGAGTCGGGGTCGGCATCGTCGCGGCGCTCAAGAGAGGCAAGTGGCAGGACCGCGCCATCATGGGCGGGGCCCTGGTCGGCTACTCCTTCCCGTCGTTCTTCATCGCGTTGCTGCTCATCTTCTTCGTGCAGATCAAGTTCGGCGTGCTGGGCTTCCACTCCTACGTGCCGATCTACGAGGATCCGCTCGAGTGGTTCAAGACGTTCATCCTGCCGTGGATCGCCATCGCCCTGCTCTACGCAGCCTTCTACTCTCGGCTCACGCGCAACCAGATGCTCGAGACCCTCGGCGAGGACTACATCCGCACTGCACGGGCCAAGGGGCTGCCGGAGCGCACGGTGATCGGCCGGCACGCCTTGCGCGCCGGGCTGGCCCCGATCGTCACCTCTGCCGGCCTCGACCTCGCGGACCTGCTCGGCGGCGCCATCATCATCGAGCAGGTCTTCGCCCTGCCGGGCATCGGACGCCTCTCCGTCGACTCCGTCACCACGCCGGACCTGCCGGTGATCACCGGCACCGTCATCGTCGCCGGCTTCTTCCTCATCCTGGCGAACCTGGTCGTCGACCTGCTGTACGCCGTCATCGACCCGCGAGTGAGGCTGGTCGGCCACGGCTAGGTCCCGCCGCGGATCGGCGGCTGACACGGTACGGTCCGGGATCGTCACCAGGCTCCGGGCCGCGGGCTGTGTCTTCGCCGAGGACGAGGCGCGGTTGCTCCTCTCGGCGGGCGGGTCACCGGCTGAGCGCGACGCCATGGTGGAGCGGCGCGTCGCCGGCCTCCCCCTCGAGCACGTCCTGGGCTGGACAGACTTCTGCGGCGTACGTATCGCCGTGGACGCGGGCGTCTTCGTACCTCGGCCGCGGACCGAGTTCCTCGTCAGCCAGGCCGTCGCGCTGGCCCGGCCGGAGGCTGCGCATGTCCCGACAGTGGTCCTCGACCTGTGCTGCGGCTCGGGCGCTGTCGGGGCCGCGCTGGCCGCCCGGCTCGAGCGGGTCGAGCTGCACGCCGTCGACCGCGACGCCGCCGCGGTGCAGTGCGCACGGCGCAACGTGGCCGACGTCGGGGCACAGGTCTACGAGGGCGACCTGTACGCCCCGTTGCCGGACACGCTGCGGGGCCGCGTCGACGTACTGGTCGCCAACGCTCCGTACGTACCCACCGACGAGATCGGGCTGCTGCCGGTGGAGGCGCGCACGCACGAGCCGAGGGCGGCGCTCGACGGCGGTCCGGACGGGCTGGACGTCGTACGGCGGCTGGTCGCCGGGTCGCCACCGTGGCTGGCCCCCGACGGTCGCCTGCTGGTCGAGACGAGCGCGGGCCAGGCGGCGCAGACGGCGCAGACCCTCGCGCGGTGCGGACTCATCCCGAGGATTGCCAGGTGCAGCGACCTGAACGCCACGGTCGTCATCGGCGACCGACCGGGCGGCCCGCCACCGGTATCGGTCACCTGACGAACGATCGGTCAGGCGGGCGACAGCAGGCGACGTCCGAGCTGTGCCGCCGAACCCGGGAAGCCGAAGTGGAAGCCCTGCGCGTACTCGCAGCCGAGCCGGCTCAGGTGCGCGGCCTGCTCAGGGGTCTCGACTCCCTCGGCTACGACGGCCCGTCCGAGACGGTGCGCGATCGAGATGATCGCCGCGACTGTCGAGTCCTCTCCCCGGTTGTCATCAAGGCCGAGGCCTCGGACGAGGCTGCGGTCCACCTTGACGACGTCCACGTGGAAGCGCTGAAGATAACCCAGAGAGGTCGCGGCAGCGGAGAAGTCGTCGAACGCCAGGCTGACCCCCAGCTCCAGCAGGTTCCGCACCACCTTCTGCTCCGCGGCGAGCAGCCGCATCAGGGCCACCTCGCTCAGTTCGAGCACGACAGAGGCCGGCGATGTCCCGTGCGCCTCGAGGGTCTCTCGCAGCTTCCGGCTGAAGTCGGGGTGCACCACGCGGTCGGGCGAGACGTTGATCGACAGGGTCAGTCCTTCGAGCCCGGCTCCGATTCGCAGGGTGTTCCATTCGCTCAGCTGCTGCACCGCCTCCTGGAGGACCAGTTCGTCGAGACGGTCGGCCAGCCCGTGCCGTTCGGCCAGGGGAAGGAACTCCGTCGGGGTCAGGTCGCCCCGATGCGGATGCGCCCAACGGGCCAGCGCCTCGACGCCGACCACCTGCTCGGTGCCCAGCGCGACGATGGGCTGGTAGGCCACCCAGAACTGCCCGGTGTCCATGGCCCGCACCAGCTCTTCGACCTGCGGGCCGTCGTGGGTGGACGTCCACCGGGGCGGCGCGAGGGCAGCCGGGTCGGACAGGGAGGACAGCTCGGCCAACAGCCCTTGCGACACCGCATCGTCCGAGCGGGCCGCGGCAGGTCGTGCCGCCCGGCTCGCCGGGGTGTCTGCCGTGCTGGGCGGCTGCGCCACCCCGGGGAGGTCGAGGTCGGACACGTCGAGGTCGAACACGTTGGGGTCCGGCTCCGGGCCCGGGGCCGGCGCGCAGAGCCGGCCGACCCAGTCGAGCAGGTGCTCCACGTCAAAGGGCTTGGGGACGTAGCAGCTCGCACCGTTGGCCCAGCCGGCCCACGTCGTCACGTCGTCGGTCGCGGCGGTCAGCATGAGCACCGGCAGGCCTGCCGTGCGCGGATCGGCGCGCAGGCGTTCGAGCAGCTCGAGCCCGCTCATGCCCGGCATCATCACGTCGAGGACCAGGCAGTCAGGCATCCCCTCAGCGATGCGCTCGATCGCTTGCATCGCGTCCGCCGCTTCACGCACGGCATAGCCGTCGAGCTCGAGGCAGTCGCGCAGCAGCTGGCGCACCGACGTCTCGTCGTCCACCACCAGCACGTTCTCCATCACGGCATCTCCCTAGCGACCCACCGGCGTCCGGGCGCCGGCTGGATCGGTCAACGGCATCTCCTCCATGACCTTCGGCAGGGCGAGGTGGAAAGTCGAGCCCTTGTCCAGCTCTGACTCGACGGTGATGTCGCCTCGCATCGCCCGGGCGAGCTCGCGAGCGATGAAAAGCCCCAGTCCGCTGCCGCCGGTGCGCATGGTGAAGGGGTCTTCCACCCGGTGGAAGCGTTCGAAGATGCGTTCGTGCTCGGCGGCGGGGATGCCGCGGCCGCGATCGATGACGATCACCCGGGCCGTGCCGGTCGCCGGGTCGTCCCTCAGCTCGACCACGATGGGAGTGTCCTCGGCCGAGTACTTCTCCGCATTTCCGATCAGGTTGGTGAGACACTGCAACGCCCGCACCGTGTCGCAGCTCACCATCACCGGATGGGCAGGCAGCCGAACGTCGAGACGGTGCGAGAGCAGCGGGTAGGCGGTCACTGCCTGCCGCACGATGTTGCGCAGGTCCTCGGTGACCAGGTCGATCGCCAGCTTGCTCGTCTCCGTCGGCTGGACCCGGGAGGCCATCAGCAGGTCGTCGACCAGCCGGCTCAGGTGGTCAGCGCGATCCTCGATGAGCTGCAGCGCATGAAGCCTGCGGGCCGGCTCCATGCGGTCACCGCGCGAGGCCAGCAACCGGGCGTAACCCTTGATGGGTGTGATGGGCGTGCGAAGCTCGTGGGAGACGGTGGCGACGAAGTCGGCCTTCATCTTCTCGACGCGCCGGTCTTCCGTCGCGTCGTGCACCGTGAGCACCGCCAGGCCGGGGGTGGTCGAGTCGCCGAGGCGGCTCACGGACACCTCGAGTGAGCGGTCGTCGCCGTTGCGCCCGACGAGGCACACCTGCGCCATCGTCTGCGCTCGCACGACCGGGAGGGACTTGGAGAGCGTCGCCGCCGTCGCCACGGGATCGCGGGCCAGCGATGCGAGGAGTGCGACGACGGCGTCCTCGTGATGAGTCCGGGCCGCCGGGGGCGGCGGCTCACCCACGAGGGCTCGGATGGATGGCGACCAGACCATCACCCGGCCGTCCGCGTCCAGCACGGCGATGCCGTCGGTCGCATGGTCGATCACTGCCTGCAGCTTGGACGACTCCTCGATCAGTGCCGCCAGGTGACGACCCGACCGCAGCACACTCCCGATGGCGCTCGCCGTCGTGGCGAGCAGCGGCTCGTCCACGCGCTCATGCGAGACGGGGCTCGAGTCGCTCCCGGAGTCGTCCTCGCCGTGCCACCCAAGGACCAGGCGACCCTGGACACCGTCACCGAGATCGAGGGGCACGACGTGGTCCCCGGGGTGGACCGGTCCCTCCGCGGTCAGCAGGATGGCGGCGCGATCCGCGCCGAACAGCTTGCGCAGCGGGGGCAGCAGGCCAGCGATCAGGTCGGCGGGCTCACCGGGTGCGGTGAGCGCCGAGCTGAGGCGGACCAGGGCGTTGCCGCGCTCGCGTTCCTGGGCGTGGCGTTGACTCTGCTTGTAGGAGTGCACGAGGGCGAGCACCGGGAGCCAGACGAACGGCAGCAGCAGCGGATCGGTGGTGGCGATGGCGGTCGAGATGACGGCCACGCCGAGGTTGCCCGCAACCATGGTCAGGGTGACCGCAGCCTCCGCCCGCACCCAGCCCAGGAAGTTCTCACCCTGTACGACGGACATGACGGCGGCCATCGCCAGCAGGTTCACCACGCCGAACGCCCCGGTTCCGACCAGCAATGCTGCGACGACTCTCAGGTCCAGCGACTCGTGAGCATCGCCGGCGATGATGTGGGTCAGCAGCAGCATCACCGCGGTGGCCACGCTGAACATGCCCAGGTTGAACAGCGTCTTCACGGGAGCGCGACGCTTGAGCAACCACACCAGCGTGGGACCGGCGACGGCGCCCCCGAGAACGAACGCCGGGGGGAGCACGAGCGCGGCAACCACCACGACCGCCTCGAAGAACGCCAGGTCCTCAGCCGTGTCGCCGTGGGGCACCCGGACGTGGGCGACCTCCGACAAGGCAGCGAGCGCCACCAGCGCAGCGACGGCCCCACCGACCGGAACGGGGTGGTCCAGCAACCCCTCCGCCGGGAGCATCAGCACCCAGGCACCCAGCAGGGCACCGGTCAGCAGCAGGCCACCCACGACGGTAGGCAGCCGGTGCACCAGCGCGAGCAACCGCCTGCCGTGAGTCGGGGCAGCCATCTGCGTCACGGGGACCTCGGGCCCCAATCGTCAGCGGCCCAGCTGCGCGAGGCCCAGCTGCGCGAGGCCCAGGACCGCGACGCCCAGGACCGCGACGCCCAGGACCGCGAGGCCCAGTCGTCAGCCGCCCAGGACCGCGAGGCCCAGCTGCGGGAGGCCCACGACCGCGACGCCCAGTCGTCGGCGGCCCAGGACCGCGACGCCCAGGACCGGGAGAGCCACACCGCACCGAGGTCACCGTCTGTTGCCCAGCGGCGTGCGGCGTCCGCCTGGTCGTAGCTGGCCACGACGCCGGCCGCGACCGCCGAGGCCCAGGCGCCGGCGAGCCGACTACGCAACCCGGCGGGCAGCTGCAGCCAGGCCGCCAGCGCGTCGCTGCGTGATCCCTTGCGCCACGCGGCGGCGAAACGCTGGTAGGTCGCTGACACGGCCGGGGCCGACCACGCCTGCTGCTGCGCGCGGATCTGCGCCGCCGCCGGCACGGTTGCCGCGAGGTCCAGACCCCCGGCCCCCGTCGCGGTGCGGTCACCGGAAACGGCGTACGCACCGGCGCTCAGCGCGGCCTTCACGTCGTCGGGACCCAGCTCGGGCTGGGTGGAGAGCAGGGCGGCGACCGCCCCGGACACGACCGCAGTGGCCATCGACGTACCGCTGCCGCGGAAGTTGGCGGCACCGACCCGAGCCGCGGGGTACTTCGTGTCGATCACGCTGCCCGGTGCGCGCAGCCCGACGGTCGCGACACCGGGAGCCACCAGGTCAGGCTTGGGGCTGGGGTCCCCGACCGTGCCGCGCGAGGAGAAGGGCGCGACCACGTCGTCAGAGGGGGTCACGGTCCCCTTGTCGTCGAGCGCACCGACGGTGATGACGGCTGGGTCGGTCCCTGGCACGGTGACGGTGCCCGGCTCGGGCCCGTCGTTGCCGGCAGCGACGACGACCACCAACCCGCGGTCCCACAGCCCCTCGAGCGCCCTGCTCAACGGGTCGATGCCGGGAGAGCCCGGGTCGTCGGCCGACAGCGAGAGGTTGACCACGCGCAGCGAGTCGTCCCGGCGGGCGCGCTCCGCGACGGCCTGCAGACCCGCGAGGACACGCAGCAGCGAGGTACTCCCGTCAGGAGCGGCGACCTGCACGTCGAGGATGCCCGCGTCCGGCGCGATGCCCCGGTAGCGGCCGCCGGATGAGACCCCGCTGCTGGCGATCAGGCCCGCGAGGAACGTGCCGTGGCCGAAGCCGTCACCGGCCGCAGCACCCGAGACGTTCAGGTGCTGGACCGAGCCGGGCAGGTCAGGCACCGACGCCACGCCGGTGTCGACGACCGCCACCGTCACGCCGCGGCCCGAGGCACCGCTGTCGGGACCGCGGCGCGAGTCGTCGCTGCCCTGGTCCCCGGAAGCGCCGGCCGCGGCGTCGCCGGTCACCCGCATCGGCCGGTCGGCGGCGCTCATGACCCCGGTCGGGGGCTGCCACGTCGAGGGCACCTCGACCACGACCCCGGAGGCGACCGACAGCCGGCCTACGACCGAGGCGCCGCTCGCGCGCAGCCGCGCCGCCAGAGCGTCCAGCGTGGCGGCGCTACCGTCCGCCCACCACGCGATCTGCCGGACCGTCGGCCCGACCGCCGGCGCATCAGTGCGTGCCGTCGTGGACGCACCGGCCGGCAGCGCGACGGCGACCGCGAGGGCCACCGCAGCGGCGACCCGCCAGTTTCCGGGTCGCCTGCTCGATCGAAGCGGACTCGAGCACGACGAGAGCATGGGGCGCCTTTCAGGAGGGGTGTCCCTATGTCTTCGGCACGCGACCCACCCCTCCAGGTGCGCCAAATGGGTGTCTCGAGGGCCGTGGCGCGGCCCAGGTGCTCCACGACCGGGGATCTGCCGTTGCCCTCAGGGGGCTACCGTCGCGTGCATGAGTGACCGCTATGACGTCGTCGTGCTCGGTGCCGGTCCAGGCGGGTACGTCGCCGCCATCCGCGCCGCCCAGCTCGGCAAGCGGGTCGCCGTGGTCGAGGGCAAGTACTGGGGCGGGGTCTGCCTCAACGTCGGCTGCATCCCCTCGAAGGCGCTGCTGCGCAACGCCGAGCTGGCGCACCTCGTGACCCGGGAGGCTGAGACCTTCGGCATCCGCATCGACGGCACGGTGTCCCTCGACTACGGCGCTGCATACAGCCGCAGCCGCAAGGTGGCCGAGGGTCGCGTCAAGGGCGTGCACTTCCTGATGAAGAAGAACGGTATCGACGAGATCCACGGTTGGGGTCGGTTCTCCGGGCCCACCACCCTGGTCGTCGACCTGGCAGCCGGCGGGCAGCAGGCCGTGTCCTTCGAGCAGTGCATCGTCGCGACGGGCGCCACCACCAGGTTGCTGCCTGGCACCAGCCTCAGCGAGCGGGTCGTCACCTACGAGGAGCAGATCCTCAGCGACACACTGCCCGCCAGCATGCTCATCGCCGGCGCCGGGGCGATCGGTGTGGAGTTCGCCTACGTGCTGTCCAACTACGGCGTCGAGGTCACTCTGGTCGAGTACCTCGACCGCGTCCTTCCTCTCGAGGACAAGGAGGTCTCCACGGAGCTGGAGAAGCGCTACAAGCGCGCAGGCATCACGGTGCTGACCTCCACGAGTGTGGACTCCATCGACGACAGCGGCGAGAAGGTCAGCGTGGTCGTCAGCACGAGCGGTCGGCACACCACTCTGCAGGTCGACAAGGTGATGCAGGCCATCGGCTTCGCACCCCGCGTCGAGGGCTACGGGCTGGAGAACACCGGCGTGCGGCTCACCGAGCGCGGTGCCATCGACGTCGACGGCTTCATGCGCACCAGCGTGCCCAGCATCTATGCCATCGGTGACGTCACCGCCAAGCTGCTGCTCGCCCACGTCGCCGAGGCAATGGGCGTGATCGCAGCCGAGACGATCGCCGGTGCCGAGACGATGCCGCTGGACTACGTGATGATGCCGCGCGCGACGTACTGCCAGCCGCAGGTCGCGAGCTTCGGGTACACCGAGGACCAGGCGCGGCAGCGTGGCCACGACGTGAAGGTCGCCAAGTTCCCCTTCATGGCCAACGGAAAGGCCCACGGCCTCGGTGACACCACCGGCTTCGTCAAGCTCATCAGCGACGCCGCGTACGGCGAGCTGCTCGGCGGCCACCTGATCGGACCCGACGTCACCGAGCTGCTTCCCGAGCTGACACTCGCCCAGCAGTGGGACCTCACCAGCAAGGAGCTGGCCCGCAACGTGCACGCACACCCGACTCTGAGCGAGGCGGTCAAGGAGGCGTTGCACGGTCTCGAGGGACACATGATCAACATGTGACCCTGGAGACTGGCGGGCGTGGCTGTCACCGCCGTGCGGAGGCGCAGCCGCCGCAGGTGCCCACGATCTCGAGGGTGTGGTCGACCTCGACGAAGCCGTGCTGGTCGGCGACGGCGCTCGACCAGCGTTCGACGGCCGGTCCCTCGACCTCGACCGTGCGCCCGCAGTGCCGACACACCAAGTGGTGGTGGTGGCCACTGCTGCACCGCCGGTACATCACCTCGCGGTCGGGCGTGCGCAGGACGTCGACCTCGCCCGACTCGGCGAGGGCCTGCAGTGTGCGGTAGACGGTGGTCAACCCCACCGACTGCCCCCGGTGTCGCAGCAGGTCGTGCAGCTCCTGCGCGCTGCGGAAGTCGTCGACCGACTCGAGCACCGACGCGACCGCCGCACGTTGTCGGGTCGCCCGGACGCCGGTCGACCCCGAGCCGCTGGCGACGTCGTACCGGCCGTTCTTCGTCATCCCTGCACCCTCGCTGTTCACCCGCTCAGTGCTCGTCGTAGTGGTCGACATGCTGGGCGTGCCGGTGGCCTTCGTGAAGGTAGTCGACGTGGTCACCATGGCGGACCGCGTCGTGGCCGCAGTCCTCGCCGTGCGTATGCACCTGCTCATGGTCGTGGGCCGCCACGTGCACGCCGAGCTCACCCTCGGCGAGCTCAGGCATCGTCGTACGTCGTCGCCCCAGCGCGCCGCCGAGGCATGCCGTCGCCACGAAGCCGGCGATCGCGATCACGACGATGCTGGCGCCCGGCGCGACGTCGACGTAGTAGCTGAGCACGACGCCCGCGCTCGACACGACCACGCCGAGCCCCATGGCCAGCAGCAGCGTCGTGCGGAACGACCGGGTGAGCTGCTGCGCCGTCGCGACCGGCACCACCATCAAGGCGCTGACCAGCAGCAGGCCCACCACGCGCATCGCCGTCGTCACGGTGAGCGCGGCCATCACGGCGAGCAGCACGTTGTAGACGGGCACCCGGAGCCCCGCGACCCGGGCGTACTCCTCGTCGTGGCAGACCGCGAACAGCTGGCGGCGCAGGCTGAGCGCGAGCACCAGCACGACGAGGGCGAGGCCGGCGATCACCCACAGGTCGGTCGGCGACACCGTGGTCAGCGAGCCGAAGAGGTAGGTGTTGAGTGTGGCCGCGCTGTTGCCGGCCAGCCCGGTCAGCAGCACGCCGCCGGCGATGCCCCCGTAGAACAGCATCGCGAGCGCCACGTCGCCGCTGGCCCGGCCGCGCATCCGCACGACCTCGATCGTCACCGCTCCGGCGGTCGCGACGATCATCGCCGTGAGCACCGGGAAGGCCCCGGTGAGCAACCCGAGCGCGACGCCGGTAAGGGCCACGTGGCCGATGCCGTCACCGATGAGGGCCTGGCGGCGCTGCACGAGGTAGGTGCCGACCGCGGGTGCGGCCAGCCCGGTCAGCACCGCACCGACCAGCGCACGCTGCATGAAGTCGTAGCCGAACATCGTCACGAGAGCAGCCCCTCACCGTCGTCGGAGGGACCGTGGGCGTGCACGTGGTGGGCGTCCGCGACGGGGGCCGGCGGCGGACCGTCGTGCACCACCTGGCCGTGACGCAGCACCACCGCGCGCTGCACCAGTGGCCGCAGCGGGCCCAGCTCGTGCGCGACGAGCAGCACCGTGGTCCCGTGCCCGGCGAGTGTCTCGAGCGCATCGGCGAAGGCCTGCTGGCTCGGTACGTCGACACCGGCGGTGGGCTCGTCGAGGATCAGCACCTCCGGGCGACCGGCCAGCGCCCGGGCGATCAGGACCCGCTGTTGCTGCCCGCCGGAGAGCCGGCCCAGGCTGTCCCGCGCCCGGTCGGCCATGCCGACCGCCTCCAACGCCGCACGGACCGCCTCGCGGTCCGTGCGGGTCGTCCGGCGGAACGGCGCGCTGCGCGACAGCCGGCCTTCGGCGACCACCTCGGTCACGGTGGCCGGCACACCGGACGTGGCGGTCAACCGCTGCGGCACGTAGCCGAGCCTCCGCCAGTCGCGGAAGCTGCCCAGCGGCGTACCGAACACCTGCACGCGCCCCGCGCAGACCGGGACGAGGCCCACCACGGCGCGCACCAGCGTCGACTTGCCCGACCCGTTGGCACCGAGCAGGGCGACGAACTCGCCCTGCCCGACCTGCAGGTCGACACGGGAGAGCACCGGCCGTCCGGCCAGCTGCACCGAGACGCCGTGCACGTCGAGCACCGGTCCGGTCATGTGCACCCGTTCGCTCGTCGGAGGGCGCGCAGGTTGGCGCGCATCAGGGAGAAGTAGTCGCTGCCGGGCGGCGCGTCGGGTGCCAGCCCTTCGAGGGGGTCGAGCACCTCGGCGCGCACGCCCAGGTCGCTCGCCAGGGTCTGGGCGACCTTGGGGCTGAGCAGGGTCTCGGAGAAGACCGTCGTCACCCCGTGGCGACGGATGGCGTCCTGCACCGCTCGCAGCCGGGCCGGCGACGGCTCGCTGTCCGGCGTGAGGCCGCTCACACCGACCATCTGCAGCCCGTAGCGCCGGGCCAGGTAGCCGAACGCCGCGTGGCTGGTCACGAACACCCGGCGCGCACAGCTCTGCAGACCGCGGCGCAGGGTGGTGTCGAGCCGGTCCAGCCGGTGGTTGAGGCGCAGCGCGTTGTCGCGGTACGTCGCGGCGTGACCGGGGTCGGCCTTCCCCAGCGCAGCAGCCACCGCCGAGCTGAGCCGGGCGAGCCGGCTCGGGTCCTGCCAGAAGTGCGGGTCGCCGTGGGTGGTCGGCACGTCCTCGGCCGGCGCCTCGCCGTCGTGGGCCGCGACCGGGTCCAGCCCGGCGCTGGGGTCGGAGCCCACGAGGTGAACGACGCGACCGGCCTCGACGACCGGACCGGTGCGGTTCTGGTCCACGGCCTCGTCGACCGCCGGCTGGAAGCCCTTCTCGTAGACGACCAGGTCGGCATCCTCGATCTGTCCCACCTGCCGCGGAGCAAGCTCGAGGTCGTGCGGCTCCGCGCCGGGCCTGGTGAGGCTCGTCACGGCGATCCGCTCGCCCCCGACCTGCTCGGCCACGAACTGCAGGGGGTAGAACGCTGCGGCGACCTGGATCCGCCCGTCGGCGGCGGCCGCGTCTGCGCCGGCGCCGCAGCCGGTCAGGGTCATCAGGGCCGCGCCGAGCGCCCCGGTGAGCGCGAGTGCCCCGCGTCGGCGCCGTCCCATGCTCCAGAGGCTAATGCTCATGGGAACGGTTTTCAACTTCAACAATATGGCCGCCCCCCGGCAGACCAGCGGGCCGCACGACCGCCGGCCCGGATAATCATCCGGGCCTGCACCGACGACCGAGGGTGGCCAGCAGTGACCCACGCGCACGGGGCGCCGACCCGCCGCTCCCGCCGCCGCAGCCCCGACGAGGACCGCACGAGACGGCGGGTGATCGTGCTGCTCGCGGCCTGTCTGGTCCCTGTCGTGGCCTCGCTCGTCGCCGGCGCAGTCGCTCTGTGGCCGCACAGCGTCGACGGCAACGTCGACCTGCCGCCCGGGCTCGGCGACACGCGGGGCACGCGCTACGTCGCGGCCCGGGTGCTGGGCGTCCAGCCGTTCGACTGCCAGGGGACCGGGGCCGGTCCCGGCACCAGCGTGCAGTGCGGACACGTCACCGCCCGGGTCACCTCGGGCGCCGACAAGGGTCGCACGGTGCGCGTCGACGTGGAGCCCACCGTGCTCCGGTCGGGGATCGAGCGCGGCGACCGGCTGCGGCTGGCCCGCTTCCCGGCGGCGGGTGCGCAGCCGGCGGCGTACGTCTTCAACGACTTCCAGCGGGCCCGGCCGATGGTGGCGCTGGCCGTCACGTTCGCGGTGCTGGTGATCGCCGTCGCCCGGCTGCGGGGCGTGGCGGCGCTCGTCGGGCTGGTGCTCAGCTTCCTGGTGCTGCTCAGGTTCATGATCCCGGCGCTGCTGTCCGGGGAGAGCCCCCTCGCGGTCGGGCTGGTGGGGTGCGCGTCGATCATGTTCGTGCTCCTGTACCTCGCACACGGCGTGAGCATCCGCACCACCACCGCCCTGTTCGGCACGCTCTTCGGGCTGGCGGCGTCGGCCGCGCTGGGCACCTGGGCCGTCCAGGCCGCCCACCTCACCGGCGCCGGGAGCGAGGACGACCTCGTGGTCGCGGCGGTCGCCGGTCAGGTGCGGCTCTCGGGACTGCTGTTGTGCGGCATCATCGTGGCGAGCCTCGGCATCCTCAACGACGTCACCGTGACCCAGGCCTCGGCCGTCTGGGAGCTGCACGCCCTGCGTCCCGACTCGTCGGCCCGGCGGCTGTTCGCGGGCGCCATGCGCATCGGGCGGGACCACATCGCCTCGACCGTCTACACGATCGTGTTCGCCTACGCGGGCTCGGCGCTGCCCGTGCTGCTGCTCATCGACCTGTCACAGCGTCCGCTCGGCACCGTCGTCACCAACGAGGCGCTGGGCGAGGAGGCCATCCGCACCCTCGTGGGGTCGATCGGCCTGGTCCTCTCGGTGCCCCTGACGACGGCCGTCGCGGTGGCCCTGGTCCGCTTCTCGCGCGACCGCGGCCCCTCCCTCGCCGCCGCGTCCGCGGCCGTCGACCCCGTGAGGTAGGCGAGGACACCCGACCACGGGCGGGACGCCCGGCGGGGCGGGAGCCAGGCTCGGACAGGGATCAGGCCGGCGCCACGCCCAGGCGTTGCAGCAGCATCAGGAACGCAGCGGCGAAGTCGTTGTCGACGGCGCCCTCGCGCAGCTCGTCCCAGGCCAGCTGCTCGCGCAGCGCCCGCGCCACAGGCAGGAGGCGGGCGAAGTCGCACTCGTGCTCGTTGAGGGCAGCCAGCTTGTGCTTCATCAGCTCCGTCGCGCTGATGACCGGCATCAGCACGGACAGCACCTCCAGCTCCTGCGCGCCCCGAAGCGCGGACGCCGAGAGCGGCTGCCCCTGCAGGTGGTGGATGACGTCGACCATCGCCTCGTCGAGGAAGACCTTGAACAGCCAGTCCTCCGACGACCGCTGGACCCGTAGGCCGCGGTCGGCCAACACGGCCTCGGCGCGCTCGACCTCCGACGCCGCCACGAGGAAGTCGACGTCGTGGTCGGGTTCGGGGCCTCCTCGGGCCCACGCGGCGTACCCGCCGCCCAGCGCGAAGGCGATGTCGGCCTCCTTCAAGCAGACAGCGATGACCTTCAAGGCCTCACGAAGGCCGCTGGTGGAGGCATCTGGTGAGCAGGCGTCGGGCACGGCTGCGGCGTACCCGGGGCCGGCGCACCTCATGCCGGCCGGGCGACGGACGGTAGACCGGCACCCGCGTGGGGAACGGTGTGCGGTGATGCGCGTCGCGACGTTCAACATCCTGCACGGCCGGTCGCTGACGGATGGCCTGGTCGACGCCGAACGGCTGGCGCATGCGGTGCGGACCCTCGACGCCGACGTGCTGGGCCTGCAAGAGGTCGACCGTGACCAGGAGCGCTCCGGCGGGGCCGACCTGACGAGGGTGGCCGCCGAGTCGATGGGCGCGCGGGACTACCGGTTCGTCGCAGCGTTGGCCGGCACCCCGGGGGCGACCTGGACGGCGGCAACCGGCGACGAGCAGCCGGACTCGGCGGCGTACGGTGTCGCGCTGCTGTCCCGCTACCCGGTGCGGGCGTGGGAGGTGATCCGCCTCCCCGCGCTCCCCGGCCGCGTCCCGATGCTGTTCCCGAGGCGATGGACCCCGGCGCTGGTCTCCGACGAGCCACGCGTGGCGGTCTCGGCGGTCGTGGAGGGCCCGGAGGGACCGGTGTCGGTGGCCACCACACACCTCTCGTTCGTGCACGGCTGGAACGTCCTGCAGCTGCGCCGCGTGGTGCGCGCGCTGGGCGCCTGCCCACGGCCCTGGGTGCTGATGGGTGACCTCAACATGGGGCCGGCGACCGCCCGGCGTGCCAGCGGCATGCGTACGGCGGCCGCCGCGCTGACCTTCCCGACGCTCGACCCGGCCCGCCAGCTCGACCACGTCCTCGTCGACGGGCTGCCCGGTCCCTTCACCGGTGCCGCTCCCGACCTGGGCCTGTCCGACCATCGGGCCCTGGTCGTCGACCTCTGAGCGCGCCAGGGGTTGCGAAGGTTACTGATGAGTAGCATCATCTTGTTACTGGCGGGTAATGAGCCAGGAGCGGCCGCACACCGGCCGCCGCGATCGCCGTACGGGAAGGACGACGCCTGCGATGGGTCACTACAAGAGCAACCTGCGCGACATCGAGTTCAACCTCTTCGAGGTCTTCGGTCGCGCCGACATCCTGGGCACCGGTCCCTACGCGGAGGTCGACGCCGAGACGGCGCGCGGCATCCTCGGCGAGGTCGAGCGGCTGGCTACCCACGAGCTGGCCGAGTCGCTGCTCGAGTCCGACCGCCACCCGCCCGTCTTCGACCCGGCGACCCACACGGTGACGATGCCCGACGGGTTCAAGAAGTCCTACCAGGCCTACATGGACGCCGAGTGGTGGCGGATGGACCTGCCCGAGGGGCTGGGCGGCACCGTCGTGCCGCCGAGCCTGCGCTGGGCGGTGGCCGAGCTGGTGCTCGGCTCGAACCCCGCCGTGCACATGTACGCGTCGGGCATGAGCTTCGCGCACGTCATCTACCGCCTGGGCACCGCGGCGCAGCACAAGGTCGCCCAGCGGATGGTCGAGAACCGGTGGGGCGCAACGATGGTGCTCACCGAGCCCGACGCGGGCTCCGACGTCGGTGCCGGGCGGACCCGGGCGATCCGGCAGGACGACGGCAGCTGGCACATCGAGGGCGTGAAGCGCTTCATCACCAGCGCCGAGCACGACATGACGGAGAACATCGTCCATCTGGTGCTGGCCCGGCCGGAGGGTGCGGGGCCCGGCACCAAGGGGTTGTCGCTGTTCATCGTCCCCAAGCGCCACTTCGACTGGGACACCGGTGAGCTCGGGGCGCCGAACGGTGCCTACGTGACCAACGTCGAGCACAAGATGGGCCTCAAGGCGTCCACGACCTGCGAGCTCACCTTCGGCGAGAGCGAGCCGGCAGTCGGCTGGCTGGTCGGCGACGTACACGACGGCATCGCGCAGATGTTCAAGATCATCGAGTTCGCCCGGATGATGGTCGGCACCAAGGCCATCGCCACGCTCTCGAGCGGCTACCTGCACGCCCTGGACTACGCCAAGACCCGGGTCCAGGGGCCGGACCTGACCAGGATGACGGACAAGACCGCGCCGCGCGTCACCATCGCGCACCACCCCGACGTACGTCGATCGCTGATGCTGCAGAAGGCGTACGCCGAGGGCATGCGCGCGCTGGTGCTCTACACCGCCACCATCCAGGACGAGGTGGCGCTCGCGGAGGCGAGCGGTGTCGAGGACGCCGCGCACGACCTCGCCGTACGCCTCAACGACCTGATGCTGCCCATCGTGAAGGGCTTCGGCTCGGAGAAGTCCTACGAGCTGCTCGGCTCCCAGTCTCTGCAGACCTTCGGCGGCTCCGGCTACCTGCAGGACTACCCGATCGAGCAGTACATCCGGGACGCCAAGATCGACACCCTGTACGAGGGGACCACGGCCATCCAGGGCATGGACTTCTTCTTCCGCAAGATCGTGCGCGACAAGGGACACGCCCTGACGAAGCTGATGACGGAGATCCAGGACTTCGCCAAGGGCGACGAGGGCAACGGTGCGCTGCAGACCGAGCGCGACCTGCTCGCCAAGGCCCTCGAGGACGTGCAGGGCATCGTGGGCACGATGGTCACCTCGCTGACCGCCTCGGCGCAGGACGCCGCCAACATCTACAAGGTCGGCCAGAACACCTCGCGGCTGCTGCTGGCCTGCGGCGACCTGGTCACCGGATGGCTGCTGCTGCGCCAGGCCACCGTCGCCCTGCGTGCCCTCGACGCGGGCGCGGCGGGACGCGACAGGGCCTTCTACGAGGGCAAGGTCGCCGCGGCGAGGTTCTTCGCGCGCCAGGCGCTCCCGCTGCTGTCGGCGCAGCGCACGGTGGCCGAGGGCGTGGACAACAGCCTGATGGAGCTCGCCGAGGAGGCGTTTTAGCCGGTTTCGTCCCCCCCGGGTCCGCCGATCGGGGGTCGGTGGGCATGGGGGCCGGCCGAGCGGGGTAGACCCCCGGACGGCGGGCACTGCCGCGCCGGAACCGGGGTCGACCGACCCCCATCCGCTCTCACCGGAGGTACTCATGGGCATCGGGGTCAGCATCTTCCTGATCGCCGTCGGCGCGATCCTTGCCTTTGCCGTCAACGCCAGCATCTCGGGGCTCGACATCGCCGTGGTCGGCTACATCCTGATGATCGTCGGCGTGCTCGGGCTCATCATGACCGCATTCATCTGGGGCCCGCGCCGCACTGCCGCCCGCGGCGACGTCGTCGAGGAGCGCCGCGTCTACGACGACCGCATCTGACCCGCCGGCCGCGGCGGGCTCCTCTGCGGGGGTCGAGCATGGGAGGTAGCCCAGCCGCGGGGGATCACGACGGTCAGCCGGCGAGGAACAGCTCCAGCCGGCTCGGCGCTCCCTCGACCAGCCGGATCGGGACCCCCCAGTCCTGCTGGTGCACGTGGCAGGCCGGGAACGCCACGCCCTCGTCGTCACAGGAGGCGGCCATCGCCGCCACGTGCAGCACGCCGTCGCCGACGTGCGCGTCGAGCACAAGAGCACGGCGCAGGTCGGCGCCGGTCCCCTCGCCGGAGCGCAGCAGCTGCGGTGGGGTCGCGGTCACGACCAGCCGGGTCGCGGGGCCGTAGCGCTCGTCCAGCCGCTGGCCCGGCGGAGCGCGGAAGACCACCTCCAGGTCGATCTCGCCGGGGGCCAGCTCCGTCACCGGCCGCCGGGTCCGGTGGGCGACCCCGTCGACGACGAGCGCCTCCTCGGGCAAGCGCAGCCGGGTCAGCCGGTGCGCCGCCGACTCGACGACCAGCAGCCCGTCCTCGACGACCAGCGCGTCGCTGGGTTCCGCCAGCCCCGTGAGGAGCGTCGTGAGGGTCCCGGCCGCGGGGTCGTAGCGGCGGATCGCGCCGTTGTAGGTGTCGGCGACCGCGACCGACCCGTCGGGCAGGACCGTGACACCCAGCGGATGCTGCAGCAGTGCCGTCCCGGCCGGCCCGTCGACGTGCCCGAACTCGAAGAGCCCGGTCCCCACCACGGTGGTGACGTCCCCGCCGCGCAGCCGCCGCAGCGACGACGTCTCGGAGTCGACCAGCCACGTCGTCCCGTCCGGCGCCGCCGCGAGACCGCTGGTCTGCGCGAACCACGCGTCCCCCCGGGCCCCGTCCAGCAGACCCTCGTTGGTCGTCCCGGCATGTACGTCGACCGTGGCGTGCCTGGGCTCGAACGTCCAGAGCTGGTGGATGCCCGCCATCGCGACGAGCACCCGATCGTCGACCCATGCGAGGTCCCACGGCGAGGACAGGTCCTCGGTACCCGAGCCCTGCATCCACTGCCGGCCGCTCCCGGCGACCGTCCTCACCCGGCCGTCCTGCAGCCGCAGGCCGCGCAGCGCGTGGTTGACCGTGTCGGCCACGACGACGTCGTAGCCCACCGCCGCGCGTACGTCCTCGGGCAGCAGGAGGAGACCCTGCGGCTCGTTGAAGCGGGCCGTCCCGGGGTCGCCGTCGACCAGCCCCCGCGCGCCGGACCCGATGCGGCGTACGACGGTCCCGGCGTCGGGCGCCAGCTCGACCAGCGAGTGGTGGCCCGAGTCGCTCACCAGCAGCGTGCCACCGGGCAACGCGAGCACCTTGCCGGGGAAGCGCAGCTCGGTCGCCGCCGCCGGCCGCGGCACGTACGGGCCGTCACCGCGGTGCAGCGTGCCCTTGGCCTCGTGCGTCGTGACCAGGTCGGCCACCAGCCGGTGCAGCGCGTGCGCATGGCCCTCGCCGGACAGCTGCGCGACGACGTACCCCTCCGGGTCCACCACGGTGAGCGTGGGCCACGCCCGCACGGCGTACTGCTTCCAGGTCGTCAGCTGCGGGTCGTCGAGCACCGGGTGGTGCACCCCGTAACGCTCGACGGCGGCGGCCAGCGCGTCAGGGTCGGCCTCGTGCAGGAACTTCGGCGAGTGCACCCCGAGCATGACCAGTACGTCGGCGTACGCGCGCTCGAGGGGGCGCAGCTCGTCCAGGACGTGCAGACAGTTGACGCAGCAGAACGTCCAGAAGTCCAGCAGCACGATCTTGCCGCGCAGCCCGGCCAGGGCGAGGTCGCGGCCTCCGGTGTTCAGCCAGGCCCGGCCGGTCAGCTCGGGGGCCCGCACCCGCACGGTGTCCACGTTCAGATCCAACGGGATGCGCCGGGCCCGGGCAGCGCCGGGGTCAGCAGTTAGAGCTTGGTGAGCTTGGAGAACGGGCTCGGGACGCGCAGCTTCTGCGGGCCGAACTGCACCAGCACGGCCACGTTGTCGTCCTCGACGGCAACGACCCGGCCCAGACCACAGGTGTCGTGGGTCACGCGGTCGTCGACGGCGAAGAGCTCCGGCTCCGGGATCACCTTGTCGTGGAAAGGGCTGCCAGGCGGACGTCGCCGGGGCGCGGCGTGGGTGGGTTTCACGGTTTCAGTATGCGCCCTCGGGCCAGCCGCCGTCCTCGCTCTGGTGATCTCGCCACGCCCTCGGGCGACGCGGCGCCCCTACCGCTGCGTCGACGCACGGCTCCGGTTGCGCGCCACGGCCTTGTTGGCCGCCACCTTTTTCGCCGCCACCTTCTTCGCCGCCACCTTCTTCGCCGCCACCTTCTTCGCCGCCACCTTCTTCGCCGCCACCCTCTTCGCCGGCGCCTTCTTCGCCGGCGCCTTCTTCGCCGCCACCCTCTTCGCCGGCGCCTTCTTCGCCGGCGCCTGCTCCGGCGACGCTAGGGCGGACGCAGGCGAGCCGTCCGAGGAGCCCACGAGCTCCTCGAGGTAGGCCAGGTCCACCGTCTTGTCGGCCGCCGAACCGAGCCGCTCGCTGAGCGCGTCGGCCCCGGGACTCAGGACGGTGAGCCGGCCGCGGTCGGCCAACGCGGCGAAGATGCCGTCGTTGCTGACCACCACGATCTGGGCGGGGCCCGACGTGAGCGCCTCGGCAGCCTCCAGCAGCACGTAGTCGGCGAGGTCGCTGCCGTCGGCGACGGCGCGCACCTGTCCCGACAGCTCCGCTAGATGCGGTCGCGCCCGGCGCACCGCACCGACCTGGCCGGCCAGGGCCACGGCGTGGGCCTGGCGGCCCAGCCACAGGACGACCGCCATCCGGGCCCGCCAGCGACGCGGCTCGGCCCGCAGGTTGTCCAGGTCGACCAGCAGCAGCCGGTGACTCCCGCCGGGCTGCCAGAGCGGGTGCTCGGCGAACCAGTCGAGCAGGCCGCCGGCCAGCGGTTCACCGGAGTCGGCCGGCGCATCGCCCAGCGAGAACCACTCGTAGTCGTCCCACTCGCGTGGCCCGCCGCCCAGTCCCATGAGCGCATCCTCCCAGTACGGCGACCCGCCGGCCGTCCGAACGCGGCTGGCGCGCTAGAGAGCGCCCTGCAGGATGAGCAGGACGCCGAAGACGGCGAACGCGGCGGCGGCGGCGTACCTGATGACCCGCTCCGGCAGGTGTCTGCCGAGGATCGCGCCCACCACGATGGCCAGGGCGTCGGCGGCGACCATCCCCACGGTGCTGCCGAGCCAGGTGCCCAGCCAGCCCTCCCGTGTGGCCAGCGCGACGGTCGCGAGCATCGTCTTGTCGCCCAGCTCGGCGAGGAAGAAGGCCACCCCGACCGCGAGCACGGCGCTCCTGGTCGTGCGCGAGGCCTTGGACTGCTCCTCCTCGTCGAGGCGGTCGCCGCGCAGGGTCCACGCGGCGAAGCCCAGGAAGGAGATCCCGGCGGCGATCGCGATGGCGTCGGTGGGCAGCGAGCTGCCGATCGCGGCACCGAGGGCGACCGAGGCGAGGTGCACGACGGCGGTGGCGAGCGTGATGCCGAGCAGCACCTGGCGCATCGGGAAACGGGTCGCGAAGGTCATTGCCATCAGCTGGCTCTTGTCACCGAGCTCGGCGACGAAGATGACGCCGGCGCTCAGTAGGAACGCGTACATGGGGTGCGGGTCTCCCGTCAGCCCGGCCGCGGTGCCGTCCGCGGACGCGCCCTCGACCGGGCACGTCGTGGTGGTGCAGGACAGTGCCGGTCGAAGGTCTCGCCCGCCTGCCGCCGTCCGGCGACGAGGCCGCGGTGCCGGACCCCGCAGGGTCAGCATGTCGACACGCGCGTTGGGGACTACTCCCCTTCGGCGGCCCAGTCTAGTGCAGCCTTCCCGGTGCTCGCCCCCGCCCCGGTCGCGGGTGGGCCCGGTCAGAGGCGACGGTCGGCGAGCACCGGGAAACCGGCCCGGGTGCGGCCGACGAGCCCGCGATCGAGCTCGACCACCAGCACCTCCTCGCCCGTACCGGCCTCGGCCAGCACCTCTCCCCAGGGGTCGACGACCATCGAGGAACCGCCCATCCGCACCCCCGAGTGCTCACCTGCGGTGTTGCAGGCCACCACGAAGGACTGGTTCTCCACGGCACGGGCCTGGGCCAGCAGCCGCCAGTGCCCGACGCGCTTGGCCGGCCAGGCGGCGGGCAGCAGCACGACCTCGGCGCCCGCGTCGAGCAGGGCCCGGAACTGCTCCGGGAACCGCGCGTCGTAGCAGGTCGCGAGGCCCAGGCCGTCGTGCACGACGACCCCGTCGCCCGGTGTCATCAGCTTGGGCTCGCCCTCCCCGAAGCCGAACAGGTGGATCTTGCGGTACGTCGCCTGCACCTGCCCCTGCGGGCCGAGCAGCACCGAGGTGTTGAACAGCCGACCCGTCTCGTCACGCTCGACGAGCGAGCCCATGTGCACGGTGCTCCGAAGCTCTCGCGCGGCGTCACCGAGCGCACGCACGGCCGGCCCGTCCAGCGGCTGCGCCTGCTCCTCCCAACGGTCGTAGGCGAAGCCACCCTGCGGCCACAGCTCCGGCAGCACGACGAGGTCGGCGCCGTGCTGGTCACGGACGAGGGCGGCGACCCGGGCGACCCGCTGCGCGAGCGGCTCGTGGTCTCCGTAGGCGATCTGCACCACGTGGACGCGCACGGCGTTAGCCTCGCACGTCGTGGAGCTGGCCGGCTACGTCGACGCGTTCGAGCAGTCCGTGCGCTCGCTGCTCTCGGTGCTGACGACGCTCGAGGAGCGCGACTGGTCGCGCCCGACCGAGCTGCCCGGCTGGTCGGTGCAGGACGTCGTGGCGCACCTCGCGGCGACCGAGCGCGAGCTGCTGGGCGACCCGCGCCCGGCCTCCCTCCCGTCGTACGGGCCGCACGTGCGCTCCGCGTTCGGCCGGCACATGGAGGACGGCGTCCAGGCGCGCCGCGGTCTCCCGCCCGGCCGTCTGGTCGCCGAGCTGCGCCAGGCCCTCGAGGAGCGCCTGCCGGTGATGCGCCGGATGCGCGCGCAGGACCCGCCGGTGCGCGTGCCCGCCGACGAGCGCTGGGACACCGAGCTGCTGCTGCGCAACCGGGCCTTCGACGCCTGGATGCACGAGCAGGACGTCCGCCGGGCAGTGGCCCGGCCCGGGAACCTCGACGGACCCGGGGCAGCTGTGACCCGGGACCTGCTGCGCGGCGCGCTGCCCGTGCTGGTCGCCAAGCGGGCCGGCGCACGCCCCGGTCAGAGCGTGACGCTGCGGGTGAGCGGCCCGGTGCGGTTCGAGGCGACCGTCGTGGTGGCCGACAACGGACGGGCGGCCCGGGCAGAGGCGCCCGGGGGCGCCGCCACGGCGACGCTGGTCGCCGACTGGGAGACCGTCGTGCGACTGCTCGGGGGTCGGGTGTCGCCGGCCGAGGCGGTCGTGGCGACCAGCGGCGACGTCGAGCTGGCCGGCAGGCTGGTCGCCGGCCTGTGCCTCACCCCGTGACGGGCCGGATCGGTGAACCGAGCTCGACCCGGTCGCGGGCGGCGACCGCGTCGGCGAAGGCGTCGTACGGGTGCCAGCTCATGGCGCCGCTGCCGCGGACCGAGCGGACCCGCCCGGCCTCGTCGACGTCGAACTCCAGCGTCTCGCCGGGGGAACCGAAGCCTCTGGTCCGAGCGGTGCGCAGCGTGGTGGGACCGGTGACCTCCAGCGAGGTGGGTTCCTCGGTGGGGTCCCCGGCACTGGGGTCCAGGGCGTAGAGCCCGTCGCCGAGCCGCACGATGTCGAGCACTCCCCAGAGGTTCGCGTAGCGCCCGCACAACCGCTCGACCGAGGCCGCGTCGACCGAGGTGCCCGCTCGCGCGCCCTCGGCCGCCAGGTTGGCCAGCCGGACACCGGTGGTCACCAGCTCCGCCGCGGAGCCGTCGATGGCGTTGGTCAGCACGCTGAGGGCCAGCCGCCCCTCCGGGTCGAGCAACGTGGCGGTGTTGTGCCCGGGGTAGCCGCCGCCGTGCCCCACCAGGCGGCGACCGCCGATGTCGTGCACCTGGAAGCCCAGGCCGTAGTGGGTGTCGGTGCCCTCGACCTTCCACTCGCTGCGCTGCATGAGCCGCTTGGACCGGTCGCTCAGCAGCCGCGGGTCGCCCAGGAACTGGGCCGAGGCATAGCGGCACAGATCCTCGGCCGTGCTGTAGAAGCCCGTCGCGGCGGCCATCGCGCCGGTGTCGATGTGGTCGATCGGCAACCGCCGCGACGCGTAGGCCAGCGAGCTGTAGCCCGTGGCGTAGTCGTCGCCCCGCCCCGGGTCGAGCTCCGGTCCGGTGCGCTGCAGTCCCAGCACGTCGACGACCTCCCGCCGCAGGAAGTCGGCGTACGACGTCCCGGAGACCGCCTCGATCACCTGCCCGAGCAGGGCGTAGCCGATGTTGGAGTACTTGAACTGCTGGTTGGCCGGCAGGACGTCGGCGCCGTCGGTGGCCGCCGTCCGCAGCGCCGCCCGGTCCGGGAAGGCACGGGAGAGCTGCCAGAAGTCGCCGTCGCGACCGTCGCGCACGACACCGCCGCCGTGCGCGAGAAGCTCACGAAGGGTCCGGTCGCCCAGCGGCTGGCCCGACAGCCAGCCGAGCCAGGTCTCGACCGGGTCGTCGAGCCGGAGCCGACCGGCCTCCAGCAGGCGGAACACCGCGGTGGCGGTGAAGGTCTTGGAGTGCGAGGCGATCCGGAAGAGGTGCGACGTGCTCAGCGCCGTGTCGCTCGCGACGTCGGCCCGGCCGTGTGCCGCCGACAGCACCAGCCCGTCGTGGTACCACCAGGCGGCCTGCACGCCGGGCACCCGCGTGTAGCGCTGCCGGAACGCCACCCAGCGGTCCCAGTAGGTCGCGGCGGAGGCGACGGCGGCAGGGGTCAGCGGGGCAGCCGTGGGGGAGGGCACCCGCTACCAGACCAGGGCGGTCGCCGGGTCCTCGAGCACCCGGGCGATGTCCGCGAGGAAGCGTGACCCGAGCTCGCCGTCGATGAGGCGATGGTCGAAGGACAGCGCCAGCTGGGTCACCTTGCGCACCGCGATCTCGCCGTCGAGGACCCAGGGCATGTCGCGCACGGCACCGAAGCACAGGATCGCCGACTCGCCGGGGTTGAGGATCGGGGTGCCGCTGTCGATGCCGAAGACCCCGACGTTGGTGATCGTGATGGTGCCACCGGACATCTCGCCCGGCTGGGTGCGCCCCTCGCGGGCGGTGGTGGTCAAGGCCGCCATCGCCTGCGCCAGGTCGAGCAGCGACATCCGGTCGGCGTCCTTGATGTTCGGCACGACCAGCCCCCGTGGCGTGGCCGCGGCTATGCCGAGGTTGACGTAGCTCTTGTAGACGATCTCCTGGTTGGCCTCGTCCCAGGTCGCGTTCACCTGCGGGTTGCGCTGGACCGCCAGGATCAGGGCCTTGGCCACCAGCAGCAGCGGGCTGACCTTGACCTCGCGCCACTCGCGGTCGGTCTTGAGCCGATCGACCAGCTCCATGGTGCGGGTGACGTCGACGGTGACCCACTCGGTCACGTGCGGGGCGGTGAACGCCGAGGCGACCATGGCCTGCGCGGTCATCTTCCGCACGCCCTTGACCGGCACCCGCGTCTCGCGCTCGCGCGGGTCGCCGGCCCGGGAGCGGGGCAGCGGTGCAGGGTCTGCCGAGTCGGAGGAGGCCGCCGAGCGGACGTCGTCGCGGGTGACCGTGCCGTCGGGGCCGGTGGCCGCGAGTGTCGAGATGTCGACACCGAGGTCCTTGGCGAGCCTGCGGACGGGTGGCTTGGCGCGCGCCCTGGCGGCGCCGGCCGACGGGCCCGCGACGGTGGTCGACGGCGCCGCGTGCTCGGCCTCCTCCAGCGCCGGCTCCGTCAGGGGCACCGGGCTGGTCATCATCGAGGTCTGCACGGCCTGGCGGGCCGCTGACGCGGACGGGCCGGGCTGCTGCTTGCGGGGGCGGCGCTTGGCCGACGTGCTGCGCGGGCCGTAGCCGACGAGCACGGACGTGCGGCCGCCCGGCGCGGGACCGCCGATCAGCCCCGGCTCGACGGCCGCCTCGGCGTCGGGTGTGCCGATCTGCTCGACCGCCCCCGCCTCAGGTGCGGCCGGCGCAGCGCCCTCGCCGGTGTCCACGGTGATGATCGGGGTGCCGACGTCGACCGTCGTGCCCTCGGCCACGAGCACCTCGCTGACCACTCCGGCGAAGGGCGAGGGCAGCTCGACCAGCGACTTGGCGGTCTCGATCTCGACGACGATGTCGTTGATCTCCACCGTGTCGCCGACCTTGACCTTCCACGAGACGATCTCCGCCTCAGTGAGGCCTTCGCCGACGTCGGGCAGCTTGAACTGCTTCATCTGTGAACGGCTCCTAGAAGGCAAGCGATCGGTCGACGGCATCCAGGATGCGATCGAGATCGGGAAGGTAGTCCTCCTCGACGCGACTCGGCGGGTAGGGAGTGCCGAAACCGCCGACCCGCATCACGGGCGCCTCCAGGGAGTAGAAGCAGGCCTCGGTCGCCCGGGCGGCCACCTCGGCACCCATGCCGAGGAACACCGGCGCCTCGTGCACGACCACCAGCCGACCGGTCTTCTCGACCGACGCGCACAGCGTGGGCATGTCGAGCGGGGAGAGCGTCCGCAGGTCGATCACCTCGATCGACTTGCCCTCCTCGTCTGCCGCGGTCGCCGCCTCCATGGCCGTCTTCACCACCGGCCCGTAGGCCGCCACGGTGATGTCGGCGCCCTCCCGCGCGACCCGGGCCCGGTGCAGCGGGGTCGCGTCCTCGAGGGTGAGCGACTCGTCGAGGTCGGCCTTCTCCCAGTAGCGCCGCTTGGGCTCGTAGAGGATGACCGGGTCGTCGGTGGCGATCGCCTGCTGGGTCATGAAGAACGCGTCGACGGGGTTGGAGCAGACCACGACCTTGAGGCCGGCGGTGTGCGCGAAGTAGGCCTCGTTGGACTCGCTGTGGTGCTCGACCGCGCCGATGCCGCCGCCGACGGGGATGCGGATGACGACCGGCAGGCTCACCTTGCCCAGCGCCCGGGCACGCATCTTGGCCAGCTGGCTGACGATCTGGTCGAAGGCCGGGTAGACGAAGCCGTCGAACTGGATCTCGCACACCGGCCGGTAGCCGCGCAGCGCCAGGCCGATCGCGGTCCCGACGATGCCCGACTCGGCGAGCGGCGTGTCGATGACCCGGTCCTCCCCGAAGTCCTTCTGCAGGCCGTCGGTCACCCGGAAGACGCCACCGAGCTTGCCGACGTCCTCGCCCATGACGAGCACCTTCGGGTCGTTCTCCATGGCCTTGCGCAGACCCATGTTGATGCCCTTGGCCAGGGTGATCGTCGCCATCAGCGGGTTCCCTCCGCGCGCTCGAAGGTCTCGAGGTACGCCGCGAACTGCTCGCGCTCCTCCTCGAGCAGCGGGTGCCGGTCGGCGTACACGTGCTCGAAGATCGACAGCGGCTCGGGGTCGGGCATCTCCAGGCAGCCCTTGCGCACGTAGGCGGCCAGCTCGGCCGACTCGCGCTCCACCTCGTCGAAGTACGCCTGGGTCGCGATGCCGTTGCGCGAGAGGTAGGCCTTCATGCGCTCGACGGGGTCCTTGAGCTTCCAGGACTCCAGCTCGTCGGAGAGCCGGTAGCGGGTCGGGTCGTCGGAGGTCGTGTGGGCGCCCATCCGGTAGGTGTAGGCCTCGATCAACGTGGGGCCGCTGCCTTCCCGGGCATTTTGCAGGGCCGCGCGCGTGACGGCGAGGCAGGCGAGGACGTCGTTGCCGTCGACCCGGATGCCGGGGAAGCCGAAGCCCATCGCGCGCCGGTAGAGCGGGATGCGGGTCTGCTTCTCGATCGGCTCGGAGATGGCCCACTGGTTGTTCTGACAGAAGAACACGACCGGGGCGTTGAAGACGCTGGCGAAGATGAAGGCCTCGTTGACGTCGCCCTGGCTCGTCGCGCCGTCGCCGAAGTAGGCGATGACCGCGCTCTCGGCTCCGTCCTTCTGCACACCCATGGCGTAGCCGGTGGCGTGCAGGGTCTGCGCCCCGATCACGATGGTGTAGAGGTGGAAGTTCTTCTCGTTGGGGTCCCAGCCCCCGTGGTTGACCCCCCGGAAGAGCCCGAGCAGGTTGAGCGGGTCGACTCCCCGGCACCAGGCGACACCGTGCTCGCGGTACGTCGGGAACGCATAGTCGTCGGCCCGCATGGCGCGGCCGGAGCCCACCTGGGCCGCCTCCTGGCCGAGCAGGCTGGCCCAGATGCCCAGCTCGCCCTGCCGCTGCAGCGCGGTGGCTTCGGCGTCGACCCGGCGGACCAGGACCAGGTCGCGGTAGAGCCCGCGCAGCTCGTCGTCGGACAGGTCGATGGCGTAGTCGGGGTGTTCCACGCGCTCACCCTCCGGGGTGAGCAGCTGCACCAGCTCCGGCTGGTCGGACACCGGGCGGGCGAGCCGTGGGTGTGCGGCCTGCGGGGACGCGGCGGCGGCGACGGCACTGTCGGTCACATGCACTCCTCGTAGCTCGCGACGGTCGGCGGGGTTGCCGCCTGCCCGTCGTCGGTGCCCCTCGTCGACGCACCCGTGCGGGGTCTCCGCGGGGTGAGCGGCGACGGGCCGCCGTGCTGTCCCGTGTTTGACGAGTCCGTCGAGACCGGGTGGTCCGACGCCTGTGTCGTGCCTCACTCTAAGAGACGCCGGGACAACCTAGCGAGGCTCCAGGTGTCTCGCACCTCTGGGCGGGCCGCGCAGGCTCCGGAGGGGGTCCCCGCTCAGCTGCCGCCGTGGTCGTCGCCACCGTGGTCGTCGCCACCGGGTCCGCCGGTGTGGTCGTCACTGCCGGGTCCGCCGCCGCCGTGGTCGTCGCCGCTGTGGTCGTCGCCGGCGTGGTCGTCACCGCCGGGTCCGCCGCCGTGGTCCTCGCCGCTCTCGTCCCGCCCGCCGGCACCGGCGTACCCGTCCTGGTCGCCCTGGTCGGGGCGGGCGCTGTCGGCCGTGGGGGGCGCGGGGGCGACCGGGGCGACAGGTACGGCGGCGACCTGCACCCGGCCCGGCGCCGGGTCCTTCCGACGCCCGTTGGCGGGGGCGCGGCTCTCGCGCTCGGCAGTGTGCTCGGTACGCGTCCAGCCGCGGTGCCCGCTGTCCTCGCCATTGCCGCCGGAACCGCCGCGCGAGCGCCGGGAGCCGTCGTGCTGTCCCTCGCTGACGATCTCGGCACAGTCGGCGCGCAGGTGGTCCGCAGCGTCGAGCGTGCCGGCCCAGGTGAAGCAGAAGGTGCGCAGCTCGGCGCTGCCCTTGCCGCTGCTGGAGAAGGCCCGAGCGGGGGCCGGCGGCACGACGGGAGGCTTCAGCGCAGCCGGCACGGGCTGCGGCGACACGACGGTCTGGGGGGCCGGCGGCGGGGCGACGGAAGCCGGGGCGGGTGCGGGGGCACTGCCCGGCGCGGGGACCGGCGCGGGCCGGACCGCCGGGTCGCTGGCGCCGCCGGTGGCCGTCCCCGTGCCGGCAGCGCCAGAGGCCGGCTGCAGGTCCGTGGTCAGTCCAGGCAACGATGCGGAGAACACCCCGGGTGCGGGCGAACCGGCTCGGCCACTGCCCTCGCGGCGCGTGCCGATGAGGGGCTCGACCGGCCGTGGGGTGACCAGGACGGAGCCGGGCGAGCGCAGCGCGCCGTCCCCGCCGATGTCCAGCGGGCCGCCTACCGAGCGGCTCAGCTGGCTGGCACCCACCAGGCCGACGGCGGCCAGGGCGCCGGCGCTCACCAGAGCGAGCACGGTCGTCGCGACACCGGTGCTGCTCCCGGTGTCGCTCGTCGCCTGCGCCAACGTGCTGCTCGTCATGGTGTCCGAATCTCGTGCCCGGCCCTGCGGCCCTGTACGGTCCGTGCTGGGAAGATCACTGTATGTACGAGATCGCTCGCTCCCTCAGGACCGAACGGGTGAACCACCTCTCCGTCCTGACCAGATCGGCGACGCACAGTTATCACTTCAGTCGGTCGTGACCTCATCTCACGCCCCGAGACAGGTGCTCGGCCGGCCCCGGCGGGATCGGCACCTCCTGGTCATCGGGCGTCGCGGGCCTCAGGTTGAGCCATGCGGGCCCGTGGTAGACCCCTTCCATGAGCGAGCTGGTGCTCGGCCCCCTGCTGCGTCATGTCGGGACGACCGACGCCACCGTGTGGGTGGAGACCGACCGGCCCGCCACGGTGGAGGTGCTCGGGCACCGCGAGGACACCTGGGAGGTCGCCGGGCACCACTACGCGCTGGTCTGCATCGAGGGTCTGGAGCCGGGCAGCAGCACGACGTACGACGTCCGCCTCGACGGCCGCACGGTGTGGCCGCCGCCCGGATCGGGGCACCCCGAGCCGCGGGTGCGGACCCTGGACCCCGACCGCGAGCTGCGGGTGGTCTTCGGCTCGTGCCGCTACGCCACTGCTGAGGCCGTCGTGGGCGACCGGCACTTCGACGCCGACGCGCTCGACGCGTACGCGCGGCGGATGGCCGAGCTGCCGGAGCAGGACTGGCCCGCCGCCCTGGTGCTGCTCGGCGACCAAGTCTACGCCGACGAGACCACGCAGGAGACCCAGGCGCGCATCGCGGCCAAGCGCGACATCACGACGGGCGCGAAGGACCAGGTGGCCGACTTCGAGGAGTACACCTGGCTCTACCACCAGTCGTGGAGGGACCCCGGGATCCGGTGGCTGCTCTCGACGCTGCCCAGCTCGATGATCTTCGACGACCACGACATCCGCGACGACTGGAACACCTCCGCCGCCTGGCGCCGCGAGATGTCGCAGACCTCGTGGTGGCCCGAGCGAATCATCGGCGGCCTGTCGTCGTACTGGGTCTACCAGCACCTGGGCAACCTGGCGCCGCAGGCCCTGGCCGACGACGCGCTGTACCAGAAGGTGCGCAGCGCCGAGGGTGACGTCGAGCCGCTGCTGCGGGAGTTCGCGATCGCGGCCGACAAGGAGGCCGACGGCCGCAAGGGCGCGCAGTGGTCCTACCGGCGCGACCTGGCCGACGTACGGCTGCTGGTCATCGACTCGCGCTGCGGGCGGGTGCTCGAGGAGGGCGAGCGCTCGATGGTCTCGGAGGAGGAGTTCGCGTGGATCGAGCAGCAGGTGGCCGGTGACTACGACCACCTCGTGATCGGTACGTCGCTGCCGTGGCTCTTGCCGCGTGCGCTGCACGACGTCGAGTCGTGGAACGAGCGGCTGGCGGCGGGCCACCGGGGGCCCCGGATGGCTCGGCTGGCCGAGGCGTTCCGCCGGGCCGCCGACCTCGAGCACTGGGCGGCGTTCCGGGCGTCCTTCGACCGGCTGGCCGAGCTGTTCGCCTGCGTGGGACGTGGCGAGCACGCGGGGTCGCGCGGCAAGCCTCCGGCGACGGTGTGTGTGCTCTCGGGTGACGTGCACCATGCCTACGCCGCCCGGGCGCACTACCCGGCCGGCGACGGCGAGCCGGTGCGGTCGAAGGTCTACCAGCTGACCTGCTCGCCGGTGCACAACTACGTGCCGGCAGTGATGAAGGTCGCCTTCCGGGTCTCCTGGAGCCGGGCCGCCGAGACGGTGACCCGCTTCCTGCTCGATCGGGTCTCGCACGTGCCCGCGCAGCCGCTGACCTGGTCGCGGCTGGCCGGGCCCTACTACGGCAACGAGATCGCCACCCTGCGGCTGCACGGTCGCTCGGCCCGGCTGGTCATCGAGAAGGCCGGCCGCGACGATGCCGGCCACCCCACGCTGACCCCTGTCGTGGACCTCCCGCTCAGCTGACCGCGGCTGCGCCGGCCCGACCGTTCGATAGGCGGGTGGTCATGTCAGCCCGGTGCGCGCGACCACAGCCCTATCGAACGTCGATGCGGGCCAGCACGGCGACGGGGGGTGGCGGCGTCCGGACGGAGGGGCCGGGGGGAGCCGCGCGACGCCGGAGGGGGTCAGTCGACGCGGACGGTGCCGCGCGGCGTCGAGAAGTGCACGGCGACCAGCCCGGGGGCGTGGTCGGCCACCCAGTCGAAGCGCAAGTCCGCGGCCTCCAGCGGCTCGTCGAGCCAGCGGGCGATGGCGTCACGGTCACCGCAGATCTCGGCCGCCTCGATGCCCAGCCGCACGTCGCCGTAGGAGCTGGGGTGGTGACGCGGGTCGCTGGTCCACTCCACGAAGAACGGCAGGGCCGGGTCGTCGAGCAGGTCCAGCACGCCGATCTGCTTCCAGGTCAGGTCCACGCCGTCGGGTCGGCGTCGGTAGCTGCTGCGCGCCGGGCGACCGAGCCGGGCCTCGACGGTGCTGATGTCCTCGACCGCGACCACCCAGGCCAGCCAGCCACCACCTGCCTCGCAGCGCGCCTTGACCGCCTGGCCGAACGGCGCCTTGTCGACGGCGGGGTGGTCGAGCGCCCCGACGACCTCGAGGTAGACCCCGTTGTCCAGCGGCAGCACGAAATTGCGGGTGCCGAAGCCGGGGTGGATGCCGCCGTCGCGGAAACCTGCGCCGAGTGCGGACCCGAGTCGCTGGACGGTCGCTCCCAGCCCCTCGGGACCGGCGGCATAGGAGATGTGGTCAAGACGCACGCCCGGCATTCTGCCGCCGGGCACATCCCGCGGATCGCCCGGGGGGCCCGGGGCGCGGGTCAGACGAACCGCGCGGCCACGGTCAGGAAGATGTCGTTGGCCTCGGTCTCGCCGATCGTGACGCGGACCCCCTCCTCGCCGAAGGGACGTACGACGACGCCCGCCTGCTGGCAGGCGGTGGCGAAGTCCGGCGTCCGCTCACCGAGGCGCAGCCAGAGGAAGTTGGCCTCCGACGCGGACACCGAGGACCAGCCCTGCTCGCGCAACGCGTCATGCACCCGCGAGCGCTCCTTGACCAAGCCCTCCACGCGCTCCAGCAGCTCGTCTTCGGCCGCCAGCGACGCGGTGGCCGCGACCTGCGCGACGCCGCTGACGCCGAACGGCACTGCCGTCGCGCGCAGCGCCTCGGCCACCGGCTCGTGGGCGACCGCGAAGCCGACCCGCAGCCCGGCCAGCCCGTAGGCCTTGGAGAACGTCCGCAGTACGGCGACGTTGGGCCGGTCGCGGTAGACCTCGAGCCCGTCGGGCACGTCGGGGTCGCGCACGAACTCGCGGTAGGCCTCGTCGATGACGACCAGGACGTCACGGGGCACCCGGTCCAGGAAGGCGCCCAGCTCGTCGCGGCGTACGGCGGTGCCGGTGGGGTTGTTCGGTGAGCACACGAACACCAGCCGGGTGCGCTCGGAGATGGCGTCGGCCATCGCCGCGAGGTCGTGGCGCTCGTCGCTGGTCAGCGGCACGGTCACCGGCCGGGCACCGGAGATCTGCACCACGATCGGGTAGGCCTCGAACGATCGCCAGGCGTAGACCACCTCGTCGCCCTCACCCGCCGTCGCCTGCACGATCTGCTGCAGGACACCGACCGAGCCGGTGCCCGTCGCGATGTGGGTCGTGGGCACGTCCAGGCGCGCCGCGATCGCGGCCACGAGGCCCGACGCGAACAGGTCCGGGTAGCGGTTGAAGCGGCCGGCCTCCCGGGACACCGCGTCGAGCACGGACGGCAGCGGCGGGTAGGGGTTCTCGTTGGAGGACAACTTGTAGCTCATGGCCCCGTCGCGGACGGCGGCCGGCCGGCCGGGCTTGTAGGTGGGGACGCCCTGCAGGGCGCCGCGCAGCCGGGGTGAGGTGCTCATGCCCGTCACCCTAGAGGCCGTCGCCCGCTCCGGCGGCGAGTGTGGTCAGTCGAGCGGGGGCAGCGCGGTGAGGCACAGCCGCGGGTCCTCGTGGTAGCGCGCGACAAGATCCGCCGTTGCCCTGTCCAGCCGACGGTGCAACGCCTCGCGGTACGACGACAGCACGCTCTCCGCGCTCGCGAGGCGCGCGCTGAGCCCGCGCCCGTCGACCACGGCCGGCGAGCCGACCTCGCTGGCCCACAGGTCGGGTAGCTGCGGGAGGATCGGCATCGCGGTGTCGGGGTGCAGCGACAGCATCGCCTGGCGCCCCGCGGAGCGCTGCTCCGTCAGGGTGTCGCGCAGCAGATCGAGGTCAGCACCCGCCTCCGGCACGTTCAGCAGGTCGCGACGGGCCTGCAGGAGCCGGCGCCAGTACGACGTCCGCAGCTCCTCGGACAGCAGGGTCCGCCGGTAGGCGCGCAGCCGCTCGAGGCTCATGTGCGCCAGCTCCTCGCTGCGCTGCGGCGGGTTGAGCCGACGCAGCGGCGAGTGGCCAGACGGCCGCGCCCGGACGGCAGCAAGGTCGCCCGGCCCCTGGACGGCAGTCGCTCCCACGGGTGTCACGGTTGCCATATCGGCGCGAATGCCGCGCCCCTTGACGTCTCTGACCCGACGGCATCAGCCGGGCCCGGTCGCCACCCGTCGCAGCACGGCCGCGGCCACCTCGGGCGCGTGGGTCTCGGCCAGCCAGTGCCCGGCATCGAGCTGCTCGAGGCGGTAGTCGGCGAGGACGAAGTCGCGCGTCCGGCGGGCGGCCGCCGGGGCGAAGAACGGGTCCCGGCTGCCGAAGACCAGGCTCGTGGGCACGTGCGTGCGCCCCGCGGGGTGGCTCCGGGAAGCGGCGATGCCGCGGTACCACCCCAGCATCGCGCTCAACGCGCCCGGCTCGCGGACCCGCTCCAGGTAGTGCCCGACCCGGTCGGCCGGCAGCCCGGACCGGCTCAGCAGCTCGCGCACCAGCCAGCCCTGCCGGGCGAGCAGGACGCGCTCGGGGACGCCGGGCAGCTGGAAGAACCCGATGTAGGACGAGCGGAGGAGCTGCGAGCTGCTGCGCATGGCCGCCGCGAGCGCACCCGGGTGCGGCGTGGACAGCACGGTCAGCGACTGCACGCGTTCGGCATGGCGGCCCGCCAGGGCCCAGGCGACGGCGCCGCCCCAGTCGTGCCCGACGACATGGGCGCGCTGGACCTGCGCGGCGTCGAGGAGGGCCAGCACGTCGGCCACGAGCTGCGGCATCGCGTAGCCGGCCCGGCCCCCGTCGCGGGGGCGCGCGCCGCGCGAGTAGCCGCGCTGGTCGGGCACCAGGACGCGCAGGCCCGCGTCGACGAGGCGCGGGACCACGGCGTCGTACGACGTGGCGTCCTGCGGGAAGCCGTGCAGGCAGACGACCGTGCCCCGCTCACCCGTGCCGCAGTCGTGCACGTCGAAGTGCAGCCCTGCACGCTCAAAGCTCTGCATGGCCGCAGATCCTGCCCCCGTCGGGGGACGGCCACGCCCGCCGCGCGGGAAAGCCCCGCTGCCTGGCCGCCTCGTAGAGCACCACCGTGCCCGCAGACGCCGCGTTGAGCGAGCTCGCGTCACCACCGATGGGGATGCGCACCACCTGGGTGCAGGCGTCGCGCCAGCCCGCGCTCATGCCCGCCGTCTCGTTGCCGACCACGAGCAGGGTCGGGCCCCGCAGCTCGGCCTCTGGCAGCGCCGTCGGGCCGGTCTCGTCGGTCCCCACCACGGCGACCGGTCCTGGGCCGCGCTCGACCCAGCGCAGCACGTCCTGGGTCGCGGCGGCCGGCACGCACGGCAGCGCGAACAGCGACCCGGTGCTGGCCCGCACCGTACGCGGGTCCCACAGGTCCGCGGCGTGCCCGCAGACGACGACGCCACGAGCGCCGAACGCGTCGGCCGAGCGGATCAGCGTGCCGAGGTTGCCCGGGCTGCTCGGTCGGTCGAACACCACGACCAGCCCGTCGCGGCCGAGGTCGATCCGAGCGAGATCCGGCGGCGGGATGCGGGCCACGGCAAGCAGCTCGGGTACGTCGGCGTCGCTGCCCGCGGGCGCGTCGCGGTCGGCGAGCGCCTGCATCAGGTCAGGGGCGAGCGCGAGCTGCTCGGCGTCGCTGCCGGCCAGCGCCTCGCGCGCCCACGACGAGAGCGCCCGGTCGTCCCGGTGCAGCAACGCGGACAGCGGCCACTCGTGGCGCAGCGCCAGCGTGATGGGCCGCACCCCGTGCACGAGGAACTCGCCCAGCCGGTGACGCTTGCTGCGGTTGGCCAGCAACGACTCCCACTGCTGGAAGCGTGCGTTGCGCGTCGTGACGCGGCGGGTGGCGCGGGACATGGGCCCATCCTGGTCTCTCAGGACCGCAGGCCGGCCCGGGACGGTGCACGAACGCCCGTCTAGGCTGCGGTGCGTGCCGACGGATGACGCCTTCGCCGACGTGCTGGCCGCGAACGAGGCGTACGCCGCGCAGTACCGGCTCGCCGAGCTCGAGGCGCGCGCCGCGAAGGGCCTGGGCGTGCTGACCTGCATGGACTCCCGCATCGATCCGCTGGCGATGCTCGGTCTGGTCCCCGGCGACGCGAAGATCCTGCGCAACGCAGGGGCCCGGGTGACCGACGACGTGCTGCGCACCCTGGTCCTCGCGTCCTACCTGCTGGCGGTCGACCGGGTCATGGTCGTCGCCCACACCAAGTGCCGGATGGCCAGCGGCGACGAGGACAGCGTGCACACCGCGATTAGCGAGGCAGGTGGCCCCGACACCCGCAGCATCTCCTTCCAGACGACCAGCGACCAGGAGGCCGCGCTGCGCGCCGACGTACAACGCGTGCGGTCCTGGCCCTACCTGGCCGACCTCGCGGTCGGCGGGTTCCTGTACGACCTGGACACGGGGCGCCTACGGCAGGTCTGCTGACGCCGAGCGCCGACGCTCAGTGCGGCAGGCGCTCCACGGGGCGCGGCAGGGTCGTCCCGCCCTCGGGTGGCCCACCGGGCGTGTCATGCCGGCCGCCCGGGCCCGGCTTGGGCCGGGGCGGCTTCTTGCCGACCAGGCCCGCGATGCGCTTGGCGCTCGGCAGCACCCGTCCGGCCCGCACGATGCTGCGGCCGAGCCCGACGGTCTTGTTGTGCATCAGCAGGATGTAGGCGAGCACCGTGAAGACCGCACCCGGTGAGAGCTGACCGGTGCGGCCGCCGCGGATGGTCAGGAGCAGGATCGTGCACGTCGAGGCGGCCAGGATCGCGTGCACGACGAAGGTGGTGAGGCCTTCCACCCGGGTCGCCTTCGAGTCGGGGGCTCGGTGGCTGCGCCGGGGTCGCTCCAGCTCGGTCTCTCCTGCGAGGTAGCGGTGCAGGTCGTCGGCCAGCTCGCCGTCGCGTTCCCTGGACTTGCGGCTGATGCGTGACGAGTGCGCCGCACCGAGACCGCCGGCGAACGCGGTGGCGAGGCCGCCGCCGAGGAACACCAGCCCGACGACGGGGTCGATGATCGCGACGATCACCGCCACGCCGAGGAAGAACGCCCCGTTGCGCGAGAGGCCGACCAGGATCGACGTGATGCCGCTCTTGAGCCGGCTGGTGTCGCCGGTGACCGTGGAGATCAGATCCCCGGCTGGCGTGCGGTCGGAGAGGACGGACACGCGGGCGAGCGCCGCGTCGCGCACGTCGTGGACGAGGCCGATCGCGAACCGGGTGAAGGCGAGCCGCTGCAACGACTCGGACACGCCCCAGACCAGCACGATGACCACGAACGCCCCGACCAGCCAGGCGACGGGGTCACCGACCTTCGGCACCAGGGCGGTGACGCCCGCCGCGCGACCCGAGGAACCCTGGTGGAAGACGATCTCCATCAGTCCGCGCAACGGCCACGGGAAGGCCAGCCGCGCCGCGACCAGGACCAGGGTGGCGAGTGCGCCCTGGAACAGGTGCGACCGGTGGGGACGCCCGTACGGTGCCAGGACGCGGTACGCCGCCCGCGCCTTGCGCACCGTCCTGTGCAGCTGCCTCATGCAATCAGCCTGGCCTCGTCGCGGAACCAGCCGACCGCCGCCTGGGTCGCGGTGCCAGGGTTGAAGAACAGGTCACGCGTGATGGCCTGCCGGGTGGCGGACCCCGCAGCGGGGTCAGCGAGGGCGTCAGAGACGGCGCGGTGAGCAGAGGGGACGTCACTTGCCACCACGCCACCCTTGCGGCCCCAGGTCTCGAGGTCCAGCCGGTCGTCCTCGCCGGCCGCTGACTCCAACAACGCCGGAACGTCGAGGAAGACCAGTGGACGGTCGAGGAGCAGGAACTCGTTGGCGATCGAGGACGCGTCGCTGATCAGCACGTCCGAGGCGAACAGTGCGGGGATCGAGTCGAACTCGCGCAGCAGCCGGGTGTGGTCGGTCTCGAGGTGGGCCAGCCGATCGAACCAGTCGATGCCCGCCTTGGCATGGTCGTGCGGCTTGATCAGCAGGTCGTACTCCTGGGCCTCGGTGAAGTACCTGACGAGCTCCTCGCCGTGGACCTCCATCGCGTTGCCGTGCGCGCCGGTCGGGGCGAACATCACCACCGGCCGTTCACCGGTGAAACCGAGGCGGCGCTGGATCGACGCACGGTCCAGGGTGCCGTCCAGGAGCCGGTCGGTCTTGGGGAAGCCGATCCTGGCGGCGCGCGGGTCCGCGGCCCGCAGGACGCCACGCCGCTCGAAGGTCCGCAGCATGTACGGGCCGAGCATCAGGTAGTTGTCGTAGTTGCCGTTCTGCTCTCGGATCGCGCGGTTGCGGAAGGACATCCCGTGAAAGATCTGCACCGTCTCGGCGTAGCTGCGTGGCTTGATCGCCTTGGTGCAGGCCGACACCAGCACGTCCACGTCGAGCTCGGCCAGGTCGGCGTAGTCCACGACCGCCTCGGGCGGCAGATCGAACTGCGCGTACATCGCGTTCGTGTCGTAGCGGCGGTTGCCCTCGGCGTCGGTGTCCTTGGTCCCGCCCGAGACGAGGACCTCCGTGTCCGGAGAGCGGGACAGCGCGTCGAACAGCGGCCGGAAGCAGATGAAGTGAACCGGCGCGTAGCCGGTGAACAGGATGCGGGTCAACGTGCTACCTCTCTCGCGACGTCGTGCTTGCTCGATGCGGGCCGGCGGCGAGCACCACGCCGGCCGCGCTCGAGGGCGGCGATGGCGGGCCACACCTCGTCGCGGGCGACGGCGAGGTCCTCGGGAAAGTCGATCTCCACCCAGGGCAGGTCGGCCACGTCGAGGCAGGCGATGGAGTGGCGGGGCGCGACATCGCTGATCGCCGCCCCGACCCAGTCGTCGACGTTGCCCTCTCGGACCAGCCAGCCGGCCGCCTCGAACGCCGCGTCGGCGAGGTGGTGGCTCAGGCGCAGGACCCCGACGTTCTCCCCGTCGGTGTCGGCGACTTCGAGCGCCTTGCTCATCCGGTTCAGCCGCCCCCGGCGCAGGTGCACCTTCATGTGCTCGTCGTCGTCACCGGAGCCGGAGTCGTAGGCGAGCGCGCTGCCGTGGACCGAGAGCAGGCGTTCCAGCAGCGTCGTGGGGAACAGCACGTCGCTGTTGAGCAGCAGCACCTCGTCGCTCACCGTGTGGCGAGCGAGCCAGAAGGAGTACAGGCTGTTGGTCTCGGCGTAGCGCTCGTTCACGAGCAGCCCGACCCGGTCCTGCGCGGCCGCCCGGACCTTCTCGTGCTCATGGCCCACGACCACGGTGACCTCGGCGACACCGGCCCGGTCCAGGGCGTCGAGCTGGTGGTGCAGCAGCGGCCGGCCCCCGACCTCGACCAGGCACTTCGGCAGGTCGAAACCCAGCCGCGAGCCTTCACCGGCGGCCAGGATCAACGCCTGCATCAGCTCGCCCTGCACGACGGCGCCCGGACCGGGCCCGAGCGGGTGACTGTCATGCAGAGGGATCGCGGTGCCGATCGGCCAGGTTACGGTTCGCTGAACATTTGGTGACCGTTTGGCGTGCTTTGACCGAAGCCAAACGAATCCGAGCCGAAAGATAGACAGACCAACGGGTTTAGCTCTGCGCCATGTCGACGAACCGCGAGTAGTGGCCCTGGAAGGCGACCGTGATCGTCGCGGTGGGGCCGTTGCGGTGCTTGGCCACGATGAAGTCGGCCTCTCCGGCCCGGGGCGACTCCCGCTCGTAGAGCTCCTCGCGGTGCAGCAGCACGACCATGTCGGCGTCCTGCTCGATCGAGCCCGACTCGCGCAGGTCGGACATCTGCGGTTTCTTGTCGGTGCGCTGCTCGGAGCCACGGTTGAGCTGGGAGATCGCGACGACCGGCACGTCGAGCTCCTTGGCCAGCAGCTTGATCGCGCGCGAGAACTCCGAGACCTCCTGCTGACGGCTCTCGACGCGCTTGCCGCTCTGCATGAGCTGCAGGTAGTCGATGATCACCAGCTTGAGGTCGTGACGCTGCTTGAGTCGGCGGCACTTGGCCCGGATCTCCATCATCGACATGTTGGGGGAATCGTCGATGAACAGCGGGGCGTTGGAGACCTCGCCCATCCGCCGCGCCAGGCGGGTCCAGTCGTCATCGGTCAGCTTGCCGGTGCGCATGTGGTGCAGCGGCACCCGTGCCTCGGCGGAGAGCAACCGCATGGTGATCTCGTTGCGGCTCATCTCCAGCGAGAAGAGGCAGGTCGTCATGTTGCTCTTGATGGCCGCCGACCGGGCGATGTCCAGCCCCAGTGTGGAGTTGTGCGTAGGGATCATGGTGGCGCCGGCGACGTACAGGTGGTCGTCGTTGTGCACCTCGACGCAGCGCACCGGCACGCTGGGCACCCGGCGCACCGCGACGACGTACCGCGCACCGGTGGTCACGCCGTCACCCGCTCGACGCTCCTTGTGGGTCAGCCGCTTGTGCTCGACCCGGAAGACGTCCTCGTCCGCGGCGAAGGTGAGCACGAAGGACGCCGCGGCGCCCGTGTCGCCCCGACGGCCCCGCACCGTGCGCAGGCGGCAGGTGTGGCCGAGGCTGACCACCAGCTCCCGGATGGCTCGGGCGAGCCGCTGGCTCGAGGTCGCGACCCGCACCGCCCCGCTGCGGGTCACGGTGCCGCCGGTGTCGAGCAGGCCGGCCAGCAGCTCCCGGCGCTGCTGCTCCGACGAGCGGAGGTAGGACCGCGGGATGTCCTGCGCTCCCCACACCCCGAGCGAGCGCAGGATCGCCGGCACCGTCTCCGGCCCGGACAGCTGCAGGGCGTAGCTGCCGGCCCCGGACGGGAGGACGTCCAGCCCGTCACCCTCGAGGAGCATGGCGACCGCCGGGTCGTCGCTGGTGTAGCGGGCGCTGGTGCTGTGCCCCCCGCCCAGCCACACGCCCAGGGCGTACGGCGGCAGTGGCACGGGCACCGCGGGCAGCGCCAGCGCCGCGGTGTTGCGCACCGTGTGGTTGAGGCGCCGACCGGAGGGCGTGTCGACCCGGACCGAGCGGGCCAGCCGCGCTGTTGTCGTCACGGCGGCCACCGTGCCCGCCCGGCGCGAGGCGAGGGTGTCGGTGAACCACTGGTGCTCGGCGTCCGCCACGATCACCGACCCGTCGCAGAACCGGACCTCGAAGCACGGGCGGTCCACCAGCACCTCGGTCGCCCGCACCACGGTGGTCGGCCGCCCGTCGGCGCCCAGCAGCTGGTCACCGACCGCGACGTCGCCCATCGTGGTCCAGCCCTGCGGGGTGGCCAGGGGCGTGTCCAGTGCCAGCGCCTTGCCGACGGCGGGGCGCGCCGCGACGACGATCATCTGCCCGGGGTGCAGCCCGTTGGTCAGCTCGTCGAAGTCCTGGAAGCCGGTGGGCACACCGACCATCTCGCCGCCGCGCGAGCCGATCGCCTCGATCTCGTCGAGGGTCCCCTCCATGATCGCCGAGAGGGGCACGTAATCCTCGGAGGTCCGCCGGTCCGTGACGGCGTAGACCTCGGCCTGGGCCGCGTCGACGATGTCGTCGGCGTCGCCGTCGCCGGTGTAGCCGAGCTGGACGATCTTGGTGCCGGCCTCGATGAGCCGGCGCAGGATCGCCGTCTCGCGCACGATGCGCGCGTAGTAGCCCGCGTTGGCCGCCGTGGGGACCGAGGAGATCAGCGTGTGCAGGTAGGGGGCGCCACCGACCCGCCCCAGCTCGCCGCGCTTCTGCAGCTCGGCCGACACGGTGACGGCGTCGGCCGGCTCGCCCCTGCCGTAGAGGTCGAGGACCGCCTCGAAGACCAGCTCGTGGGCCGGCCGGTAGAAGTCGTGCCCACGCACCGCTTCGACGACGTCGGCGATCGCGTCCTTGGACAGCAGCATGCCGCCGAGCACCGACTGCTCCGCGGCCACGTCCTGCGGCGGCGTACGGGTGAACTCCGAGGTCCCCTGGGCGGGGAACTCTGCCACGCTCACGTGTGCACCCCTTGTCGCTTGCTCCGGACCCGTTGACTCGAGCCCGCCCACCCCAGCGGCCGGCTCGAACACATGTTCTACCCAGCCACCGACACGTGCCGGGAGCCACGAGGAGTAGAGGGTCGGCGCCGAACGCCGAGCAGGACGCTAGGCCCGTCGGGGGTCCGAGCTCAACCCGACCTGTGGACCCAGTTGTGGACAACGGTGTGCGCCTCGCCGTGACGAGGTGTGCACGGCCTGTGGACAACTGTGTGTGCGCTGGGCCGGCCGCGACGCCACCGGGCGTGCAGGGTGGCGCTTCGCCGTCCACCGACTGTGGAGGAAAGAATCTGCGGCCCGTTCCCTAATCTGGCCCCGTGCGTTCACGATCCGGACACCGCGCCCGATACCAGGACGGCGACCCGCGATGGCGCCACGACCGCGAGATCCTCCGGCTGGCCCTGCCGGCCTTCGCGGCGCTCGTCGCGGAGCCGCTCTTCCTGCTGGCGGACTCGGCCATCGTCGGACATCTCGGGACGCCGCAGCTGGCCGGGCTGGGAGTGGCCGGCTCGCTGCTGGCCACCGGCGTGGCCCTGTGCGTGTTCCTGGCCTACGCCACCACGGCCGCCGTCGCCCGCCGGGTGGGGGCCGGCGACGAGCGCGCCGCCCTGGCCCAGGCGATCGACGGGCTGTGGCTCGCGGCCCTGCTCGGGGTGCTGCTCGGTGCGCTCGCCGCACTCAGCGCCCACCCGCTCGTGACGGCTTTCGGCACGTCAGCGGCCGCGACGCCGTACGCGACGACCTACCTGCGGGTCTCCGCGCTCGGCGTGCCCCCCATGCTCCTCGTGCTGGCCGCCACGGGCGCGCTGCGCGGCCTGCAGGACACCCGCACGCCGATGCTCGTCGCGGGGGTCGGCGCGCTCGCCAACATCGGGCTGAACCTCGCACTCGTCTACGGCGCCGGGCTCGGCGTGGCCGGATCCGCGCTCGGGACGGTGCTCACCCAGGCGGGCATGGCGGTCTCGCTGGGTGCCGTGGTGGTGCGCGGCGCCCGCCGCTACGGCGTGTCCGGCCGTCCCCACCTGGCGGGCATCCGGGCTGCTGCGGTGGTCGGACTGCCGCTGCTGGTCCGGACGCTGACGCTGCGGGTGGCCCTGCTCGTGACGACGTACGTCGCCGCGGCGACCGGCACCGTCGCGGTCGCCGCGCACCAGGTCGCGTTCACGGTGTGGACGCTGCTCGCGCTCGCGCTCGACGCGGTCGCCATCGCTGGGCAGGCGATCGTCGGGCGCTACCTGGGGGCCGGTGACGTCGCGGGCGCCCGGTCCTCCACGCGGCGGATGATGCAGTGGGGCCTCGCGGCGGGGGTAGTGCTCGGTGTCGGGGTCCTGCTCGTGCGCTCGCTGGTGGCGCCGCTGTTCACCGGGGACCCGGCGGTGCGCTCGCTGCTCGCCGACGTCCTGCTGGTGGTCGCACTGTCCCAACCGGTCAACGGCGTGGTGTTCACCCTGGACGGGGTGCTGATCGGCGCCGGGGACGGGCGCTACCTGGCCCGGGCGGGGGTGGTGACGCTGGTGGTGTTCCTGCCACTGGCCGCTGCGGTGCGGCTGGCCGACGGCGGGCTGGTCGCGCTGTGGTGGGCGTTCACCGGCTTCATGCTGGCCCGGCTGGCGAGCCTGCTGTGGCGAGAGCGCGCCGACCGATGGCTGGTCACCGGCGCCGTCGTCCCCCGCCGCTGACCTCCACCCCCCCCCCGGCCGCCTGCCCCCGCCGCGAACGGTGATCGTGAGGAGAACCGGCCGCCTGCCCCCGCCGCGAACCGTGATCGTGAGGAGAACCGACACTGATTCGGTGCTGATTCCCCTCACGATCACGGAAAGCGGGCCGGGTCCGGGCGATCAGCGGGCATGGCAGCCAGGCGCAGGGCAGCGGCCGGGGTCGGTGCTGATTCCCCTCACGATCACGGAAAGTGGGGCGGGTCCGGGCGATCAGCGGGCAGGGCAGCCAGGCGCAGGGCAGCGGCCGGGGGCGGTGCTGATTCCCCTCACGATCACGGAAAGTGGGGCGGAGGCAGGCAGGGGCAGGGCAGGCGGCCACCAGGGATGGCGGCCGCGGTCGCCTACTCCGGCACGACCTCGAGGGACACCGTGGCGGTGACCTCGGGGTGCACCCGCACGGTGACCTGGTGGGCGCCGACGGTCTTGATCGGCTGACCGACCTCCACGCGCCGCTTGTCGACCGACGGGCCGCCGGCCTTCTCGACGGCCGCGACGATGTCGGCGACGGTCACGGAGCCGAACAGCCGCCCGCCACCGCCGGCGCGCACCGGCATGGTGACGCGCAGCTTCTCGAGCTGACCCTTGATGTCCTGCGCGGAGCCCACGTCGCGGACCTCGCGGACCTCGCGACCCCGCTTGATCGAGGTGATCTGCCGCTCGCCGCCGCGGGTCCAGCGGATCGCCGCGCCACGCGGCACGAGGTAGTTACGGCCGTAGCCGTCCTTGACCTCGACGATGTCGCCGGGGCCACCGAGGCCGGCGACCTCCTGGGTGAGGATGAGCTTCATCATGGTCGCTCCCCTCAGCGCGCGGTGCTGGTGTAGGGCAGCAGCGCCATCTCACGGCTGTTCTTCACAGCCGTGGCGACCTGACGCTGGTGCTGGGTGCAGTTGCCGCTCACCCGACGGGCGCGGATCTTGCCTCGGTCGGAGATGAACTTCCGCAGCAGGTTGGTGTCCTTGTAGTCCACGTAGGAGATCTTCTCCTTGCAGAAGACGCAGACCTTCTTCTTGGGCTTGCGGGGCGGTGGCTTGGCCATCGTGGTGCTCCAGTCACTGGATGCCCGGCGGGAAGGCCGGGATGGTCAACGGGGCTGTCGATCGGGGCGCGAGGACGCCGGGCGGCGTACGTCGCGCTGGTGCTAGAAGGGCGGCTCGTCGCTGGCGCCGGGGGTGTTCCACCCGCCGCCACCGCCGCCGGCGGTCTGGGTCGACGGCGCCGGCGCCGGCGAGGCAGAGGCCCACGGGTCGCTGTCGACCTGGGTGGAGCCGAAGCCGCCACCGCCGCCGCCGCGCTGGGTCTTGGTGACCTTGGCGCTGGCGTTGCGCAGGCTGGGGCCGACCTCGTCGACCTCCACCTCGTACACCGTGCGCTTCTCACCCTCCTTGGTCTCGTAGGACCGCTGCTTGAGCCGGCCCTGGACGATGACCCGCATGCCGCGCTGGAGGGACTCCGCGACGTTCTCGGCCGCCTGGCGCCAGACGTTGCAGGAGAGGAAGAGGCTCTCGCCGTCCTTCCACTCGTTGGTCTGCTTGTCCAGGAAGCGCGGGGTGGAGGCGAGGCGGAACTTCGCCACGGCCGCACCGCTGGGGGTGAAGCGCAGCTCGGGGTCGTCGACGAGGTTGCCGACGAGGGTGATGACGGTGTCGCCTGCAGCCATGGGCTGGTGTCCTATCGCTGGTCGGGGCGGATGACCTTGGTGCGCAGCACGGCCTCGTTGAGGTTGAGCTGGCGGTCGAGCTCCTTGACGGTCGCGGGCTCGGCCTGCAGGTCGACGACCGCGTAGATGCCTTCGGTCTTCTTGGTGATCTCGAAGGAGAGCCGGCGACGGCCCCAGATGTCGACCTTCTCGACACTGCCCCCGTCGTTCTTCACGACGGTCAGGAACTGGTCGAGTGCGGGGGCGACGGTGCGCTCCTCGATGTCGGGATCGAGGATGACCATGAGCTCGTAGTGACGCATGCGGAGAACCCACCTCCTCTGGACTTGAGCGGCCACGGTCTCTCCGTGGCAGGAGGGCTACTGCGTCGTGCCCGGGCCCCACACCACCGACGGTGGCCGAGGGGAGGACCGAGCACTGCGCGCCAGGGTATCCCGGGAGCCGGTCCGCCCGCGAATCGTCCTCCACAGGTCGGCCGCCGGGACCGGTTCGCTGTCGGCGCACGGTCCTAGGCTGAGCCGGTGACCGCAGCCACCCCACCGCACGCACTGCGCATCGGGGCCCACGTCGACCAGTCCGACCCGATCGCCGAGGCGGTCGCCCGGGGCGCCGACCTCGTGCAGTTCTTCCTCGGCGATCCCCAGGGCTACAAGGGCCCGGTGGTGCAGTACGCCGCCGGGCCGGCCGCCCTGCGAGCGGCCGCCGAGCAGGCGGGCCTGGACGTCTACGTGCACGCGCCCTACGTCGTCAACGTCGCCACGTCCAACAACCGCATCCGCATCCCCAGCCGCAAGCTGTTGGCCCAGCACGCGGCGGCGGCCGCCCAGATAGGGGCGAAGGGCCTGATCGTGCACGGCGGGCACGTGCTCAAGGACGACGACCCGCAGCTCGGGGTCGACAACTGGGTCAAGACCTTCGAGCGGATGGCCGCGCCGCTGCCGATCCTGATCGAGAACACCGCGGGGGGCGGCAACGCCATGGCGCGTCGCCTCGAGCGCATCGCACGGCTGTGGGACGCGCTCGACGCCCGTGTCGACATGTCGCTGATCGGCTTCTGCCTGGACACCTGCCACGCGCACGCCGGGGGCGAGGAGCTGGTCGGCATCGTGGACCGGGTCAAGGCGATCACCGGCCGGGTCGACCTGGTGCACGCCAACGACTCGCGCGACGCCTTCGACTCGGGCGCCGACCGGCACGCCAACTTCGGTTCCGGCGCCATCGACCCGGCGGCGATCGTGGCCGTCGTGGAGGCGGCCGGCGCGCCCGTGGTGTGCGAGACGCCCGGGGGAGCGCAGGGTCAGGGCGCGGACATCGCCTACCTGCGCGAGCACCTGCCGGGCTGACCCCGCCCGGTCAGACCTGCGGAACGGGGGGCCGCGTGCCGGCGGTCGCGCACGGCCGCACGCCGTCGCGCACGACCCGCAGCGCGTCGACCAGAGCGCCGAGCTGGTCCGCCGAGAGCGGTGCGACCAGCCACCGCTCCACCAGCTCCAGGTGCCCGGGCAGCGCCGCGGCGAGCCGGGCTCGGCCGGTCTCCGTGACGACCGCGTAAGTCGTGCGACGGTCGGTCACGCAGGCCCGGCGGCTCACTGAGCCTGCCGCCTCGAGCCGATCGACGACCCGGGTGATGCCGCTGCTGGACAGCGAGGTCTGCGCGGCCAGGTCGGTCATCCGAAGCAGCCCGTCGGGGGAGCGGGAGAGCCGCAGGAGCACCTCGAACTCCACCTCACCCAGGCCGTGCTGGGCGACCTGGGCGGCGGCGAGCGCGCTGAGTCCCGCCCACGTCTCGGCCAGCAGGCCCATCACCGTCAGCCGCAGGTCCGCCTCGTCGACGGCAGGGGCTGCATCGGGGGCCGCCTGCTCGACCGTCGCCGCGGCGTGTTCGTCCACGGCCCCAGCCTAGCAGTGTTTGACAAGTGGAATATTGACAACACAATATCTGTTCCCACAAGCGACTCGCTGCAGGCTGTGTTCCCGACCGGGACGCACCCCCACAAGCAGGACACCACCGCCCTACCCTTCGGAGAGGCCCCCACGATGAGTGAGACCCAGAGCACCACCCCCGGCCGCGTCGTCAACGGCGTGACCCTCCCGACCCCCGGCACCTACGTGCTGGACCCCACCCACACCCGCATCGGTTTCGTCGCCCGCCACCTGATGGTCACCAAGGTCCGCGGCAACTTCCGCGAGTTCGAGGGCTCGATCACGGTCGCCGAGCAGCCCACGGACTCCACCGCCGAGGTGACCATCCAGGCCGCGAGCATCGACACCAACACCGCCGACCGCGACGCCCACCTGCGCTCCGCCGACTTCTTCGACGCTGAGCAGTTCCCGCAGCTGACCTTCGGCAGCGCGCGCGTCACCGGCCAGCAGGGCAGCGACTTCACCGTCACGGGTGATCTCACGATCAAGGGCGTCACCCACGAGGTGGAGCTCAAGGTCGAGCTGGACGGCGTCGTGGCCGACCCCTACGGCAACACCCGCCTGGCCGTCAGCGCGAGCACCGACATCGACCGCGAGCAGTGGGGCCTGACCTGGAACGCCGCGCTCGAGACCGGCGGCGTCATGGTCTCGAAGAACATCCGGATCGAGATCGAGTCCGAGGCAGTGCTGCAGGGCTGAGCCCGGCTGCCGCCGTACGCCGCTTCACCCGCACGACCGCCTGACCCTGCCGACGCCCCGGGCCACCACCCGGGGCGTCGGCCTGTCCGCTGCGCCACTGCGCTCGGTAGCCTCGCCTGCGACACGCGGCCCGTCCGGTGCCGCCGTACCCCGTCCGGCGAGGAGCCCAGCCACCCATGACGCTGCGCGTGCGAGCGATCAGCGCCGAGGAGAACCTCGCCTTCCTGGCCGCGCGCCCCTCGGCGAGCTTCCTGCAGTGCCCGTCGTGGGGCGCGGTCAAGCGCGAGTGGGACCACGAGAGCATCGGCTGGTACGACGACGCGGGCTCGCTCGTCGGTGTCGGGCTGGTGCTGCTGCGACAGGTGCCGAAGGTGAAGAAGTTCCTCGCCTACCTGCCCGAGGGGCCGGTCATCGACTGGGCCGCCGACGACCTCGGCGCGTGGCTCACGCCGATGGTCGAGCACCTGCGCGAGCGGGGGGCGTTCGGCGTGCGGATGGGACCACCCGTGCCGGTGCGGCGCTGGTCGGCGCGCACCGTGAAGGCGGCGATCGCCGAAGGTGCCGCCAAGCGGCTGGACGACGTGGCGCCCGACGACACGTCGCAGGTGGGCCAGCGGGTCGTCGCGGCCCTGCGGTCGCTGGGCTGGCAGCCACCTGAGCCCGACGGGGGGTTCTCGGCCGGCCAGCCGCAGCACGTCTTCCAGCTGCCGCTCGCCGACCGGTCCGAGGACGAGCTGCTCGCCGGCTTCAACCAGCTGTGGCGGCGCAACATCAAGAAGGCCGAGAAGGCCGGGGTGACGGTCAGCCTCGGCACGGCCGAGGACCTGCCGGCGTTCCACACGCTCTACCTCGAGACGGCCGCCCGCGACGGCTTCACCGGGCGGCCGCTGTCCTACTTCCAGCAGATGTGGTCGGCGATGCGCGCCGAGGACCCCGACCGCATCCGGCTCTACCTCGCGTGGCACGAGGGCGACCTGGTCGCGGCGACCACGTTGGTGCGCGTCGGTGAGCACGCCTGGTACTCCTACGGCGCCTCCTCGAGCGAGAAGCGCGACGTTCGCGGGTCCAACGCGATCCAGTGGCAGATGATGCGCGACGCGCGGGCCGCGGGCGCCACGGTCTATGACCTGCGGGGCATCACCGACACCCTCGACTCCGACGACCCGCACTTCGGGCTGATCCAGTTCAAGCTCGGCACCGGGGGGGAGGCCGTGGAGTACGCCGGCGAGTGGGACCTGCCGTTGAACCGCTTGCTCTACAAGGCGTTCGACCTCTACATGAGCCGGCGTTGACGGGCCCGCGGCCATGACCTTCACGCTGTACGTCGACGAGCCGCGCTGGCGTGCCCATCAGCAGCAGGTGCTCGAGGCGACACCCGGGCTGGTCCCGGTCATCAAGGGCAACGGCTACGGCCTCGGCAACGCGCTGCTGGCCGCCGAGGCGCAGCGGCTGGGCGCCGGCGTCGTCGCCGTCGGCACGGTGAACGAGGTCGAGCAGGTGCGCTCCTGCTACTCCGGCGACGTGCTGGTGATGACACCGACGTACGACACGCCTGACCTCGTACCGCCGGAAGGCGTCCTGCAGACGGTCGCGCACCTCGAACGGCTGCGGTCGCTGTCGGCGGCCGGCGCGGGGGCGGGCCACCGCGTCGTGCTCGAGTGCCTCACCTCGATGCACCGCCACGGCCTGAGCGAGACCGCCGTCGCGGCGGTGGGCGAGCTGCTGGACGGCGTACGGCTGGAGGGTTTCGCGTTCCACCTGCCCATGGACCGCCACGGCGGCTACCAGCCGGCCGGGGAGGTGTCGGCGTGGCTGCGGCGACTCAGTGGACTGGGACTGCCGACCAACGTCGCGTGGGTGAGCCATCTCGCGCCGGCCGACCTGGCTTCGTTGCGAGCGGAGTTTCCGGCGACGACGTTCCGGCCACGGGTCGGGACCGCGCTGTGGCTGGGTGACCGGGGCGCGCTGCGGGCGCGCGGCACGGTGCTCGACGTGCACCGGCTGACCGCGGGGACGCACTACGGGTACCGGCGGCGGCGGATGCACCGCGACGGTTGGCTGGTGGTGGTCAGCGGCGGTACGGCGCAGGGGGTGGCCCTGGAGGCGCCGCGGACCGTTCGCGGGCCGGTCGGGCGGGCCAAGGCGCTGGCGATCGGCTCGCTCGCAGCGGCCAACCGGCACCTGAGCCCGTTCAGCTGGGCCGGGCGGCAGCGGTGGTTCGCCGAACCGCCGCACATGCACGTGTCGCTGCTGCTGCTGCCCGCCGACGTGGCCCCGCCGCAGATCGGCGAGGAGCTGGACTGCGAGGTCCGCATGACCACCCTGCACGCCGACCGCGTCGCCCCTCTCCCCCCTCCGTCGTGATCGTGAGGGGATCCGGCACCGATCCGGTGCTGATCGGCCTCACGATCGCTCGGGGAGCGGGGCGGGGGCCGCGGCGGGGGCCTGCGTCGCCCCGTCGTGATCGTGAGGGGATCCGGCACCGATTCGGTGCTGATCGGCCTCACGATCACCCGGGAAGCGGGGCGGGGGCCGCGGCGGTCCGGGAAGGCGCGGGGGGCCGGGGAGCCGCCGCGGCGAAGACGTCGGGCGCCCGATCGAGCACGCCGCCGTGCGGGTCGTCCGAGCCGTCGGCGCGGACCGGGTCGTGCTCGGGACGCAGGATGTCGCGCACCACCATGGCGCACAACCACAGGGTGCCGGCCACGTGCGCCGCCACGGTCAGCCCGTACGCGTCGACGCCGAGGGCGCGGTTGGCGTCGCCCGGCGAGTAGCCGGCGATCAGCAGCCAGATGCCGACGAAGTGGATCGCCTCGCCGGCTTGCCAGATCAGGAAGTCGCGCCACCGCGGCCTGGCGAGCGCCGCCAGCGGGATCAGCCACAGCACGTACTGCGGCGAGTACACCTTGTTGGTCAGCAGGAACGCGGCGACGGTCAGGAACACCAGCTGCGCCAGCCGCGGCCGGCGCGCCGCTCGCAGCGCGAGCAGCGCGATCAGCAGGCAGCAGAGGCCGAACAGTCCGCCGGAGACCACGTTGAGCGCCCCGGGCGGCACTCCGTCCCCCTGCTGGCTGAGCACGAACCAGATGGAGCTGAACCCCGCCCCGCGCTCCCTGCTCAGCCGGTAGAACCTCGCCCACCCGTCGAAGTCCGCGACCATGACCGGCAGGTTCACGGCCAGCCACGCCACGACCGCGGCGCCCAGGCAGCGCGAGAGCTCCCGCAGCCGTCCGGCCCGCCAGCACAGCACGAGCAACGGCCCGAACACGAACAGGGGATAGAACTTCGCCGCCGTGGCGAGGCCGATCAGCAGCCCCGCCGCGACCGGCCTGCGCCGGGCCCAGGCCAACATCCCCCACGCGAGCAGCGCGACGGCGTACAGGTCCCAGTTGATGGTGCCGGTCAGCGCCAGCAGCGGCGCGCCCGCCACCAGCGCCGCATCCCACGGACGCCGGGGAGCGATGCGCGCCGTCGCCACCACCACCGCGGCCGCGCACACGGCCAGCAGCAGCGTGTTGACGTCGAAGTACCAGCGGGCCCGGTCGCCCGGGTCATCGCTGGCGGGCACGGCCTGTGCCGTCAGCCACATGACCAGGCCGGTGAGCACCGGGTACTCCACCTCGCGACCCGGCTTCTGCGCGATGTACGGCACGTCGCCCTCGGCCAGTCCGCGCGCGAAGTACAGCGACGGGATGTCGCTGTAGCAGGCGTGGGTGTACTGCCCCGGCGCGGTCCACCCGTCGGCGCGGCAGTGCTGCTTGCTCACGACGCCCAGCCCGCTCACGAGGAACACCAGCGCGAGCAGCACCCGCAGCGGGGTCCACCAGCGGTGCGGGTCGGCCCGGGCATGGCTCCCGAGCGGTCCCCCGACCACCTCGCTGCCGGACCGCACCAAGGGGTCCTCCTGCGTCGGTGCGACCACGCCGTGCTCTGGGGAGGGCACGCGGCTACCCGGGCCCGTTCCTGTCGGCCGGCTGCGGCGACCGGAAGGGCTGGCCCGGTTGGCTCGGCGGCGCCGGCTGCGCCGGCGGCGCGGAGGGGCTCGGGTTGGCCACCGTCGGCGCGTCGGTCGGAGCCGGCGTCGGCGGCACGGGCGGGGTCGTCGGCGTCGCGGTGGGCGAAGGCGTCGTGGTCGGGGAGGAGGACGTGGCCGAGGGCGTGAAGGTCGGCACCGGGTTCAGCGTCCGGCCGACGAACGCGGGTGGCGGGAAGTCGACCACCTTGGTGTTGGCCAGCGCCCCCTGCATGAACGCCGTCCAGATGCGCGCCGGATACGCGCCGCCGAAGAACGTCGACAGGCCGCCGACGCCGTCGAGATCGGCCTTGCCGCGGCCCTTGTAGAAGTCGACCGCGGCGCTGAGCTGGGGGGTGAAGCCGACGTACCACGCGGATGTGGTGGTGTCCGGCCGCAGCGCGGCGGTGCCCGTCTTGCCCGCGGAGGGCCGGTTGAGGTTGCGCGCCTCGTTGCCGGTGCCGTTGCGCACCACCTGCTGCAGGGCGTACGTCGTGTCCGCCATGACGTCACGCGGGAAGACGCGCGTCCTGCTCGGCGCAGCGATGTAACGGGACTTGCCCCCGGACGTCGTGACCTTCTGGACCACGTGCCAGTCGGCGCGCTCGCCCTGCGCGGCGATGGTCGCGTACGCGTTGGCCATGTCGATGTTGCGTACCGAGGCGGTGCCCAGCGTCGTGACAGCGTTGGCCTGCAGCCCGGGGGTGTCCGCCGGGATGCCCGCTGCGACCGCGGCGTCGACGACCTTCTTGGGCCCCAGCTGGACCGTCATGTCCACGTAGGCCGTGTTGATCGAGTCCTGGGTCGCCCGGACCAGGTCGACCGACGAGCCGTAGTCGGTGTCGAACTCGTTGTTGACGTGCTGGTTGGTGCCCGGCACGTCGAAGGGCGAGTTGCCCCAGAACCGGCTGCGCAGCGCGATGTCGTCCTGCAGCGCCGCGGTGAGCGCGAACGGCTTGAACGACGAGCCCGGCTGCACCCGCGCCTGGGTGGCCTCGTTCAGGTTGCCAGCCGTCTCGCCGCCGTACATGGCGACGACCGCTCCGGTGCCCGGCCGGACGGCGGACAGGCCGATGTGCACGCCCTTGGCGTTCTGGGTCGGTCGCTCCCGACGCACCGCGCGGACGGCCGCGCGCTGGGCCTTGCGGTTGAAGGTCGTGACGACGCGCAGGCCGCCGAGGTCGATCTCCGCGTCGGCGAAGCCCTTGGACCTCAGCTCCTTGCGCACGCTGGCCATGAGGAAGTAGTTGGTCCCGCCCTTGGGCTGGCTCTTCGCCACCGTCTTGGGCACCGTCAGCCCGGTCCGCGCCGAGCTGGACAGCCAGCCCTGCCTGACCATGCCGTTGAGCACGTAGTCGAAGCGGCCCTGCAGCCGTTCGGGGTGCCTGTCGGGGTCGTAGCCGGCCGGCGAGCGGATGACCGAGGCGAGCACGGCTCCCTCGGCGACGCTCAGCTTGCTGACGTCCTTGCCGAAGTAGGTCTGCGCCGCGGTCTGGATGCCGTAGGCGCCGCGGCCGAAGTAGATGGTGTTGAGGTAGTCCTGCAGGATCTTGTCCTTGTCGTCGCGGCGGTCGAGCTTGACCGCGATGAAGAACTCCTTGGCCTTTCGCTTGTAGGTGCGCTCCTGGGAGAGGTAGGCGTTCTTGGCGTACTGCTGGGTGATCGTCGAGCCGCCCTGCGTGGACCCCCCGCGCAGGTTGTTCCAGAAGGCCCGCACGATGCCGGTCGGCGAGACGCCGCGGTTCTGGTAGAACGTGCGGTCCTCGGCGGCGAGCACGGCGTGCCGCACGTGCTCGGGGACCTGGGCGAGGCGCACGTTGATGCGGTTCTGGTCGCCGAACCGGCCGATCTCGGTCGTGCCGTTGTCGTAGTAGACGATCGTCGTCTGGGCCTGGACGAGCTGGTTCGGCGAGGGAATCGACGTGCGGGCGTAGGCGACGCTCACCGCGGCCACCACGAGCAGCAAGCCGAGCGCTCCGAGGCCCACCAGCTGCCGGAAGGACGGCACGAAGCGACGTACGCCGCGGTGTGCCGCGCGGGGGTAGTCGACTCTCACGTTTCCTTGTCCGTCGGTCGGGGGGCAGGGAGGGCGGCGCAGTGGGGACCGTGCGTCACCGGTCGGCCGGGTCAGCGCAGGAGGGGAGGCGGGGTCCAGGGTAACGACCGATGGGGGAAGTACCCGCTCACGGCGGGCTCAGTCGTCGTCCTCGACGGTGCGCTGGCGGCGCGGCGGCTTGCGCGGCGTCCCGTCACCCAAGACGTAGGAGCGGGCCAGGTGGTTCCACGAGCAGCCCTGGCACACCTCGACGACGTAGACGGTGAACTCGCCGTGCTCGCGGGCCATCGCCTCCAGCTCCACGGTCGCCTTGATCCGCCCGGAGAACTGGCCGAGCTCGTCGCCGTAGACGTAGGAGACGTGCGTGAGGCGCTCGCGACGGCAGATCGGGCAGGGCCGGTCGGTGGGCTCACCGTGGTACTTCGCGGCCCGCAGCAGGTAGGGGTGCGCGTCGCACGCGTCGTCGAGTGAGGTGCCTCCTCCGGTGAGCAGCTGGGTCAGCGCTGCGCGACGCGCGAGGGAGTAGTCGATCGTCGCCCGTTGAGACCACACCCCACCGAGCGTACGACGCCGGTGGCGACGGTTACGTGCCGATCTGTGCAGCGCCCCCGCTTGCTCCGCGGGGCACCGAACGCCTATCGTGACGATGTATCGCCCCGATACATCGTCGCGATACTCGCCTGCCGCGGTGATCGCGACCACGGGCGGTCGAGCCGGATGAGGAGGTGGCGATGACCAAGCGCAGCGGCGTGCTGGAGTTCGCCGTCCTCGGCATCCTGCACGAGGGTCCGATGCACGGCTACGAGCTGCGCAAGCGCTGCAACGCGGTGCTGGGGTCGTTGCGCGCGTTCTCCTACGGCTCGCTCTACCCCTGCCTCAAGCAGCTGCTCGCGGCCGGCTGGATCGCCAAGGACACCGACGCGGCCGTGCCCGGCAAGCGGTCGCGCATCGTCTACCGCCTCACCGCGGAGGGCAAGGAGCACTTCCAGTCGCTCATCACCGAGACCGGGCCCTCCGCCTGGGAGGACGACGGTTTCGGGGTGCACTTCGCGTTCTTCGGGCGCACCGACGCAGCGACCCGCCTGCGCATCCTCGAGGGGCGCCGGTCGCGACTCGAGGAGCGCATGGACGGCGTCCGGTCCGCGCTGGCGCGCACCCGGGAGCGGGTCGACAGCTACACCCTCGAGCTGCAGCGCCATGGCCTCGAGTCCGTCGAGCGCGAGGTCCGGTGGCTCAACGAGCTGATCGAGACCGAGCGCAGCGGCAGCACGGCGGCCGGCAGCGACGTACCTGCCGGTGGGGCCACGGCGCTCGCGCCGGTCGCGCCCGTCATGACCACCGAGATCACCCGCACCAGCTAGCACCGCCGAGCACCACCTCCCGAGCACCATCACCGAGGAAGAAAAGAAGGAGCATCGCAATGGGTTCCGTTCGCGTAGCCATCGTCGGAGTGGGGAACTGCGCCGCATCCCTGGTACAGGGCGTCGAGTACTATAAGGACGCCGACCCTTCGGGGCGCGTGCCCGGTCTCATGCACGTCGAGTTCGGCCCCTACCACGTGCGTGACGTCCAGTTCGTCGCGGCGTTCGACGTGGACGCCAAGAAGGTCGGCGTCGACCTGGCGGAGGCCATCGTCGCCAGCGAGAACAACACGATCAAGATCGCTGATGTGCCCCCGACGGGTGTGACCGTGCAGCGCGGCCACACCCATGACGGGCTCGGCAAGTACTACCGCGAGACGATCACCGAGTCCGACGAGGAGCCGGTCGACGTCGTGGCAGCGCTCAAGGACGCTCAGGTGGACGTCCTGGTGTGCTACCTGCCGGTCGGCTCCGACGTCGCCGCCAAGTTCTACGCCCAGTGCGCCATCGACGCGGGCGTCGCCTTCGTCAACGCGCTGCCCGTCTTCATCGCCGGGACCCCCGAGTGGGCGAAGAAGTTCGAGGACGCCGGGTTGCCGATCGTGGGCGACGACATCAAGTCGCAGGTCGGCGCGACCATCACCCACCGCGTGCTGGCCAAGCTGTTCGAGGACCGCGGCGTGATCCTCGACCGCACCTACCAGCTCAACGTCGGCGGCAACATGGACTTCAAGAACATGTTGGAGCGCGACCGGCTCGAGTCCAAGAAGCTCTCCAAGACCCAGGCCGTCACCAGCAACATGGAGAACAAGCTCAGTGCGCGCAACGTGCACATCGGCCCGTCCGACTACGTGCAGTGGCTCGACGACCGCAAGTGGGCCTACGTCCGTCTCGAGGGCCGCAACTTCGGCGACGTCCCGCTGAACCTGGAGTACAAGCTCGAGGTCTGGGACTCGCCGAACTCGGCCGGCGTCATCATCGACGCGATCCGGTGCGCCAAGATCGCGAAGGACCGCGGCATCGGCGGACCGATCCTCTCCGCGTCGTCGTACTTCATGAAGTCGCCGCCGGAGCAGTACGACGACGACACGGCCCGCGGGAAGGTCGAGGCGTTCATCCGCGGCGAGGTCGAGCGCTAGGGGCGAGCAGCGCGAGACGGGGCACTGCGGGGGGCGGCGAGCGCCGTAGCCTGGGCGGATGTCGTTCGCCGGTGACCTGCGGGCGGTGGTGCGCCACCGTGACTTCCGCCGGCTCTACGCGACCCGGCTGACGGCGCAGGCCGCCGACGGGGCGTTCCAGGCGGCGCTGGCCAGCCTGTTCTTCTTCTCGCCCGAGAAGCAGACCTCGGCGACCAGTGTCGCGGCGGCGTTCGCGACCCTGCTGCTGCCCTACTCGCTCGTCGGACCGTTCGCCGGCGTACTCCTCGACCGCTGGCGGCGGCGGCAGATCCTGGTCTACGCCAACCTGCTGCGCGCGGCGATGGTGCTCACCGTGGCGGCGCTGGTGGCCGCCGAGGTGTCCGGGCCGGTGCTCTACGCCGCCGTCCTCGCCTGCCTGTCGATCAACCGGTTCTTCCTCTCCGGCCTGTCCGCCGCGCTGCCGCACGTGGTGGTCCGCGACGAGCTGGTCATGGCCAACTCGGTGTCGACCACGAGCGGCACGATCCTCGCCATCGTCGGGGGCGGGGCCGGGTACCTGCTGCGGCGCCTGCTGGGCGAGAGCCCGACGACCGACGCGCAGGTGATCGTCCTGGCCGCGGTGGGGTACGTCGCCGCCGCCCTGCTGGCCGGCCGGATGCACCCCGACCTGCTCGGTCCCGACCTCGACGCCGAGCCGCCCGAGACCCGGCAGGCCGTGCGCCACGTGGCCCGCGGACTGGCCGACGGTGCGGCCCACGTGTGGAGCCACCGGGCGGCCGGGCGGGCGCTGGCCGCCATCGCCGCCCACCGGTTCTTCTACGGCGTCTCGACGATCTCCGCGATCCTGCTGTTCCGCAGCTACTTCCACGACCCGCACGACGTCGACGCCGGGCTGACCGGGCTGGCGATGGCGTTCGCGGCCTCGGGCCTGGGCTTCTTCGTGGCGGCCGTCATCACCCCGGAGGTCACCCACCGGATCCGCAAGTCGAGCTGGATCACCATCTGCTTCGCGCTCGCCGCGGTGACCGAGCTCGGTTACGTGCTCACCCTGCAGGAGTGGTCGCTGCTGCTCGGCGCCTTCGTGGTCGGGATCGCCGCCCAGGGGTCGAAGATCTGCGTGGACACGATCGTGCAGGAGTCGATCGACGACGCCTACCGCGGGCGGGTGTTCTCGTTCTACGACGTGCTGTTCAACGTCGCCTTCGTGTCCGCGGCTGCCTTCGGTGCGCTCGCCCTCCCGGCCGACGGCAACTCCCCGGCGGTGTTCGCGTTCGTCGCCGTCGGCTACGCGCTCACGGCGGTCGTCTACGGCCGCACCAGCCGCGCGGCGGAGCGGGCCGCCGTGCCGCGCACGGTCACCCGCTGACGCGCGCCCCGGGCGACGCTCAGCCGCGCGACTCCGGCTGCTCGGCCCACCAGCGGCGCAGCTCGGCCTGCGCCTGCTGCGGTGAGAGCGGGCCCTGGTCGAGCCGCACCTCTCTCAGGTGCCCCCAGGCCCGGCCGACCACGGGCCCCGGCGGCACGCCCAGGATCGCCATGATCGCGTTCCCGTCCAGGTCCGGACGCACCGCGTCCAGCTGCTCCTGCTCGCGCAGCCTCGCGATGCGCTCCTCGAGGTCGTCGTACGCCGCCGCCAGGCGGAGCGCCTTGCGGCGGTTGCGCGTGGTGCTGTCCGAGCGGGTCAGCTTGTGCAGCCGGTCCAGCAGCGGGCCCGCGTCGGCGACGTAGCGGCGCACGGCCGAGTCGGTCCACGCGCCGGTGCCGTAGCCGTGGAAGCGCAGGTGCAGCTCGACCAGCCGGGCGACGTCGGCGGTCAGGTCCTTCGGGAAGCGCAGCGCCTTCATCCGCGCGGCGGTCAGCTTGGCGCCCACGACCTCGTGGTGGTGGAACGACACCCCCCCGCCCGGCTCGAACCGGCGCGTCTTGGGCTTGCCGACGTCGTGCATCAGTGCGGCCATGCGCAGCACGAAGTCGGGCCCGGCCCCGGGGTCCTCGAGCTCCATGGCCTGCTCGAGCACGGTGAGGGTGTGCTCGTAGACGTCCTTGTGGCGGTGGTGCTCGTCGATCTCCAGCTCGAGCGCGGGTAGCTCGGGCAGCACGTACCGGGCCAGACCGGTCTGGACCAGCAGCCGGAGGCCGCGCCGGGGGTGGTCCGCGCAGATCAGCTTCACCAGCTCGTCGCGCACCCGCTCGGCGGAGACGATCGTGATGCGCTCGGCCATGGCGGTCATGGCGTCCACGACGTCCTGGTCCACCTCGAAGTCCAGCTGCGCCGAGAAACGCGCCGCGCGCACCATGCGCAACGGGTCGTCGGCGAACGAGTCCTCCGGCCGTCCGGGGGTGCGCAGCAGCCGGCGCGCCAGATCACCGAGCCCGTCATGCGGGTCGACGAACGTGGTCGGGCCGGACGACTGCACGAGCACGGCCATGGCGTTGACCGTGAAGTCTCGCCGGACGAGGTCCCCCTCCAGCGAGTCGCCGTAGGCCACCTCGGGCTTGCGCGACTCGCTGCGGTAGGTCTCGCTGCGGTACGTCGTCACCTCGATGACCACGTCGCCCTTGCGGGCGCCGACGGTGCCGAACGCGATGCCGACCTCCCACCACGTGTCGGCCCAGCCGCGCAGCAGCGCAACGACCTGCTCAGGGCGGGCATCCGTGGCGAAGTCCAGGTCATGCCCGAGCCGCCCCAGCAGCGCATCGCGCACCGACCCGCCGACCAGGGCCAGGTCGTGCCCGGCGTCGGCGAAGCGACGACCCAGCTCCTCGGCGACCGGCGCGACCCGCAGCAGCTCGGTGATCAGGCGCTGCTGCGCCGCGGACAGGTCGGCGCGAGAGGGCGGGGGCTGGGCAGGCACGGGAGGCAAGGGTACGGCGCCCGGTCGGCGCGGGCGGCGGCCGGGCAGCCGGTCAGCACCGTGTCGGCTGGCTACCATCGGCGGGTGACCCCTCCTCCCACCTCTCGGCGCGGCGGCAGCGCCCAGCCCGAGCCGCCCGAGCGAGGGCCGGCGGCGGCGCCGGGGGCCGAGGGGGGGCGCCGCCGGACGCGTCGCGAGGCGGCCCGGGACCGTCGCCCGCGTGCCGCGAAGGCCCAGCCCGGTTCCCGCAACGGGCTGCGCAAGGTCGAGGAGACCTCGGCCGGGGGCCTGGTGGTCGACCGGTCCACCGGCCCGCCGCGCGTCGCGCTCATCGGCCGACGCGACCGGCGCGGACGCCTGCTGTGGTCACTGCCCAAGGGGCACCTCGAGTCGGGCGAGACCACCGAGGACGCCGCCGTGCGCGAGGTAGAGGAGGAGACCGGCATCCGCGGTCGGGTGATGGCCTCGCTCGGCACCATCGACTACTGGTTCGTCGCGGAGAACCGGCGCATCCACAAGACCGTGCACCACTACCTGCTCGAGGCCTCCGGCGGCGAGCTGTGCGACGACGACGTCGAGGTCGACGAGGTGGCCTGGGTCCCCCTGGACGAGCTGGGCAGCCACCTCGCCTACGCCGGCGAGCGGCGCCTGGCCGAGACGGCAGCGGGGATGCTCGCGGACTCCGCGTGACACGACGACCCCGCCCGGCTCCCGCGCAGCGCCGCGGCGCCGTGATCGCCGTGCTCGTGCTGGCCGTCCTGGCCGTGCTCTCCGCCGCCGTACCCACCGCCGGGGCGGCGCAGGCCGCCGCCCCGCTCGCCACCATCACCGTCGACGGCCTCGAGCCGACCATCGCGACACCGGGCGGCCAGCTGCAGGTCACCGGCGAGGTCCGCAGCGGCCGCGAGCGGCTGCGCGGCGTGCGCGTCGCGCTGCGGCTGTCCCGTACGCCGGTCAACAGCCGCGCGGAGCTCGACGGCGTCGCCTCCGGCCTGACCACCGGCAAGGACGGCGACGTCGTCGCCAGCCAGCAGATGAGCGACCTGTCCTCGGGGGGGTCGGCGGGCTTCGACCTCACGAAGCCGCTCGACTCCCTCGACTCGCTCACGGACTTCGGGGTCTACGTGCTGTCGGTCGAGGTCACGGCGCGGCACCGCACCGGCGAAGGCCGGGTGGGCATCGTGCGCACCTTCCTGCCCTGGGTGCCGCGCACCCGGGACTTCCGGCCGACGCCGTTCGTCTGGGCCTGGCCGCTGGTCAGCCACCCGGCCCGGCAGGCCGACGGGCGGTACGCCGACGACCGGCTCGCCGCCGAGATGGCCGAGGGTGGTCGGCTGAGCCGGCTGACCGCCGCCGGGTCCCAGCTCAGCGCGAGGATGCCGGTGACCTGGGCCGTCGACCCCGACCTGCTGGACAGCGCGAGCGACATGAGCAACGGCTACCGGATCAGCGACTTCGGGCGCGCCGTTGCCGGCACCGGGGCGGCACCGGCCGCGCAGTGGCTCGCGCAGGTGCGGGGGGCGACCGCCGGCCAGGACGTGCTGGCCCTGCCGTACGCCGACCCCGACCTGTCGGCGCTGCGACACGTGGGCCTCTCGGCCGACGTGTCGGCGGCGCGCACCCTGGGCGCGCAGCGCGCCGCCGCCCTGCTGGGCCGGCCGGTGACCAGCGACGTGGCGTGGCCGGCCGACGGCTTCGCGGACCGGCGCACGCTGGGCCTGCTGCACCAGCAGGGCGACGAGGCTGTCGTCCTCGACGGCGCGGCGCAGCCGACCCGCCTGGAGCTGAACTACACCGCCACGGGGCGCAGCGTGGTCGGCACGACGACCGGATCGATGACCGGACTGCTCGCCGACCCCGGCCTGACCGGACTGCTCGCCAGCCGCGACGGCGCTCCCGTGCTCGCGGCCCAGCGGTTCCTGGCCGAGACCGCCATGATCACCGCAGAGCTGCCGAGCTCCGGTGCGGAGCGGGTCATCCTCATCGCCCCGCCGCGGCGGTGGGACCCCCCTCAGGCCTTCCTCGACCGGCTGGTCGCCGGTGCCGCCTCGGCCCCCTGGATCAGCGGCACGTCGCTGGCCACCATGCGCTCGGCCTCGCCGGGTGAGGTGGAGCGGCGCGGGGTCCACTACCCCGCCTCCCGGCGCAGGGCCGAGCTGCCGCGCTCCTACCTGGCGGCGGTCAAGACCCAGCACGAGCGGATCCGGCTGTTCCTCGGCGTGCTGCCGCCAGCCGACCGTGCGGCCGTCCAGCCCAACCTGCACACCTCGGTCTTCCGCCTCGAGTCCAGCTGGTGGCGCGGGCGCGAGACGCGGGTCAACCGCATCAGCAACGACCAGTCCTTCCTGGCCGACCAGCTCACCAGCATCCGGGTGCAGCCGGGCAGCTACACCCTCGGCAGCAAGAGCGGGTCCCTGCCGCTGACCATCTCCAACGGCACCGACCACCGGGTGATCGTCGTCCTGCGCCTCGATCCCGAGAACCGCCGGCTCCGGCTGCGAGAGCCGGCCAAGCCCATCCCGGTGGCGCCGCGGCGCAAGGTCCAGGTCGACGTGGGGGCCACCGCCGTGGCCGGCGGCACGGTCGTCGTCGACGCCGCGCTGGACACCGTCGACGGGATGGCGCTCTCGACCGCTCCGGTGAAGCTGACCATCCAGATCACCCAGATCGGCACCGTCGCGCTGATCATCACGCTGAGCGCGGCGGGGGTCCTGTTCCTGGCCGCGGCCGTCCGGGTCGGACGGCGGCTGCTGGCCGCGCGACGTACGCCGACCGGGCCGCGGGGGGCGCCGTGAGCCACGCGGACGCCGCGGCGTCCGACGGCGGGCTGCTGCGCAGCAGCAGCGTGATGGCAGTGGGTACGGCGCTCTCGCGGGTCCTGGGCTTCGTCCGCAGCGCCGTCCTCGCGGCGGCGATCGGCATCGGCGTCACCGCCGACACCTTCGGCGTGGCCAACACCATCCCGAACATCCTCTACATCCTGCTGGCCGGCGGCGTGCTCAACGCGGTGTTCGTGCCGCAGGTGGTCCGCGCGATGCAGCAGCCCGACGGCGGTCGCGCCTACACCGACCGTCTGCTGACCCTGGCGGGCGCCGTGCTCGCGGTGGTGACCCTCGTGGCGACCCTGGCCGCGCCGTTGGTGGTGCGGGTGTACGCCGGCGGCAAGTGGACCGCCGAGGACATGGCGGTGGCCACGGCGTTCACCTTCTGGTGCCTGCCGCAGATCTTCTTCTACGGCCTGTACACGCTGATCGGGCAGGTGCTCAACGCCCGCGGCAGCTTCGGCCCGATGATGTGGGCACCGATCGTCAACAACCTGGTCGCCATCGCCGGCGGCCTGCTGTTCCTCGCGCTGTTCAGCGTCGACTTCCTCGACCCGTCGACGCTGGGTCCCGGTGCCATCGCGCTGCTCGGAGGCAGCGCGACCCTCGGGGTGGTGCTGCAGGCGCTCGTGCTGCTGCCGGTGCTGCGCCGCACCGGCTTCGGCTGGAGCCCGCGCTGGGACTTCCGCGGCCAGGGCCTGGGCAAGGCGGGCGACCTGGCCAAGTGGACGCTGCTGTTCGTGCTGGTCAACCAGCTCGCCTACGTGGTGATCGTCCGGCTGGCGACCAACGCCGGCAAGGCGGCGGCCGTGGTCGCCGGGCAGGGCGCCGGCGGCTACGTGACCTACAGCAACGCCTACCTGATCTTCATCCTGCCGCACTCGGTCCTCACCGTCTCGATCGTGACCGGCCTGCTTCCGCGGATGAGCCGGGCCGCTGCCGACGGGCGGCTGGGCGACCTGCGCGAGGACCTGTCCACCGGCTGGCGGCTCTGCGCGGTCGGCACGGTGCTCGTCGCCGCCGGCTACCTGGCCCTCGGCCCCGACCTCACCCGCGTGCTGTTCGCTGCCAACGTCTCCACCGAGGACGCCCGGTTCGTCGGCCTGGTCACGGCCGCGTTCGCGCTCGGCCTGCCGGCGTTCTCCGCGCAGTACGTCGCCCTGCGCGCCTTCTACGCCCTGGAGGACACCCGCACGCCGTTCTTCCTGCAGGCCGCGATCGCCGCGACGAACGTGGCCCTGGCCCTGGCGGCGTACGCCGTGGCCCCGTTGCGGTGGAAGGTCGTGGCCCTCGCGCTCGCCTACTCTGCGACGTACGCCGTCGGCCTCGCCCTGAGCACCGCGGTGCTGCGCCGCCGTCTCGGCGGCGTCGACGGCCCGCGGGTCGTGCGGGCCTATGTCCGGCTGGTCGCGGCGGTGGCGCTGCCGGCCCTGGCGGCCTGGGGCGTCGCCCGGCTGGTGGCCGATCGGGTGGGCGTCGACCTCGTCGCCTCGCTGACGGCGCTGGCCGCCGGCGGTCTGGTGCTCGTCGGCGGCTTCCTGGCCGGTGCGCGCCTGTTGCGCATCCCGGAGGTGGCCGCGCTGACCTCGACGGTGCGCGGGCGCCTCGGCCGGTAGACCCGCGACGCTCAAGCCCCGGCCCGGGAGAGCCGATTCCACAGCATGCTCGGTTGCCCACCACCCGCACGCCACGAGCCGCTGCTGCGCCGCCCCACCCCGGGCGACGAGCGCGGCGACGTCCTGATGAGCTGGCTGGTCAAGATCTCGGTCGTGCTGGGGGTGGTGGGTATCGCGCTGTTCGATGCGATCTCCGTGGGGAGCACGGTGGCGACCGTGACCGATCAGGGCAACTACGCCGCGCGGCAGGCCTCCGAGGTGTGGCTGCAGGACAAGAACCTGCAGGCCGCCTACGACGCCGCGGTCGCGGCGGCCGACCAGGAGAACCCGGCGAACAGGGTGGCGACCAAGGACTTCCGGGTCGACGAGGACGGCACCGTGCACCTGACGGTCTCGCGGACCGCGAAGACCATCGTCATCCGGCGGATCGGGCCCATCGAGAAGTGGGCGCACGTGTCCCGGACGGCCGAGGGGCGTAGCGTCGGATGAGTTCCCCTGCCGACGGCCCGCACGACGGCCGTAGGCGGCCATCACCAGGCGTGACCCGCACGCCGGTGGGTAAGTCGCCACCTAGCATGGTGCCCAGCGCGGCCGTCCACCCGGACGACCGGGCGTCGTCAACATCGCAGTGGCCTGCCGGTCCCACGGTCCGGCTGGCAGGTACAGAACCGAGGAGTGTCGTGTCCGCGCCCCACGCGCTCGAGCCGGGCACCCGGCTGGTCGACCGCTACCGGCTCGACGAGCAGATCGGGCGCGCCGAGGACACCACCTACTGGCGCGCCCAGGACGAGCTGCTGGACCGAGCCGTCGGCGTCTGCCTGCTGCAGGGGGACGACGCCGGTGCCCAGCGGGTGCTCGGCGCCGCCCGGCGGGCCGCCGCCGTCACCGATCCGCGGTTCCTGCGCGTGCTCGACGCCAACGAGACCGACGGCGTGGTCTACGTCGTGAGCGAGTGGGTGTCGGCGACCAACCTCGCCGCGCTGCTGAAGGGCCGGGTGCTGCCGGCCGACCAGGCCCGTGACCTGGCGCTGGAGGTGGCGGGCGCGCTGGAGGCCGCACACCAGGAGGGGCTGGCCCACCTCTGCCTGACCCCCGAGCACGTCCTGCGCACCTCGCACGGCCAGATCAAGGTGGCCGGGCTCGCCGTCGACGCCGCCGTGCACGGGCTCAGCGGCGCCGACGGAGCCGAGGCCGCCGCCCGGGACACCCGCGGCGTGGCCGCCCTGCTGTACGCCGCCCTCACCGGGCGCTGGCCGGGCGCCGAGCCCAGCGAGGTGGCTCCTGCACCGCACGACGCCGGCCGGCTGTGCAGCCCGCGGCAGGTGAAGGCCGGCGTACCCGACGACCTGGACACCCTCATCGCGGTCACGCTCGACGCCGGCCCGCGCCACCACAGCCACGACGACCCCGGGCCGGCGCGCACCCCCGGGGAGCTGAGCCGTCGGCTCACCGCGACGCTGGCCACTAGCAAGATCCCGGTGGTCCGGCCCCCCGCCGACGCCGAGGGCGACACGCCGCCGCCGTACCGCAACGGGCCGTACATCGCGACGTACGACGAGGAGGGTCCCCGACGCGGTCGGCTGGCCGGCCGCGCCGCGTACGTGCTGGTGGGGCTCGTCCTGCTGGTCGGTCTCGGCCTGGCGGGCTGGCAGCTCGCGACGACCGGCCTCGGTGGGGTCGGCGGGCGCAGCACGTCCGGCGCCACCACCTCGCCCAGCACCACCTCCGCGGCGCAGGCCAAGCCCCTCACGGTCGCCGGGGCGGTGGGGTTCGACCCCGAGGGGGACGGCGAGGAGAACACCGACCGTGCCGACCGGGCCATCGACGGCGACCCGGCCACGGCCTGGACGACGAAGACCTACTTCCAGCAGCTCGGCCCGGGCGGCATCAAGAAGGGCGTCGGGCTGCTGCTGGACCTCGGCTCCCGCCAGGACGTCGCGTCGGTGACCGTGCACGTCGACGGCGAGCCGGCGCGGCTGCAGGTGAGGCTGGGCGACAACGCCGGCACGCAGCTGGCTGACTTCGAACGGGCGGCCGAGGTCACCGGGCGGGGTGGCACGGCGACCGCCCGGCTGGCCTCGCCGCAGCGGGCGCGCTATGTGCTGCTGTGGTTCACCGAGCTGCCCCAGCAGGGCGCCTCGGCGTTCAAGGCCTCGATCAGCGAGGTCACGGTACGCGGCTGAGCGGGCACGGCCGGTTGTCGGCCTGCCGGTGCGGCGGGGACCTACGCTGGCGGGCGTGAGCACCCGGCCCGAGGACTCGGACGCGGCGCTGCTGCGCGCGCATGCCGACGGGGACGTCGACGCGTTCGCCGAGGTGGTCCGCCGTCACCGCGACCGGCTGTGGGCTGTGGCGCTGCGGACGCTGGCCGACCGGGAGGAGGCGGCCGACGCCCTGCAGGACGCGCTGGTCTCGGCCTTCCGGGCCAGCCGGGGCACCACGGCCGGAACCGGGACGCTGCCCGGCGCCGCCTTCCGCGGGGAGGCGGCCGTGACCACCTGGCTGCACCGGATCGTCGTCAACGCCTGCCTCGACCGGGTACGCCGGCGGGCCGCGCGGCCCGCGGACCCGTTGCCGGAGCACGACGTGGCGGACCGCGGTCCGGACCGGCTCGCCCAGCGCGAGCTCGCGCTCGACCTGGACGCCGCGCTGCGCACCCTGCCCGCCGAGCAGCGCGCCGCGCTGGTCCTCGTCGACATGTACGGCTGGCCGGTCGAGGACGCGGCCGAGGTGCTCGGGTGCGCGCCGGGCACGGTCAAGAGCCGCTGCTCGCGCGGTCGCGCCCGACTGCTCACGCTGCTGCGCCCCACGGAGGGGAACCCGGCCGCCTCCCCCGGCGTCCCAGTGACGCCTCCTCCCCCCACCACGCCGGAGGGAGGTGCCCGACGATGACGCCCCCAGACCCGCCCCAGGAGCACCCCCTGACCCCCGACGGCACCGCTGCGCACCTCGACGACGACCGGCTGGCCGACCTCGACGAGGGCCTCCTCCAGCGCGACGCCGCCGTCGCGGCCCGGTCCCACCTCGAGCGCTGCGCCCGGTGCCGCGCCCGGCAGGGCGACCTGAGCGCGCTGCGCGCCGACCTCGCCGACCTCGCCGGGCTCGCCCAGCAGCCGCTGCCCGACGACGTGGCCGCCCGCCTCGACACGGCACTGGCCGCGGAGGCCGGCAGCGACGCTCGTCCCTCGTCGGTGACGGTCGTCCCGAGCCTGCCGCAGCAGCAGCGCCGGGACCGGTCGCGGTGGGGCAGCGGGCTGGTGCAGGCAGCCGCGGTGCTGGTCGTCCTGCTGGCCCTCGGCGGCGTGGGTTACTCCCTGATCACCTCCGGCGGCGGCAACGGGGTCTCCACCGCCGGCTCGGCGGCCTCGGACAGCGCCGGCAAGGCCGGCGAGCGGGGCTCGGCGACCGGCGGCACCCCGACCGTCGTACGGTCCGGCCGCGACTACACCGCCACGACGCTGGGCTCCGCCCTCACCGCGGTCATCGCCCGACGCCCGGCCGCAGCAGCGAACGGCGACTCGCCGCCGAGCGCCGCGGGGAGCTCGCCGGAGACCGGCTCCGCGCTGCTGTCCTCGCCGGCGGCGCTGGACGCCTGCGTCGCAGGCCTCGGCTACACCACGCCCGCGCTGGGCGTGGACCTCGCGACGTTCCAGGGCAAGCCCGCCGCCGTTGTCGTGGTGCCCACCGAGGACGACCCCACCCACGTCGACGTGTACGCCGTCGCACCCAGCTGCCCGCCGAACGAGTTCCTGGCCTTCTCGAGGGTCGCGCGGCGCTGACCCGGGTAGGGAATGTGGCGCCCCTAGGATCGGTTGACGCGTCCGTCCCGGACGATCTCGAGAGAGGCACCGTGTCCGTCGTGAACGCCCCCCGCAACGTCATCATCATCGGCTCCGGCCCGGCCGGGTACACCGCCGCGATCTACGCCGCGCGCGCCAACCTCGAGCCGCTGCTGTTCGAGGGTGCCGTGACGGCCGGCGGCGCGCTGATGAACACGACCGACGTCGAGAACTTCCCGGGTTTCCCGGAGGGCGTCATGGGCCCGGACCTGATGGAGCAGCTGCGCAAGCAGGCCGAACGCTTCGGCGCCGAACTGGTCACCGACGACGTGACCGCGGTGGACCTGACCGGGGAGATCAAGGTCGTCACCGACGGCGCCGGGCAGCAGCACGAGGCCCGCGCGGTCATCGTGGCCACCGGCTCGGGGTACCGCGAGCTGGGGCTGCCCAACGAGAAGCGTCTGTCCGGGCACGGCGTCTCGTGGTGCGCGACCTGTGACGGCTTCTTCTTCCGCGACCAGGACATCGTGGTCGTCGGCGGTGGCGACACCGCGATGGAGGAGGCCACCTTCCTCACCCGGTTCGCCCGCTCGGTGACCATCGTGCACCGTCGCGACACGCTGCGCGCCTCCAAGATCATGCAGGAGCGGGCGTTCGCCAATCCCAAGATCCGGTTCGCCTGGAACAGCGAGGTCGTCGACGCGATCGGCGAGGACAAGCTGAGCGGCGTACGGCTGCGCAACCTGGTCACCGGTGAGGAGTCCACGCTGGACGTGACCGGGTTGTTCATCGCGATCGGCCACGACCCGCGCAGCGAGCTGTTCGCCGGCCAGCTGCGCCGCGACGACGAGGGCTACCTGCTCGTCGACGCGCCCTCGACCCGCACCAACGTGGTCGGCGTCTTCGCCTGCGGCGACGTGGTCGACCACATCTACCGGCAGGCGGTGACCGCTGCCGGCACCGGCTGCGCGGCGGCCCTGGACGCCGAGCGGTACCTCACCTCCCTCGAGGACGCCCTGGCCACCGGCGACCCCGCCCAGGCCGCTCAAGCCGTCAACGTGAGCGCATGACGCGCGCACGAACCCCCAAGTCCGGCCGAGCGGACGACCGCTGAGCCATCAGCTGTACCGAGCAGAGCCCTCCGACCAGCCACACCGAGAGGAAATCCCGTGGGCGCCAGCACCAAGTCCGTCACCGACGAGTCCTTCACTGCCGACGTGCTCGAGCACGACCTGCCAGTCCTGGTGGACTTCTGGGCCGAGTGGTGCGGACCGTGCCGCCAGGTCGCCCCGATCCTCGAGGAGATCGCCGGCGAGCACGCCGACAAGATCGTGATCGTCAAGCTCAACGTTGATGAGAACCCGGCGATCGCCGCGCAGTACGGCATCACGTCGATCCCGACGATGAACGTCTACCAGGGTGGCGAGGTCGTGAAGACCATCGTGGGCGCCAAGCCCAAGGCGCTGCTGCTGAAGGACCTAGAGGCCTTCATCTAGCCCCTTCCCCCGACCCGCGCCCCCCCGTCTTCCGTCTTCCGTGATCGTGAGGGAGAACGGCACCGAAACGGTGCCGGTTCCCCTCACGATCACCGAGGGGGCGCGACGGAGAGCCTGATCGGGCGGCGTCCGGCGGTAGCATCGGGCCCGGTCCCCGTCGTGGGTCGTCGACGTACGTACGACGGGCCGCTGTCCTGTCTCTCCCCGAGCCCACCGAGGAGTCCCACTCGATGTCGTTCGAGCGGTCGGTCCAGCGTCCCTACCGACGTGGTGACGCCGGCCCAGCGGTGGCCGAGATCAGGGCGAAGCTGGCGCGGCTCGGCCTGCTCGAGGGCGGGGCGGACCAGCTGGCCGACGGTGGCTCGGCGTACTTCGATGCCGAGACCGACCGGGCCGTGCGTACCTTCCAGCAGCAGCGTGGTCTCACCGTCGACGGTGTCGTCGGGGTGACGACCTACCGGACCCTGGACGAGGCCCGCTGGCGCATCGGGGACCGCATCCTGTTCTTCGTGCCGGCCCGGCTGCAGGCCGGCGACGACGTCGCGACGCTGCAGCAACGGTTGCTCGACATGGGCTTCGACTGTGGACGGGTCGACGGACTGTTCGGAACCGAGACGCAGCTAGCTCTGCGCGAGTTCCAGCGCAACGTCGGCATCCCCGCCGACGGCACCTGCGGGCCCACGACGTTCAAGGCGCTCAGCCAGCTCTCCCGCACGGTCGTCGGCGGCCGGCCGCATGCCATGCGCGAGTCCGAGGCGATCAACAGGGCCGGACCCACGCTGTCCGGCAAGCTGGTGATCCTCGATCCCGGGCACGGCGGCGGCGACGCTGGCCACGGGCACACGCTGAACGAGGGCGCGCTGGTCCATGACCTGGCCTCACGCATCGAAGGCCGGCTCACCGCGACCGGCAGCTCGGCATTCCTCACCCGCGGCACCGAGAACAGTCTCGACGAGATCGACCGGGCGAACTTCGCCAACGCCGCCGGCGCCGACCTGGTGATCTCGCTGCACGTGGACGCCCACACCAATCCCGAGGCGGCCGGGTGTGCGACGTTCTACTACGGCAACGACCGGCTCGGGCACCACTCGGTCGTCGGCGCACACTTCGCCGACCTGGTGCAGCGTGAGGTCTGCGCCCGCACCGACCTGCGCGACTGCCGCAGCCACCCCAAGACGTGGGACCTGCTGCGGCGTACCCGGATGCCGGCCGTGCGCATCGAGCTCGGCTACCTGACCAACCCCGGCGACGCCGCGCGGCTGTCCGACCCCGCGTTCCGCGACACCCTGGCCGAGGCCGTCGTGGCGGCGGTGCAGCGCCTCTACCTCCCGCCGGGCGAGGACGCCGACACCGGCCTGCTGCGGATCCCGGCGCTGGGCTCTGCCAGCGGCGCACGCTAGCGAGGGGACCGGCCTGCTCACTGTCCCGGACGAGCCGGCAGCTAGACCGGGCGGAAGGCCGGCTCCGGGTTCATGGAGCCGAGCAGCCGTTCGAGGGCGACCTCGACGTCCTCCCGCCAGGACAGCGCGTTCTTGAGCTCGAGGCGCAGCCGCGGGAACCGGTGGTGGGGGCGGATGGTCTTGAAGCCCACGGAGAGCAGGAAGTCCGCGGGGATGAGGCAGGGAGCGTGCCGGCGCGCTCCACCGGCCGCCACGGGCGGACCGAATGGTCCGACGGGGGGCGCGTCGTCGTCCCCACCCGCCACGGTGGCCAGGCCGAACGCCTCGATGGCCCGCACGCCGCGCCGGGACAGGTCCTTGGCGGCCGCCTGCACCAGCATGCGGCCGAACCCACCGCCCTGGAACTCGTCGAGCACCCGTCCGGTCATCAGCAGCACGGCGTCGCCGGAGACCGGCGACGTCGGGAAGGCCACGCTGCGCGGCACGTAGGCGGGCGGCGCGTAGAGGACGTAGCCGGCGGCCGACGAGTCGACGTACACGATCTTCCCGCAGGACCCCCAGTCCAGCAGGGTCGCCGAGACCCACGCCTCCTTCTCCAGCGCCACGTCCGCGGAGGCCTCGGCCGCCTCCCGGGCGACGCTGTCCAGCTCCCAGAACACGCAGGTACGACAGCGCAGCGGTAGGTCCTCGAGATTGTCGAGTGTCAGGTTCGCCAGTCGTCGCGACACCACGAGCCTCCTGAGCAGCCGAACGAGCAGGCAGCCGAACGAGCAGGGGTTCACCCCGCGGGAGCCGTCGCCGATGTTAGTGACCCGGGACCGCCTTCACCAGACCCGGTAACCACCGGCAGCCGGGTCCGGGTCGCTATGTCGATATAGCGTCTTGTCGTCCCAGGTTGGCCTCCGCCGGAGTGCCCTCGGTCATCAGCGCGACGATGCGCTCCAGGTCATCCAGGGAGGCGAACTCCACGATGATGCGGCCCTTGGACTTGCCCAGGTCGACCTTCACCCGGGTCTCGAAGCGCTCACCCAGCCGGTGGGCGAGCACCTCCAGCTTGGGGGCGACGGGGCGCTTGGTACGCGTCCGGGAGGTCCGCTCCGGCTCACCGCCGAGCGCCACGATCTCCTCCACCGTCCGGACCGAGAGGCCCTCCGCGACGATGCGCTGGGCGAGCCGCTCCTGCGCGGCACCGTCGACGAGCCCGAGCACGGCCCGCGCGTGCCCGGCGGACAGGACCCCCGCGGCCAACCGGCGCTGGACCGAGGGCGGCAGGCGCAACAGGCGCAACGTGTTGGAGATCTGCGGCCGGGACCGGCCGATCCGCCCTGCGAGCTCCTCGTGGGTGCAGCCGAAGTCGGCCAGCAGCTGATCGTAGGCGGCGGCCTCCTCGAGGGGGTTCAGCTGGGACCGGTGCAGGTTCTCCAGCAGCGCGTCGCGCAGCATGTCGGTGTCGTCGGTGGAGCGGACGATGGCGGGGATGCGGGACAGGCCTGCGGTCGTGGCGGCGCGCCAGCGCCGCTCCCCCATGATCAGCTCGTAGCGGTCCTCGCCCAGCGGCCGGACGACGATCGGCTGCAGCAGGCCCACCTCACGAACCGAGTGGACCAGCTCGGCCATCGCCTCCTCGTCGAAGACCTCACGTGGCTGCCGGGGGTTCGGGCGGATCGCGGTGATCGGGATCTCCGCGAAGTACGCGCCCTCCACGGGCGCAAGGTCCGGGGCGTCCACGGCCGGCGCAGCGGCCTTGGCTCGAGGGGTGGCGCCCGACCCCTTCGCCGGCTCCGGAACGCTCGCCTTGGCCGGTACGTCGTCGGCCGGGGCGGGGTCGACGGCCACGTCGGGCGCCGGTGCGGTTCGCGCCGGGATGAGGACGTCGACCGGGGACGGCCCGGACGGGCCGGTAGCCCCCGCGTCCTTGCTGGGCGCGGCCGGGATCAGTGCGCCCAGGCCGCGGCCGAGTCCGCGCTTGCGATCGCTCACATCGTCTCCTTCGTCGGGTGGGTCGTACTCGGCTGCGGCCGGGCGGCGCCGCGGATCGCCATCTCGCGTGCCGCCTCCAGGTAGGACAAGGCGCCCGTCGAGCCGGGGTCGTAGGTGATCACCGTCTGCCCGTAGCTGGGCGCCTCGGAGATGCGCACCGAGCGCGGGATCGTGGTCCGCAGGACGGTGGTGGCGAAGTGCGTGCGCACCTCGTCGGCCACCTGGGCGGCCAGCCGGGTCCGGGCGTCGTACATGGTCAGCAGCACGGTCGACACGTGGAGGTCCGGGTTGAGGTGCGCCTTGACCAGCTCCACGTTGCGCAGCAGCTGGCCGACCCCCTCGAGGGCGTAGTACTCGCATTGGATCGGGATGAGTACCTCGGGCGCCGCTACCAGCGCGTTCACCGTGAGCAGGCCCAGGCTCGGCGGGCAGTCGATGAGCACGTAGTCCAGCCGGGGCAGCAGGTCGCCGTGGGCGTCGCGCGCCGTCGTCGCCCAGGCGAGGTACGCCGCCAGGGCCTTCTGCAGTCGGGACTCGCGCGCGACCAGGGACACCAGCTCGATCTCGGCACCGGCCAGGTCGATGGTCGCCGGTGCGCACCACAGGCCCGGGATGCCCTCGACCGGGGCGACGACCTCGTGCAACGGCCGGCCCTCCACCACGACGTCGTAGACCGAGGGAACCTCCGAGTGGTGCTCCACACCCAGCGCGGTGGAGGCGTTCCCCTGCGGGTCCAGGTCGCACACCAGCACGTTCGCCCCCTGCAGGGCCAGGGCGGCGGCCAGGTTCACCGCTGTCGTGGTCTTGCCGACGCCGCCCTTCTGGTTCGCCACCGTCAGGATGCGCGTCTCCGGCGGTGCCGGCAGCGGATCGCCGACCCGACCGGCCAGCACCCGCACCGCCGTCTCGGCGGCTCGGGCGATGGGTGTGTCCTCTGTTTCACGTGAAACATGCTCCGGGAGGGAGAACTCCTCCGCGGTGGCGGCGGGCACGACACCGAAGGGTTTCGCGGTCGGGGCCACCGGTGCCTCGACGGGTGGCAGGAGATCGACGGTGGCGGCCGGCGGGTCATCAGCGGGCGGCGCGACACCGAGGGTGTCCGCCGGGTCGCCCGCCGGCTCGCTGGCCGCGACCGTCGACGTGACGGGCGGCGCGGGGGGCCCGGATGGGGCAAGGGACAGCCCGGACGCGGTCGGGGCCAGCGACTCGGCGACGGCTACCGCTGGATGATCACCGACAGCCGTCGGGGACCGCTCCTCCCGCAGGTCGGGCCCGGTCTCCATCGAGGCTGGCGGGGGTCCCTCCGCCGGCGCTGCCGTGGCGGTCGGCGCGACGGTGGGGGACGGCACGGCGGCCCCCGGCCAGCCGAGCCCGGTGGGACGCACGTCGGCCCCGGGCGAGTCGCCGGGGTCCAGCAGCGGCCAGCCCAGCCCCGTGCCACCCGACGCCCGCGCACCCTCGGCGGTCATTCTCACTCAGGCTCCTCCTTCGTCGCGGTCGGCCTGTCCGCGACGCCCCGCATCGCCGAGCACCACCCGCAGTACCGTCGTCGGTTCCGCGAGGATCCCGCGGCCGCACTCGCTCACCTCCCAGGAGCTGGCTCCCAGCCGGCGCAGCTCGTCCTGCGCTGCCGCCAGCTCGTCGTGGACCCGTGCCCCCTTGAGCGCGATGAGACTACCGCCCGGACGGAGTAACGGTAGGCACCAACCCGCCAGCTTGTGGACCGGGGCCACGGCCCTCGCGGTGACCACCTCGACTCGGGCAGCACCGCGCAGCTCCTCGGCCCGCGCCCGGGTCACCCGGACTCCCGGGATTCCGAGGCGCTCGATGGTCTCGGTCAGGAACGTGGCCCGGCGCAGCAGCGGCTCCACGAGCTCGATGCGCAGGTCGGGGCGCGCGAGAGCCAGGGGGACACCGGGAAGGCCGGCACCCGAGCCCACGTCGCGAACCGTCGCGCCAGCCGCGATGACCTCGGCGACGACCCCGCAGTTGAGCACGTGCCGTTCCCACAGGCGAGGAACCTCGCGGGGGCCGATCAGGCCGCGCGCGACTCCCTGGTCCGCGAGCCATGCGACGTACTGCTCAGCGGCCGGACGGCGCGCTCCGAACACCACGTCGATCGCCCGGGATGTTTCACGTGAAACAACCGGCGGACCGGTCACCCCTGACCGACCGGGTCCGGCAGCTGTTCCACGTGAAACCTCGCCGGTCGATGGGGGGTCAGGCCGGCAGAACGACCACGCGGCGGTGGGGCTCCTCGCCCTCGGACTCGCTGCGCAGCCCGGCGGCGGCCACCGCGTCATGCACGACCTTGCGCTCGAAGGGGGTCATCGGCTGCAGCGCCACGGCCTCCCCGGACTGCTCGACCAGCTCGGCGGTGCTGCGACCCAGCTCGGTCAGCACAGCTCGTCGGCCGGCCCGAAAACCGCCGATGTCCAGCATCAGCCGGGATCGTTCGCCCGTCTGAGTCAGGACCGCGAGACGGGTCAGATCCTGCAGGGCCTCCAGGACGGCACCGTCCTCGCCCACCAGATGGCCCAGGTCGCCGCCCACGACCGACACGGCGGCGCGGTCGCGCTCGACGTCCATGTCGATGTCGCCGTCGAGGTCGGCGATGTCGAGCAGCTCCTCGAGGTAGTCGGCCGCGATCTCGCTCTCGCGCTCCAGGGCCGCGAGGGCGCGAGGGGCGGCCGGAGCGCCGCCGAGCGACGGGTCGTTGGGCTCCTCCGGCGCCTCGGGCGCCTCGGTCTCGGCCGTGGTGGTCTCGGTCGCGGTGGGCTCGCTCATCAACCTGAATCCTTCGTCGTGGGGCCCACCCCGTGATGGGCGGGACGGTTCGATCTGCGCAGCGGGGGACGGGCCGACCCGCGCTCAGCGTTTACGTTTCTGTCGCCTCGGTTGTTGGCGTTGCGTGGACGGCCGCGGCGCCGCCGCGTTGGGGGAGCCGTTGGCAGCGCCGTTGGCAGCGCCGTCGACGCTGCCGTCCGCCACGACGGGCGGCACAGCGGCAGAGTGGGCGGCGGCCTTGGCGGCCTTCTCGGCCTTGCGACGCTCGAGATCGTCGTAGGCGGGGGAGCCGGGCGAGGGGTTGCGCCGGATCACGTAGAACTGCTGCCCCATCGACCAGACGTTGGTGGTCAGCCAGTAGAGCAGGACGCCGATCGGGAAGTTCACGCCACTGACCGCGAAGATCAACGGGAACACGTAGAGCAAGATCTTCTGCTGCTGCGCGAAGGGGTTGTCCATCGCCGCGGCCGGCATGTTCTTGCTCATCAGCTGCTTCTGCGTCGTGAACGTCGTCGCCGACATCAAGACGATGAGTACCGCCGTGATGATCTGCACGCGCAGGTCGGTGGCGCCGATGAACTTGTCGGAGATGTGCGCCCCGAAGATCTCCGCACCGGCGGCCTGGCGGGCTTCCACCAGGCTGAGCAGGCCGCGGGGGATGGGGTTGGGCTTGTGGCCGATGCCGTTCAGGACCCGGAACAGGGCGAAGAAGATCGGTGCCTGCAGCACGATGGGCAGGCAGCTGGCCAGCGGGTTGGTCCCGTTGTCCTTGTAGAGCTTCATCATCTCTTGCTGCTGCTTCTGCCGACTCTCCGGGTCGGACTTGCCCTTGTACTTGGCCTGCAGCTTCTTGATCTCCGGCTGCAGCATCTGCAGGCCGCGCTGCGCGTTGATCTGCTTGACGAACAGCGGGATGAGCAGGATCCGGATGACCACGACCAGCCCGACGATGGACAGCCCCCAGGCCGCCCCACCCGCCGGGTCCATGCCGATCGACTTGAACAAGGAATGAAACGCCAACATGATGAACGTGACGGCGTCGTACAGCGGTTCAAGGATCTTCACGGACTGGCTCTCTTCACCGAAAGGGGCTGCGGCAGCGAGGTGGTCGAGACGGTTGCCGCGCGCGAGGGGGGAACGGGGTCTACCCCACCAGGGTTCCAGGGGTGGCACCGCAGGAGCCGGCGGACCGCGAGGTACGTGCCGCGGCCGCCGCCATGGCGGGTGAGCGCCTCGACGGCGTAGGCCGAGCAGGAGGGGTAGAACCGACAGCGGGGACCGAGCAGCGGGGAGACCAGCAGCTGGTAGACCCGGATCGGCAGCACGAGCAGCCGGCCGATCACCGGGAACCTTCCAGCACCGGGCGCAAGGCCCGGTCCAGAGCGGTGCCGAGCTGGGCGGAGGAGGCGGCCGCCGCAGGGGGTAGCGCCCGCACGACCAGCCGAGAGCCGTCCGGCAACAGGTCGAGGCGGGCCGCGACAAGCGATCGGAGCCGGCGTTTCACCTGGTTGCGTACCACCGCGGGACCGAGGGCGCGCGACACCACGAAGCCGGCCCGCGCCGGACCGTCGGCGTCGCCGGAGGCCGTCATCAGATGCACCAGCACAAGCTCGGACCGGCCGCGCCGGCCCTGCCGGACGGTGGCCGTGAAGTCGGCCCGCGCACGCAGCCGGGCCCGGGCCGGCAGCACGCGGCTCAGGCCGAGAGCCGGTTGCGGCCCTTGGTACGGCGGGCGGCCAGGATCGCGCGCCCGGCGCGCGTGCGCATGCGCAGGCGGAAGCCGTGGGTCTTGGCCCGGCGGCGGTTGTTCGGCTGGAACGTGCGCTTGCTCACTCGTGGACTCCTGGACCTGCGACATGTGCATCGGGGCCGTGCGGGCGGTCGAATCCCCCGACCTGCGGGGTGGACACGGCGTGCGGCCATGGCCTCCGTCCGCCGCCCAGCAGCCCTGAGCGTGGACACGCGGCATCGAGGCGATGGTGACTCGACCGATCTACGGTACGTGTGCGTCGGTCGCACGGTCAAACCCGCCGGGTTGTGGACACCGGCTTGCTGGCCACCCGCCCCGGGGGCTAGCGTCGCCCCGCGTCGGGCGGCTTCCCAGCGGGACCCAGTTCGCGATCCCTTCCTTCCGCCCCCGAGGGCTGCGGGCCGTCATCCCAGCCAGCACGCTGTGTACACAGGTTGTGGACGACCATGTGGACGAGGAACGCCGGAAGGTGCATACCATCATCACCCCTGCCATTTTCCCGCCGTCCCGGTCACGCTGCGTAGCAACTTGTGTCGGTTCGTTCCCGGCGGGGACCGGGGGTAGAGGGGGCACTGATGACTGAGGACGCCGCCGTACCGGCGGCCGAGGTGGATCTGCAGGACGTCTGGGCCCGATCGCTGGCGGTCCTCGAGGACACCGTGTCACCCCAGCAGCGCGCCTTCGTGCGGTTGAGCTCCCTCGACGGCGTGGTCGGCGAGACGGCGCTGCTCTCGGTGCCCAACGAGTTCGCCAAGGACGTCATCGAGCAACGGCTGCGCCAGGTCGTGACCGCCATCCTGGCCGAGCAGCTCGGGCGCGAGATCCGCATCGCGGTCGTCGTCGACCCGAGTCTCGAGCTGGCCGGTCCGGACTCCAGCCCGCTGCGCGACGAGGACGGCCCGGCGGATCTGCGCGGTGAAGGGCCGCGGGTCCCCGACGCGCCCGGCCCGTTCGAGCGCCCCGGGCCCGGCGAGTCGACCGCGGCGGGCACCGGACGCGAGCCCGGCTCCCGGCGGGAGTCCGAGCCGACCCGCCTCAACCCGCGCTATCTGTTCGAGACGTTCGTCATCGGCTCGAGCAACCGGTTCGCCCATGCGGCGGCCGTGGCGGTCGCTGAAGCGCCGGCCAAGGCCTACAACCCGCTGTTCATCTACGGCGACTCGGGCCTGGGCAAGACCCACCTGCTGCACGCGATCGGGCACTACGGCATGAGCCTGTACGGCGGTGTGCGGGTGCGCTACGTGAGCTCGGAGGAGTTCACCAACGACTTCATCAACTCGATCCGTGACGGGCGCGCCGAGGGCTTTCGCCGCCGTTACCGCGACGTCGACATCCTGCTCGTGGACGACATCCAGTTCCTGGAGAACAAGGAGCAGACCCAGGAGGAGTTCTTCCACACGTTCAACACGCTGCACAACGCCAACAAGCAGATCGTGATCTCCAGCGACCGGCCGCCGCAGCAGCTGGTCACCCTCGAGGACCGGTTGCGCAACCGGTTCCACTGGGGCCTGATCACCGACGTCCAGCCGCCTGAGCTGGAGACCCGCATCGCCATCCTGCGCAAGAAAGCCGGCCAGGAGCGGCTCGCCGCGCCTCCCGAGGTGCTCGAGTTCATCGCCTCGAAGATCTCCACCAACATCCGTGAGCTCGAGGGGGCGCTGATCCGCGTCACCGCCTTCGCCAGCCTCAACCGCCAGGGCGTCGATCTGGCGCTGGCCGAGATCGTGCTCAAGGACCTGATCCCCGACAGCAGCCAGCCGGAGATCACCTCGGCGACCATCATGGCGCAGACCGCGGCGTACTTCGGCCAGTCGATGGAGGAGCTGTGCGGCTCCTCGCGCTCGCGGGTCCTGGTCAACGCACGGCAGATCGCCATGTACCTCTGCCGTGAGCTGACCGACCTGTCCCTGCCCAAGATCGGGCAGCAGTTCGGCGGCCGCGACCACACCACGGTGATGCACGCCGACAAGAAGATCCGCCAGCTGATGGCCGAACGGCGCAGCGTCTACAACCAGGTCACCGAGCTGACCAACCGCATCAAGTCGCAGGCCCGTGCCGGCTGAGCGGCCCCCACGTACGGATGGCCCGAGCCGATCACGTTCACACCGTGGGGACAAGCCTGTGGAAACCACGCTGTCATCGGTGCGTGACGCTGTGCGGGTCGGTGGACGCGGCGCCCCGTCCCCAGACCACCGGGGTCCCTCCGCAGCGCCTTCCCCACCCTGTCCCCAGGCCGCCTGCCGCTGTGACCTGCGCGGACGGGCTCTGTCCCCACTGTCCACCGCACCGAAGAAGACCTCGACACCGAGATAGTGAGAACAGGGACAATCCTCATCAGATCCGCGACCGAGCCGCAGCGACCCGACCGGCGGGCGACGAGCGCGCCGCGTGCGACGGGCACTACGGTGACCTCACCGTCGGTACCCGCTCGACGGGGGGCCCAAGCACGGGAAAACACGAGACCAGCAGTCAGATGCAGGAGGCGGTGAGCGGTGAAGTTCCGGGTGCAGCGTGACGTTCTCGCGGAGGCGGTGGCCTGGGCGGCGCGTAGCCTGCCGGCCCGACCCCCCGTCCCGGTGCTCGCCGGGCTGATGCTCGATGCCCGCGAGGGCGCCGGACTGGTCCTCTCCAGCTTCGACTACGAGGTCTCCGCCCGGGTCGAGATCGCCGCCGACATCACCGACCCCGGCGTGGCGCTGGTCAGCGGGCGGCTGCTCGCCGACATCTCGCGCAGCCTGCCCGACCGCCCCGTCGAGATCGCCACCGACGGCGCCAAGGTCGTCGTCACCTGCGGCAGCTCGCGATTCACCCTGCTGACCCTGCCCGTCGAGGACTACCCCTCGCTGCCCGAGATGCCCGGCGCCTCGGGCTCGCTGCGCGGCGACGCCTTCGCGGTCGCGGTCGCGCAGGTGGCGACCGCCGCCGGCCGCGACGACACGCTGCCGGTGCTCACCGGCGTACGCCTCGAGATCGAGGGCGAGAAGATCACGATGGCGGCCACCGACCGCTACCGGCTGGCCGTGCGCGACCTGGCGTGGACACCGGAGCAGACGGGGCTCTCCGCGGTGGCTCTGGTGCCCGCCCGAACACTGTCCGAGACGGCCAAGTCGCTCTCCGGAGCCGACAAGGTCACCGTCGCGCTCGCCTCCTCGACCGGCACCAGCGGCGAAGGCCTGGTCGGCTTCGAAGGCGCGGGCCGGCGCACCACGTCGCGGCTGCTCGACGGCGAGTTCCCCAAGTACCGGTCCCTGCTGCCGGCGGAGTCGGCCTCCGTGGCCACCGTCGAGACCGCTGCGCTCGTGGAGTCCGTACGCCGAGTGGCGCTGGTCGCCGAGCGCAACACCCCCATCCGCCTGGGCTTCTCCGCCGGCGAGCTGACCCTCGAGGCAGGCAGCGGCGACGAGGCGCAGGCGTCCGAGTCGCTGGACGCCTCGCTCGACGGCGACGACATCTCGATCGCCTTCAACCCCGGATACCTGCTCGACGGCCTGGGAGCGCTGGACGCGACGTACGCCGAGCTGCGCTTCACCGCGGCCACCCGGCCGGCAGTCATCGCGGGCAAGGAGAGCGGCGACGCCACGGCCGACGACACCTACCGCTACCTGCTGATGCCGGTGCGGCTGTCCGGTTGAGTCCTGGCAAGAAAACCGTTGTAGGACAAAGGAAAAACGGTCAGCAGAAAGGCGGCAGCCGTGGAGCTCGGACTCGTCGGTTTGGGCAAGATGGGCGGCAACATGCGCGAGCGGCTGCGGCGCGCCGGTCACACCGTCGTGGGGTTCGACTTCAATCCCGACGTCAGTGATGCGACCTCGCTCGAGGACCTGGTCGCGCAGCTCGATGCGCCGCGGGCCGTGTGGGTGATGGTGCCTGCGGGGGATGCGACCCAGCAGACGATCAACCAGCTGCGGGAGCTCCTCGGGGAGGGCGACGTCGTCATCGACGGAGGCAACTCCCGCTACACCGACGACAAGCTGCACGCCGGGCACCTCGCGGCCAAGGGCATCGGTTTCGTCGACGCCGGAGTGTCCGGCGGGGTCTGGGGTCTGGCCAACGGGTACGCGTTGATGGTCGGCGGCGAGCGCGAGGACGTCGCCAAGGTCCAGCCGATCTTCGACGCGCTCAAGCCGGAAGGGGAGTCCGGCTTCGTGCACGCGGGCCCGGTGGGCGCCGGGCACTTCGCCAAGATGGTTCACAACGGCATCGAGTACGGGCTGATGCAGGCCTACGCCGAGGGCTTCGAGCTGTTGGAGGCGTCGGAGGTCGTGCAGGACGTGCCGGGGGTCATCAAGTCCTGGACGCACGGCACCGTCATCCGGTCCTGGCTGCTCGACCTGCTGGTGCTCGCCCTGGACGAGGATCCCAAGCTCGACCAGATCCGCGGCTTCGTCGAGGACTCGGGCGAGGGCCGGTGGACGGTCGAGGAGGCGATCAACCACGCGGTGCCGCTGCCGGTGATCTCCGCGGCGCTCTTCGCCCGCTTCGGCTCGCGCCAGGACGATTCACCGGCGATGAAGGCCGTGGCCGCGCTACGCAACCAGTTCGGCGGCCACGCCGTCACCAAGATCGCCAAGGGCGAGGTCGAGAAGCCGGCGTGACCGGTCCGGCCCCGACACCATGCGGCTGACCCACCTGTCGTTGCGCGACTTCCGCTCCTACACCGAGGTCGAGCTCGAGCTGGAGCCCGGAGTCACCTCACTGGTGGGCCCCAACGGGCAGGGCAAGACCAACCTTGTCGAGGCGGTCGGCTACCTGGCCACCCTCAGCTCGCACCGGGTGGCTCAAGACGCGCCACTGGTCCGGCTCGGAGCGCCCCGGGCCGTCGTACGCGGCAACGTGGCGCGAGGTGACCGCGCGCTGCTCGTGGAGATCGAGATCACCCCGGGCAAGGCCAACCGGGCCCGCCTGAACCGGTCGCCGGTGCCGCGCGCGCGTGAGGTGCTGGGGATCCTGCGCACCGTGCTGTTCGCGCCGGAGGACCTCTCCCTGGTCAAGGGCGACCCGGGTGAACGGCGCCGTTTCCTCGACGACCTGCTGGTGGTGCGTACGCCGCGCCTGGCGGGGGTGCGGGCCGACTACGACCGGGTGTTGCGCCAGCGCAACGCGCTGCTCAAGTCGGCCGGCGCCAACGTACGGGCCGGCAGAGGCGACCTGCGCACGCTCGAGGTCTGGGACGCCCACCTGGCCACCACCGGCGCGCAGCTGCTCGGCGCCCGGCTCGCCCTCGTCGAGTCGTTGCGCCCGCTGGTCGACAAGGCCTACGACGCCGTGTCCGACTCCGCGGGCCCGACGGCCCTGGAGTACCGCTGCTCCTTGGGCGATGACGTAGCGCTCGTCCCCGACCAGGACGTGCTGTCTGCCGCGCTGCTGAACCAGGTGGCGGCACTGCGGCGCAGCGAGCTCGAGCGTGGCGTCTCGTTGGTGGGGCCGCACCGTGACGACCTGCTGCTGAAGCTCGGTCCGCTGCCCGCCAAGGGGTACGCCAGCCACGGCGAGTCCTGGTCGTACGCGCTGGCCCTGCGGCTGGCGGCGTACGACCTGCTGCGCAGCGACAGCGAGGACGGCGGCGAGCCGGTGCTCGTCCTCGACGACGTGTTCGCCGAGCTGGACACCGCGCGGCGCGAGCGGCTCGCGGGCATGGTCGCCGGCGCCGAGCAGGTGCTGGTCACCGCGGCCGTGCCGCAGGACGTGCCCGAGGCGCTGGCCGGCGCGCGGGTCGACGTGATGGCGGGAGAGGTACGGCGGATCCGGTGACCGACGAGCAGCCACCCCCCGCGGAACCGCCGGACGACCCGCCGCCCGAGGGCCCGCCGGGCCCCTCGGCAGGCCTCGAGGTGGCCCGAACTGCGCTCGCCGCGGCCAAGGCCGAGGCCCGCCGCCGAGGGCTCGCCACCTCGGCCGGCCGGCCGTCGGCCGGTGCCGGAACGCCCTCGGCCGACCCGCGCAGGCGCCGTCGGCCGGTGGACACCTCCACGCGCAGCGGGGCCTACCCCGACGACCGCGACCCGCAGGAGCTCGCCGCCTCGCTCGACCGGCTGGTGGCCGAGCGTGGCTGGGAGACCGACGCGGCCGTCGGAGGCGTCATGGGGCGCTGGGCGGCGATCGTGGGTCACGAGGTGGCCGAGCACAGCGAGCCGCTGTCCTTCGAGGACGGCGAGCTCGTCGTGGCCGCGGCGTCGACCGCGTGGGCCACCCAGCTGCGGCTGCTGGCGCCGGCCCTGGTCCGGCGCCTGGCCGAGGACCTCGGAGAGGGCACCGTGACGCGGATCGTGGTGCGTGGCCCGTCCGGGCCGTCCTGGACGCGGGGCCCGCTGCGGGTGCGCGGGCGCGGACCGCGCGACACCTACGGCTGAGCGGACACACCGGGCACAGGAGCCCGGTGAACGGCCCGAGAGCCCGATGCAGGCGGCCCTCGCGTGGGGGACCCCATCCCCACCCGTGTTTGTGCGGCTCCGCCGTCCCCAGAGGGCCCTGGTGCCCCGTTCTGGTGCCGCGGACGGGTAGGATGGAGACCTGTCCGCACACTCCGTGCGAAGCCAACGCGTTTGCCGCCTCGAGCACCCCCCACGGTGGGCCCGGCTGCTGCGTGCGTGAAGAAAGGTGACCCGTGACGCAGCCGCCCGACTCGACCGAGGGCTCCATCGAGACCAGCGACCGGCAGGCTCCCAGCACTCCCCCCGTCCCCGCGGTGCGGCCGCCGTCGGCACCCACCTACGACGCCAGCGCGATCCAGGTCCTCGAGGGTCTGGAGGCCGTGCGCAAGCGCCCGGGCATGTACATCGGGTCGACGGGCGAGAGGGGTCTGCACCACCTGGTCTACGAGGTGGTCGACAACTCCGTCGACGAGGCCCTCGCCGGGCACTGCGACCGCATCGAGGTGACGCTGCTCGCCGACGGCGGGGTCCGGGTCAGCGACAACGGCCGAGGCATCCCGGTCGACGACGTCGAGAGCGAGGGCCGGCCGGCCGTCGAGGTCGTCCTCACCGTGCTGCACGCCGGGGGGAAGTTCGGCGGCGGCGGCTACAAGGTCTCCGGCGGCCTGCACGGCGTCGGCGTCTCGGTGGTCAACGCGCTCTCGAGCAAGCTCGAGGTCGCCATCCGGCGCGACGGTCACCTCTGGACGCAGTCCTACACCTACGGCGTGCCCGACGGTCCGGTGCGACGCGGAGAGGAGACCGACTCCACCGGGACCACGCTCACGTTCTGGGCCGCCGCCGACATCTTCGAGACGACCGACTACAGCTTCGAGACCCTCTCCACCCGGCTGCGCGAGATGGCGTTCCTCAACAAGGGTCTGACCATCGCGATGCGCGACGAGCGCGCCGCCACCCTCGAGCAGAGCGCCGAGGACGAGATCGACGAGACGACCCCGACCGAGGTCGTCTACCGCTACGACGGCGGCCTCGTCGACTACGTCGACTACCTGGGCGCACGCAAGGAGTCGGTGCACAGCACCGTCGTCTCCTTCGAGGCCGAGTCCGACCACCTCGACGGCGGCATGTCCCTCGACGTCGCGATGCAGTGGAACACCGGTTTCAACGAGTCGGTGCACACCTTCGCGAACACCATCAACACGCACGAGGGCGGGACTCACGAAGAGGGTTTCCGAGCTGCTCTGACGACGCTGGTCAACAAGTTCGCCCGCGACTGGAGCATCTTGAAGGAGCGGGACGTCAACCTGACCGGCGACGACGTGCGCGAGGGGTTGACCGCGATCGTCAGCGTCAAGCTCGCGGAACCGCAGTTCGAGGGTCAGACCAAGACCAAGCTCGGCAACACCGAGGCCAAGTCGTTCGTGCAGCGCGTCGTCAACGACCGGCTCGGCGAGTGGTTCGAGAAGAATCCGAGCGAGGGCAAGGAGATCGCCCGCAAGGCGATGTCCGCCTCGGTCGCTCGGCTGGCCGCCCGCAAGGCACGTGACGCGGCCCGCAGCCGCAAGGGTCTGCTCGGCGGCGGCAGCCTGCCCGGCAAGCTGGCCGACTGCCAGTCGACGAACCCCAACGAGTGCGAGCTGTTCATCGTCGAGGGCGACTCGGCCGGCGGTCCGGCCAAGCAGGGGCGCGACCAGAAGGTGCAGGCGATCCTGCCGATCCGCGGCAAGATCCTCAACGTCGAGCGCGCGCGCATCGACCGGGTGCTGCAGAACCAGGAGGTCCAGGCCATCATCTCGGCGCTGGGCACCGGCATCCACGACGACTTCGACATCAACCGGCTGCGCTACCACAAGGTCGTGCTGATGGCCGACGCCGACGTCGACGGCCAGCACATCCGCACGCTGCTGCTGACGCTGCTGTTCCGCTTCATGCGTCCGGTCGTCGAGCAGGGCTACGTCTTCCTGGCCCAGCCGCCGCTCTACAAGCTCAAGTGGTCGCGGCCCCACCCGGCCGAGTACGCCTACTCCGACCGTGAGCGCGACGCTCTCACCGCGGCCGGGATCGAGGCCGGCCGCAAGCTGCCCAAGGACGGCGGCGTCCAGCGGTACAAGGGGCTCGGCGAGATGAACAACGACGAGCTCTGGGAGACCACGATGGACCCCGAGCACCGCATCCTGCTGCAGGTCACCCTCGAGGACGCTGCGCAGGCCGACGAGATGTTCACCACGTTGATGGGCGAGGACGTCGACTCGCGTCGACGGTTCATCCAGCGCAATGCCAAGGACGTCCGCTTCCTCGACATCTAGGCGACGACGAGCCACCGCCACCGTCGTACGCCCCCTCTAGGAGAAGCCACCAGTGACAGACATCACCGACGAGACCCCACCCGTTCCGCCCGGCGGCCGCATCGAGCCGGTCGACCTGCAGGTGGAGATGCAGCGGTCCTACCTCGACTACGCGATGAGCGTCATCGTGCAACGGGCCCTGCCCGACGTGCGCGACGGCCTCAAGCCGGTGCACCGCCGCGTTCTCTACGCGATGTACGACGGTGGCTACCGGCCCGACCGCGGCTTCTCGAAGTGCTCGCGCGTCGTCGGTGACGTGATGGGGCAGTACCACCCGCACGGCGACACGGCGATCTACGACACGTTGGTGCGCCTCGGTCAGCCATGGTCGTTGCGTTACCCGCTCGTGCAGGGCCAGGGAAACTTCGGCTCGCCGGGTGACGACCGCCAAGCCGCCATGCGGTACACCGAGTGCCGGCTGGCGCCGTTGGCCATGGAGATGGTTCGCGACATCGACCAGGAGACGGTCGACTTCTCCCCCAACTACGACGGCCGCCAGCTGGAGCCCCAGGTCCTGCCAGCCCGCTTCCCGAACCTGTTGGTCAACGGCTCGGGCGGCATCGCTGTGGGCATGGCCACCAACATCCCGCCGCACAACCTGCGGGAGGTCGCGTCGGGCGTCCAGTGGTACCTCGAGAACGCCGATGCCTCCAACGAGGAGCTGCTCGAGGCTCTGCTGGAGCGTGTCAAGGGTCCCGACTTCCCGACCAAGGGCCTGATCGTCGGCACCAATGGCATCCAGGAGGCCTACCGCACCGGGCGGGGCTCGGTCACCATGCGCGCGGTCGTCGAGGTAGAGGAGGACTCGCGCGGGCGCACCTGCCTCGTCATCAGCGAGCTGCCCTACCAGGTCAACCCCGACGCGCTGGCCCGCAAGATCGCCGAGCTGGCCGACTCCGGCAAGGTCGCGGGGATCGCCGACCTGCGTGACGACTCCTCGTCGCGCACCGGCATGCGGCTGGTCGTGGTGCTCAAGCGCGACGCCGTCGCCAGCGTCGTACGCAACAACCTGTACAAGCACACGCAGCTGCAGGACAACTTCGGCTGCAACATGCTCGCGCTCGTCGACGGCGTACCGCGCACGCTCTCGCTCGACGCTTTCGTGCGGCACTGGGTGACCCACCAGCTCGAGGTCATCGTCCGGCGCACGCAGTACCGCCTGCGCAAGGCCGAGGCCGCCGCGCACATCCTGCGCGCTCTGCTCAAGGCGCTCGACGCCATCGACGAGGTCATCGCGCTGATCCGCGCGAGCGAGTCGGCCGAGGCGGCACGCGGTGGCCTGATGAGCCTCCTCGAGATCGACGAGATCCAGGCCACCGAGATCCTCAACATGCAGCTGCGCCGGCTCGCGGCCCTCGAGCGCCAGAAGATCATCGACGACTACGACGAGCTGATGCGCGACATCGAGGAGTACAACTCGATCCTCGCGTCTCCCCAGCGGCAGCGCACCATCGTCAGCGAGGAGCTCGCCGAGATCGTCGAGCGGTACGGCGACGAGCGGCGCAGCGAGATCATCCCCTACGAGGGCGACATGTCGGCCGAGGACTTCATCCCCGAGGAGGATGTGGTCGTCACCATCACTCGTGGCGGCTACGCCAAGCGCACCAAGGCTGACCTCTACCGTGCGCAGCGTCGCGGCGGCAAGGGCGTCCGGGGCGCGCAGCTGCGCCAGGACGACCTGGTCGAGCACTTCTTCGTGACCACGACGCACCACTGGCTGCTGTTCTTCACGAACAAGGGGCGCGTCTACCGCGCCAAGGCCTACCAGCTGCCCGACTCGGGCCGCGACGCGCGCGGACAGCACGTCGCCAACCTGCTCGCGTTCCAGCCCGACGAGCAGATCGCCGAGATCATCGACCTCAAGGACTACGAGGTCTCGCCCTACCTCGTGCTGGCTACGCGCAGCGGCATGGTGAAGAAGACCCGCCTCACCGAGTACGACTCCAACCGGACCGGCGGGCTGATCGCCATCAACCTGCGCGAGGACGACGAGGTGATCTCGGCACGGCTGGTGGCGGCCGACGACGATCTGCTGATGATCAGCCGCAAGGCCATGTCCGTGCGGTTCACCGCCACCGACGAGGCGCTGCGCCCGATGGGCCGGGCCACCTCCGGGGTGACCGGGATGCGCTTCCGCGACGGTGACGAGCTGCTCGCCATGGACGTCGCCCGGGCCGAGGGCACCTTGTTCACGGTCACCGACGGGGGGTTCGCCAAGCGCACCGACGTGTCCGAGTACCGCCTCCAGGGCCGCGGCGGCTACGGCACCCAGGCGATGAAGTTCTCCGAGGCCCGCGGCTCCCTGGTCGGGGCCCTGGTGGTCGACGAGACCGACGAGGTCTTCTCGATCAAGGCCAGCGGTGGCGTGACACGGGTGGCGGTCGGGGAGGTCAACCCGACGGGGCGTGTCACCATGGGTGTGAGGTTCATCTCCCTGCGGGAAGATGACCTCGTGGTGGCCATCGCGCGCAACGCGGAGCGGGCGGAGGCCGCCGACGAGCCGACGGACGACGTACCCCCGCTCGACGAACCGGACGGGGGCGCCGAGGACCGAGAGATCGCCGAGCTGCCCGGCGAAGAGGGGACCGTCGAGTGAGCACCCCGAGCAACCCCGGACGTACGCAGTGGGGTGGCGGTCAGCCCACCGCTACGATGCAGCCCGTGCCCGACGTGACCGCGCCGCGCCGGCCAGCGCCGTCCACGGTGGCCACACCGCGAAAGGCGCGGCTGGTGCTCGGCCGCGTCGACCCGTGGTCGGTCATGAAGCTCGCGTTCCTGCTGTCCATCGGGCTGGCCGTCGTGACCTTCGTGGCAGTGCTGGTGCTCTGGTCGGTGCTCAACTCGATGGGGGTCTTCGACTCCGTCGGCCAGACCGTCGAGAGCGTCACCCGCTCGAGTGACAACGCGCAGGGCTTCAACATCCTCGACTACATCGGCCTGAGCCGCGTGCTGAGCGTCACGGCCCTGCTCGCCGGCGTCAACGTGGTGCTCATGACCGCCCTCGGCACGCTGGGGGCATTCCTCTACAACCTGGCCGCGAGCCTGGTCGGAGGCCTGCACGTCACGCTCACCGAGGACGTCTAGAGCAGCGCCAACCGGTTGGTCGCGCTCGCCCGGCCTGGGGTAGTCTTGCGCGGCGCCCGGGCCTATAGCTCAGTTGGTTAGAGCGCTGCCCTGATAAGGCAGAGGTCACAGGTTCAAATCCTGTTAGGCCCACCCCTGATCGACATCGATCCAAGGAGAATCCCCGGTGCTGAAGAAGATTCTGCTGGTCCTGCTGGCCAGCCTCGGTGGATACTTCGTGTACAAGAAGACCCAGCAGGCCCGCGCCGAGCAGGACCTCTGGGCCGAGGCCGTCGACCCCGTCACACCAGGTCGCTGACCACCCCCACGGGGGCGTAGCTCAACTGGCAGAGCACTGCCTTTGCAAGGCAGGGGTTAGGGGTTCGAGTCCCCTCGTCTCCACAACCAGCTTTCCCCAGGTCAGAGCCTGATTCCCGGCTCCCTGACCCACGGTGGTTGACCGCCAGATCCATCCGCGTGCCACACGTGTGCCACATCAGCCGTTCACCTCGTCGTCGCCCTGGTCCTCACGGGCATGTGCCCCAGCCGATGCCGGCCAATGTGAAGCAGGTCTA
>JAVEDI010000062.1 GCA_030841035.1 Actinomycetota bacterium
CTGGCGATCATCTCCGAGGACGTCGAGGGCGAGGCCCTCGCGACCCTGGTGGTCAACAAGATCCGCGGCACCTTCAAGTCCGTCGCGGTCAAGGCCCCCGGCTTCGGCGACCGCCGCAAGGCGATGCTGCAGGACATCGCGATCCTGACCGGTGCGCAGGTCGTCAGCGAGGAGGTCGGTCTCAAGCTCGACACCGCCGACCTGTCGCTGCTGGGCCGCGCCCGCAAGGTCGTCGTCACCAAGGACGAGACGACGATCGTCGAGGGCGCCGGCGACGGCGACCAGATCGCGGGCCGGGTCAACCAGATCCGCGCCGAGATCGACTAGTCCGACTCCGACTACGACCGAGAGAAGCTGCAGGAGCGCCTTGCCAAGCTCGCCGGCGGCGTGGCCGTCATCAAGGCGGGCGCGGCCACCGAGGTGGAGCTCAAGGAGCGCAAGCACCGCATCGAGGACGCGGTGCGCAACGCCAAGGCGGCCGTCGAGGAGGGCATCGTCGCCGGTGGTGGCGTCGCACTGCTGCAGGCGTCGACCACGGCGTTCGACAAGCTCGACCTCGACAAGGACGAGCTGACCGGTGCCAACATCGTGCGCGTCGCGCTCGAGGCGCCGCTCAAGCAGATCGCCATCAACGCCGGCCTCGAGGGCGGCGTCGTGGCGGAGAAGGTGCGCAACCTCGAGGTCGGCCACGGCCTCGACGCGGCCACCGGTGAGTACAAGGACATGATCAAGGCCGGCATCATCGACCCGGCCAAGGTCACGCGCTCTGCACTGCAGAACGCCGCCTCGATCGCCGGCCTCTTCCTCACCACCGAGGCCGTCATCGCCGACAAGCCGGAGAAGTCCGCTCCTGCGGCTCCCGGCGGCGGCGACATGGGTGGCATGGACTTCTAGTCCGTCCGCACAGGCTCGCTGCGCCCGCACGACTGGTTCCACCCGTACGACGCGAAGGGGCGGCTCCCCACCCGGGGGCCGCCCCTTCGGCGTACGTCGACGTGGCCCGCCTCACGAGCGCGCCGGCAGGTCGGGTCAGCGGGTGAAGCTGACCGCGATGCGCGTCTCGGCCTCGTCGTAGGACTGGCCGGCCTGGCTCAGCAGCGCGCTGATGCCGCTCAGCGCCTGCGCCAGCCCCCGGGCGCTGCGGTTCCACTCCTCGTACAAGGCGGCGAACCGCTCCTGGGCCTGCCCGCCCCAGGACGCGCCGATGGGCGCGACGCGGCCGCGCAGCGATGTCAGGGACGACTCGATGGACCCGCAGGTCGTCTGCACCTGGCGGGACAGGTCCATCAGCTCGGCGGGGGTGACGCGGAACGCGGTCATGGCAACCTCACGGTGTCGGGCGGACGTGATCCGACGACGCTAGACACTCGGGCGCGGCCCACCGTGACGTTGTGCACAGGCCCCCGTCGTTCTCGCTGCGCGCTCGAACCCTCACGTGCCGGGCAGTGGCTACCGGTCCAGGGCCCCGACCGGAGCCACCACGCAGCCCTCCTCCTCGCAGACCCAGTGCGGGTCGGGGCCGAGGTCGGGGGCCACCCGCAGCTCGTGGGGGACGTCGTCGTCCTCGTGGGACAGCACGCACAGCGGCCAGCGGCCGACGTGCTCGAGCAGCGCCTCCTGCACGTCCTGGGCAACCAGGCAGGCGACGTAGGGCGCCCCGTCGGGCCACTGCTCGACCCACCACCGCCGCTGGGTCAGCACCTCGTCGACGATCGACACCGTGCGCGCAGAGTCCATCCGCCGGGCGGCGAGATCGTGCAGCACGAGGGCGCGTGCAGCAAGCAGTGCGTCGGTCACGCCACCATTGTGGCCATGACGGTGCTGGTGGACGAACCGATCTGGCCGTTTCGCGGTGAGTTGTGGTGCCACCTGGTGAGCGACAGGTCCTACGAGGAGCTGCACGAGATCGCCGCCTCGCTCGGCATCCCGCGCCGCGCGTTCCAGGGCGACCACTACGACCTGCCGGCCCGGATGCGCGGCGCGGCGATCGCGCTCGGGGCCCGGCCGGTGACCGGACGCGAGCTCATCACCCGGCTACGGGCGTCCGGGCTGCGTCGGCGGCCGAGCCGTTGACGGGAGCCGGTCAGGGGCTCAGCCCGGCCAGCTCGGCGGCGACGTTCGCCCGGGCGCTGGACTCCCAGGCCTCGCGCGCGCTCGGTGTGCGGAACAGCGGGTGGTGCGCGAGCAGGGCCCGCAGCACCGCCGCCCTGCCCGCGGCAAAGTCCTCGTCGCGGACGTGTGCGTACTCCTGTCGTACGCCGGCGGTGTAGCGCGCGTAGCGGGTCGGGTCCGCGGCGAGCACGGCGAGGTCCGCGTCGCACAGCACCGCTGCGTCGGCGTCACCCGTGGCGACCTCGTGCCCGGCCGTGAGCCGGACCAGGCGCGCCACCTCGCGCAGCCGCTCGTCCGCGACGCGCAGGCCGCCGAGCACCTGCTCCGCCAGGACGGCGCTGCGTTCCTCGTTGTCGTGGGCGCCGGCGTCGTAGACGGCGTCGTGGAACCACGCGGCCAGTCGCACGGCATCGGCGTCGCGCGCGTGGCCGGCCAGCTCGTCGATGTTGCGCAGCACCTCGTCGAGGTGGGTCAGGTCGTGGTAGTGGCGGCCGCCGGCGGCGTACCGCGCGAGCAGGTCGGCGCCGGCCCCGGCGACGTCCCCGCGCGCCCCCACCCGCGACGCCGTACGCAGCCAGGCCTCAGCGAGGTGTCTCACGTCACGACAGTCTGGCGCAGCTCCGCCGGGAGCGGGCGCGCATGCACCACGGCGAGGCCGGACACCGCGCGGGTGAGGACGACGTACAGCCGGCGCAGCCCCTGCCACGGCGTCGGCTCACCCGCCGTGATGGCCGCCGGCTCGACGACCACCACGTGGTCGAACTCGAGGCCCTTGGCCAGCGAGGCAGGCACCAGCGCCACGCGCCGCCCGGTCTCCCCGCGGGCGAGCGCGTCGTGCGCGACACCTGACCGGTCCAACGCGCGGGACACCTCCGCGACGGCGTCATCGGCCGCGATGACGCCGACGGAGCCGGGTCGGGCGAGAGCGACGCGCACGGCCTCGACGGTCGCGGCCGGTACGTCGGCGGTCTCCACGAGGTCGAGCAGACCGGGGTTGTCCCGCACCGAGACCGGTGCTGCGACGCCCGGCGCGATGCGCGGCAGGAGACGGCTGGCGAACTCGATGACCTTCGCCGGCACGCGGTAGCCCCGTTCGAGGACCTCGACGGTCGCGTCCGGCTTGCCGAGGTGCCGCAGCGACGTCGCCCAGTCCTCGCTCGCCCACGGCGTCGTTCCCTGCGCAAGGTCCCCGAGCACGGTGGCCGCGCCGGTCGAGCAGCGCCGGCCCACCGCGCGCAGCTGCATCGGGCTGAGATCCTGCGCCTCGTCCAGCACGACGTGGCCCAGGCTCGCCTCGCGGCTGACCAGGTCGCGGGCCTCGTCGATGAGCACGGCGTCGGCGGGCGACCAGCGTGCGCTGCCCGGCCCGCGCGGCGGGACGGGCCACCGCACCATCGCCTGCTCCCCGGCGCTGAGCACACCCTCGGCCGCGGCGGCGAGCACGTCGGGGTCGCCGAGCACGGACATGACCAGCCGCACGGGTTCGACCGCGGGCCACAGCGTGGCGACCATGGCCTTGACCGGTGCGCTGCGTGCCATGGCGTCCTGCACCCGGTCGTCCGGTGACTCGCCCGCCGCCTCCATCTTGGTCAGCACCACGTGAGCCAGCCGCTGCGCGAGCATCGCGCGGCCGGCGCCGTAGCGCACGTCGCGGTGCTGCAGCTCGGCGACGATGTCGACCAGCTCGTGCGTGGCCACCCGCCACCGGTGCGACCCGCGAACGACCACGAGGGGCTCGTCGGGCACGGCCAGCCGCGCGTAGAGCGCGTTGCGCAGCACGGCTGCCATCCGCGCGTCGCCCTTGAGGGTGGCCACCTCGGGGCTGTCGCTGCCGCGCAGCGGCACGGTCGCGACCAGGTCCTCGACGGTCGTCTGCGTCACGTCCACCTCGCCGAGGGCCGGTAGCACGGCCGCGATGTAGGACAGGAACGCCGCGTTCGGCCCGATGACGAGGACACCACTGCGCCGTAGCCGGTCGCGGAACGCGTAGAGCAGGTACGCCGCCCGGTGCAAGCCCACGGCGGTCTTGCCCGTGCCGGGCGCGCCCTGCACGCACACGGTCTGGCCGACATCGGCGCGGACGATCACGTCCTGCTCCGGCTGGATCGTCGCGACGATGTCGCGCATCGGCCCGACGCGCGGTCGTTCGATCTCGCTGGCCAGGATGGCGCTGCGGCGGGGGTCGCTCTCCAGCGGCGCGAGCAGGTGCTCGTCCTCGTACGCCGTGACGGTGCCGCGCTCGAAGCCGAACCGGCGGCGCAGCCGCACCCCCATCGGCTCGACGGACGTCGCCCGGTAGAAGGCGCGCGACACGTCGGCGCGCCAGTCGACGACCAGGGGCTCCCCGTCGTCGTCGTGCACGTGCCGACGGCCGACGTAGAAGGTGTCCGGCCCGATGTCCAGCCGGCCGAAGAACAGCGGGGTGTCCGGGTCGTCGACCAGGGCGAGGGCGCGCCGGTACAGCGCTCCCTTGAGGTACTCGGTGGCGAGGGCCCCGCCGCCCGCCTTGTCGGCGTCCAGGGTCAGGGTGCGTTCACGCATCCGGGCGAGCTCGGCGCGGGCCGCGGCCAGGTAGGCGCGCTCGGCGGCCAGCGCCTCGGGTATGTCGGGTTCGGTCTTCTCCGTTGCAGGCATGGCTACGCGACCTCTCGTCGAGGGTGGCAGTGGAGGTGGGCGCGGCAGCGTACTGCCGACCGACGGTGGGTGGCCAGGGGCGACGCCGCACCGGCCCCGGCGTCAGGGGTGCTCGGCGGTCTGGGCCTCGGCGATCTGCTTGAGCGCGCCGTGCAGGACGGTCTCGAAGGCCTGGTCCGTCGCGGTGAGCAGGTGAGCGACCAGCAGCGGGGCGTGCTGGGCGACGCCGAGCCGAGTGACCGGCACCGGCTCCTCGTCCGAGGGGAAGACGCCCAGCGCGCCGCTGAGCACCAGCAGCAGCGCGTTGACGTCGACGTCGGGGAACCACGCGGCGGCATCGGCGATGCACTGCGCCATCACCGCCCGGGCATCCGCGCCGGACAGCCCGTCGGGATGCAGCTCCTCCAGCATCGACCGGGTCACGGCACCCAGCACCGCACCCACCTGGTCGGGGTCCAGCGCAGCCAGCCGGGCCGCGGCCAGCAGGAACTCGCCACGGTCCCCACGTCCTGCTGCGGTGACCGCGTCGCCGGCGCGGCCGACGAGCACGCGGACGACCGGAGGGTACGTCGGTCGGGGCACCCGCCTCAGCCGCTGTCGGGGGTCGACCGGCCCAGATCGCCGATGTCGTCACTGTCGACGATGCGGTAGGCGTAGCCCTGCTCGGCGAGGAACCGCTGCCGGTGAGCGGCGAAGTCCTGGTCGACGGTGTCGCGCGCTGTCACGGCGTAGAAGCGCGCGGTGCGCCCGTCCGACTTGGGCCGCAGCACCCGGCCGAGCCGCTGGGCCTCCTCCTGGCGCGAGCCGAACGTGCCCGACACCTGGATGGCGACGGTCGCCTCGGGCAGGTCGATGGAGAAGTTGGCGACCTTCGACACGACCAGGAGCGAGATCTCCCCGGTGCGGAACGCCTCGAAGAGCCGCTCCCGCGTCTTGACGGTGGTCTCGCCCTTGATGACCGGGGCGTCCAGCCGCTCCCCGAGGTCGTCGAGCTGGTCGATGTACTGACCGATCACGAGCACCTGCTCGCCGCGATGGTGCTCGACGAGCCGCTCGACGACGCGCGTCTTGCTCGCCGTGGTGGAGCAGAAACGGTAGCGCTCCTCGGGCTCGGCCGTGGCATAGGCCAGCCGCTCGGAGTCGCTCAGCGTCACGCGCACCTCGACGCAGTCCGCCGGGGCGATGTAGCCCTGCGCCTCGATGTCCTTCCACGGGGCGTCGTACCGCTTGGGCCCGATCAGCGAGAACACGTCGCCCTCGCGGCCGTCCTCGCGCACCAGGGTTGCCGTGAGCCCGAGGCGCCGGCGCGCCTGCAGATCGGCGGTCATGCGGAAGATCGGTGCCGGCAGCAGGTGCACCTCGTCGTAGAGGATCAGGCCCCAGTCGCGGGCGTCGAGCAGCTCGAGGTGGCGGTAGACGCCCTTACGGCGGGTGGTCATGACCTGGTAGGTCGCGATGGTGACCGGCCGGATCTCCTTGCGGGCGCCGGAGTACTCGCCGATCTCGTCCTCGGTCAGCGAGGTCCGGGCCAGCAGCTCGTGACGCCACTGCCGCGCGGCGACGGTGTTGGTCACCAGGATCAGCGTCGTGGCCTGCGCCTCGGCCATCGCGGCCGCGCCGACGATGGTCTTGCCGGCCCCGCAGGGCAGCACCACGACGCCGGACCCGCCGTGCCAGAAGCCGTCGACCGCCTCACGCTGGTAGGCGCGCAGGTCCCAGCCCTCCTTGCGCAGCGCGATCGGGTGCGCCTCGCCGTCGACGTACCCGGCGAGGTCCTCGGCCGGCCAGCCCAGCTTGAGCAGCACCTGCTTGACGTGACCGCGCTCGGAGGCATGCACGACGACCGTGTCGGGGTCGACGCGCTCGCCGAGCAGGGGCGCCATGCGCTTCGAGCGCACGACCTCCTCGAGGACCGCCCGGTCGCTCGTGGCCAGGACCAGGCCGTGCACCGGGTGCTTCTCCAGCCGCAGCCGCCCGTAGCGGTCCATGGTCTCGGCGACGTCGACGAGCAGCGAGTGAGGCACGGCGTAGCGGCTGAAGCGCAGGAGCACGTCGACCACCTGCTCGGCGTCGTGGCCTGCCGCGCGGGCGTTCCACAGTCCGAGGGGGGTCAGCCGGTAGGTGTGGACGTGCTCGGGGGAGCGCTCCAGCTCGGCGAACGGTGCGATCGCGTGCCGGCACTGCTCAGCGAGGTCGTGGTCGACCTCGAGCAGGAGCGTCTTGTCGGACTGCACGATCAAGGGGCCGTCGGTCACGAGGGCCTTTCCTGGGCCGGGATGGGACACCAGTCTCAACCATGCGCGGCGCAGCGTGCTTCCGCCGAGCGCGACTGCCCGCTCAGGACGCGGTCTCGTCGACCGCGGCCGCTCCGGTGATGCGGTGCACCGAGAAGGTCCGCACCGCCTGCCGCAGGTGGTCGAACGCCTCGACGAAGCCGCCCTGCACGACCACCGGCTCGATCAGCCGCTGGCTTGCCTGACCGTGCGCGTCCACGTAGCCGATCCACAGCGTCTCGCCGGTGACGACCGCCTCGGAGAGCAGGGCCAGCACATCGACCGTCGGTGAGGAGGGCGGTCCCACGGTCGACGCGCCGTCCGGTGAGCGCTTCACGGCCGTGCGGGCGCGGTCGCCGGCGCGGATCGCGCGCACCGCCGCATGCAGCACGACGTCGGGCAGCGGGGCGGCGGCCGGCGCCGGTGAGGGACGGCGTGGCGCCGAGGCTCGGCGCGCGTCGGGACGGCGTACGACGACATCGCCGTCGGGGCCTTCCGCGGCCGGTGCGTGGCCCATCTCGCGCAGCCGCTGGAGCACCGTGTCGATCGGTGCCTGCGCGGCGAGCACGGTCGGAGCCAACCGGCGCAGCCGCAGGCCGGCGACCCTCTTGTCGGCGAGGATCTCGGTGAGCGTCGCCTCGTCGTCGCAGCGCAGGTAGGCCGAGGCCACCCCCGCCCGGACCCGGCCGTGCCGGCGGCTGACGTCCGTGACGAGGTAGGCGAGCGGCTGCGGCACGGGGGTCCGGGAGTGCTCGCCCAGCACGGCGAGCACCTCGGCCGCCGACCAGCCGACGTCCAGGGCCCGTCGCACGCTCGCGTCGCTGAACCGGTAGACGGTCGCGCCGCCGCGCGACTCGACGTCGGCCAGCACACCGAGGCGGTGGGCCAGCTCGCTGGTCAGCGGCCCCGGGGCCACCGCGGTGAGATCCGCCTGGAGCAGGATGTGGTCGAGGGGCTCGGGCAGCAGCGCATGCAGGGCCGTGACGGCCTCGTCGCGCGAACCGGCCAGCAGCTGGCGGCCGTGCCCGGCGAGGGCGCCGCCGGCGCCGAGCCCCAGGACCTCGGCCTCCCGCATCACCCAGCCGACCATGCCCTGGCGCAGCCGGCCGGCCAGCCGCGGTGCCCGCCACCTGAGCCGGTCGGCGACCGACGCGGCGGTGGTCGCGCGGTCACGGGGCAGGTCCGCCAGCTCGCGCAGCACCTCGCCGCGCACCTGCGGGGCGAGGGAGCGGGCCAGGTCCGGACCGAGCGGCGCGAGGACCCGGCCGCGGTCGTCGCGACCGCCCGCCAGGCCGGGGACCCGCACGGTCGAGAGCCACGCACCGGCCAGCACCTGCCAGCGGTGCGCGACGTCCTGGTCGCGCCACGCGTCGTACGTCGTCGTCGGCAACCACACCTCGTCGAGATCGCCGCCGGTGGCCAGCAGTCCGGCCGCCTGCGCGGTCTCCACCAGCAGGGTCAGGTCGTCGTCGGACACCTCGAGGGCCGCGGCGGTGCGGGCCCGGTCGCGTACGCCGATGCCGCCCGCCCGCAACGCCTTGGGCGGGTCGCTGGCCCACAGCTCGAGCAGGTCGTCGACCAGGCGTACGGCGGTTGCCGCCGCTCCTGCGGCCGCGTGGTCGGTGCGGGACGGGTCGACCGGCGTGCTCACGTGAGCGGGCAGCTCGGCCTGCACGTCGCGGTGCACCCGCCCCCCGCGCAGCACCAGCGCGACCTCGCGCGGCAGCGCGACGGTCGAGGCGTCCCGCGCGACCAGCAACCCCCGCGCCAGCAACCACTCGACCGGGGTCGCGGCACCGGCCACGGTGACCTCGCGGTCGGCGCGGTCCACCCGGCCGGTCGGGGGTCCCCAGGTCAGCGTGGCCAGCAGCTGGTGCACGGCGGCGTCGGCGTCGGCCAGCAGCCCTCGCAGCGAGGCCGCGTCGCCGACCACCTGCACGACACGGCGCACGTCCTCGATCGGGTCGCCGGAGGGGGAGAGCCCCAGATCGGCGACCAGCCGGGACAGCCGCGCCGGGCCGTAGCCGCGCAGGGCCTGCTCGGCGGGCGGCCCCAGCCCGGCCGGCTCGCCCACGATGTCGCGGACGCTGCGGGTGACCGTGAGGTCCTCGTCGGGGCCGTAGACGAGGGCGAGGGTCCGTAGCCGGTCCAGCGCCGTCGCGGGGTCGGCGCCCCCGAGCAGGGCGCGCACGTCTCTGGCGCTGCTGTGGTCGGGCAGCGCGACGAGGACGTCGACCACCTGCAGGGTCAACTGGTCGAGATGGTCGAGGGCTCGCTGCGTCGACGGGCGGCTGGTCGCCCGGGCCGCCAGGGCCGCGAGGTCTGCCGGCACCGGCGTACGCAGGTCGGGCCGGTCCCGGATCAGGGCGAGCAGCACGGCATCGTCGCGCGTGCGCAGGTCCTCGGTGAGGCTGCGGGGCGCGCCCTCGGGGACGGGACCGTCGGACATCCGTCCCACGGTACGCGGCGCGGGACCGGCGGTGCGCCACGAGCGGACGTGCCGCTCCACGGTCGGATACCCTCCTGCGACAGTGCGCCAGGTAGGCGCGGCAGGTAGGAAGGACAGCGCGTGTGAGCAGCGATCGGCCCATCTTCGTCCTGGGCTGTCCTCGCTCGGGCACGACCCTGCTCGGACTGATGATCCACGCGCACCCGCGGCTCGCGATGCCCCCGGAGAACCGCTTCCTGATCAACGCGTGGCGGCGGCGGGCCCGGTTCGGAGACCTGCGCAGCGAGCAGCAGCGCCGCGACCTGGCGGGTCTCATCACGCAGAAGGGGTCCAAGATCAGGGACCTCGGGCTCAAGCCGGCCGAGGTGGAGCGCCTGATCGTCGAGGGTCCTCCCACCATGGGCAGCGCCTTCGGCATCGTGTTCCGGGAGTACGCGAGGAACCACGGCAAGGCGCGCTGGGGCGACAAGCGGCCGGCGTACGCCCCGGAGGTCGACGTCCTGCTGCGGCTCTTCCCCGACGCGCAGATCGTGCACATCATCCGGGACGGCCGGGGCAACGTGGCGTCCCTCAAGCGGATGCCGTGGTGGTACATCGACAGCCTGGGCTCCATGGCGACGTGGGCGCTCTCGGAGTACTGCATGCGCCGCGACCGGAAGCGGCTGCCCAAGGACACCTTCCACGTGGTCCGCTACGAGAACCTGGTCGCGGACCCGCGCGCGGTGCTGCAGGAGCTGTGTGAGTTCCTGGACGAGGAGTTCGACGAGGCGATGCTCGAGCCCCACAAGGTGCGCGACGTCGTTCCGGAGCGCAAGACGTGGCACCAGAACCTGAGCTCCGAGGTGAACTCCTCGGCGGTCGAGTCGTGGCGCACGGGGCTGGAGCCGTGGGAGCTGGGCCTGATGGAGCTGGTGCTCGGCCGAGCCCTGAAACGCAACGGCTACGAGCTGTCCGGTGCGGGCAAGAGGCCGACGCCCCGGCTGGTGTGGCGCTACTGGCGCACCAACCGCGAGCTGCGCCTGGTCGTGCGGCAGCGATGGGCCAGAGAGGCGGCGGAGGCGCGCAGGAACAGCCACCCGGTGGCCGCGCAGCTCACCAGCCGTCAGCTCGAGCTGGCCGAACGCGGCTGAGCCCGCCGCTCCCTTCCCCTGCGGGCGCCCCCGAGGTTGGATGCGGGGTATGAGCGATGTGACCGGCACGTCGGCGTCCTACGCCAGCGGTGTCTCCACGGCACCACTGCTCGGCGAGACGATCGGCGAGAACCTCGCCCGGACCGTCGCACGCTTCGGGGAGCGAGAGGCGCTCGTCGACCGGGCGACGGGGCGGCGGCTCACCTACGCGCAGCTGGCCGAGGAGACCGAGGCGGTGGCGCGCGGGCTGCTGGCGATGGGCGTCGAGGCGGGCGACCGGGTCGGCATCTGGGCGCCCAACTGCGTCGAGTGGGTGCTCGTGCAGTACGCGACGGCGCAGATCGGCGCGATCCTCGTCAACGTCAACCCCGCCTACCGCACGCACGAGCTCGGGTTCGTGCTCAAGCAGTCGGGCGTCTCGGTGCTGGTCGCCGCGACCGCCTTCAAGACGAGCGATTACGCCGCGATGATCGAGCAGGTGCGCCGCGACACCCCCGCGATGCGCGACGTCGTACTCATCGGCACGCCGTCGTGGGACGGCCTGCTGGCCGCGGGAGCGGACCTGCCGCCCTCGGCCGTTGCGCAGCGAGGCGCGAAGCTCTCGTTCGACGACCCGATCAACATCCAGTACACCTCGGGCACCACCGGCTTCCCCAAGGGCGCCACCCTCTCCCACCACAACATCCTCAACAACGGGTACTTCGTGGCTGAGGTGTGCGGCTACACCGAGCACGACAGGGTCAACATCCCGGTCCCCTTCTACCACTGCTTCGGCATGGTCATGGGCAACCTCGGCGCTACGACGCACGGCGCGTGCATCGTGATCCCGGCGCCGGGGTTCGACCCGGCCGCCACGTTGGCTGCCGTCCAGGAGGAGCGCTGTACGTCGCTGTACGGCGTGCCGACGATGTTCATCGCCGAGCTGCAGTCAGCGGACTTCGCCTCGTATGACCTCTCGTCGCTGCGCACCGGGATCATGGCCGGCTCGCCGTGCCCGGTGGAGGTGATGAAGCAGGTCGTCGACCGGATGGGCATGACCGAGGTGACGATCTGCTACGGCATGACCGAGACCTCGCCGGTGTCCACCCAGACCCGCGCGGACGACTCGCTGGACCGGCGCGTGTCGACCGTCGGGCGGGTGCACCCCCACGTCGAGGTCAAGGTGATCGACCCGGTGACCGGGCGGACCCGGCCCCGCGGCGACGTTGGCGGCAGTGGCGGCGGAGTCGTGCACGAGCC
>JAVEDI010000065.1 GCA_030841035.1 Actinomycetota bacterium
GCCTTCCTGCCGCACCGTAGGCGCATCTCGCCGGTCACGGTCGCGTTTGCGCACGTCAACCGGCCTCTTATGCGGCCGACCCCGCGAACATACGTCGGACGCCGCAGTCGCCCGCTACTACGACCCCCAGACAGCGCAGTTCCTGACGCGGGACCCGCTTGAAGACGAAACCGGAGCGCCGTACAACTATGCGGCCGGTGATCCGCTCGACCTCACGGACCCGATGGGGCTGGACGTCTGCGTCTTCGGCCACTGCGTTGACACTCCATCAATGCCCTCGCTCGAGGATGTCGGCAATTGGGCCGCTGGCTTCGTTGACACCGTCACTTTCGGCGGCACAGAGCAGATCCGCCGCCTGATCAACTATGAAGCGAACGGCGACATGGATGACATGGTCGACCACTGCACGGTCTTCTACCAGTGGGGCGGCTATGGCGGCGACATTGCACAGTTCTTCGACGTCCCCGCTGGGATCTCGGCTGTCCTTGAACGCAAGGGTTTGCTGAAGGGCCAAGAGATCGTCTTCAACAAGGACTTCAGAGTCGCGCCACTAGGCGGATCGAAGCCGAGGAGCCCGGCCGAGTTCTTCCCCCACTATCACCGCCGAATCGTTGACTCCAGCGGCGACACCATTTCTGGCGGTGGCACCCGTTGGCATCGGCCATGGCAGAAGGGCTTCTGACAATGCAGGACTGGGCGGCACCCTTCTTCGCCAACGACAACGGGGATATCAGTCCCTACGACTCAGTCGACGACATGATCGCGATGATCGAGGCTATCGACGCACTCGATGCGACCCACGAGTTCTTCGATGCGAATGGCTTGGTCCTCATCGCCGTCCCCGACAGCGAGCGCTGGCATCCGACGCGTTCGAATGATGAGCCCCAACCGGAACGGTTGAAGAGCATCCTCCAGACATATTTCGCTCGGCTGCCAGATCACCTAGCAGAGTTCCGAGCGCGGGCAGAGTCCGCAGGCTCGCTTGCGGCGCTCGTGGCACTCCGTCAAGAGCTCGCAATGCGTCCGAGGCGCGGCTTCCTTGAGCGATTGCTACGACGCGCGCGGCCTTCCTAGGGAGCAGCGCGGTCGCTGCGATGTCTGGTCGAGTCTCGTTGAGACCAGTGTGTCAACGAGTTATTGATCTTGATTTGACGGCGAGCCGGTCGCACCTCGACGCGCTCTCTGATCAGCCGCGTCATGCCTTGTGCGCCGCGTTGAGACAGCGCCGGCCACGGTCCGGGAACGTCCGAGTTCGGGATCCCCTCGAAGGGGTCCCCCGAGCGGCCGCGCGATCAGCTTCACGCGCCGATCCGGGCGCGCGCGGCCCCTTGGGCTGACGCGCACACAGGCACTTCTGGGGACGGTCGGGGTCATGCCTTCCGAGCGGCGTTGCCGGCGTGGGCGCGAGTGGGGACGTTCGTGGGGATGCCGGCTCGGACGCTGACGTGCGTGAGCAGCGTGGGCTTGCGGTGTCAGCGACGGCGTCTCCGCGCCGGGGTGTCGGCGCTCCGGATGCGGCGGGCGCGGGGTCCTTCGTGGCCGTCGCGGGTGTCGTGGCGGGCGAGGAAGGCCTCGAGGAGCGCGGTGACGGTTTGCCGCTCGCGCTTGTCGAGGAACTGGGTGGCTTCGAAGGCGAGCCGGAGCTTGTCATCGGTGGGACCGCGGCCGGTGTCGTCGAAGACGAGCTCGTCGGCGCTGACGGACTGGGCGACGGCGAGCCGACGCAGCGCGGCGAGGGAGGGTTCGCTGGTGCCGGCTTCGTACCGGTGCAGCTGGGAGATGTTGAGCCCGGCGCGGTCGGCGAGCGCGGCTTGGGTGAGCCCGCGGTCGCGGCGCAGGGTGGCGAGCCGGTCGGCGAAGTCCATCGGCGTGCAGCGTAGCGAACGACCATCTCTTGACAAGCCTAGAACGCTAGTTATTATCAGGCTCTCTAGCCCATGGGCTGAGGGCCGCGGATGGCAGCAGCGGACGGCGGGCTGGCCGGTCTCGTCACGGCTGGCGGTGTCGTGCTGCGCGAGGCCGAGGATGGGCTCACCGGGTCGTGTCCGCGGTGCGTTTCACGGCTGGTTGTGGATAGCGCCGCGGACGCATGGTCGTGCGCCGGGATCTGCGGCTCCGCCGGTGCCGCGAAGTGGGTCGCGCTCGTCGAGGGAGTTTCGGTGAGCCACGCCGCCGAGCTGCTGCGGGCCGGCTGGCAGCCCACGCTCGACAAGGAGTTGCCTGCGGGGCAGCGGTCGGTGCGGCTGCTTTCGGTCCTGTGCGCGGCCGACGCCGACGACGCGACGTTGCTCGACGCGGTCGTCGACCACTATGCCTCGACGTTGTCGTCTTGTGAGCCGGCGCGGGCGTGGTTGGACCGACTGGGTGTCGACGAGTCGCTCGCCTTACGGCTGCGCCTCGGCTACGCGAACCGCACCCTCGGTTACCGGCTGCCGGAGGCGAACCGCAAAGACGGCGCGACGCTGCGCGGCCGCCTCGCTGCTCTTGGCGTGTATCGGGAGAGCGGGCATGAGCATCTGACCGGCTGCCTCGTCATTCCCATCATCGACGCTGGCCGGGTCGTCGTGTTGTGCGGCCACCGGACCGACCGCCCGGCCCTGCGATCTTCGCCTCCGGGTTGCCCGGTGGTGTGCTCCCGGCCCTGCCCACACGCGAGAACGTCCTCGTTGTCGTCTCGATCCGGGATGCGCTCGCGGTTCTCGCTGTTGTCCATGACGCGGTCGTCGCTCCGGGACGGTCGAGCGGGTTCAGCCGCCGCGACCTCACCCAGCTGGCGAACCGCGTCCGGCACGCGACCGTCATCGGTGAGGACGTCGACGGGTTGACCGACAGGCTGCGCAAGCACGGAATCGCGGTCGATGTGACCTCACCGGGAGCGCCCATCGCGGAACTGCTCGCCGGTGCGCGCGATCGACGCCGCGCGCTCGATGCCGTTCTCACCGACGCGGGGCGAACCGTGCCCACCGATGCCCTTGACGCGGCGCCGGTAGGGCAGTCGACCTCATCGCCGCGGGCAATCGAGAGCGCTGACCCGTCGGCGAGCAACGGGCCCGACATCAGCGGTGACGCCGCCGAGGTGCACGTCGGGTTCGGTGTTCGCCGGTGGCGGGTCCGTGGCGCGGATCGCAACCGCACCCCGGACGTGCTGCGGGTCGCGCTCTCGGTCACCGACACAACGACGGGTGCGCTCCATCTCGACACGATCGACCTGTACGCGGCGAAAGCACGCGCGGCGTTCCTCGACGCCGCCACCGCCGAGCTGAGCAGCGACCCGGCCTCACTGCGTCCCGAGCTTACGGAGGTGCTGTTCGCCACCGAGACCGCGCTCGCCAACGTTGACGCGCACGACCCCGTTCCAGCGATGAGCGAGCAGGAGCGAGAGGCGGCGCTCGAGCTGTTGCGCGACCCGGCGCTGCTCGACCGGATCACCGCCGATCTCGGCGCACTTGGTGTCGTCGGGGACAGACGACGCTGCTCGTCACCTACCTCGCGACGATCTCCCGCAAGGCCGACCGACCGTTCGGCGTGGTCATCCAGTCCTCGTCTGCCGCCGGCAAGTCGACCCTCGCCGATGCCGTCTGCGCCTTGGTGCCGGAGGAGGACCTCGCCTCGTTCTCCGCGCTCCCCGGCCAAGCGCTCTACTACGTCTCCGGCCAGTCCCTGGCGCACAAGGTCCTCGCCGTCGCCGAAGAACAAGGCGCCTCCCGCGCCGCCTACGCCCTCAAACTGCTGCTCACCGAAGGCCGGCTCACAATCGGCTCGACCGGCAAAGACCCGGCCACCGGACGGCTGCGGACCACGAACTATCAGGTCGCCGAACGCTGAGCCTCAACCCGACCGATTGAAGAGCATCCTCCAGTCGTACTTCGCCCGGCTGCCAGATGGGCTCGCGGATTACACGGCGCGGGCAAGGAGCAGCGACTCTCTCTCGCAGC
>JAVEDI010000003.1 GCA_030841035.1 Actinomycetota bacterium
CACTCCCGGCGGTCAGCCCTCGTCCCCCTTGCTCTTGTCGAGTCCCTCGCCGATCAGGTTCATGACCGTCGGGTCGGCCAGCGTCGTGACGTCGCCGACCTCGCGGTGCTCGGCGACGTCGCGCAGCAGCCGGCGCATGATCTTGCCGGACCGCGTCTTAGGCAGCTCGGCGACGACCAGGATCTGGCGCGGCTTGGCGATCGGGCCGATCTCCTTGGCGACGTGGTCACGCAGGTCCTTGACCAGCGTCTCGCCCTCGGCCGCGCTGCCGCGCAGGATCACGAACGCGACGATGCCCTGGCCCGTCGTGGGGTCGTTCGCACCGACGACCGCCGCCTCCGCGACCTTGGGGTGCGAGACGAGCGCCGACTCCACCTCGGTGGTCGAGATGCGGTGGCCGGAGACGTTCATGACGTCGTCGACCCGGCCGAGCAGCCAGAGGTCGCCGTCCTCGTCCTTCTTGGCCCCGTCGCCGGCGAAGTACATGTCCTCGAAGCGTGACCAGTAGGTCTCCTTGTAGCGCTCGTCGTCGCCCCAGATGCCACGCAGCATCGACGGCCACGGCTCGGTGAGGACGAGGTAACCGCCGCCGCCGTTGGGCACCGGCTTGCCCTCCTCGTCCACGACCTCGGCGCTGATGCCCGGCAGGGGGCGCATCGCCGAGCCGGGCTTGGTAGCGGTCACCCCGGGCAGCGGGCTGATCATGATGGCGCCGGTCTCGGTCTGCCACCACGTGTCGACGATCGGTGTCTTGTCGCCACCGACGTGCTCGCGGTACCACATCCAGGCCTCGGGGTTGATCGGCTCACCCACCGAGCCGAGCACCCGCAGCGACGACAGGTCGTGCTCCTGCAGCGGCTCGGGTCCCCACTTCATGTACGTGCGGATGGTGGTGGGGGCGGTGTAGAGGATGGAGACCTTGTGTTCGGCGATCAGCTTCCACCAGCGGTCCTTGTCGCCCGGGTGAGGCACTCCCTCGTACATCACAGACGTCGCACCGTTGGCCAGCGGCCCGTACACGATGTAGGAGTGGCCGGTGACCCAGCCGACGTCGGCCGCGCACCAGTAGACGTCGCTCTCGGGCTTGAGGTCGAACACGTTGCGGTGCGTGTAGGCGACCTGCGTGAGATAGCCACCGGTCGTGTGCAGGATGCCCTTGGGCTTCGCGGTGGTCCCTGACGTGTACAGGATGAACAGTGGGTGCTCAGAGTCGAAGGCCTGCGCCTCGTGCTCCTCGGGCTGGCGGTCGACGACCTCGTGCCACCACAGGTCCCGGTCCTCGTTCCAGGTCACATCGCTACCGGTGCGGCGTACGACCAGGACGTTGCGTACGTCGGGGCACTTGGCCACCGCGTCGTCGACGTTGGGCTTGAGCGGGGCGGCCTCGCCGCGGCGGTACTGGCCGTCTGCGGTCACGACGACGCGTGCGTCGGCGTCCCGGATGCGGCTGGCCAGCGCGTCGGCGGAGAACCCGGCGAAGACGACGGTGTGGGGCGCGCCGATGCGCGCGCACGCGAGCAGCGTGGCGATGGTCTCGGGGATCATCGGCATGTACACGGCGACGGGGTCGCCCGCCTCGACGCCGAGCTCGGTCAGTGCGTTGGCGGTCTGGTTGACCAGCTTTTGCAGGTCGCGGTAGGTGATCGTGCGTTTGTCGTCGACCGGGTCGCCCTGCCAGTGCAGGGCGACCCGGTCGCCGTTGCCGGCATCGACGTGCCGGTCGACACAGTTGACGGCGACGTTGAGCTTGCCGCCCACGAACCACTTCGCGAACGGCGGCTGCCAGTCCAGCGCCTGCTCCCAGTCGGTCTCCCAGTGCAGCGCGCGGGCCTGGTCCTCCCAGAAACCCAGCCGGTCCTCCGCGGCCGCGTCGTAGAGCTCGGACGTGGCCACCGCCTCGGCCGCGAACTCGTCGCTCGGCGGGAACCGCCGCTCCTCGTGGAGGAGGTTGGAGAGGGCGTCGCTGCTCACGGGTGCTCCTTTGGTGCTCGGGTCGTCGGCCGGTGGCCCTACTCCACCAGCGCTGCCGCGCCGGGGCAAGCGCGGGTCCGCCGTGGCGTCGCGCAGGCCCGACCGGACCGCTCCGTGCCCGGGCCGGTCGGGCCCCGTCACCTACGACGTCAGAGGCTGGCCGTCAGTGCACGACCGCCTTCTCGGCGCCGACGCCGCTGAGGGCCCGGACCTCCATCTCGGCGTACTTGGCCTCGTTGTGGTCAGGGCTGGTCACCGTGGCGAGCCAGCCGAGCAGGAACGCCAGCGGGATCGACACGATCCCCGGGTTGTCGAGCGGGAACCAGTGGAAGTCGACCGAGGTGTCCTTGATCATGGAAAGGCTCTCGGTGGTGCCGGGCGCCGGCGCCTTCCCGGAGACGACCGGCGAGAACACGATCAGCGTGACCGCGGAGATCAGGCCGCCGTACATGCTCCACAGCGCGCCACGGGTGTTGAACCGGCGCCAGTAGAGCGAGTAGATGATCGTCGGCAGGTTGGCGGAGGCGGCCACCGCGAAGGCCAGCGCGACCAGGAACGCGATGTTCTGGCCGAGCGCGAGGATGCCGCCCAGGATGGAGATGATCCCGATGATGACCGCGGTGATCCGGGCCACCCGGACCTCGGAGCCCTCGGCCGTCTCCTCGCCCGCGTGGATGACGTTGGCGTAGACGTCGTGGGCGAACGACGCCGAGGCGGTGATGGTCAGACCGGCCACGACCGCGAGGATCGTCGCGAAGGCGATCGCCGCGATGATGCCCAGCAACAGGGTGCCGCCCAGCTCGTAGGCCAGCAGCGGAGCGGCCGAGTTGCCCTTGCCCGGGGCGGCGGCGATCTTCTCCGGTCCGACCAGTGCCGCCGCGCCGTAGCCCAGCACCAGGGTGAACAGGTAGAAGATGCCGATCAACCAGATCGCCCAGACGACCGAGCGCCGGGCCTCCTTCGCGGTCGGAACCGTGTAGAAGCGCATCAGCACGTGGGGCAGGCCGGCGGTGCCGAGCACCAGGGCCAGCGAGAGGGAGACGAAGTCCAGCTTGGTCGTGCCGGTCAGGCCGTACTGCTTGCCGGGCTCGATCAGGGCCTTCCCGGTGGGGCCGCCCTTGGCCACCGCGTCGCCGAGCAGCGAGGACAGGTTGAAGCCGTACTTGCCGAGCACCCAGGCGGTCATGATGAACGCGCCCGAGATCAGCAACGCCGCCTTGATGATCTGCACCCACGTGGTGCCCTTCATGCCACCGACGAGCACGTAGAAGATCATGACCGCTCCGACCACCGCGATCGTGAGGCTCTGCCCGGCCTTGCTCTCGACGCCGAGCAGCAGCGCGACGAGGCCCCCGGCTCCGGCCATCTGCGCCACCAGGTAGAAGAACGAGACGGCGAGCGTCGTGATCGCTGCGGCGGTGCGTACGGGCCGTTGCCGCATGCGGAAGGAGAGCACGTCGGCCATGGTGAAGCGCCCGGTGTTGCGAAGCAGCTCCGCCACCAGCAGCAGCGCGACCAGCCAGGCCACGAGGAAGCCGATCGAGAAGAGGAAGCCGTCGTAGCCGTTGAGCGCGATGGCGCCGGCGATGCCGAGGAAGGACGCTGCCGAGAGGTAGTCGCCGGAGATGGCAATGCCGTTCTGCGGGCCCGTGAACGAGCGGCCGGCGGCGTAGTAGTCGGCCGCAGTCCTGTTGTTGCGTGACGCGCGGTACACGATCACGAGGGTCACCGCGACGAAGGCCAGGAAGATGCCGAGGTTGACGCCGGCGTTCCCGACCACGGTGTCGGCCGCGAGAGTGCTCATCGCGCGTCTCCTTCCAGATCGTGACGGATCTCCTCGGCCAGCGGGTCGAGGTTCTTGTTGGCGTAGCGGACGTAGATGGTGGTGATCACGAACGTCGAGGCGAACTGCAGCAGGCCCATCACGAGGCCGACGGTGATGTTGCCCGAGATCCGCTGGCTCATGAAGCCGTGGGCGTAGTCGGCGAGCAGGACGTAGGCGAAGTACCACGCGAGGAAGATTGCGGTGAGTGGGAAGACGATGGCGCGGTGCCTGCGCCGCAGCGTCTGGAACTGCTCGGACTGCTGGATGCGGGCAAAGGCGCTCTCGTCGGCCGGGTCGTGACCGGTGTGGGTGTTGCCTCCGAGCGAACTGCTCACGACGACCTCCAGGTCGGGCCGTGCCGGGCACGGCGTCAGGCCCAGCCGTGCCGTCGCACGCCTGGTCGCCACGACTGTGAGGCAGGTCACGCGGCCAGCAGAAGCCTTTGCGCCACGTGGCGCGGTGAACGGTCGGTTGGCCGCGCTGAACGGTCGATCAGGCCGGTCGCCGGTGCACCGGGGGGTCGCGGCGCAGCGGCAGCGACTCGGGGGCGTGCAGCCGCACCAGCGTGCGCCGGACGTTGGGTGGCACCCGGTGCTGGGTGTGCCGTGACACCACGACCATCACCAGGAAGGCGATGGGCACCGTCCAGGCCGCCGGCTGGGCGAGCAGCGCACCCAGCCAGCCCGAGCGCGTGGCTCCGCCGATGGTTGCGGCCACGGCTGCCGTGGCGAGGCCGCCGCCGACCAGCAAACCGGCGGCCGCACCCACGTCGGTGAGCCGCCGCCACCAGATGCCGAGCAGCAGCAGCGGGCAGAACGAGGCCGCTGCCACAGCGAAGGCCAGGCCCACGACGTCCGCCACCGCGAGGGAGCCGGCTCCCAGCGAGACCAGGAACGGCACGGTCACCGCGAGAGCGCCGGCAACGCGGAAGTCGCGGACCCCACCGCGCAGCACGTCCTGGGACAGCACTCCGGCGACCGACACGGTGAGCCCGGAGGACGTCGACAGGAACGCCGCGAAGGCGCCGGCGGTCACCAGCGCGCCGAGCAGGTCACCGGCCAGACCGCCCACGACGCGTTGCGGCAGCAGCAGCACGGCGCCGTCGGTGGCGCCGGTCAGCAGCAGGTCCGGCGTGTAGATCCGGGCGAGGACGCCGTACACGGTCGGGAAGAGGTAGAAGGCGCCGAGCAGGACCAGCACGACCAGCGTTGTCCGCCGCGCGGCCCGGCCGTCCGGGTTCGTATAGAAGCGCACGAGCACGTGTGGGAGCCCCATGGTGCCGAAGAACAGCGCAAGGATCAGCGAGTACGTCGAGTACAGCGGATGGTCGCGTCCACCCGCGCCGGACAGTGGGCGGGCCCAGTCGTGACCGGAGCTGGGCTCCAGCTTCTCGGCGTGCGGCACGACGGCCCCGGCGGGGAACGTGAGCCGCGCTCCTTCCCGCGCGACGTGGGCGCCGACGTCGAGGCGCCGCGTCGCAGCGTCGTACGTCGTGCCGTCCAAGCGACCCGTCACCACGGTCCGCACCGGGTCGGTGACCACGAACGACACATCCGTACGCACCGTGACCGTGGTGCGTTCGCGGAAGGTCGGCGGCCGGCTGTCGTCGAGCGCCGGCCGGCCGTCGGCTTGCCAGGCGATCAGCAGGAACACGACGGGGACGGCGAGTGCGGTCAACTTGAGCCAGTACTGGAACGCCTGGACGAAGGTGATGGAGCGCATGCCACCGGTCGCGACGCTGAACACCACGATCACTGCGACCAGCAGGCCGCCGAGCCAGCCCGGGACGCCGGTCGCGACACGCAAGGTGAGCCCCGCACCGACGAACTGCGGCAGCAGGTAGAGCCAGCCGATCAGCACCACCATGACGCTCGCGATGCGCCGCACCAGCATGGACTCCAGCCGCGCCTGGGCGAAGTCGGGCAACGTGTAGGCACCGGACCTGCGCAGCGGTGCGGCGACCAGCACGAGCAGCACGAGGTAGCCGGCGGTGTAGCCGACCGGGAACCACAGCATGTCGACGCCGTAGGTGAGGATCAGGCCGGCGACGCCGAGGAAGGATGCGGCCGAGAGGTACTCCCCGCCGATCGCCGACGCGTTCCACACCGGCGACACGCTGCGCGAGGCCACGTAGAAGTCGCTCGTGGTGCGCGAGAAGCGCAGCGCGAAGCTGCCGATGAGGATAGTCGCAAGGGTGACGGCGGTGACCGCGAGGACGCCGTAGGTCGGATCGCTCACCGGAGCCGTTCCCCGTCCGTCACGACCGCTCCACCAGCTCGACCCAGTCGCGCTCGTTGCGCTCGGTCTGCCGCACGTAGAACCACGCGCCCGCCGCCAGCACCGGATGCACGACCACGCCGAGCAGGAACCAGGGCAGCGGCAGCCCGAGCACCACGGTGTCGGCCACAGCGGGCTGCGTCGCGAACAGCAGCGGCAGGCCGCCGAGGAGCACGGCGAAGGTGAGGCAGACGCCGATCGCCAATCGCAGCTGGGTGCGCAGCAGCGAGCCCATGTAGACCTGCCCGACGTCTGTCTGTTCGTCGATCTCGTGACTGCCCCTGCGCCGGGATGCGGCGCGGGCCGTGGTGCGGCGGGCCGCGACGATGCGCACCCGACGGGGCGGTTCACTCATCGCCGCCCCGTCGTCCCGTGCACGAGAACATCGTCATGCGTCGTCCCGCCCTGGACGCGCGCGCCGCACGAGCATGTCTCGCAGCTCGCGGGTGTGTCGCCGCGAGACCGCGAGGGTGTCGTGGCCGAGCCGGACGGTGCACCTCCCGCCCTCGAGGCGGATCTCGTCGATGTGGTGCAGCGAGACGAGGTGGCTGCGGTGGATACGCACGAAGCCCGCCGCGCCCCACTTCTGCTCCAGCACCGCCAGGGGCACCCGGACGAGGTGGCTGTCGTGCGCGGTGTAGAGCCGCGCGTAGTCACCCTGGGACTCGACGAACCGTACGTCGCTGCGGGCCAGGAAGCGCGTCACTCCGCCGAGCTCGACGGGGATCGTCTCGTGGTCGTCCTCGGCACCGGCGACGTCGGTGCCGGGGCCGAGGGTGTCATGTACGCGGCCGACCGCCTCGGCGAGCCTTTCCTGACGCACCGGCTTGAGCAGGTAGTCGACGGCGCGCAGGTCGAACGCCTCGACGGCGTGCCCGTCGTGGGCCGTGACGAACACGACGCGCGGCGGGTCGCGGAAGCGCGCGAGGGCGCGTGCCAGCTCGAGGCCGTCCAGCCCCGGCATGCGGATGTCGAGGAACAGCGCGTCGACCGGTTCCGCGCCGAGCACCCGCAGCGCCTCGGCCCCGCTGCCCACGGTGCGCACCGACCCGACGCGAGGGTCCTCGCCGAGCAGGAAGCCGAGCTCCTCTCGCGCCGGTGCCTCGTCGTCGGCCACGACGACGCGCAGGCCCGCAGCCGCGTACCGCGCGGTCACGCGTGCACCCCTGCCCGGTACTTCGGCACCCGCATGCTCACCTTCGTGCCGGCGCCCGGAGCGGTCTCGACGACGAGGCCGTAGTCGTCGCCGTAGACCTGCCGGAGCCGCTCGTCCACGTTGCCGAGCCCCACGCTGTCGCCGTCGTGCCCGCCGGCGAGGGTCTGCCGCACGAGGTCGGGGTCGATCCCGGTGCCGTCGTCCTCGACGCTGATCAGGGCCTCGGACCCGGCGTCCTCGGCCACGATCGTGACGTGCCCCTGGCCCGGGCGCCCCTCGAGGCCGTGGCGTACGGCGTTCTCCACGAGCGGCTGGATGCACAGGAACGGCACCGACACCGGCAGCACCTCGGGCGCGATCTGCAGGGTGACCTGCAGCCGGTCGCCGAACCGGGCGCGTTCCAGCAGCAGGTAACGGTCGATCGAGCGCAGCTCCTCGGCCAGCGTCGTGAACTCGCCGTGCCGGCGGAAGGAGTAGCGCGTGAAGTCCGCGAACTCCAGCAGCAGCTCGCGGGCCCGCACCGGGTCGGTGCGCACGAACGACGCGATGGCCGTGAGGGAGTTGTAGACGAAGTGCGGGCTGATCTGCGCTCGCAGCGCCCGCAGCTCGGCTTCCACGAGTCTGGTGCGCGACGCGTCGAGCTCGGCCAGCTCGAGCTGTGCAGACACCCATCGCGCGACCTCGTTGGTGGCGCGCACGAGGCCGGCCGAGGCGGTGAGGCCGTACGCCGTGAGGCTGCCCACGACGCGGTCCTCCACCACCAGAGGCGCGACCACGCCGACCTTGATCGGACAGTCCGGGTCGGCGCACGCCACCCCGGCCGGGCCCACCACCTCGGTGCGGGCGTGCTCGGTGGCCGGTTGCGCGTGCCGGACGGCGTGTGCGCCGTGACCGTCGCCCGCTCCGTCCCAGGCCAGCAGCTGCTCGGTGTCGCTGATCGCGAGACCCGGTGTGCCGAGCAGCGCGCGCAGATGCCGGGCGGCGCGGCCCGCTCCACCGGCCGTCAGACCGCAGCGCAGCGGGGGAGCGGCCAGCGACGCGGTGTGCAGGGTGTTGAACGTCGCGCGGTCGGCGGGCGTGCCGAGGTCTCGCCGGAGGGGGACCAACCGCCACACCAGCGTCACCACGAAGAGCACCACCGCGGCCAGGGCCACGACGGTGAGCGCGTCGCCCACGGGGCCGACCGTAACGGGCCCCGGCGGCTCATGGGGTCGGGCGGCCCCCTAGGGTCGACGCCCGTGTCCAACCACGCCCGGGCCCGCGACGAACGCGACGCCGGGCGGGCGGACGCGTTGACCGCTGTCGCGGCGCTGCCCGGTGTCGCGGAAGCGGTCGAGGAGGCTCGCGCCGCGATCGACACCCTGCGCGCGCATCCGGTGCTGCGCCGGTCCGCCGAGAAGGTCAGCGCCGAGTCGAGCCTGCGAGCGGCCCGCGCGTCGGCGGCGCTGGACGGAGCCGACGTACCTCTCGACGTCCTCCGGCGCACCGTCGCGGCGGCGGGCCGGTTCGCGGAGGCGGAGGCGCCGGTGCTCGAGGGTGCCCTGCGCGTCGCCGCCGAGGTCGGTGCGGTGCAGCAGACGTGGCAGCGCGCCCCGCTGCAGGTGCTCGCCCGGTTGCACAGCCTCGCCGCCGCCGGCCTCACCGACGCCGAGCACCTGGGCCGCCCGCGGCCCGAGGCCGCGGCGCGACTCGCCGGTGTGGCCGCGCTGCTGTCCAGGCCCAGCACGGCGCCCGCGCTCGTGGTCAGCGCGGTGGTGCACGGCGAGGTGCTCGCCACCGGCGCGTTCGAGGTGGCCGCGGGTGTCGTGGCGCGGGCCGCCGCGCGGCTGGTGACGGTGACCCGTGGCCTGGATCCGGCGGCGGTGTCGGTGCCGGAGGTCGGGATCGTGGAGCTGGGGGAGGCGGCGTACCAGCAGGCGCTCGCCGGGTACGCCGCAGGCGCCTCCGACGGTGTCGCGGCCTGGGTGCGGCACTGCGCGGCGGCGACCGTGCTGGGCGCCCGTGAAGGCGTCGCGGTGTGCGAGGCGATCCGGCGCGGCGGGTGACGAGCGTGCACCCGCGTGACGGCACAAGGCGAGCGGCGCCCCGCTCGCGGGACGCCGCTCCGGCACGTCAGGCCCGGGTTACCAGGCGTGCACCTTTGGCATCGTCGGTCCAGGACAAGCCTGGCCGAACGGCCCTGACATGGGCTGGTCGCCGCGTGGGTGCCCGGCTGCCGTGCACGGTCCGTGGCTCCCATCGGGCCCGCCCGGTGGGTGGGGCCGATGGGCTCCGCGGCCCATACCTGTTGTGTACGCCATCGGACGCGGACCTGGGAAGGTCTGGCGGTGCTTCTTTACCAAGTCACGGCGTGTCGCAGCCGACGTCGTACGTCGACCGCGCGCGGCGGCGGTGCGGTGTCACACACCGGTGCGGGTGCGCCACCGGGTGCTCCGGGTGCTCCGGGCTCGCCGGCGCGCGGCGAACCAGACGAGGCCGGCGGTCGCGGCTCCCGCGCTGAGCGCCGCGGCGGCCAAGGCCGGTCGCGGCCGCAGTGACATGTTCGGGATGCGGTCGCGCAGCCGAACCGGCTTGGTGAAGACGAGGAGCGGCCACTGTCGCGTCGCCGCCTCACGACGCAGCGCCCGGTCGGGGTTGACCGCGTAGGGGTGCCCCACCGCTTCGAGCATCGGCAGGTCGGTCGCGGAGTCGCTGTAGGCATAGCTGCCGGACAGGTCGTAGCCCTCGGCGGCGGCGAGCGCGCGGATCGCCTCGGCCTTGGTCGGGCCGTAGGCGTAGAACTCGATCTCGCCCGAGTAGCGGCCCTCCGCGACGACCATCCGGGTCGCGACGACCCGGTCGGCGCCCAGCATCGCGCCGATCGGCTCGACGACCTCGGCACCCGACGAGCTGACGATCACGACGTCCCGACCGGCCAGGTGGTGCTCCTCGATGAGGGTCGCGGCCTCGTCGTAGATGATCGGGTCGATCAGCTCGTGCAACGTCTCGGAGACGATGTCCTTGACCTGCTGCACGTCCCACCCGGTCGCCATCGACGACAGGTAGTGACGCATCCGCTCCATCTGGTCGTGGTCGGCACCGCCCACCAGGTAGACGAACTGGGCGTAGGCGCTGCGCAGCACCGTGCGGCGGTTGATCAGGCCGCCCTGGTAGAAGGAGCGGCTGAAGGCGAGCGTGCTCGACTTGGCGATGATCGTCTTGTCGAGGTCGAAGAAGGCGGCCGTGCGGGTGGGGCGGAGGTCGTCCACGCACCGAGCATAGGCAGCCGGCCTCCCGGCGCAGGCTGGGGTGACGGGCCGCGGCGGCAGCGACGTACGGCGCGGGGCAGACCTGCGCGGCGTTTCTTGCGTGGGGGCGGCGGCGGGTCCATGCTGGCCGGGATCCGACCCCTCCCCCCGGGCCGGATCTCGGACGACCCCCGCCATCCCCCCCGGCGGGGGTCGTCTTGTCCGCCGGGCCGGCCGCCGACGCGGTCTCGCGGCCGTCCACAGCCGCTGGCGCCCGTGGCGCTGTCCACAGATTGCCCTGGGCGGGCCGGCGGATCGCCTGCGTCGCGCACCGTTGGTGTCGTCCCCTGTACGACGCCGATGGTGGGAGGGCCCGTGAACGACGTCCCCTGGGCACCGCGCGCGGGCGGTGAGCCGCCTGCCGCGGGCGGCTGCGGTCTGGCGCCCGGGCGCCCGCTGCTGGTCACCGCCGACACCGCGCTGCTCGACGACCTGCTGCGGCTGTGCGGAGCGGCGGGGGTGGAGGCGCAGGTCGCGCACGACGCGGGCGCCGCGCGACGGGCCTGGACCGGGCCGCCGCTCGTGGTGGTCGGGGCGGACCTGGCCGGCCCGCTGCTGCGCGCCGGGGTCACCCGGCGCAGCGGAGTCGTGCTCGTGGGCAGCGACCCGGACGACGCAGGAGTGTGGGAGGTGGCGGCTGCGCTGGGCGCCGAGTCGGTCGTCTTCCTGCCCGACGCCGACCCCTGGCTGGCCGACCGGCTCGGCGAGGCCGCGGAGGGACCCACCTCCGGCGGGGTGACCGTGGCGGTGCTCGGCGGCCGTGGCGGCGCCGGCGCGACGGTGCTGGCCGCGGGGCTGGCCCGCGCGTCCGCGTCGTCCGGCTGCGCGACCATGCTCATCGACGGCGACCCGCTCGGCGGCGGCATCGACATGGTGCTGGGCCTCGAGGACGTACCCGGCCTGCGCTGGCCCGACCTGAGCCGCGCGGTCGGGCGGCTCAGTGCGACGGCGCTGCGCGATGCGCTGCCCCGCAGCGGGCAGCTCACCGTGCTCTCGTGCGGGCGCGACGAGACGGCGGCCCTCCCGGTCGAGGCGGTCGGCTCCGTGCTGCGCGCGGCCCGTCAGCGCCACGATCTCGTGGTCGTCGACCTGCCCCGCCGGCTCGACGGCGTCACCGACGCCGTGCTGGCGGTCGCCACCCGCACCTTCCTGGTGGTGCCTGCGGAGGTTCGCGCGACCGCAGCCGCCGCGCGGGTGGCGTCGGCAGTGGCCGCGCACCCGGTCGACCTGCAGGTCGTCGTGCGCGGGCCGGCCCCGTCGGGGCTGACCGGGGCGCTGGTCGCCGGCTCCCTGGGCCTGCCGTTGGCGGGCTGGCTGGACTCCGACGCCGAGGTGGTGCGCGCGCTCGAGCACGGGCGAGCGCCCGACGCGGCCGGCCGCACGCCGCTGGCCACCCTGTGCCGGGCGCTGCTCGCGGGCGTCCGCGACGCGCGGCAGCCGGCGGCGTGACCGCCGACCTCGAGGCGCTGGTCGACCGCGTCTCCACCCGCCTGGTCCGCGAGGACGCTGCCCCGAGCGGGGCGTCGGTCGTCGCCGCGCTGCGAGCCGAGGGTGCGGTGCTCGGTGACCGGGCCGTGCTCGACCTCGTGGGGGCGGTGACGCGTGAGCTGTCCGGCGCCGGGCCGCTCGCACCGTTGCTCGCCGAGCCGGGCGTGAGTGACGTGCTCGTCAACGCACCCGACGAGGTGTGGGTCGACCGGGGTGCCGGGCTGGTGCGCGCGTCGGCCCGGTTCACCGACGAGGCCTCGGTACGGCGACTGGCCCAGCGGTTGGCTGCCTCTGCCGGGCGCCGCCTCGACACGGGGCAGCCCACGGTCGACGCCAGGCTGCCCGGCGGTGTGCGCCTGCACGCGGTGCTGCCGCCGGTCTCTCCCCGTGGCACCCTCATCAGCCTGCGCGTCGCCGCCCGACGCGTGTTCAGCCTCGGCGACCTGGTGGCCGCCGGGTCGGTCGTGCCCGAGCTCGCGGGCGCGCTGCAGGAGCTCGTGCACTCGCGGCGCGCGTTCCTGGTCACCGGGGGCACCGGCACCGGCAAGACGACGGTCCTCACGACGCTGCTCTCGCTCGTCGCCGCGCAGGAACGCATCGTGCTGGTCGAGGACTCCGGGGAGCTGCAGCCCGAGCACCCCCATGTGGTGCGCCTGGAGGCGAGAGCGGCCAACGTCGAGGGCGCCGGACGCGTCGACCTGCGTGACCTCGTGCGACAGGCCCTGCGGATGCGGCCCGACCGGCTGGTCGTCGGGGAGGTGCGCGGCGGCGAGGTGGTCGAGCTGCTGGCCGCGCTCAACACCGGCCATGAGGGCGGTTGTGGCACCGTGCACGCCAACGCGCCCGAGGCGCTGCCGGCTCGGCTCGAGGCGCTGGGTGTGGCGGCGGGGCTCAGCCGGGACGCGGTGCACAGCCAGCTGGCGGCCGCCGTGCAGGCGGTCGTGCACGTCGCGCGTGGCCGCGACGGGCTGCGCCGGGTCGTGACGCTCGCGGCGCTGGAGCGCGAGGACACCGGATGGGTGCGCGTGCTGCCGGCGCTGTCCGTGGTGGCCTCGCGGCTGCACGTCGGACCCGGACTCGATCTGCTGCGTCGCCAGGTGCCCTCGGGGCACCCGCGATGAGCACGGCCGCCTCCTGGTGCGCTGCGCTGTGCGCTGCCCTGGCCTACCAGCTCGGGTGGGCCGCTCGCCCGCACCCGGGCCTGGCGCGGCTGTCCAGCCGGCCGCGCACCACCGACCGGTCGAGGGTGGTCGCGCGGCTGCTGGCCGGGGGCCTGGGGTCCCTGGCCGGCCGGCGGAGCGCCGCGCGACGACGTACGGCGCTGGTGGCGCTCGCCGACGGGCTGGCGGCGGAGCTGCGGGCGGGCGCGGCGCCCCGTCCGGCTCTCGAGGCCGCCGCCCGGGCCTGCCCGCTTCTGCCGGAGGTCGCCGCCGCGGCACGTTCGCCGGCGGGGGACGTGGCGGGTGCCCTGTCCGGCGTCGGCCGGCTGCCCGGTGGGGAGGCAGGTGGCGACCTGGCCGTCCTGTGGACGGTCTGTGAAGCCGCCGGCGCGGGGCTGGCCGGCCCGGCGGCCCGGCTCGCCGCGGGGCTGCGCGACGAGGAGCAGGTGCGCCGGGAGGTGCGTGCGCAGCTGGCCGGCCCCCGGGCGACCGCCTGGCTGCTCGCGGGGCTGCCGGCGTTCGGGCTGCTGATGGGCGCCGCCCTGGGCGCCGCGCCGTGGCGGCTGCTCGTCGGGCCCACCGCTGTGGTGCTGGTGGTGCCGGGGCTGGCGCTCGAGGCCGCCGGCCTGCTGTGGAGCCGGCAGCTGACCCGTCGCGCCGAGCGGGGCTGAGCCGGCGATGAGCTGGGCGGCGCTCGGTGCCGGGTTGGCGGGAGGGGCCGCCTACCTGTGCCGGGGCGAGTCGCAGGTGGGTCGCCGCAGGATCGCCACGCTCACCGGCGCGGTCGCCGGTCGTAGCTCGGTGCCCGAGCGGCCGCGGGCCATGGTGGAGCACAGGTGGGCGGAGGGCCGGGCCCGCGGGCCGGCCCTGGTGGCGGTCGCGGTCGCCGGGCTGCTGGTGCTGCTGCGGGTCGCGGGAGCCGGGGGGCTGGTGGTGGCCTCACCGGGCGTCGCCGTGCTCCTGGCGCCGCTGGCGCGGTCCCGGGCTGCGGCGCGGGAGGAGCGCCGCCGCTGCGAGGCAGCGCTGCCCAGGGCCGCCGACCTGGTGGCGGCCTGCCTCGCGGTGGGCGCGGCTCCCGCCGACGCCCTGGAGACGGTGAGCCGGGCGGTCGGGGGGCCGCTGCAAGCCCGGCTCGCGCCGGTGGTCGCCGCGATGCGGCTGGGTGCCGATCCGGTCGCTGCCTACCTCCGGACGCGGCCGGGCGGGCGACGCGGCGACAGCCCGCGCGGGGTCCTTGCTCGCGCCGCTCGGCCCGGGGGCGAGGACATGGTCGAGGCGCTGGTCCGCTCGGTCGCCCGCGCCGTGCACAGCGGGGCCCGGCTGGCCGACGCCGCCACGCTGGTCGCCGACGAGGCTCGGCAGCGTCGTCGGTGGGCGGCCGAGGCGGCGGCCCGCCGGGCCGGCGTGCTCGCGGTCGGACCGCTGGTCCTGTGCTACCTGCCTGCCTTCCTGCTGCTCGGGGTGGTGCCGATCGTCCTGGCCGTCGCCGGCCAGGCGCTCGGTGGTCTTCGCTGACGGTGTCCCGTCCACAGGTCGAGGACGGCTCGGCGCCGTCCACAGATCCGGCCGCCCCCGCCGCGGCGCCGGCCTCGCGCCGGAGGCTGGTCGGGCGAGGGCAGGCGTGCGCTCGCCCGCACCGGTCGGAGCGCCGGGAGAGACGGAGGGTGGGTCTGATGCCGGGAGCAGCGATGCAGCCGGGGCACGGCGGCGCCGGGCAGCCGCGGTCCGGCCGGGTGAGGTCCGGCCGGGTGATGGCCGGCCGGGTGATGGCCGAGGCGGGGATGACCACGGCGGAGTACGCCGTCGGCACGGTGGCGGCCTGCGGGTTCGCGGGTGTCCTGTACAAGCTGCTGACCAGCGACGCGGTGGTGTCGATGCTCACCGGCATCGTCAGGCGCGCCCTCACGATCGGCTTCTGAGCCGTGCGTGAGCCGGCCCGCCGGGCGGCGCCGCCCGCTCCTGTCGCCCGGAGCGCTCAGGCAGCGACGTCGCAGCGGGGCAGCGTCACCGCCGAGACGGCCGTCGCCCTGCCGGCACTGGTCGTGGTGCTGGCGCTGGCCCTGTGGGCGGTCGGGACCGTCGACGCCCAGCTCCGGTGCGTCGACGCCGCTCGGCTGGCGGCTCGGGCCCTGGCCCGCGGCGACCCGCGGGCCGCGGCGGTCGCGGCCGCCGAGCAGGCCGCGCCCCCCGGGGCAGGGATCTCCGTGACGCAGTCCGGGCAGCTCGTGACCGTCGTGGTCTCCCTCCGGGTGGCGATGACCGGCGCGTGGACCGGCTCACCCGGGCTGCAGGTGCAGGGACGGGCGTCCGCCGACGCCGAGGACGCCGAGCCGCAACCGTGACGGCTCTCCCCGCGACCGCGACCGCGACGGCGCCCACCGCGACGGGGCCCGGGGTCCGCGGCCACCGGCTGCCGGCCGACGCGGGCAGCGCGACGATCTGGGTGCTGTGCTGCTGCCTGCTCGTGTGGTCGGCAGGACTGGCGGGCTTGACCCGCGGTGCGGCGGTGGTGGCCCGGCACCGCGCCGAGTCGGCGGCCGACCTGGCCGCTCTGGCTGGCGCGCGGGTCCAACTCGCGGCGACGGGGCCGCCTTGCGCCCGGGTGGCCGAGGTCGCCGCCCGCAACGGGGCCCGGTTGGTGGCCTGTGCCGCGCGGGGCGACGGGTCGCTGTCCGTCGTCCTCGAGGTGCCGGGACCGTCCTGGGGGCGCCTGAGGCTGCCACCGGCGCGGGCACGCGCCCGGGCCGGTGGCAGGTGATCCGTCGTCGAGGATGCCGTCGCCGACGGACGAGGTCGGTCGGTCAGGCCGGGTGCTCGGTGTCTCGGCCCCGGAGGGTCGTCGTCTCGGGCGACCGCAGGTCGGTGTTCGCGCGGGCGTGGCTGCCACCGGGAGCCTCGGGGCCGTCGCTCTCGCGGACGGGCGGTGTGGTCCGGGTGCCGCCGTCGCGCGGCGTCGCGCCGTCCGAGAGGCCGGGACCGCCGTTGTCGACCGTCGCAGGGTCGACCGTCCCCGTGTCGTTGTCGAGCTGGTTGTGACCCAGCTGCTGGGCCAGGCGCTCGTTCTCGGCGCGCAGGTTGGTGCGCTCCTCCTCCAGCTGCTTGACCGACTCACGCTGACGGCGCCGGGCCTCCTTGCGCTCGGTGCGCTTCTTGCGGGCCCGGCCCATGGAGGCCGTGAGCAGCCAGACGCCGACCAGGAACACCAGCATCGTCCCCGCGCCGCTGAAGAAGACGCCGGCCACCGTGGTGTCGACCGTCGCGCCCAGCAGCTCGACCGAAGCCGCCTCCCGGCCGTCGTACACGGCACCGACGGTGAGCGCCGCGGCGCCGAGGATCAGAACAAGTCCGAGAACCAGCATGGTGTTCTCCCTTCGCGATGTCCCTCCTCCCCCGTCCCGCGCCCAGTTATGCGTGGGCCCCCTGCAGCGCGACGTCGAGAAGTCGCACCGCCCCCGGCTTGTCCAGCGGGTCGTTGCCGTTGCCGCACTTGGGCGACTGCACGCAGGACGGGCAGCCGTCCGCGCACTCGCAGGCCGCGATCGCCTGCCGGGTCGCGGTGAGCCAGGCCAGCGCGCTCGCGTGGCCCTGCTCGGCGAAGCCGGCGCCACCCGGGTGCCCGTCGTACACGAACACCGTCATCTCGCCGGTGTCCTGGTGGTGCGCGGTCGACACGCCGCCGATGTCCCACCGGTCACAGGTGGCGAACAGCGGCAGCAGCCCGATCGACGCGTGCTCCGCGGCGTGGGCGGCACCCGGTACGTCGGCGGGGCCCAGCCCGGCGCGCTGGAGCCCCTCGGCGCTGACCGTCCACCAGACCGCGCGGGTCCGCAGGTGTCGCGGCGGCAGGTCGAGCGGCTCCTCGCCGAGGATCTCGCCGGTCGCTACCCGCTTGCGCAGGAACGCCACCACCTGGCTGGTGACCTCGACGCTGCCGAAGGACAGCGTGGTGTGGCCCCACCCGCGGGTCGTCGAGGACTCCAGCACCCGGATGTCGGTGACGTCCCGGGCGAAGGTCGTCCAGTCGGGGTCGGCGCGGTGCAGCAGCGCGGCGTGCTGCTCGAGGTCCAGCGAGTCGACCAGGAAGGTCTCGCCACGGTGCAGGTACACCGCGCCCGGATGAGCGCTGGAGTGCGCCGCGCCCGCGTCGACCATGCCGAGCAGCCGGCCGGTCTCCGCCTCGACCAGCTCCACCGGCTGCCCGCCCGTGCCGCGGATGTCGGCCAGGTCGCTGGCCCGCTCCGGGCGGGTCCAGAACCAGCCCGCGGACCGGCGGCGCAGCAGCGCGCGGTCCACCAGTGTCTCGACCACGGCCGCCGCGGCCGGGCCGAACATCGCGACGTCCTGCTCGCGCAGCGGCAGCTCGGCCGCCGCGGCACACAGGTGGGGCGCCAGCACGTAGGGGTTGTCGGGGTCGAGCACGGTCTGCTCGACCGGACGGCCGAAGAGGGTCTCCGGGTGATGGGTCAGGTAGGTGTCGAGCGGGTCATCACGCGCCACCAGCACGGCCAGCGCGCCCTGTCCGGCCCGCCCCGCCCGGCCGGCCTGCTGCCACAGCGAGGCCCGCGTCCCGGGATAGCCGGCGAGCAGCACCGCGTCGAGGCCGGCGATGTCCACCCCCAGCTCGAGCGCCGACGTCGAGGCGACCCCGAGGATGCGGCCGGACTGCAGGTCGGCCTCCAGCTCGCGGCGCTCCTCCGGCAGGTAGCCCGCGCGGTAGGACGCGACGCGCGCGGCGAGGGCGGGGTCGACCTCGGCCAGGAGCCGGCGCGTCGCGAGGGACACCGTCTCGGCCGCTCGTCGCGACCGCACGAAGGAGACCGTGCGCGCGCCGTCGGCCACCAGGTCGGCCATCAGGTCGGCGACCTCGGCGGTCGCGGTGCGGCGTACCGGCGCGTCGTGCTCACCGGTCAGCTCGGTGAGCGGCGGCTCCCACAGCGCGAACAGGGTCTCGCCGCGCGGTGACCCGTCGTCGGTCACGGCCGCGACGTCGAGCCCGACCAGCCGCGACGCCGAGACCGCCGGGTCCGACACGGTGGCCGACGCGAGCACGAAGGTCGGATCGGCCCCGTAGTGCTCGCACAGCCGCCGCAGCCGGCGCAGCACCGCCGCGACGTGCGAGCCGAAGACGCCGCGGTAGCGGTGGCACTCGTCGAGGACGACGTAGCGGAGCCCGCGCAGGAACGGCGCCCATCGCGCGTGGCCGGGCAGCAGCGAGCGGTGCAGCATGTCGGGGTTGGTCAGGACGTACGACGAGTGGTGGCGCACCCAGTCGCGCGACTCGGCCGGCGTGTCGCCGTCGTACGTCGCGGGACGCAGCTCGCCGATGTCGAGGGAGCGCACCGCACGCAGCTGGTCGGCGGCCAGCGCCTTGGTCGGTGCCAGGTAGAGGGTGCTCGGCCGTGGCGCCGCGAACGGCCCGGCCCCGCCTCGGTCGGCGTGGTCCAGCACGGCGGTCAGGGCCGGCAGCAGGTAGCACAGCGACTTGCCCGAGGCGGTGCCGGTGGCGACGACCACCGAGCGGCCGGCGTGCGCGAGCGCCGCGGCCTCGACCTGGTGCGACCACGGCGTCTGCAGGCCGGCTCGGCACAACGCCTCCCGCAACGCCGGGTGCACCCATGAGGGCCATTGCGCCGGCCGGCCGGCCCGGGCCGGCACCCGCTCGACGTGGGTGACCCGCTCGCGCCGCCCGGGTCCGGTGAGCAGGCTCGTCAGCAGGGCGGCGGCCGGTCCGTCGCCGACCTCCGGCAGGGGCACGGCACCGGAAGCCGGGCTGCTCGCCGGTCGCGGGACCGGGGGGCCCACTGCTCCCGCGAGTCCCTTGGGGGGGCACGGCTGCGGCACTCCCGCAGTCTGGCATCCGGGGGCGAGCCACCGCCCGCCGCTCACCACTGCCGCCCAGAGGTGGTTGAATGCGTGGTCCGTGACAGGGTCACGGCACTGTGTGTGATGGTCAAACGCTGTTCGAGGCCCAGGAGGACTTTGTGGACCTGTCTCTCTCGACCCGGTCGGAGGGTGACCGCACGGTCGTGGAAGTGGGCGGCGAGATCGACGTCTACACCGCCCCGCGACTGCGCGAGCAGCTCGTCGACCTGGTTGCCGACGGCAAGTACCACCTGATCGTCGACATGGAGCGCGTGGACTTCCTCGACTCCACCGGGCTGGGCGTGCTCGTCGGCGGGCTCAAGCGGGTGCGCGCCCACGACGGGTCGCTCCGCCTGGTCTGCACGCAGGAGCGGATCCTCAAGATCTTCCGCATCACCGGGCTGACCAAGGTCTTCCCGATCCATTCCTCCATCGACGAGGCGGTCGGCGCCGCGGAGTGACACCGGTCACGGCGCGCTGCCGACGGCGGGTCAGCGGCGACGCGGTGTCGTGCGTGAGTCGGGGAAGGTGACAGTGCCCACCGTCGAGCTTCGGTTCACCGCGTTGCCGGCACACGTCCGCACCGCGCGCCTGGTGGCCACCGCCGTGGCCCGGCGCTGCGGTCTGGGGGAGGCCGTGCTCGACGAGGTGCGCCTGGCGGTCGGCGAGGCCTGCTCCCGGGCGGTGCACCTGCACCGGCGCTACTGCCCCGAACGCCCGGTCCTGGTCACGTTGGTCGACGACGACTCGACCTTCCGGGTGGCCGTGGCCGACGAGGCGCCGGCGCTCGACGAGCCCGAGGGAGACCTCGGTGACCTTGCCGCGGTCGCCGACCTCGACGGCGAGGCCGTGCCGCCCGGCGTGAGCCTCGCGGTGATCAGCGGCCTGGTCGACGACATCTCCGTGGAACCGGGACGCGACGGCGGAGTGGTCGTCCGGATGAGCTGGTCGACCAGCGGCTGAGGTAGGCCACCGGCGCTGCCGACAGCGACGTACGGCGCGCGTGGTGCGGGGTCTGGTGCCAGGCACGCCGGAGCGGCTGCGTAGAATCCGCCCCGCGCTGGGCGGACCACCTCCCGTGACGGTTGGTGATCGTCGCCGCCCGCGTCCCAGTCTGTATCGACCATGGCCATTGTGACGAGACGTGCCGGGCGCAACGGTGCGCCAACGTGTAGGAGGACGGATGCCGGGGCTCACCCTCGCCGCTGACAGCGGGTCGCTCGATCTGACCGGAGCGAACCTGAGTTACGTCGTGGTGGTCGCGGCCATCGCCCTCGTGGCGCTCGGCTTCGCCGTGGCGCTGCGCAACAACGTGCTCACCGCGGGGACGGGCACGCAGAAGATGCAGGACATCGCCGCTGCCGTGCAGGAGGGCGCCTCGGCGTTCCTCACCCGCCAGTTCCGCACACTGGCCGCGTTCGCCGTGCTCGCCGTGGTGCTGCTGAGCCTGCTGCCCGCCGACACGACGAGCATCCGTCTGGGTCGCTCGATCTACTTCGTGATCGGCGCCGGGTTCTCCTCGTTCATCGCCTTCGCCGGCATGGGCCTGGCCACCCGCGCCAACTTGCGCGTCGCCGCGGCGGCCCGTCAGGCCGACGGCGCGGCGGAGGCCATGCGCATCGCGTTCCGCACCGGTGGCGTCGTCGGCTTCCTGACGGTCGGCCTTGGCCTGCTGGGCGCCTCGTCGGTGGTGTTCATCTACAAGGGCGACGCCCCGTCGGTGCTGGAGGGCTTCGGCTTCGGTGCCGCGCTGCTCGCGATGTTCATCCGCGTCGGAGGCGGCATCTTCACCAAGGCGGCCGACGTGGGCGCCGACCTGGTCGGCAAGGTCGAGCAGAACATCCCCGAGGACGACCCGCGCAACGCCGCGACCATCGCCGACAACGTCGGGGACAACGTCGGGGACTGTGCCGGCATGGCGGCCGACCTCTTCGAGTCCTACGCCGTGATGCTGGTGGCCGCGCTGATCCTCGGCAAGGCCGCGTTCGGCGAAGAGGGTCTCGTCTTCCCGCTGATCGTGCCGGCCATCGGCGCGGTCACCGCGATCATCGGCGTCTTCCTGACCCGCCTGCGGCCGAGCGACAAGAGCGGCATGCAGGCGATCAACCGGGCCTTCTTCACCTCCGCCGGCATCTCCGCCGTGCTCTGCGCGATCGCGTCGTTCACCTACCTGCCGAGCAGGCTCAGCGACCTGCACGCGGTCCCCGCCGGCATCGTCGCCGACGCGGGCGACAGGGACCCGCGGATCATCGCGATCGTCGCCGTGATCATCGGCATCCTGCTCGCCTCGGTCATCCAGCTGCTCACCGGCTACTTCACCGAGAGCGGCAAGCGCCCCGTGCAGGACATCGGCCGTACGTCGCTGACCGGCCCCGCGACGGTCATCCTGGCCGGCTTCACCATCGGCCTGGAGTCCGCGGTCTACACCGCGCTGCTCATCGGTGCCGCCGTGTTCGGTGCCTACCTGCTGGGCGGCGGCTCGGTGATCCTCGGCCTCTTCTGCGTCGCGCTCGCCGGCACCGGCCTGCTCACCACGGTCGGCGTCATCGTGGCCATGGACACCTTCGGCCCGATCTCCGACAACGCCCAGGGCATCGCGGAGATGTCGGGCGACATCGACGAGGCCGGCTCGCGCGTGCTGACCGATCTCGACGCGGTCGGCAACACCACCAAGGCGATCACCAAGGGCATCGCGATCTCCACCGCCGTCCTGGCAGCGACCGCGCTGTTCGGCTCGTTCACCGACTCGGTGCGCGAGGCGGTGCCCGACGGGGTGACGCTCAACGGCATCCGCGACCTGCAGTACACCGGCGTGCTGAACGTCTCCGACCCCAAGAACCTGGTCGGCCTGCTCATCGGTGCCTCGGTCGTCTTCATGTTCTCCAGCCTGGCGATCAACGCCGTCACCCGCGCGGCCGGCGCCATCGTCTTCGAGGTACGTCGCCAGTTCCGCGACATCCCCGGGATCATGGAGGGCACCGCCAAGCCGGAGTACGGCAAGGTCGTCGACATCTGCACGCGCGACTCGCTGCGCGAGCTCGCGACGCCGGGACTGCTCGCCGTGCTCGCCCCGATCGGCGTCGGGTTCGGCCTGGGTGTGGGTGCGCTGGGCTCCTACCTCGCGGGCGCGATCGCCACCGGCACCCTGATGGCGATCCTGCTCGCCAACTCCGGCGGCGCCTGGGACAACGCGAAGAAGATGGTCGAGGACGGCGCGTACGGCGGCAAGGGCTCGCCGGCGCACGAGGCGACCATCATCGGTGACACCGTCGGCGACCCGTTCAAGGACACCGCCGGCCCGGCGATCAACCCGCTCATCAAGGTGATGAACCTGGTCTCGCTGCTGATCGCTCCGGCTGTCGTCAAGCTCTCGATCGGTGCCGACTCCAACACCGGCGTACGGGTGCTCATCGCGCTCGCCGCCGCGGCCGTGATCGTCGCCGCCGTGGTGCTCTCCAAGCGCAGGAGCATCGCCGTGGCAGCCGAGGACTCCGACGCGCCGGCTCGCGTCTGACCGTCGACGGCTCGCGGGGGGCCAGGTGAGAGATCACCTGGCCCGGCTCCGCGACGCCTTCGCCGCGGCCGGCTACACCACCTCCGGTGTCGACGCGCTGCTCGGCCCGCAGGCGAGCGCTGCGCTCGCGCGCCAGGAGACCGTCCCCGCCCGGCGCGCCACCCGCGGCCGCTCGGCGCTGGACACGCTGGTGCGGCTGTTCCTCCTGCAGCTGCCGGTGCCGGAGGCCCTGCTGTCCGCGGCCGTCCCGCTCGAGGAGGCCGTGGCCCTGGGGCTCGTGGAGCTCAGCGGCGGTGAGGCCCGCGCCGCGCTCGACGTACGGCCCTATGGCGAGGCGAGCGAGCCGTCGGGGACCGACCCGCCCCTGTGGTGGGTCGTGTCCGACCTGGGCACCGGGCTGGACGGGCGGGCGCGCGTGCTGCCCGAGGACCACGTGCTCGGTGTGGGCGGCGCCTCGACCATGCTGGCGCAGCTCACCCCGCGTGACCCGGTCACGACCACCGTGGACCTCGGCACCGGTTGCGGGGCGCAGGCGCTGCACGCCGCTCGGCACAGCGGCCGCGTCATCGCCACGGACGTGTCGCAGCGGGCCCTGCGGCTGGCGGCGATGACCGCCGGGCTCTCGCAGGTGACCCTCGACCTGCGGCAGGGCGACCTGCTCTCGCCGGTCAGTGGGGAGCAGGTGGAGCTGTTCGTGAGCAACCCGCCGTTCGTCGTGTCGCCCGCCGGCCGGCCGGCCCGGCACACCTACCGCGACTCGGGGCTGCCCCTCGACGAGGTCTGTGCCCGCCTCGTCGGCGAGGCCCCGGGGCTGCTCACCCCCGGCGGCACGCTGGTCATGCTGGCCAACTGGGTGCACCGCGCGGGCCAGGACTGGCGCGAGCGCGTCGGCGGTTGGCTGCCCGAGGGCGTCGACGCGGTCGTGGTGCAGCGTGAGGTGCTCGACCCCGCGGAGTACGTCGCCATGTGGCTGCGCGACTCGGGTGAGGACGCCGCCACGACCTATCCCGAGGCGTACGACGGCTGGCTGGCCGCTCTGCAGGACGCCGGTGTGGCCGGCGTGGGCCTCGGGTTCGTGACGCTGCGGCGCACCGACGCCGGCACCACGTCGCGGCTCGTGGACTGGCCGCACCCGGTGCAGCAGCCGTTGGGCCCGGAGCTGCGCGACTGGCTCGACCGCCGTTCCTGGCTGGCTCACCGTGACGATGCCGCTGTGCTGGCATCGACGTTGCGGGTCGGTCCCGACGTCTCGCAGGAGCAGGTGGGGCGCCCGGGCGCCGAGGACCCCCAGCAGGTCGTGCTGCGGCGCGCCGGCGGTTGGCGCCCGGCGGTCCGGGTCGACACGGAGACGGCTGCGCTGGTCGGGGCCTGTGACGGAACACTGTCCGCCGCCACGCTCGTTGACGCTGTGGCTACCGTGCTGGGGACGGACGCCGCCGCGCTGCGTGCCCGCATCGTGGGGGAGGTCCGCGACCTGGTGGAGGACGGGGTGCTCCTGCCGGACACGCGGGGCCCTGCGCGGGCGGCGGCAGATCCACCGGTTTGACACGACGGGGCGGGTTAGCCTCACACTCCGGCCGACAGAACGTCTCGACGAGAGAGAGCAGCGTGCCAACCAGCAAGGACATCGACGTAGCACCGCCCGACGGGCGGCGGCTGGTCATCGTCGAGTCGCAGACCAAGGCCAAGACGATCAAGGGCTACCTGGGCCCGGGCTACGAGGTCGAGGCGAGCGTCGGTCACATCCGTGACCTGCCCACCCCCTCCGAGCTGCCCGCCGCGGAGAAGAAGGGCCGGTTCGGCAGGTTCGCCGTGGACGTCGACCGGGACTTCGAGCCCTACTACGTCGTCGACGCCGACAAGAAGAAGAAGGTGAGCGAGCTCAAACGCGCGCTCAAGGACGCCGACGAGCTCTTCCTCGCCACGGACGAGGACCGCGAGGGGGAGGCCATCGCGTGGCACCTGCTCCAGGTCCTCGACCCCAAGGTGCCGGTCCGCCGGATGGTCTTCCACGAGATCACCCGAGACGCGATCCGCGAGGCGGTGGGCAACACCCGGGAGCTCGACCTGGACCTGGTCGACGCGCAGGAGACCCGCCGCATCCTCGACCGGCTCTACGGCTACGAGGTCTCGCCGGTGCTGTGGCGCAAGGTCCGCCAGGGCCTGTCCGCGGGCCGCGTGCAGTCGGTGGCAACGCGTCTGGTGGTCGAGCGCGAGCGTGAGCGCATCGCGTTCCGGACGGCGTCGTACTGGGACATCACGGCCACGCTCGACGCCGCCGCGGGTGACCGCACGCGCTTCGACGCGCGTCTCGTGGGCGTGGACGGCCGCCGCGTCGCCACTGGTCGTGACTTCGGCAGCGACGGGCGGCCCGTCGCCCGTTTCGACGGGGTGCACCTCGACGAGCAGGCGGCGCGCGGCCTGGCCGCCGCGCTGGAGGACCAGCCGTTCGCGGTGCGCTCGGTCGAGGACAAGCCCTACACGCGGCGCCCCGCCGCGCCGTTCATGACCTCGACGCTGCAGCAGGAGGCCAGCCGCAAGCTGCGTTTCTCGGCGCAGACCGCGATGCGCGTCGCGCAGCGGCTGTACGAGAACGGCTACATCACCTACATGCGTACCGACTCGACGACGCTCTCGGAGTCGGGGCTGAACGCCGCACGGACCCAGGCCCGGCAGATCTACGGCGGCGAGTACGTGCCGGACGCGCCGCGCCGCTACGAGCGCAAGGTCAAGAACGCGCAGGAGGCGCACGAGGCGATCCGCCCCTCGGGGGACGCCTTCCGAACCCCGGGCGAGGTGGCGCGTGAGCTCAGCAGCGACGAGCTCGCGCTCTACGACCTGATCTGGAAGCGCACCGTCGCCTCCCAGATGGCCGACGCGCGGGGGCAGACCGTGACGATGCGCATCGGTGCGACGGCGACCGACGGCCGGGAGGCGGAGTTCTCGACGTCCGGCACGGTGATCACCTTCCGTGGCTTCCTCGCGGCCTACGAGGAGGGCCGCGACGACGACGAGGCCCGGGAGGCCCGCGAGGCCGACGACCGCGAGCGGCGGTTGCCGCAGCTGTCGGCCGGCGACGCGCTGGAGCTGCTGGAGCTGCAGCCCGACGGCCACGCCACCAGCCCGCCGGCGCGCTACACCGAGCCGACGCTGGTGCGGGCGCTCGAGGAGCGCGGCATCGGCCGGCCGTCGACGTACGCCTCCATCCTGAGCACCATCGTCGAGCGCGGCTACGTCTTCAAGCGCGGCTCGGCACTGGTGCCGAGCTGGCTCGCGTTCAGCGTCATCGCCCTGCTGGAGAAGCACTTCGGCTCGTTGGTGGACTACGACTTCACCGCCGAGATGGAGGAGGACCTCGACCGGATCGCCGGCGGCCGGCAGGCGCGCGTCGCGTGGCTGAGCCGGTTCTACTTCGGTGACAGCAGCGGCACCGACGACGGCTCGGCGGCGGATGTGGCGCACGGCGGTCTGCGCGCCCTGGTGGACAGCCTCGGCGACATCGACGCGCGGGAGGTCAACTCCATCCCCATCGGCAACGACATCGTGCTGCGCGTGGGCCGGTACGGGCCGTACGTCGAGCGGGGCGGCGACTCGCAGGACCGCGCGTCGGTGCCCGAGGACCTCGCCCCCGACGAGCTGACCGTGGACAAGGCCGAGGAGCTGCTGGCCGCTCCCAGCGGCGACCGGGACCTGGGCAGGCACCCCGAGTCGGGGCGCCCTGTCCTGGCCAAGGCGGGCCGCTACGGGCCATACGTCACCGAGGTGCTGCCCGAGGACGCGCCCAAGGCGGCCAAGCCGCGTACCGGGTCGTTGTTCAAGACGATGTCGCTGGACACCGTCACGCTCGAGGATGCTGTACGGCTGCTGTCGTTGCCGCGCGTGGTGGGTCGCGACCCGCAGTCCGGCGAGGAGATCACCGCGCAGAACGGCCGCTACGGCCCCTACCTGAAGAAGGGCACGGACTCGCGCTCCATCGGGGGCGAGGAGGAGCTGTTCGACATCACGCTCGAGCAGGCGCTGGCGATCTACGCGCAGCCCAAGCAGCGGGGGCGTGCGGCGGCGGCCCCGCTGCGCGAGCTCGGTGCCGACCCGGTGACCGGGCTGCCGGTGGTGGTCAAGGAGGGCCGGTTCGGCGCCTACGTCACCGACGGCGAGACGAACGCGACCTTGCGCAAGGCCGACGCCGTCGAGTCGCTGACCATCGAGCGGGCCGCCGAGCTGCTGGCGGACAAGCGCGCCAGCGGACCCAAGCCCAGGAAGCGGGCGGCCAAGAAGACCACGGCAAAGAAGACCACGGCAAAGAAGAGCGCGGCGAAGAAGAGCGCCGCCACGTAGGGCCGCCGGTTCTGTGCGCGGGGCGCTCGGCCGTTCCCGGGGTCCTGGCTACGCTGGGGCGGTGAGCGAAGCGACCCCCCGCGCCGCCCAGGTGAGCGCGCCCGACCACGACCTGCGAGGCGTGCTGCGCATCCCCGCGTTCCGCAAGCTGTGGACGGCCCTGTCGTTGTCCAGCTTCGGCGACTGGCTCGGTCTGCTCGCGCTGACCTCCCTCGCCCCGCGCCTCGCCCACGGCGGCTACGCCGCGGCCAACCTGGCGGTCGCCGGTGTGTTCATCCTGCGGCTGGCCCCGGCCATCATCATCGGGCCGATCGGCGGCGTGGTCGCCGACCGGCTCGACCGGCGCTGGACGATGGTCATCTGCGACCTGCTGAGGTTCGCGCTGTTCCTCTCGATCCCGATCGTCGGGACGCTGTGGTGGCTGCTCGTCGCGACGTTCCTCATCGAGGCCGCGAGCCTGGTGTGGATCCCCGCCAAGGAGGCGACGGTCCCCAACCTCGTGCCGCGGGAGCGGCTCGCGACGGCCAATCAGCTCAGCCTCTTCACGACCTACGGGTCCGCCCCCGTCGCCGCCGCCGTGTTCGCCGGCCTCGCGCTCGTGTCGGGCATCCTCGACAACGCCCTGCAGTCCATCGACGAGGTCGACCTGGCGCTGTTCTTCAACGCGGCCACGTTCCTCGTCTCGGCTCTCACGATCCTGCGCCTGACCGAGATCCCGACCCGCGAGCGACGCGCGGCCGCCGGTCACCGGACGTCGGTATGGCGCACGCTGCTCGAGGGCTGGAGCTTCGTGGGCCAGAGCCGGCTGGTGCGCGGGCTGGTCGTCGGCATGCTGGGGGCGACGGCGGCGGGTGGCGCGGTGGTCGGCCTGGCGCGCACCTTCGTCACCGACCTGGGCGCCGGCGATCCCGGCTACGGTCTGCTGTTCGGCACGGTGTTCCTGGGTCTCGCGGGCGGCATGTTCTTCGGGCCGCGGCTGGTGCCCGACTTCAGCAGGCGGCGGCTGTTCGGCCTCTCGATCGCGGTCGCGGGGCTGGCACTGGCGGTGCTCGCGCTGGTGCCGAACATGGTGATCGCGGTGTTCGTCACCCTGGTGATCGGCGCGTTCACCGGCGTCGCGTGGGTGACCGGCTACACGTTGCTCGGGCTGGAGGTGGCCGACGACGTACGCGGGCGGACGTTCGCGTTCGTGCAGACCATGGTCCGGGTCGTGCTGGTGCTCGTCCTCGCGGTGGCCCCGCTGTTGGCGGCGGCGTTCGGACGCCACGGGATCGAGGTCACCGACGCGATGGTGCTCACCTACAACGGTGCGGCGATCGTGTTCCTGCTCGGGGGGCTGCTCGCGGCCGCGCTCGGTGTCATGTCCTACCGGCAGATGGACGACCGGCGGGGGTTCCCGCTGGTCGCCGACCTGACCGCCGCGTACCACAACGAGCCGGTCGGGCTGCGCCACGCGGGTTCCCGTACGGGTTTCTTCCTCGTGCTCGAGGGTGGCGAGGGCGCGGGCAAGTCGACCCAGGCCGCGCTGCTCGCACAGTGGCTCAAGGGCGAGGGCCACCGGGTCGTCGTGACGTTCGAGCCGGGCGCCACCGAGGTCGGCAAGCGGCTGCGTGGGGTGCTGCTCGAGCACACCGACGAGCTGACCGGGCAGCCGCGCCCGGCGGTGTCACCACGCGCGGAGGCCCTGCTGTTCGCGGCCGACCGGGCCGAGCACGTCGCCTCTGTGATCGTGCCAGCCCTCGAGCGGGGTGCGGTGGTCATCAGCGACCGCTACCTCGACTCGTCGGTGGCCTATCAGGGCGCTGGCCGGGATCTCGGCCCCGGGGAGGTTGCCCGGCTGTCCCGCTGGGCGACCGACGGCCTGACCCCCGACCTCACGGTGCTGCTCGACCTGCCGGCCCGTGACGGGCTCGGGCGGGTGCACCAGCCCGACCGGCTCGAGTCCGAGCCCCTCGACTTCCACGAACGGGTCCGCGAGCGTTTCCTGAACCTGGCTCGGCGCGGGGGCAACCGCTACCTGGTCGTCGACGGCGCCCAGCCACCCGAGGTCATCGCCGGACGGATCCGGGAGCGGCTTGCCCAGATGCTGCCGCTGAGCGAGACCCAGGTCCGCGAGCTGGAGGAGCGCCGCCGCGCCGAGCACGAGGAACGCCGTCGCCGCGAGGAGGCTGCGGAGGCGGAGCAGGCCCAACGCCTGGCCGCCGAGTCGGCCCGGCGGGCCGCCGCCGCGACGACCCGGCTGGCCGAGGACGAGAAGCGCCGGGCCGACGCGACGCTGGCCCGGGAGCAGGCGAGGGAGGCGAAGGAGCGCCGCCGCGCCGAGCAGGCCGCCGAGCGCGACCGTCGCAAGGCCCAGGACAAGGAGCAGCGGGCGGCCGCGGCCGCGGAACGGGCCCGGGGCCGGCACCGCACCGAGCTGGACGACACGACGACCACGGCGCCGGTCGCCGGTGCACCGGAGCGGGCGGATCCGCCCACCCGCCCGCTCACCCTCGCCGACGAGCTGTTCGGCGGCGGCGGGGACCCGGCCGAGGAGACCATCCAGCTGCCCCGCGTCCCCGAGGGACGCGAGGACCGGTGACCGCGCCGGCGGTGGGGGCCGCGCCGGCCCCGGTCTGGCGCGACCTGGTGGGCCAGGAACGGGCCGTCGAGGTGCTCTCGGCCGCCGTGCGGGCAGCCGCCGCCGCGACCGGCACGGGCGCCGGTGCTGCGCCCTCGCCGGCGGGCATGACCCACGCGTGGCTGTTCACCGGCCCGCCGGGGTCCGGACGGTCCAACGCCGCGCGAGCGTTCGCCGCGGCGCTGCAGTGCGCCCGCGGCGGGTGCGGGGAGTGCGCCAGCTGCCACACCACCCTCGGCGGTACGCACGCCGACGTCCATGTCGTGAACACCCGCAAGCTGTCCATCGGCGTCGATGACGCGCGGGCGCTGGTGGCGCGGGGCGGGCGGCACCCGTCCGGCGGGCGCTGGCAGGTCATGGTGGTCGAGGACGCCGACCGGCTCACCGACCCCGCGGCCAACGCGTTGCTCAAGGCGATCGAGGAGCCGACCCCGCGCACGGTGTGGCTGCTGTGCGCCCCCTCGCTGGAGGACACCCTGCCGACCATCCGTTCCCGCTGCCGCCACGTGTCGCTGCGCACACCCGCCACCGCGGCGGTCGCCGACGTCCTGGTCCAGCGCGACGGCATCGACCCGGCGATGGCGACGTTCGCGGCCCGCGCCGCCCAGGGGCACGTCGGGCGGGCCAAGCGGCTGGCCACCGACGAGGACGCCCGGCTGCACCGCCACGCCGTGCTGCGGCTGCCCCTCTCGCTCGGAAACCTCAGCGGCGCGCTGCAGGCGGCCGGTGACCTGGTGGAGGCGGCCACGGCCGAGGCCACGGAGGCCACTGCGGAGCTGGACCTGCGCGAGGTCGAGGACCTCCGTCGGGCGCTCGGCGTGGGCCAGGGGTCGCGCCAGCCGCCCGGCGCCGCGGCGGCACTCAAGGAGCTCGCCACCGACCAGCGACGCCGCTCCACGAGGTCCAAGCGCGACGCCATCGACCGGGCGCTGGTGGACCTGGCGTCGTTCTACCGCGACGTGCTGGCCGTGCAGTCCGACGCGGGGGTCGAGCTGGTCAACGACGAGCTGCGCGACGCCGTGACCAGCGTCGCGCGTGGCGCGAGCGCCGAGTCCACGCTGCGTCGCATCGACGCGATCCTCGCCGCACGCAACGCGATCGACGCCAACGTCGCCCCGCTGCTGGCGGTCGAGGCGATGACGGTGCGCCTGCGCGACGGCTAGGGTCCCCGCCATGGGCATGGTGATGGCCGTGAGCTTCGCCCGCTACGGCCGCCTCTACTACCTCGATCCCGGCGGGCACCCGGCGCGGGTCGGTGACCGGGTGCTGGTGCCCACCGACCACGGACCCGAGGTGGCCGAGTGCGTGTGGGCGCCGCAGTGGGTCGCCGAGGACATCGGCGGCCTGCCGGTCTGCGCCGGACCGGCCGGCGCCGAGCACCTGGCCCGTGACGAGCGCAACCGCAGCCGGCGTACCGAGGCACGGTCGGTCGCCAAGCGGCTGATCCGGGCCAGCGGGCTGCCGATGAAGATCGTCGGTGTCGACTACCTGGACGACGACGAGAAGATCATCCTGTACTTCAGCGCCCCGCACCGGGTCGACTTCCGGCAGCTGGTGCGCGAGCTCGCCGCGCAGCTGCGGGCCCGCATCGACCTGCGCCAGCTGGGCCCGCGCGACGAGGCCCGCGTGCAGGGCGGCATCGGGCCCTGCGGTCGCGACCTGTGCTGCGCCACGTTCCTCAAGGACTTCGAGCCGGTGAGCATGCGGATGGTCAAGGACCAGGACCTGCCGCTCAACCCGCTGAAGATCTCCGGCGCCTGTGGGCGGCTGATGTGCTGCCTGAAGTACGAGCACCCGCTCTACCAGGAGTTCACCGCGCGTGCCCCGTCGCTCGGCGCGGCGGTCAGCACCGAGGAGGGCCCGGGTCGCGTGGTGGCCCACAGCGTGCCGGCAGAGAAGGTCGTGGTCCGCCTCGACGACGGGGGACGGCGCTGCGCCTGCTCCCTGGCCAGCGTCTGCGCGCCGCGACAGGCCTACGACACCGCGCCGCAGGCGCCCGGCGAGCCGACCTAGTGCCGCGACCGGTCAGGTCCGGGCCGGGTCAGATCGCGCGCGCGACGGTGATCGTGACGTTCGGGCACGAGCCGGCGTACGACGTCAGCGCCGACCTCTCCGCGGAGTCGAGGGTCAGCCGCCACCGCAGCTTGACCGCCAGCCACTCGCCGACGTACCGGCAGGTCGCGGCGGCGTAGGGCGGCATCCAGTCGGCCGGGTCGCCGTCGCCCTTGGCCTGGTTGACGTTGTCGGTCACCGCCGCCAGGTCACGCTGGTCGCCGAGGTCGTTCGCGTAGTCCTCGCGCTGCTTCGCCGTCCAGCGCGACGCCCCGGAGTCCCAGGCCTCGGCCAGCGGCACGAGATGGTCGATGTCCAGGTCGGCGGGTGCGGTCCAGAAGGCGTTGTCGTAGTAGGAGTACCAGCGGCCGCCGCTGAGGCTGCAGCCCGGTCCGACCGTGGGAGCCGTGGTCGCCTCGGCGATCAACACCTCGTAGCGGGTGTTGCAGCCGTCACCGTCGGCGTCGACCCACAGCTTGAAGAGGTTGCGTGCGTAGCCGGTGCGGTCCTCGACCGCGACCGGCAACCCGGCGACCCCCGCCCGCAGGGTGGTCGAGACCGTGTCGGCACGGGCGGCGGACGCGCCGAGCAGGATCTGGCCGCCGAGGGCGAGCCCCACCAGGGCGGCGACGGCAGGACGAGCCAGCAGCGCAGGCATCCGGGAGTCCCTTCGGGTCGCGCGTGCGGCGACCGCTGGGAGGACTTGACCAGACCTGCGCCGTTCTGCGCGCTCCTGTGGCGGTGTGTCCCGAAATCCTTTTCCCTCGCCCGCCCAGTTGTTGGCCCGCCCGTGACCGTGCGACCGCCGGCGCCGGGCCGGACGTGCCGGGCCGGGCGCCCTATCGGATCCGAACGGTCTTCGGCGCTCCCGCGACCCGGTGGCTGCGGTTGCCGGCCAGGTCGATCGCCATCACCCGGAAGGTGTAGCGGTGCCCGGAGGCCAGCTGCAGCGTCACCGAACGCGCGGCCCGCGTCGGGAGGGAGACGAGGTGCCAGGCCCCCCTGCCGGTGCGCATCCACAGCCGGTACGAGCCGATGCCGCCCGCGTCGGTTGCGGCCCAGCGGACGGTGGCCCGCACCCGGGCGTGCCGACGAGCCCCGAGCACCACCGTCGGAGGGGTGGAGATGCGCGGCCGCACTACGTCGCCCGACGTGGTCGCCCGGATGAGGGCCGACATGTCCGATGCGTTGCCCGCCGCGTCGACCGCCACGACCCGGTAGGTGTGGGCGGTGCCGGCGCGCAGCCCCGTGTCGCTCCACCGGGTCCCGGTGACGCTGACGAGCGGGAGCGGCGAGCCGTCGCGGAAGACGCGGTAGGCCACGGTCGTGGTGTCCTGCACCGGCGTCCACCGCAGCGTGATGGCCGAGCGGGAGACCGCCGTCGCGGTCACGGCAGTCGGCGCGGCCGGTGCGGTGCGGTCCTCCACGAACACCTGGCTGGTGGTCGTCTGGTTGCCCGCCGCATCGGTGGAGCGCACGAAGAACCGGAAGGTGCCCGTCGGCAGCGTGGCGGTCCGCGTCGGCGAGACGCACGGGGTGAGCGCCGGCACCGGCGCGCCGTCGGGCGCCACCCCGCAGGCGAACGTCGCGCTCGGGTCCGTGGAGCCGAACGCGAACGCCGGAGTGGGGTCGGAGGTGGGCCCGACCGGTCCGGCCGCGATCGTGGCCGGCGGCGCGACCGTGTCGACCGTCACGGGGATCGACGCAACCGGGCCGGTGTTGCCGACGGGGTCGGTGCCACGGACCTTGAGGGTGTAGCTGCCGTTGTCGAGCTGCCCGAAGTCAGCGGGGGAGCTGCACGCCGCGAACGACGGCTGCACAGGCTCCAGCGCGCACATCGCGGTGCTGCCCGCTTCGGACAGGACGAAGGCGAACAGCGGGTGCGACGTGGCGAACGCCGTTGCCGCCGTGTCGGCGAGCGCCGCCGTGGGCCCGACCGTGTCGACGGTCCACGTGCGGGTCGCGGCCGGTCCGGGGTTGGTCGCGGTGTCCACGGCGCGTACCCGCACGCTGTGCGTGCCCTCGCTGAGCGAGTTGTACGTCACCGGGCTGGTGCACGGCCCGAAGCCGCCGGCCGCGTCGTCGAGCTGGCACTGGAACCGGACAGCTGGTTCGGTGTCGGTGAAGGCGACCGTCGCGGTGGTCTGGTTGATCGTCCCACCGGCCGAGGTCAAGCGGAACGTCGGAGCCGGCGGGGGCGTGCTGTCCTCGGTGTAGGGGAACGGCGTCGTCGAGCAGGGCCCGAGGTTGCCGGCCAGGTCCGTCTGGCGGACGTAGAGGTCGGAGGTCTGGTCGGTGGGCACGGTCACCGTGACGCCGGTGCCCAGCTGGGCGCCCGTTCCGGTGCCGATCGGCGGCTGGAGGCAGCCGGCGCTGTCGTAGACGTCGACGGTCGCGTCCTCTTCGGCGGAACCGAGGACGCCCGGCGTGGAGGTGTTGCCCGGTGACGGCGGAGAGGTGCTGGCGAGCACCGCGGCGACCGGTGCGTCGAGGTCCACGGTCACCGCGTGCGGTGCGGACGGGCGGCTCTCGGTGCCGTCGGGCTTCGTCTCGGTGGCCGTCACCTGGTGCGTGCCGGCGCTCACGTCGCTGACGGTCAGCGAGTAGGAGCCGTCGGGGCCCGAGGTCTGGGTGGCGACGTTGGTGCCGTCGACGTACAGGTTGACCGGCACCCGGGCCAGGGCACCGCCGGTGAAGGTCAGCGTGGTCGCGTTGGTGACGTCGTCGGTGCTCGACGAGCCGGTGTCGCTCACGTCGGCGAGGTCAGGGCTGCTGGGGCCGACCGAGGTCATCCCGTTGAGGGTGAACAGCTCGGACCGCACGCTCAACGTGCCGCCACCCGGCTTCGGGCCGGTGATCTCGAAGTAGTTGGTGTCGAACGGGCTGCCGACCACCTTGTGCTCGGTGACACCGTCACCGATGAACCCGTCCGGGTCGGGCGTGCCGGTCGTGTCCAGCGGGTCGCGGGTCAGGAACGGACCGACGCGACCGCCGAGCAGCAGGCCGAAGTCGCAGGCCGGAGGGACCGCCCCGCAGCCGTACTGGTAGCGCGAGCCGGGCGTCTTGGGCGGCCGGATCGCGCCGTCCACGTCGGCCACGACGGTCTCGCTGCCGTAGGGGTCGGTGATCGTGTACGTGCTGCCCGGCTGAAGGCCACCGGTCACCTTCACCTGGATGCGGCTGAACGTGATCTGCTCGCCGGGTGTCGGCACGCCGGCGACGTTGCCGAAGGCGCCCTCGACTGCGGCGACGAACACCGCCTTGCCCGGCTTGGCCCCGGTGGCGTTGGCCGGCACGTCCATGGTCGACTGCGCCAGGAAGTAGAACGCCTCGGAGGGGAAGTTGTTCGGGACCTGAGGGGCTGCGCCCCCGTTGGGCAGCACGGCGCCGGCGGCGCACGGCGCGGTCGGATCGAGGCAGGGCTGCAACCGCACGCCGTTGGAGTCCTCGTACCAGCGCGCGAAGCCGGTCGTCGGGTCGACGCTGGGAGACACGGCGACCAGGCCGCCGCGGCCGGTGCCGACCAGCGACGCCTCGTGCGGCGAGCCGGCCGCGTCGTCGTCCACGACGAGGCTCGCGGGCCGTGCGCCGTCCGAGCGTGGGGCGAAGCGCACGCTGAGCGTGCAGCTCTCGCCGGCCGGCAACGTGTCGCCGCAGTCGTTCGCGCTCAGCTGGTACTCGCGCCCGGCCGGGCCGGTCAGGTGAACGCCGAGCACCGACAGCGCCGCTGTGCCGTTGTTGGTCAGTGTCGTGGTCTGCGCGTCGCTCGTCGATCCCACCTGGGTCGTCGGGAACGTCAGCGTGGTGTCGGCCAGCTCGGCGGTCGGTGCCGTCGCCGTCTCGCGGCCCCGGCCGCGCAGAGCGACGTCGAGCGAGTGGGTCCCGTCGCCGACCGTCAGCACGGCGGAGTGGTCGGTGGCGTCGGACGGGGTGAAGTCCACGTCGAGGGCGCACGCGTCGTCGCGCGCCAGAGAGGCACCCGCACACGTGCCGAGGCTCGCGGTGAAGTCGCTGTCCCCGGTGACCGTCGGGTCGGTGAGCGTCATCGGGTCTGGCCCGATGTTCCTCACCTGCACGTGCTGCGTCGGCGCGGCGGTGCTCGCCTCCGCACCGGGGAAGCGCACGGAGGCCGGGTCGACCTGGATCGGCCCGGCGAGCTTGCCCGCCACGGTGAACTGGTCGGTCTGGGCCGCGTCGCTGCCGTCGGTGCCGATGCCGGGTCCGTCGATCTTGAAGACGTTGGTGCCCAGCGGGCTGCCGGTCACCTTGTGCGGCGTGACCCCGTCACCGATGTAGCCGGCGGGAGAAGCCGGCTCGCCCTCGGCCGGCACCAGGAACGGTCCGATCCGTCCGCTGAGCAGGATGCCGAAGTCGCAGTCGGGCGGCACCGCGCCGCAGCCGTGCTCGTAGCGGGAGGCCGGGGTCTTCGGCGGCCGGATGGCGCCCGTGTCGTCGGCCTGCACGACGTCGGTGCCGTACGGGCTGGTGATGGTGTACCTGGCGCCGGGCCGCAGACCGCTGGCGACCCTGACCTGGATGCGGCTGAAGGTGATCTGGTCGCCCGCGACGACGTTGCCGTCGACGTTGCCGAAGGCACCCTCGACCGCCATCGTCAGGACCGCCTTGACGCCGGAGGCGACCGTCATGGTGCTGGTCGCGTTGTAGTAGAACGCCTCGCTCGGGAAGTTGCCCGGCACGGAGGGCGGCCGGCTCGGGTCCGGGGCGGTGGAGCCGGCTAGGCAGAGGTCGCTCGCCCGGACGCACAGCTCCAGCCGCGTGCCGGCGGCGTCCTCGTACCAGCGCGGGAAGCCCGTCGCCGGATCGGTGCTCGGCGACACCCGCGCCATCCGGGTCGGTGCGGCCGCGCCCGCAGGCGTGGCGGCGATGACCGGGATACCGAGCCCCGCAGCCGCCGTCGCCGCGATGACCAGGGTCGTGCCGTACCGGACCAACCGTGCGCGCATTGTGCTCCCGCCCCCCGGGGCAGCCCGATGGCTGTTCCCCTGAGGTCAACGCTGCCGGACGGTCCTGTGGGAATCCTTCTGATCAAGGTCTGAGTAGCCGCCCGCGACTGCCTGTCGCGGCACCGGCGTACGCCGATCGGGTGGCGCCGTCACGTGCCGTCCGAGCCGGTCACAGTGCGTCGAGGTAGGCGACCAGGTCGCCGATCTCGGCGTCGGTCAGTCCGAGAGGTGCGACGCTGGACTGCGAGTTGTAGAAGCGCACCACCTGGTCGAGGGTGGTGAAGACGCCGTTGTGCATGTAGGGCCCGGTGTTCCTCGCGTCGCGCAGCGTGGGTGTGTTGAACGCCCCTGGCGGTAGCGGTGCTCCGGGGTCCGTGCCGCCCGGCAGCTGCGGCACGTTGGTGTTGTGCAGCCGGTTGTCGGTGAACAGCGGCCCGGCGTGGCAGGCGATGCAGTCGGCCTTGCCGCGGAACAGCGCCTCACCGCGCACCGCCGCCGGTGACATGGTGCCGGTGTCGAACGGCGTGACGGGCGCCTCGATCGTGTCCAGGTAGGCGACGATGGCAGCGGCCTGCTCGGCCGTCTTGGCCGTGGGCTGGCTGGTGCCCGTCTTGAAGTGGGCGTTGATCGTCGCGGTCACCGTCCCTTCGAGGGTGGGCACGTTGCCGACCCAGAAGTAGGGGGCGGTGTGCGACACGCCCCACAGCGACGGCGGGTCGCGCCGGCCGGTGAAGTCCCCCGGTCCCTGGGGGTGCGGAACGGTCCCCAGGTCGGGGTTCGCTCCGCCGTTGGTGTGACAGCCCTGGCACGACTCGCCGTCCTTGGCGACGCTGGCGGAGCGGAACAGCTGCTGACCTTCCGCGACCAGCTCCGCCTTGCTCTTCGAGCGCGCCACGGTGGCGACCGCGTCGAGCAGGCCGGCCATCTGAGACCGCGACAGGTTCGTGGCGCGGTGCGGGTCCCTGCGGGAGACCGTCGAGGTGTCCCCGGGGCGCAGCGCGACGGGGACGATGACCAGGAGCAGGCCCACCACGAGCAGGACCAGCACGACCAGGATCCGGCGGGACGGTCGGGTCATCGCGGACCTCCGTAGCGGTCGCCTCGGGCGGCTTCGGGCAGCGCGGCGCAGGGATCCTGCGGGCGGGCGGCCAGCGTGGAGCGGAACTCGGGACTGGACGCGTGGCACAGCGCGAACACCTCGGCGAAGTCACCTGCCCCGGTTGCGTAGTCCGACCCGCTGCGGGCCGGGAACCACCGTGCGGATGGTACGCCGCGTGCGGCGAGGTAGGCGCGACGCTCGCCGCGGGTGAGGCAGCAGTCGTCGTAGGCATGCCCCAGCTCGTGCCCGAGGTCGTGGGCCACCCGGTGCGCGGCGTCGTCGGGATCGACGAACAGCGTGATGACGTGACGCCCGCGGTCGGTCTGGGCACGCAGGCCCGCTGCCGGCCCGGCGACGTCGACCCGGTAGCCGACGGAGTCCGGGGCGAACCGCACCAGCTGCGCCGCCCGCGTGGCCAGCGCCCGCGTCTGATGGTTCGGCGGCGCCGACGTGGGTGGCGACGTGGCGGCATCGGCACCACCCACGGCGCAGCCGGTCAGCAGGACCAGCAGGGCGGCAGCCGGGGCGGCGACCAGCCGCAGGGCCCGCCGCGCGTGTCGTCCGCGGCGCGTCACTGCAGCACCAGGAAGGCGTCGACGTCGACCTGGCCGCTGCGGGTGCGCACGAGCAGGACGTGCCGTCCGGGGGCCACCGCGCGGGTGAGCACCAGCCGGCTGCCCTGGGCGCGGGCGGCACGCAGCTTCACGGTGGCGACCCGGCGTCCGTCGATCAGGACGTCGGCGACGCCGCCGCGGGGACCGGTGGTGGAGACCCACGACACCGAGGACCCGGTGAACCGCAGGCTGGCCTGCGCCCCGGCCTTGGTGGCACGGTGCACCCGGCCGGCCACGGCGCCGGTCTGGCGGGGCTGCGCCCACCTGCCGCGCCAGGTCATGGCCCGGCTGGTGTCGTCGATGCGGGTCGCCCCGGCCGAGGAGCCGACCCACGGTGTGGTGTTGCCCAGGGTGTCGGCGGCTCGCAGCCGGTAGCGCTGGGCGCTCGTCGTGGGCTGGTCGAGCGTGGTCGTGGTGGCACCGGGCGGCACGGGCACGGCCAGCCAGTGCAGGCCACCGTCGATGCTGCGCTGCAGCTCGACGCTGCCGACCCCGGCCGGGTCGCTGGCGGCCCAGCCGAGACGGACGCGGACAGTTCCCGCGCCGAGGCGCGAGCCCTGCACCGGCGTGGCGGTCGGCGCCGCCACGTCGGGGGCGGCGGTGTCGACCAGCACCGCGGTGGCGGCCTGCGGACCTGGTCGGCCCGCGCCGTCGACGGCCCGCACCGTGAACTCCCAGGCGCCGTCCCCGACGCCGGGGAAGCTCTGCGGCGACGCGCAGGGTGTGAACTCCGCCGGGACGCCGGCACGGCGCAGGCTGCAGACGAACGTCGTCGCGGACCCGGGCGCCTCGAACCCGAACCGCAGCTCGGCGGCCGAGGTCAGCGCAGGCGGAGCGCTCGTGATCACCGTGCTGCCCGGGGGCGGCACGAAGGCCGCCGTCGTGCGCAGCTGGGCCGCCACGGTGGCGCCGGTCCAGCTGGCCTCGCCCTGCGTGTCCGCCGGCAGCCCGTTGCCGGGGCGCACCGAGAAGTCGCCGGTGCCCGGCGCCACGTCGGCGCCGGCCGAACCACCGGGCCAGCGCAGCGCCACGGAGCCCGGCACCGCGGCGCCGTCGGCTGTCGCCCGGCCCGTCACGGCACCCGAGGGAGTCACCAGCGCGGACAGGTCGACCGCGGCGAAGGTGACCGGTATGCGGGCCGGGCCGCCCCGGAAGGTGACGGTGATGCGGTCGTTCGCCGCGAGCCCCGCCACGTCCGCGTCGAACACACCGCCGTCGACGGGTAGGCCCGACCGGCTCGCGACCACGGTGCCGTCCCGGCGCACGACGACGTCGACGCTGCTGGCCTCCCGAACGCGGCTGCCCGAGACCCGGCCGCGGGTCAGGTCGGCGGTGAGCAGCGGCGGCAGGGCCGGCCCGGGCGAGCCCGCGGTGACACCGGAGATGCGGGTCAACAGGCTGGCTCCCGCCTCGGTGAACCAGAGGTCGCCGCCCGGGGTGAGCAGCGGCTGGTCGGTCAGGCTCTGCCGGGCGGTGGGGCGCCAGTGCCGCTGGCTGCCGTCCGCGCCGAGCGCGCCGACGATGTCGCCGTACTCATCGCTCCAGAACACGGTCCCGGCCCGGTCGATCGCGAGGTCGGCGGGCGTCGGGGGGACGCCGAAGTCGTTGTCCGCCAAGGTGATCTCGCGGATGCCCGCCGACGTGTTGGGCCTGGCGAGCGCGGGGTCGAGCACGCCGATCCGCGGCGCCGCCTCCTCGGTGAACCACACCCGTCCGGCGCCGTCGAGCGCGATGCTGTGCGGCATCGTGCTGCCGTTGCCCACCGCGACCGTGCTGGGGACCGCGAAGTGCGTCACCTGCGCGGCCGAGGGGTCGTCCGGCCGGGTCGGGTCGAGCCGCAGCCGGCCGATGCGGTTGGTCATCGCCTCGGTGAACCAGATCGACCCGTCGGGGTCCAGCGCGATGCCCTTCGGCATCACGCAGTCGCAGCGGTACTCCACCAGCGCGAGCTGGCGGCCGTCGGGCGCGGCGCGCAGCAGGCCGATCTGGTCGGCGTTGAGCTCGGTGAACCAGACGTCGGTGTCGCCGTTGCCGTCGAGCGCGACTGCCATCTGCTCGGGGATCCGGCTCGGTACCTCGGTCTCCACGGCGGGGAAGTTGTTGGGGCAGGCCGGGCACGCGGCCAGCGGGTAGCGCCTGAGCCCGCTGCCCGTGCCGTCGTGGGTCTGGGTCGGGTCGGCGCGCACCAGGGCGTTGCCGTCGGCCAGGGTGGCCCAGATGATGCCGCGGGGGTCGACGGAGACGGCTTGCGGACCGAGCGCGGTGACCGTCGCGCGGGTCGGGGAGCCGCCCGGGATCGGGAAGCGCTGCACCGCAGCGGTGTCCAGGTCGCTCGAGGGGGTGATCCGGGCCAGCTCGTCGGTGCCGTTCAGGGTCACCCACACGTCGCCGTCGGTGCCCAGCGCCGCGTGCGTGGGCGTGCTGAAGGACGGCTCGAGGGGGATGCTCTGCTGCTTGGGTCCGCGGTCGAGCATCACCAGTGCGCTCGCCTGGTCACCGGTGTCCCGGTCGCCGACGAGCAGCTGGAAGGCGTCGCGCGCCACGCCCAGCGTGACCGTCGAGGACTGCCCGGGAGCGAGGACCTGGTCGGCCGCGGGCTGGTCGGCCCAGTCGAAGCGGCCCCAGTCGATCGCGCCGTAGGCCTGCTGGCGACCGGCCAGTGCCAGCGCGCTCACGTGGTGGGCGAAGCCGTCGGCGTTGACCACCTGCACCCGCACCTGGGACCGGGCGTCGGGCCGGATGGTGGCCTGCGAGTAGTACGCCTCGTTGCCGAGCAGCGTCACCGTCAGGTCGGCGGTGGGGTCGGTGGCGGTCCCGGCGGGCACCGTCTCCCGGATGCGCAGCGCGGCCGCCAGGTCCAGGTCCGCAGTTGCGATGCTGTGTGCCGCCTGAAGGAAGCCGGGGTCGGCCGGGTCGAGGGCGGTGAGGTCCTGCCAGAGCTGCTTGCCCGGGGCGCCGTCCCCGAGCCGGCCGATGGCGGCTCGCCGCTCGGCGGCGGTGGGCGTCGTACCGCTGAAACCGAGCGCGGCAGCCGCAGCCGCGAGGCGCCCCGCGTCGGCGGGTGCCAGCAGGGCGAGGCTGTGTACGTCGGCCAGCGGCTTGGGCCCCGGCCGCAGCGACGGGTCGAGCACCAGGCGGACGGTGCGCGGCGGCGGCATCTTCACGGTCACCGTCTGCACGACGAGGCGGGTCTTCTCGGCCGCCCCACCGGGGTGGAAGCGGCTGACCTGGGTGGTGCCCATGTCGAGGTTGGGCACGGTCAGCGGGGTCAGCACGGAGTGCAGGCCACCGAGCGGGCCGCCCGTGTCGGCCAGCAGCGGGGTGGGGCTGAGCATGCCGCCGACCGCGCTGTCGAGCTCGGCGATGCGGTAGGTGATCGTGAACGGCTGGTCGGGATCGGCGAAGTCCAGCAACCAGGTGTCTGTGTAGGTGCGGGTGTCGTCGCGGACCTCGGTGACCACGACGTTGCCGCCGGCCGGGACCTGCTTGACCTTGGCCGGCGTGTTCCAGGCGAGCAGCGGGATGCCGGAGTAGGCCTTGCCCGTCAGGGGGGTCCCCTCGAGAATCGCGAGCGCGGTGTCGCGCTCCGACTGCGCCGCGCCCGCATCGGGTGCGTCGGTCAGCCGGGCGAGCGCGTCGGACAGGTCGTTCACCGGGCTGCCGGGAGAGTCGAGGGAGGCAGGCGCGGGCGCGGAGTACGGCTCGCCGAGCCGACGGGTGACGCTCGGCGCTCCCACGAGCTGCGCCGACGTGCTGGTCGTCGCGGTGTTGGGCACCGCAGCGCCGAGCCGGTCGGTGATCGGCCCGACGGGCGCCGCCGCGGCGGCGCCCGCAGCGGCGAGCGGCACGACAGCGGCCACCAGCGCGAAGACGACGGCTCGCGCCACCGCCGTGCCGCGCCGGATCCCCATCCGACGGACAACCCCCACCGAACCCCCACCCCTAGAGTTCTTCAGAGGCTATGAAGCACGGCTTTAGGAAACCTGTGTGCTCCGGGCGGGGCGCGTCACTTGGCGGCTGTGCCCACCGATCGCTGACCCTTGCGCTTGCCGCTCTTGCGGGGGGCCGGCGAGACCGCGCCGGCCGGGCGGGCCGGCCTTGCCGAGGCGCCGGCCGGGACCGGCTCGCTGTCCCCGCCCTCCGACGGCGAACCGCCGCCGGGCGAGGGCGAACCGTCGGGACGGGCGCCGCCGGCGGCCAGCTGCCCGCGACGTACGAGGGTCATCTCGAAGAAGACGACCGCCAGCAGGGCCAGCCCGGCCAGCACCAGCGCGAGTGTCGCGCGTGAGCGGGCCACGCCGTCGACCGTGACGGTGCCCGCGGCGCGTGGCTGGGCGGCCAGCGGCACGGGCGCGGCCGTCGGCGACGTACCGGTCAACGGCTCGGCGGTGACGGTCATCTGCGGCGAGAACGAGACCGGGGGCGCCACGTAGTCCTTGCGGCCGAGGGACCGCTGGGCGACCACCCAGACCGCGGACCCGGGTGTCGAGGGCGCCGTGGCAGCAACCACGAACTCGCCGGTCTGGTTGGTCTGCAGGAGGCCACCGGTCCACCGCACCGCGGTGGGAGTGCCGTCGGTGCGCTTGAGGAGCTGGGACTTCCAGCCGGGGACCTCCTCGTGCGACTTCAGCGCGAACCCGGGCGGGAGCCGCAGCTCCACCCCGTTGGTCGGCAGGTCGTGCTCGTTCACGACGGCGACGGTCACCGTGACGGCGCTGCCCGTGACGACCTTCGAGGGCGCGACGGCGTCGTGAGCCCAGGCGGGCGTCGCCGCGCACACAGCGAGCACGACGACCCCGAGAGTCGTCGCCAGCTTCCTGATGGTGCCCACGCCTTGCCTCCTAGCCGACCCGTACGGCGACGGGGATCCGGGCCGCGCCGTTCGCGCGGTCCACTTGCACGGTCATCTGGTACTGGCCCGGTCGCACGGCCAGCCGGGCCGAGGACCACTGGCCCTGGTCGACCAGCCGAAGGTCCAGGCCGTGCGCTACGCCGTCGGGGCCGGTCAGCGTCGCGCTCGCCTCCGGGGCGCTCGCGGCCGTGCCCTCGGTCGTGAGGGAGACGCCGAAGACGGTCGACACCGCCTGACCCTTGCCGGTCCGGACCGCTTGGACGGCCACGTCGTAGCCGGAGCCGGAGCCCTGTGACTTGGTGACGGCCGGTGCCGCGGTGGTCCCGGCCGTGACGGGGCGCGTCTGGTCGGGCGGCGCGGTCGCGGAGAGGACGCCGGCGATGACCACCAGCGCCGCAGCCAGGCCGAGCTCGAGGCGCACCGAGGACGCGAGCTGACCTGCCGCGGCACGGCGTTCGGTGCGGGCCTGCGCCCGGTCGGCGAGAACGGGTACGACGCGAAACGCGTTGCCCGCGGCGACGACCAGCAGGGTGACCCACAGGGCGAGCTTGACCACCAGGTCGCGGCCCCAGGTGCTGCCGAGGTCGCCGAGCGCCGTGATGCGCATCAGTGCGGCGTAGCCACCCGTCGCGAGCAACGCGAGCATGGCGCCCTGCGCGAGCACCGAGAAGCGTCCGGCCAGGACGCCGGCGGCGTCGGCGACCGAGTCGTCGAAACCGCGGGCGAGTCCGCGGGCCGCGGGCAGGCCGGCGAGCGCGAGCCCGAGCAGGCCGCCCGCCCAGATGCCCGCCGCGAGCAGGTGCATGGCGTCCAGCGGGATGGCGACGAACCGGTCGGCCTCGGCGACCGCATGGCTGGACAGCGAGAACGTCATGACGAGGACGCCCACGCTCAGTGCTGCGCCGGCCGCGAGCAGCGTCCCGCGCCGACCCGCCGGCGGGCGCCGGCGCAGGGTCTCGAGCAGCGCGACGGCCACCGCGATGGCGCCGAGGCGCACCAGCAGGAAGGTGCCGGTGCGGGTCGCCGTGGACAGCTCGATGATCCGGCCCGGGTGCAGCAGCTGGCTCAGTGCCGACCGGCCGGTCCCCGGCCCGACGGTGTCGGCCAGCACCAGCAGGGTGCCGAGGGCGGCCACGGCCGCGGCGCCGTACACCGGCAGCCGCAGGCGCCGGGACGCGTCCTCGTCCAGCGCCTCACCCACGGCGCCGGCGAGCCGGCGGCGGGTCGGGCGCAGCACCAGCAGCGGGAAGACGGCGAGCCCGACCAGCGCCAGCCCGCCACCGGCCGAGAGGGCCCGCCCGGTGCCACCCAGGAGCGTGGGTCCCGCGCCGCTCTGCCCGGAGGAGGACGCCAGCGACGCGCTGGGTGCCCGCAGCGCGAACTTGTACTCGCCGAACGTCGGGTGGCCGTCGCGTCCGACCACGCGCCACTGCACCGAGTAGGTGCCGGGTGGCGGGTTGGGCGGCATGCCGACGACCAGGGAGGTGTCCGAGAGCGGGTCGCGCGCCACCGTCGTGGGCACGGTGCGCCCGTCGGGGCCGGTCACGATGATCGAGTCGGAGGTCGGGTCGACACCCTCCGAGAAGCCCAGCCGCAGCACCCGCGGTGCCTCCGCGACGATCGAGGCGAAGCCCGGCTGCGGGTTGATGAGCACCGCGTGCGCGGACGCCGGACCGGCGCCGAGCACGAGCACGCCGAGTGCGACGACCGCGAGGGCGAGCAGCCGGCGCGCGAACTGACGGGTCACGGTTACGACAGTCCCACGAATGCGTCCATGTCCACCCGGTTTCCGCCGGAAAGGGTGCCGTGCCGGAGCACCTGCACGGTGACGGTGTGCCGGCCCCTGCTCAGCTGGCGGGTGAAGGCGAGGACGCCGTGGCGTGTCGTGTGCGACCACAGGTCGACCGTCGCGACCCGCCGGCCGTCCACCGAGATCGCGGCCCGGCCACGGTTCGGTCCGGTGGTGGTCACCCAGCCGAGCTCACCGCCGGTCACCGTCGTGCGGACCGTCGCGCCGGGCCGGGCCGACCAGTGCAGGCGGCCACCTTGGGCGCGGGAGTCGCTGCCGGCCCTCCAGTCCGATCCGTAGCGCGCGGCGCCGTCGCCCCGCAGCCAGAGACCCTGGCGGGGACCCACGAGGGCGCCGGTGTTGCCCGCCTGGTCGTCGGCCTCGACGCGCAGCTGGTAGGCGGCCGGTGCCAGGCGCAGCAGGAGCTCCTCGACGTTCGGGCCGGTGCGGGCGGCGAAGCGCCAGCTGGCGCCGCGGTCACGGCTGAGCAGCACGCGGCTGCCGGTGACCGGTCCCTCGGCGTCCGTGCCGTGCCAGGTGACCAGCAGCGGCACGCGGCCACGGAGCAGCGAGCGCCCTGCGGCGAGGGCGGTGACCGGACCGGTCACCGCCGGCAGGTCCGTGTCGACGACGATCCTCAGGTCGGCGCCGGACGGGCCCGAGTTGCCCGCGACGTCGGTGGCCGAGGCGCTGACCCGGTGGGTGCCGGGGTTGACCGCGGTCGTCGCTCGCCACGATCCATCGGCGCCTGCCTCCACCCGGGCGGAGAGCACGTCGTCGACGCGCACCGTCACCGCGGCGCCCGGCTCGGCGGAGCCGGTCACGGTGGGGAAGAGGACACCGGTGACACCGTCGGTGCTCGAGGCGCCGGTGTCGCTGGCCGGGTCGAGCGCGAGACCGCTGGGCGCGGCGGGGGCGGTGGTGTCGACCACGATCCGGCGCGTCGGTGAGCTGGCGCTGGTGTTGCCGGCCAGGTCGGTCGCGGTGACCGACAGGTCGTGGTCGCCCTCGGGCAGGCTCGCCAGGGCGAGCGAGTACTGGCCGGTCGCGGTCGTGGTCACCGGGCGGACGCCCGGGTCGGTGCCGTCGACCGTGACCCGCACGGAGGTGGCCGGCTCCGCACTGCCGAGGACGGTGAGCGCGGTGCTGGCCGTGACGAGGTCGCTGACAGACCGGCCGGTGTCGCTGGCGGACGCGAGGGTCGGCGCCGGTGGCGCGGCGGGAGCGGTGGTGTCGACCGTGACAGTGAGCGGCGCGGTCTCGGGGGTACGCCGGCCGAACGCGTTGACCGCGACGGCGCTGATCAGGTGGCGACCGGGCGTCAGGGTGATCGGCAGGTCGTACGTGCCGACCGAGCCGACACGGCCCGAGGTGGCGTCGGCGCCGTCGGCGCGCAGCGTGACCGTCGTACCGGGCGCGCTGGTCCCCACGAGGTGCAGCGTGCTCAGGTTGGTCACGTTGTCCAGCGATGACGCGCCGCGGTCGTCGGCGGCGAGCAGGTCGGGCGCGGACGGTGCGGACGGCGACGCGCCGATCGGCTTGGGTGTCTCGGCGCCGGCGGCCTGCCACAGCCGGCCACCGCCGGCGGGCAGCCCCGCGCTCGGGTCGTCGGCCACCAGCAGGTTGCCTGCGGGGTCCAGGCCGAGGCCGGACACCAGCCGCAGCGGGCTGGTGAGGCCGCCCGGAAACGTGCCGGTCGCGACGAACGGGCGTACCGCGCGTTCGCCCAGGTCGATCTCGCGGACCATGGTCAGCACGTTGGGGGTGTCGGCGGCGTACAGCACGCCGGCGTTGTCGGAGACCAGGGCGCTCGGGCGGGTCACGCCGAAGTCCGTCGCGGCGGCGACGCAGGCGCCCCCGCAGCCGATCGCGGCGCGGATCACCGTGAGACCGGAGTCCTCGGCGAGGTAGAGGTCGGACTGCACGAAGGCCAGGGCATGCACGCCGCTCTGCGGATTCTGGCCGCGGCCCACCGGCTCCAGGACCTGGCTCTCGCCGTCGGGGTTGGTGAGGCGCACGACGTTCGGGCTGCCGAGCCCCGACACGTAGAGGTTGCCGTCGGGCCCGAGGGCCACCGCCTGCGGGGCGATCGCCGCGAGACCCTGCCCGGGTGCGAGGGCGGTCCGGTCGACGACCGTGTTGGTCCGCTGGTCGAAGCGCAGCCGCACGACGCCGAGGCCGTTGGTCTGCGCATCCGGTACGTACACGAGGTTGGTCTGCGGGTCGTACGCCGGCTGGCCGGGCGTCACCGCGGCCGTGCTGCAGGTCTGCTGGTTGAGCGTGAAGCCGCCGAGCCCGTCGGTGTCCAGCCGGCAGAAGCCGTGCACGTGGTCGGAGACCCACAGGTTCGCGCCGAGCCGCACGGCGCCGGCGGGCGCGGTCAGGTCGCCGGTCACCAGCTCGGATGGATGCGGGGCGGCGACGTCCGCGGCGGTGGCGGGCTGGTCGACGGTGCCGGCCGTCTCGGGTGCGTCGTCGGCGCCGAGCGTCCAGATGCGGCCCCGGCCGGCCGGCAGCCCCGAACCGGTCGGGTCGTCGCCGAGCACGACCTGCCCGTCGTGCACGGTCAGCGCCCGGGCGAGCAGGAACGGCGCGGTCGCGCCCCCGGTGCTGGCCAGCAGGTCCTGCAGGCCGGTGCCCGGGTCGACCCGCAGGACGTAGGACCGGTCCAGGGGGGTGTCGGACACGAACAGCCGGCCGGACGCGTCCGCGGCGATGGCCTGGGGCGAGGTGGCCTTGATCTCGCTCTTGCGGGCCGTGCAGCCGGTGCAGGTCAGCGGCGAGGTGACCACCGTGACCCCGGACTGCTCGGCGAGGTAGAGGTCCCCACCGGCGAACGCCAGCCCCGCGACCGGGCCGCCGTCCAGGGTGTTCGCGGCGCCCTCGAGGCGCGGCGTCCCGAGGCGGTCCACGACGCGCAGCACCGCCCTGCCACGCACCGACGAGGCGACGTACAGGGCGCCGTCCGGGCCGAGGGTGACCGCGCGGGGCGCGTACGTCACGAGATCCCGCTGCAGCTGGCGCGGCGCCGAGAGCGTCTCGGTGGACGGGTCGAAGCCCAGCACGAGCACACCCTGGCCGGCGTCGGCGCTGTCGGGCAGGTAGACCAGCTGGTTCGTCGCGTCGTACGCCGGCTGGCCCGGCTGGAAGGTGCGCGCGGGAGGCGTGACGAGCGAGATGCAGGTGGCAGCGGCGAGGGCGCCGTCATCGAGGCGGCACAGACCCTGGTGGGGGTCGGACACCCAGAGGTGGCCGCCGAGGCCGCCGGGCAGCCACAGCAGCCCGGCGGGCGCGGAGACTCCCTCGGCGACCAGGGCGCCGGTCGCCGCCTGGCTGGTCGCCGCGGGCAGCACGACGAGCAGCGGCAGCAGCAGGGACGCTGCCAGCAGGGCTACCGCCCGGCGCACCACCAAGTCCGCAGCAGACGCCGCGACACGCTTCACGTTTCCGACACCCCCCGGTGCTTCCTCGTGAGCAGACTCGCGGACGAGACTGTGGAAAACCTAGAGGCTCACGGAGCCGAGGAGGAGGCCGCCCTCCGGGCCCGGCGCAGCAGGCGGGTGGCCTCCGCGCGGCGTCCCCCGAACGGCGCAGCGTCGAGATAGCCCTGCAGCGCCAGCATGGCGCCGCCCGGGCGGCCGAGACCGTCCAGCAGGACGACGCCCTTGTAGAACAGGGCCTGCGGGAAGCTCGGGTCGCTCGCCAGGGCCCGCTGCAGCACCTCGAGGCCCTGCTCGGGCCGGCCGAGCAGGAACAGCAGGTACCCCAGCTGCGAGAGGGCCTCCGGGTCGCTCCGGTCGAGGGTCAGGACCTGGCGGTACGCCGCCACCGCCTCGGCGGTGCGGCCCGCGGCCAGGTAGCCCGCGCCGAGGTCCAGCCACGCCGAGCGCCGCCGCGGGTGGGCCCGCGCCGTCGCGGCCAGGCCGGCCATCGGGTCGCCCGCGGGGCCGGGCGCCGCCGTGCCGGCATGGCCCGCGGCGGTCTGCCCCGGACCGGCGCCGACGGCGGAGCCCAGCCCGGCCCCGGTGACCAGCAGCGCCCCCGCCAGCCCGCCTGCGACCCAGCCCAGCCGGGCCCTGCCGGGTCCCGGCAGCAGCGGCCGCAGGGCGAGACCCACGACCAGCGCCCCCAGCGCCGCCACGACGAGACCCGCGGTCAGCACGGGGGGACCGCCGCCGGCGTACGGCCACGGCGCAGCCATCGCAGCCCGGTCGCGCCGCCACCCACCAGCGCCACGACGGGCACCAGCCAGATGAGGCCCTCGGGGCCGTGCCGTGGCGGGTCGAGCAGGATGCTCTCGCCGTAGACCGCGACGAAGCCGGCCCGGACCTGGTCGGGGCTGTGACCCGCGGCGAGCTCCGCGCGGATGCGGGCGCGCATGTCGCCGGCCAGGCCCGAGGGCGCCTCGGCGACCGACAGGTTGGCGCACACCGGGCAGCGCAGGGTCGCACCGACGGCGCGGGTGCGCTCGTCCAGCGACGCGGGGCGGCCCGGCCCGGCGGCGATCGCGACGAACGCGACGGCCACGGCGAGCGCCACGAGCAGCAGCGGAGCCACGGCTCGCAGCCCGGCCCCCCGGCCCGTCCTCACGGCGAGGCTCCCCGCAGCGAGGTCAGGACAGGGGCCAGCTGGTCGTAGGTGGCCGTGCCGATGACGCGGGCCACCACCCGGCCCCGCCGGTCGATGACCACCGTCTCGGGCACGCCGGTGACGCCGAGGGCCAGCGCGGCCCTGGCGCCCCGGTCGTCGGCCACCGGCCAGTCGCCGCCGGCGTCGCGCACGAACCGCGCGGCGCGCGCTCCGTCGTCCTGGAACGGGACGCCCACGAGCAGCACGCCGCCGTCCCGGAACCGGCTCCACACCGCGGCGAGGTCGGCGTGCTCCTGGGCACACTCGGCGCACCAGGACGCGAAGAAGTTCAGCACGACGACCTGCCCGCCCGAGCGCAGCGGCAGCACGCCGCCGTCGCGCAGCGGCAACGTCTGGTCGGGTGCCGGGGCGGGCCGGGTGCGGGTCAGCGGCGCGGAGGCCTGTCCCTGGCTGAGCGCGGGCCCGAACAGCAGCACCGCCGACACGACGGCCACCAGCAGTGCGGCGAACCCGCCGCGGCGGCGGGTCACGGCGCACCGACCAGGTCGCCGGCTGCCTGGGCGGGTACGTCGTCGCCGGCCTGCCGGGGCGGCACCCCGTCGACGGCCCGTCGCCGTCGTCGGCCGGTCGCGGCCGGCACCCCGCACAGGGCGCCACCGAGCAGCACGAGACCGCAGCCGATCCAGAGCCAGATGACTCCGACGTTGCGGTAGACCCGCAGCGTCGCACGCTGCCCGGACCCGGAGACGCCGAGCAGCGAGATGTAGAGGTCGGCCCGGGGTCCTACCCGGATCGACGGTCCGGCGACCAGCTCGGCGCCGGAGGGGTAGCGCCGCAGCGCCGGTGTCAGCGTGGTGGTGGTGGCGGCCCGACGGGCAGTCACCGTGGCGATGAGCTGGCTGCGCCGGGCGGTGGTCTGGGTGGTGACGTGGTCGAGGGTGATCGTGTACCCGGCGAAGCTCGCGTGGCCGCCGGTCGCGAGGTCCAGCTCGGTCTGGGTCGACCAGGTGCTCGAGGCCAGGATGGCGCCTGCCGCCAGCGCGATGCCCGTGTGCGCGAGGGCCCCCCCGTAGCGCCGCGACGAGCGGGTGACCTCGCGGGCCGCCGCGCCCGGGCCCCGGCGGCGGCCGGCGCGCAGGGTGGGACGGACGGCTTCCAGCAGCGCGGTCGCGCCCGCGAAGGTGGCCAGGCCCAGACCGGCGGCCGCCTCGGGCGAGTGCAGGCCGCCGACGGCCAGCGCGGCGACGACCAGGGCTGCCAGCACCGCCGGGCCGGTCACCCGCTGGCGCAGGCGGGGCAGGTCGCGGGTCCGCCACGGCAGCAGCGGGCCGATGCCCATCAGGAACAGCAGCAGCAGGAACAGCGGTCCGGTCGTCTGGTCGAAGTACGGCGCGCCGATGGCGGCCTTGCGGTCGGTCAGTGCCTCGGTCATCAGCGGATAGACCGTGCCGAGCAGCACGACGGCGGCCACCGAGAGCAGCACGAGGTTGTTGGCCAGCAACGCGCTCTCGCGGCTGCCGGGCACCGGCCGGGCGTCGCCCGGCACGCTGCTGCGCAGGAGGAGCAGGCCGTAGCCGACGAGGGCGGCGACGATGAGGAACCCGAGGAACAGCGGGCCGGTCGCCGAGTCGGCGAAGCTGTGCACCGACAGCAGCACGTTGCCGCGGGTGAGGAAGGTGCCGAACGTCGCGAGCAGGAACGCCGAGACGGCCAGCGCGAGGTTCCAGGTGCGCAGTACGCCGAGCCGGCCGACGCGCAGGGTGTGCAGCAACGCCGTCATCACCAGCCAGGGCAGCAGGGCCACGTTCTCGACCGGGTCCCACGCCCAGTAGCCGCCCCAGCCGAGGACGCCGTACGACCACAGCGAGCCCAGCGCCAGGCCGGCGGTCAGGAACCACCAGCACAGCAGCACCGGCCGGCGCGCCGCCCCGGCCCAGTCGTGGCCGGGCGCGAGCAGGCTGCCGAGCGCCAGCGCGAAGGGCACGGTGGTCGCGATGAGACCGATGTAGAGCGTCGGCGGGTGGACCGCCATCAGCGGGTGGTCGGCGAGCAGCGGCGGCAGCCCGCCGCCGTCGCGGACCGCCGGTCGCAGCGTGACGAACGAGCGCGCCGGCCCGACGACCAGCAGCAGGTAGAACGCGCTGACGGCGTGCAGGGTGGCCAGCGCCACGGCCCCGGCCCGCGCGGTCGTGGCCTCGGGGACCGCGCCGGCGGCTGTGACCACCCGCCGCTGGCGCCACGCGAGGCCCGCCAGGAAACCGGCGAGCACCAGGTTCCACAGCAGCAGCGAACCGGTGTCGGCGGCCCACAGCGCGAGCACCTTGCCCAGCGACGGCGTGGCCCGGCTGGAGACCTCGGCGACGTAGCGCACCGAGAAGTCGTCGCGCAGCAGTGCGCTCACCATGGTGGCGACCGCGGCGAGCACCGCCAGGAGCACGGAGCCGGCCGCCGCCCGGCCGCTGGCCAGCAGGCTCGCGCGGCCGGTGCGGGCCGCGGCCACCGACACGAGCGCGCCGTACACCGCGAGGCCCAGCGCGAGCCACAGCGCGGCGTTGCCCACGAGCACGGAGCCGGTCATGGGGTGCTCACCGGGCCCGGGCCGCCCGCCGCGTCCCGACGGAGGGCGCCTCGGTCGGTGGTCGGTAGTCGCTGCCGTGCTTCACCAGCACGGTGTCGGCGCGGAAGACCGGATGCAGTGTGCGCCCGCCCGCCAGGTAGCCCTCGACCACGACGCCTTGCCCCGGGCCGAACATGGTGGGCAACCTCGCGTCGCCGACGACGGTCACGCGGCTCGTGCCGTCGCCGACGACGAAGCGCACCCCGTGGGCGCTCTTGACCACGGTGCCGGGTACGACCTGGCCGCCGAGCCGCAGCCGGTCGTGGGCGTTCGACGACCGGGCGGCCAGCACCTCGGTGGGCGTGGCGTAGTAGACGAGGTTCGAGCCCAGCCCGCGCACCAGCACCACGGCGAGCGTGACCAGCACGACGGCGAGGGTGGCGAGCACCCGCAGCTTGCTCACGGCGGCGGCACCGGCGGCGTACGTCGGCTGCGGCGCAGGGCCGCGAGCCGCGCGGCGGCGGCCCGGTCGGCCCGGGTGCGCCGGTGCAGTCGCAGCACCGCGGCCGCGAACGCCACCGCGGTCAGGGCGTATCCCGGGGCGACGTAGGACCAGTCACCCATGGCTGCCTGCGCCCTGTGGCGTCGGGGCGGTGGCCACCAGGTCGGCGACCGGCGCCACGGGCTGCACGCCGCGTCGCACCGGTGCGCTGAGCAGCTCGCGACGGGTCCGCTGCGCTGCCCGCTCGGTGCGCATCCGGGCTGCGACGAGGTAGGCCCAGAGCAGCGTGAAGGCCAGCACCGCGAGCAGCAGGGCCGCGAGCATCGACCCGGCCATGGTGGGGGTGCCGGGTCGCAGCACGGTTGCGGGCTGGTGCAGACCGCGCCACCACACGACCGACAGGTGCACGACGGGGACGTCGAGGAAGCCGACCAGGCCGACGACGGCCGACCACCGCGCGCCCCGGTCCGGGTTGTCGGGCAGGCCGCGCACCGCGAGGTAGCCGGCGTAGACCAGCAGCAGCACGAGGGTCGTCGTCAGCCGCGGGTCCCAGGTCCACCAGGCACCCCAGATCGGGCGGCCCCACAGGGAGCCGAGCGCGATCGTGAGCCCGGTGAACAGCACGCCGGCCTCCGCCGCGGCGACGGCCAGCCGGTCCCAGTGCACGCGTCCCGTCCGCAGGTAGGCCGCGCTCGCGAAGGCCACGACAGCGAAGGACAGGTACGCCGTCCATGCCGCCGGCACGTGGACGTACATCAGCCGCTGCACGTCGCCCTGCGCGGCGTCGGCCGGCACGACGAGCAGCGAGACGACGGCGCTGGCGCCGAGGGCCACCGCCGCCGCGACGCCCTGCCAGAAGATGCCGCGCGACCCGCAGAGCGCGCCGAGGAGCCGGGCGCCACGGCTGCGGTTGCGGGCGCCCGACGGGCGCGCCGGGTGGGCGCGTGGCTGCGGCGCCGGGCGGCGGGCGATCGTCGCCATCGTCAGTCCTCCACCAGGTAGCCGTAGAGCAGGGTGCCGGCGGCGAGGGCCACGACGTCGAAGGACAGCAACAGCCCGAGCCACCCGGTGACGTCGCGACCCTCGAGCGCCAGCGACGTGGCCCGGACGGCGTCGACCAGCAGGGGGATCGCGGCGGGCAGCACGAGCAGCGGCAGGACACCCTCGCGGGTGCGGGCCGCCTGGGCCACCACGCCGAACAGCGAGCCGATGGCGGCCAGGCCCACCGTGGCGAGCAGGCAGACGAGGGCCAGCGCCACAGGGGCGGCGGCGAGCGGCAGCCCGAACAGCAGCGCCATGACCGTCACCAGCACCACCTCGAGGGCGAGCAGCTGGACGCTGAGAGCGGCGGCCTTCCCGAGGAAGATCGCGGCTGGGTCGGCGGGGGACAGCAGCAGGCCCTCGAGCGCGCCGTCCTCCCCCTCCAGCTCGTAGCTGCGCCGGGTCGCGAGGACAGCGGCGAACAGCACCGTGATCCACAGCAGGCCCGGCGCCACCTGCCGCAGCAGGGGCCGGTCGGGCCCGAGCGCGAGGCCGAGGGCGACGAGCAGGGTGACCGCGAAGGGCAGCACGGTGCTCACGGCGTGCCGGCCGCGCAGCTCCAGCCGCAGGTCCTTGGCCGCGAGCGCCAGAGCCTCGCCGGTCATGTCAGTCCGCCGGGCGCCGCGCTGAGCAGGGACGGTTGCGGGACGACGACGGTCTCCCCGGCCGCCAGGGTGACGGTGCGGTCGGCCGCGAAACCCACCAGGTCGTCGTGGCTGGCGAGCACCGCCGCTCCGCCGCGACGGATGGTCGCGGCGACGAGGGCGTGAACAAGACTGCCTGCCTGGTCGTCGAGACCGGCATAGGGCTCGTCGAGCAGCAGCAGGGACGGTGCACGCACCAGGGTGCGGGCCATCGCCAGTCGCTGCCGCATGCCCTGCGAGAAGCCGCGGGTCCGTTCGTCGGCCACCTCCAGCAACCCGACCTGCTCGAGCACCGCGGGCACGAGCGCGGGATCGGCGTGGTGCATGCGAGCGACGAAGCGCAGGTTCTCGGCGGCGCTGAGGTCGCCGTACAACCGGGTCTGGTGACCGACCAGCTCGGTGAGCCGGCGTACGTCGCGTCGATCCGTCACCAGGTCGTGACCGAACACGCAGCCCCGCCCGTGGGTCGGGGTCACCGCGGTCGCCAGCACCCGCAGCAGCGTGGACTTGCCGGAGCCGTTCGTGCCGCGCAGCAGCACGACCTCACCGGGTCGGACCACCAGCCGCACCCGCACCAGTGCCGGCTGCTGGCCGAAGACCCTGGTGACCCCGTCGAGACAGGCTGCGTGCGCGTCGATGCGACACGTCGGGTGCGTCCTACGGCGCACCACGTGCCGGAACCCCCCAGCCCCGCCCATGAGCAGAGACTAGAGGGTTCCCGGTGTGGAAAACCTGTAGTGGCCGGCGGAGGGGCGCCGGCCACTACAGGCCCGACCTAGCCGCCGAGCAGCACCACCGCATCGACGTCGAGGCGCCGTCCGAGGGAGTGGCGGTTGCGGGTGCCGAGGACCACCAGACGCACCGTTCGGGTGCCCGGCGGTGCCTGCCAGACGACCTGGCGGACGCCCGCCCGGGCCCGGTAGAGGTCGAGGGTCACCGCGCTGCGGCTGGCACCGTTGACGATGACCTTGACCATGCCCTTGTCCCGTCCGGTGCCGAGCAGCAGCCCGGCCCGGGAGCCGCTGGGCACGGTGAGCATCGCGCTCGACCCACGGGAGGAGCTCTCCCTCGCCTTGCCCGCGGAGTACGCCGACCCGGCCACCGTGCGCCACTTCCCGGCGTAGGCGAGTGAGGCACTGGACTCCTGCCGGAGACTCACCGACGTCGCGACGCCGCTCACCTGAGGTGTCACGTTGCCGACCCCGTCGGTCGCCGTCACCACGAACGTGTAGCGATGGTTGGCGGCCAGTGCGGTCGTCAGCTGGGTCGTGGTCGGCGAGGCCAGAGCCACCGGCACCGGTCGGCCGCCGTCGGTGCGCAGCCAGAGCTGGTACCTGCTGACACCGGAGGTGTCGCTGGCGCCCCAGCGCACCTCGACCGGGACGTTGCCGCGGGCGCTGACGCTGCCCTTGCCGAGGACGATGGTGGGCGAGCTGACCCGTGGCGGGTTGACGTCCTGGGTGCCGGCTGTGCCGGACTCTCCCGTACCGGAGCCGGTCGTGCCACCGGCCGCGATCGTGTAGACCTCCTGGCCCTCGCTCGAGACGTTGCCTGCCGGGTCGATGGCCACGAAGCGCAGCATGCTCGTCCGGTCGACGGTCACCGGGCCGGTGTACGTCGGCGAGCTCATGCCGGGGACGGTGCCGTCGAGGGTGTAGCGGATCTGGCCCGGCTCCGTGGAGTTCAGCGTGACCTGCTGCGCCGCGGCGTACAGCCCGCCCGGAGGCGTGGCCGACGTCCGTGGTGCGACCCGGTCGACGGTGAAGCGCACCTGCTGGGTGGCACCCGACCAACCGGCTCGGCTGGTCGCCCGCACCTGGAGGGTCCAGGTGCCGTCGGCCAGGCCCTTGGCGGAGAACGGGGACTTGCAGGGGGCGAAGGCGGCCGGGCCCGTCGACAGCGAGCACTCGAAGCGGGCGTCGGGGTCCGAGGAGGTGAACGGGATCTTCAGGGTGTTCTGGTTCGTCGGGTCGGACGGCGGCGCCGGGAAGTCCACCGTGGGCGACGCGGAGCTCGAGTCCAGACACAGCGGCTGGCCGTTGTTGGGCGGCGGGCAGGTGACGGGCTTGGGCAGCACCCGCTGCAGGCCCCACATGCCGGCCTGCGTGAACGGCCGGCGCAGGTCGCCGTAGAAGTAGTCACCCGGCGTGTGGGACGTCGAGCCCGCGCCACCGAGGACGTGCATCGTTGCCGACTCCCACGGACCGACCGCGCGGGTCTGGGTCAGGTTTGCCGCCTTGATGCCCTCGTCGACCGCGAAGTTCAGCCCGCCCAGGTTGAAGGCGTGCGTCTGCTCGCTGCCGGGCGCGCCGAAGGCGTGCACGACCATCGGGTCGCCGGCGTAGGCCCGCAGCAGCGGTGTCGCCGGGTCGCCGAACGCGGCGCTGCTGAACGCGTTGCCGAGACTGTCGTTGCGTGGCGCGTTCTTGTAGTTGATCAGGACCGCGTTCGGCTTCTCCGCACCGACCGGGTAGGGCATGAAGCTCGCCCCGAGCTGCGGGTCGTCGTCGGACAGGATCAGGCTGAAGTCGCGGTAGTCCTTGTGCCCTGGCACGTGGACGTCCACGGCCGCGCCGACGCCGGTCTCGTTGCCGGTCACCGGGTCGGTGAACGTCGAGCCCTTGGGCGCCACGGTGTAGCCGCCGTAGAGGCCGCGCTTCGCGGAGCCCGCTCCGGCACCAGGCGTGTTGCCGGAGAGGTCACCGATGGTGCCGCCGCCCACCCTGTCGTTGTCGACGCTGTAGACGTAGGTCCGGCTCGCGCCGTCGGCGATCGTCGACTCGGGGTTGTAGCCGATGTTGACACCGGCCGACGCACGGTCGCTGTCCAGGCCGCGCAGCATGAAACCGATGTGGCCGATGCCCGTCTTGTTGGTCACCTTGACCGTCACGCAGTCGCCTGCGGTCATGTGCATGACGAGGGGCTCACCGGGCGTGGTGCTGTTCGCGGCGGCAGCGGCCTTGCTCGTCGGCACGTAGGTGTAGCGGGTTGCGGTGTTCGTGTTGCTGGTGCGCACCGCGGTGATGTCGAAGCTGCGCTGCGCCGACCCGGCCTCGCAGGGGTTGCCGGGGCTGTCCGGCTCCGGTGGTGTCGTGCCGGACGGTGGGAAGGCGGCACTGGAGGTGCCTGGATCGGTGCCGGGCAGCGGCTTGAGGTAGTTCGGGTCGTTCTCGTCGGTGGTCACCCGTCCGGGGAGCACCCGGATGATGCCCCACGCACCGTCGGCGAGCCGCCGGTCGACGCCGTTGAAGTACAGGTAGTCGCCACTCGCCTTGCGAGGTCCACCCGCACCGCCCTGCAGGATCAGGGTGAAGCGTTCGGAGATGCCGTAGTGCAGGGTGTCGAGCGGTTCGGCCTCGGCCTTGCCGCCGGCGCCGACGTACCTGTTCTCGTAGAAGAACCGGTGCCCGTCGATGCCGAGCGTGTCGACGGCGGATCCCACCTGGATGGTGCGGATCACCAAGGGGTCGCCGGGATACGCACGCGGCAATGGCGTGATCGGATCACCGTGCGCGTAGGAGCTGAACTGCAGCGACGGATCGGTGAGCAGGTTGCGGTCGCTCAGCGGGTCCGCGCGCAGGTTGAACATGGAGTCCTGGGTCGCCCCGAAGCCCTTGTCCATCTCCCACAGCGCGACCTCACGGAAGCTGCCGGTCACCCCGGCGCCGGCCGCAAGCGGCTTGTTCGCGTGGATGTCGACGATCGCGCCGGAGTCGACCTGGTTGCCGGTGCGGGGATCGTGATAGGTGGAGCCTTCCGGCTCCACGATCAGCTGGCCGACCAGGCCGTGCGCCCACGTGTGGATGCCGTCGACGTGGTCGTGCCAGAAGATGTTGTCGAGGTTGACGTCGGGGTACCAGCGGTACTGCTCGAACTCCACACCGGCGTACTGGCCGGCGGCGTGGTCGATCTCCAGCGGGGCTGCGAGCGTCACCGTGTTGGCTGTCTTGTCGATCGAGGTGATCGCCCGGATCTCCGGGCCCCTGCCTGAGGTCGCCGCGTTCGCGGTGCCCGTCGCCTCCGGCCCCTCGGTGCCGAGACCGACGCCGATGTACACGCCGACCTGGAACTTGGCCACGCTGGCCAGGTGCAGCACGGTGTCGCCCTTGGCCGCGGGCTGGGTGAGCTGTGGGTCCTCGAGCTTGTAGGGGCGCACCGCCTGCTCGTAGGACATGCCGGTGATGACGCCGTCGGAGGCTTGCGTGTCGAACTGCACGTGGTGGATGTGCATGTTGACCTGCGAGAAGTGACTGGGCGAGTTGATGTCGGTGAGCTCGCTGGTCAGGGTGACGGCAACGCAGTCGCCCACGTTGGCGCGCAGGGCCAGCGGCGCGAACGGCTTGGTGCCGTCCATCACGGCCGCCTTGTCATGGGCGAGGACGTACACCTGTCCGGTCGGGTCGCTGTCCTTGGGCGTGACCTGGACGGACTTCTCCACGGCGACGACGTTGAACCGTCGCAGCGGGGTCGGTGCACCGCTGGCCGTCGTCGACGGACAGATGCCGTCGGCCCGCTTGGCCCACGTGTCGACCTTCGGACCGGACTTCACGGCCTGGTCGCCGTTCTCCCCCAGGTACGGCGCACCGGAGTGCCCGTTGGGAGAGAACGGTGGGCGCATGCCCAGATGCGGTCGCATCATCGGGTACGCCGGCCGGCCGTTGGTCGGGTCGAACAGGAGCACCGGACGGTTGCCGACGAACGTGTCGCCGGGCATCGCCGTCGGGTGGCCGGGCACCTTGTTCTCGTAGTCGGGCCAGTTGGAGTTGTCCTCGGGCTCGCCGAGGTACTGCAGGGGGTTGTCGGCGTTCACCGACCAGTTCCAGACGGTGGCGTCGTTGTTCTCCAGGCGCACGCCGGCCGGCGGGAGCTGCGGGCGGATCCAGTCGGCGAGGTTGTCCTCGGTGATCTTCTGACCGCCGTACGTGTGGCCGATCAGGGCCTGCGAGTCCACCGGCTCGGGCGGGGCGACCCGGTCGGCCAGCGGGGCGAAGTCGGGTTGGCGGGTGTTGTAGACGCGCCAGAAGCTCCACATGCCGGCGACGTAGTGCTCGGCGATGTGGCAGTGGAACAGGAAGTCGCCGGCGCCCTGCTGGACGCCGCCGGCGCCGCCCTCGATCTCGAGGTTGTAGGACTCGCCGGGACCGAAGGCCTGCGAGTCCAGGCGCGAGGAGTCGCTGGCCTCGACGGGGTGCTTGTTGAGGCCGGTGTCCTCGTAGTTGTACGTCGGGTCGGCCACCGGGTTGAAGCGCCACCGGATGCCACCGCCGTGCATGTGGAAGACGTGGAACATCTCGGTGCCGGCGTGCAGGATGCGGAACTTGGTCGGGTCGGCCTGGTAACCACGCGGCATCGGTGTCGCCGGGTCGCCGAAGGTGTAGGACCCGTAGCCGTGCGCCTCCTGCTCGGGGGCCGCGTCGAGGCGGTTCATGAAGGCCTCGGAGCGGTAGTTGATGGCGCGGGTGTTGGGCCGGTAGGCGTCGCTGTGCGGGTCGATGAACGCGACCGGGGTGCCGTCCTTCTTCAGGACGGCGTCCTTCTCGTCCTCGTTGCCGATCTCGTGGTACAGCTGCACGTTCTCGCGGAACTCCGCGCGGCCGGCGGGCCGGATGATGGCTTCCCAGCCGGACTCGATGGCCTTGGCGTGGTCCTCGTCGACGGCGTTGGGGTCGAGGTACGTCGAGCCGGGGGGCTCGACGACCAGCGCGCCGAACAGGCCGTGGTTGACGACGTTGCGGAAGCCGGGGCCCGGGTGCAGGTAGTGCGCGCCCTCGAGCGAGTCGTCGTTGGGCACGTAGTAGGTGTAGGTGCGCGATTCACCGGTCTTCGGGTTGCTCGCCGGGTTGCGCCCGATGGCGTCGCCGGACTGGGCGATCGCGTAGCTCAGGCCGTCGATGTGCAGGCCGAACTCGCCGCCCTCGGCCTTGTTGGTGTAGTTGATGGTGACGCAGTCGCCCTGGTTGGCGCGGATGACCAGCGGCTGGATGGCGTCGTTGCGCAGCCCGATCGAGACCTTCTGCGACTTCGCCTCGGCGGCCACGTCGTCGACCCGGTTGCTGAGCACGTACATCCGGCCCTTAGCGTCGTGGTCGCCGAAGCGGTTGAGCGGGATGTCGACGTTCATCGACTCGACGTCGTAGGTCTTCTGCGGCACGTTGGCCGGGCACGGGCCGTCGGCCCCGGCGGCGTCCGCGGGGGTCGCGGACATCAGCGGCGATGTGGTCAGCGTGCCGAGCCCGATGACGGCCGCGAGCGCGGGGACGAGGGCGCGACGCAGGTGGGCTTTCCTCAGCGTGGGCAGTCGGCCGCTCGTCACGACGACGATGCGCAGGGCCAGCGCGCCGAGCAGGACGAAGGGCAGCGAGCGGAGGGCCAGCAGCGCCGAGGCTGCAGCACCACGGCCGCCGGCCGCGGGGGACATGAGCAAGCTCTGCGCGGCCGCCGAGACGGCCAGCGACCCGACGGCGATCGCGGCCACTGCGGCGTACTCCGCGGCGACGGCCAACGGGTCGTCGCGCAGGCTACGCCGGAGCGCCGAGGTGAGGCCGCCGGCCACGCTGCCCAGCAGGACGGCGATCGGCAGGGCGAGGACCGCGGCCTCGAGCCACGACCCCTGGCCTGTGAGGCCGTTGCCCGGGGCGCTGCGCAGGGCGGCCACGAGGGCCGTCAGGCCGACGAGGGGCAGCAGGGTGGCGGTGGCCCGGGTCGGCGATCCGAGGATGCCGCGGCGGCGGCGGGAGTGTGCTGACATGACCATCTCCGGGCTCAGTGGCTGTGCTCGGGCGAGACGGCCGTGGCCTGTCGCGTGCCGAGATCGATGACGATGGGGTCGCGGCGGCCTGGATCCTTGAACAGGAGCGTCAGGTGCACCTTCTGCCGCGGGATGGTGAAGTCGAGGTGTCCCTCGATCCCGGCGTTGGGCAGGATCCGCATGTCGGGCAGGTCACCGGCTTGCGGCTTCTGCGCGGTGGTCTTGCCCGCCCGCGTCACCAGCAGGGTGAACCGGTTCGCCGACTGCTGGATCGGGTGTGCGCTGCGGTTGGTGACCGCGACCGCGACCTGGATCTGCGAGTGCGACGAGTCGACGAGGCCGGACACGCCGTGGCTGGCGCCGGCCAGCGCGCGATTGGTGACGCCGTCGACGCTGCGCACGAACTCCACAGCCACCACACCGAAGCTCGCGTGGACGTTCTCCCCGATCTGGTGTGCGCCGTCGCGCGAACCGCCCAGCATCCCCAGGTCGTGCAGCCCGACGGCGAGCCCGCCCAGCACGACACTCAGCAGCACGACGAGCGCGGCGCCGCGAGCACGGCCCTCGCCCTGGCTGGATTCGTCGATGCGGCCCGTCTGCCGGTCCTGGCTGCGACCGATGTCGGCCGACCTGAGCACAAGCGCCATTGCCCCCCACCCCTCAGTAGGCAGCTGCGCGGCTGCGCAGCACGCGTCGGACCCGCAGGACCGCCGCGAGCACACTCTGGCGCTGCCACCTCACGGAAAGACGTTGATCGGCTGTGGCCGTCCGGGGTCGCCGACGCGGGTTGATCACGCAGTGTGAGAACAGCTGTACGACGCGTGATGACGCATCCCGGACGGACCAGCAGATCCCACAGGTCCTCGACCGATCGGCCGGTCGCGACGACGTGCGGACCGTCAGCGAAGGACCGTTCGCCGCGGGTACGGCGCCGCTCGGTCGAGCGCTATTCCGGTGGCGGGACCAGCCCGAGCTGGATGGCCTTGACGACGGCCGAGGTGCGGTCGGAGACCTGCAGCGCCTGGTAGATCTGGGTGAGGTGCGCCTTGACGGTCGCCTCAGAGATCGAGAGCTCGGTCCCGATCGCCTGGTTGGAGAGTCCTTCGGCCAGTCGACGCAGCACGTCGTGCTCGCGGGCGGTCAGGGTGACCTCGGGGTTGCGGGCCGCGCGGGCGCGCACGAGGGCCGTGGACGCGGCCAGCGACAGCGGCGCGTCACCACGATGCGCCGCGCGCACGGCGTCCACGATCTCCTCCGGTTTGGCGTCCTTGACGAGGTACCCGCATGCTCCGGCGTCCAGCATGGCGAGGACCCTGGCCTGGTCGTCGAACGACGTGAGCGCGAGCACCCGGGTGCGCGGGGCCGCGGCAAGCACCGCGCGGGTCGCGGCCAGGCCGTCCATGCCCGGCATGGACAGGTCCATCAGTACGACGTCCGGCTCGTCGTCGGGGTCGGCGGGCGTCACCTTGGCGACGGCCGCCCGGCCGTCACCGGCCTCGCCGACGACCCGGAAGTCCGGCACCGACGTCAGCAGGTGGACGAGACCGGCTCGAACCAGGGCGTGGTCGTCAACGACCAGGAGGCGGATCACCGGCTGGGCAGCACGAAACGGAACCGCGTCCCACCGCCAGGTGCCGGTGTGACCTCCAGGCGTCCGCCCACCTCGGCGGTCAGGTCCTCCAGCAGCCGCAACCCGAAGTGCGCGCGGTCGGGGTCGGGTGGCGCGGCGTCCGGCCCGACGCCGTTGTCCGTCACGACCACGCCGACCATCCGCGGGCCGGTGATGAGCTCCACGTGCACGGTGGTGCCGCCGGAGTGGGTGACGGCGTTGCGCACGGCCTCCTGGGCCGCGCGGTAGAGCGCCGCCGTCACCTCCGGTGCGACGGGCGGGTCGGCAGGGATGTCCATGCTGGTCTGGAACCCGCGCTTCTCCGCGGTCGCGAGCAGCTCGGTGATGGAGGCTCTCAGTCCGAGCGCTTCCAGGGACGGCGGGTAGATGTCGGTGATCAGGCTGCGGAGGTCGGAGACGCCGGCCCGCGTGATGGCTGCCGCGTCGGCGATCTGTCCGGCGGTCTGCGGCTGGCCGGCGGCACGCACCCGGTCGGCGGTTCCGGCCAGGGTGAAGGAGACCCCGACCAGTGACTGGACGAGACCGTCGTGCAGGTCGCGAGCGATGCGGCGCCGTTCATGGTCGGAGGCCTCGATCGCACGGCGCTGGAGGACCTCCTTCTCCCGCTGGCCCAGCTGCACCCGGCGTACCAGTCGCAGGGCCAACGGCAGCTGCAGGACCTGCAAGGCCAACAGCGCGACCATGAAGGCCGGGACGATGGACCACACCAGCTTGCCGCTCCCGGCGAGCACCGAGTCCATCCGCAGGTAGCTCTCGAACAGCAGGTGCTGCCCCGTCGGCGTCGTCACCCGGGTGTAGACCTGCATCAGCTGGCCGTACTGCTGCTCCAGCTCGTTCTCGGCGGCGTCGAGATTGGACAGCTCGGCGCTGGGGTGGCCCGAGCGCAGCACGGCACGCTCGTTCGTGCCCAGGGCGTAGGTGCGACCGATGAGGCGGTGGGCGTCGGAGTAGACGATGCGGCCGCCCGGGGTCCAGAGCTTCACGCGCACCACCCGACGGTGCACGACGATGCTGCGCATGTCGCGGTCGAAGCGGGCGACAGCCTGGGGGTCGCCGCTCGCGAGCTTGTCGGTGATGCGCGGCTCGACCACGTAGCGGGTCGCTGCGATCGTGAGTTCCCGCGCCTGGGCCTCCGACTGCTCGACGGAGACGCGGCGCAAGGCAATGAGCCCGGTGCTGCCCAGCAGCAGCAGGACGACGACGCCCACGAGCGCGAACTGGGTCAGCGCCCGACCGGCGGAAAGCTGGCCGGGCGCGGCGGCCGACGGATCGACCGCGCTGCTCGTGCCAGAGCTCGACACGGGTGTGTCGACCGCCATCGTCCTGTCCCCACTGTCTGGCATGCGGCTGGCGCGCGGAGTCCGAGAGACGCCGCGCGCCACACCTGTTCCTCCCAGAAGAATGGACTAGCTAGCGCTCGCCGTCCGCAGATCGGCGTAATCGACCTCGTCGGAGCGCCGGACGGCCCGGCGGTCGACCTGGCCGGCGCGGCGGTTCTGCGCGGCCGGCATGAGACGGTTGGCGCCGCGCCGGTCGGTCTGCGCCTCGGAGGCACGGGTGCGTCCCTGCAGCAGCTGGCGACGAGCCGGCGAGGCGGTCGAGGCGAGCAGGTCCTTGATCGCGTGGTTGCGGAACGCGAACCCCTCACCGGCAACCTGCAAGACCTGCAGGCCGCACAGCCGCTCGAGATCGTCGACCACCTCGACGGCGTCGCGGCCGACGATGCGGGCCAGCGGCTCGGGACGGATGGGCTCCCGCAGGATCGCCGCGACCACGCAGAGGTGGAACAGCCGCTCGCCGAGCTGGCGGAACCGGTCGAGCACCTCCTCGCGGCTGGTCTCGGTGCCCGAGCTGTGCGGCACGACCTCGCGAGCGACGAAGAGCGGCAGGCCGCCCGTGCGCTCGTGGAGGCCCTCGAGGCCGAAGACGGCGAGCGCCTCCTCCGACAGCGGCTCCAGGGTGACCCGCGTGACGTTGAGCGTGGTGGCGAGCACGTGCGAGCCGGCCAGGTGGCTCGAGCGGCAGGCGAACACGAACGCAGCGCTGTTCGCGGGCAACCGCATCGCCAGGCAGGCGAACATCTGCGCGCTGAGGTCGTCGATGTTCTCGGCGCTGTCGAAGAGCACGGTGAACGGCGAGTGCTCGAGGACGAGGACCAGCATCCGGTTGACCACACCCGCGCGCTGGGCCGGCGTACCGTCCCAGGCAGAGGGCAGCGCTTCGAGGACGTCTTCCAGCTTCGGGTTGCCTGCGCACAGGGTCGCGAGCAGGTGCGAGATGGCGGCACCGGCGAGAGTGTGCTCGGCCGCCGTCGCGGTGAGACGTACGACGGTGCGGTTGTCGAGGTGGCGGGCGAGCTCGTTGAGCGTGCGCGACTTGCCGGAGCCCGGCTGGCCGTCCAGCAGGACCACGGAGGCCGAGGCGCCAGCGGTCTCGTGCGTGACGGCACCGATCAGGGCGGCCATCTCGCGGTCACGTCCGACGAAGGGCAGCAGCGGGGGGACGCTCTCGGACGACCGGCGGGGAGCGGGCATCGCGACCCGCGGCCGGACCTGCGTGAGGACCGGTGCCTCGCTCTGGCGCGGGGCGCCGACGAACTCGACCAGCAGGTCGTGGGCCGGTGCCTGCTGCAGGATCGCGGCGTGCAGGCGGGTGGTCTCGGGCAGCGGGTCGACACCCAGCTCGCCGGTCAGCGCCTCGCGGCAGCGGTCGAAGGCGGCCAGGGCAGCTGACTGCCGGCCCTGCACGTAGTGGGCGAGCATCAGGAGGCGGTGCGCAGGCTCGGCGTAGCCGTCCCGCGTCACTGCGGCCGTCGCCAGCTCGGCGCCGCCGACGCCGTCGCCCGCCGCCAGTGCCGCGTGCGCAGCTGCGACCAGCAGCTCGACATGGCGCTGGGCGTAGACGGCGCGCGGGCCGGCGGCCCAGTCGGCGTACGGCTCGTCCTCGAGCAGGTCCCCCTGCACGAGCGCGACCGCGGTCTCGAGGTCGGCCCGGCTTGCCTCACCGAGCACGTGGCGCTCGTAGATGCGGTCGAACGTCATGACGTCGACCTGCAGGTCGGCCGCCTCGAAGCGGTAGCCGCCGTGCACGGTGCGCACCATGGAGCAGTCCAGCCGGCCACCCGGGTCCAGCCGCTTGCGCAGCAACGAGACATAGTGCTCGAGCGACGCGGAGAAGTTCACGGGCAGCGACTCGCCCCACAGCTTCTCGGCGAGCTGGTCCTTCGGGACCGGTCGGCCCTCGTGCAGCAGCAAGATCTCCAAAAGCTGCTTGGGCTTGCGCCCCATGAAGTCTTTCGGCCCCAGTTCGCGGTCCCCCATGCGGACCTTGAGCGAACCAAAGAGCGAAATGTCTACAGTCATCCGGTGTACCCCCCAGCCCTGGACAGAATGATGAGCGCTCTGTGACGGCGGTGATACCCCCCGAAAGGGCAAACCTTGATGGGGGTGGGATGGCTCTGAGGTAACTATGAGGTCGTACGACCTCCGGCACGAAGGGTGTATTCCGGACATCGCGTCGTCGCCCGACACGCCGAGCGACCTCACGGTTACAGGGATGGACCGTCCGGGTGGTCCGGCGCGGGGAGGCGGCCTGACCTGGGCATTTCCGCGGTGAGGCGGTATGTCCGCTCGTGAGGGGGGCCGGTGCGGGGGAGGCCACCGAGTGGATCAGTGGGCGTCTAGCCCTCTGGCCGCGTCGCGCCGGCCCCGGTACGGGTGCAGCGGCCGTCCTCGACGGTCGGGCGCAGCGTCCTCTCGTCACTGTGCGTGATGATGAGTGCACGCGCCAACGGCCGTAATAGTCCGGTTTCGACCGATGACGACTGCGCCATTCGAGCGACCGGCGATCCGCAGCGTTGACCCCAGGACACGCCGGCCGGGCCCGGGACGGCTCCCGGCCAGCCGGCCGACGGGCGGTTGGCGGCCGGGCGGCGGTTAGAGTCGCGGGCAGGTGGCTCGCCCGGGAGGCCCGATGTCGCGCGCGTGGTGGGCTGCGTTGGTCGCGCTGGCGCTGCTCGCCCCGGCCTGTACCTCCTCCGCTGGTTCGCCGGCCCCGCAGGCGTCGAGGTCCGGGCGGGCCACGGGGCCGTCGCCCACCGCCGGCACACCCGGCGGCGTCGCTGTCTTCTACCAGCAGCGCCTGCGCTGGAGGGGTTGTGGCGACGGCTTCGACTGCACCCGGGTGCGCGTACCGGTCGACTACTCGCGCCCGGCCGGTCCGACCCTGCGGCTGGCGGTCATCCGGCTCAAGGCCCGCGGCGCCGACCGGCTCGGCAGTCTGCTGATCAACCCGGGTGGGCCCGGCGCATCGGGCGTCGACTACGCCCGGGCGGCCGACGTCGTGGTCAGCAAGGCGGTGCGTGAGCGATACGACGTGGTGGGCTTCGACCCGCGCGGGGTCGCGCGCAGCCGCCCGATCCGCTGCCTGACCGGTCCGCAGACCGACGCCTACGTCGCCCAGGACGGATCACCCGACACCGCTGCCGAGGAAGCAGCCCTGCTGCGGATCTCCCGCCAGCTGGCTGCCGGGTGCGCGGCGCGCAACGGGGCTTTCCTGGCGCACGTGGGCACCCGCGACGCCGCTCGCGACCTGGACGTCCTGCGGGCCGTGCTGGGCGACAGGAAGCTGCGCTACCTGGGCAAGTCCTACGGCACCTACCTCGGCGCGGTGTACGCCGAGCTGTTCCCGCGGCGGGTGGGGAGAGTGGTTCTCGACGGCGTCGTCGACCCGGCGGCCGACCAGGCCGAGCTGTCCCGTTCGCAGGCCGTCGGCTTCCAGCGCGCGCTCGGCTCGTTCGTCGACGACTGCCTGCGGCGCTCGGGCTGCCCGCTGGCGGGGGACCGCACGGCGGCACTGGCGCGCCTGCAGCGCTTCCTGACCGACGTCGACCGGCACCCGCTGCGGGCCTCCCGCCCGGTGACGCAGTCGCTGGCCCTCCTGGGGATGGCCGAGGCGATGTACGACACGTCCGCGTGGAGCTTCCTGCGGCTTGCGCTGCGTGATGCCTTCCGCGGCGACGGCGAGCCCCTGCTGGTCCTGGCCGATGCCTATGCCGAACGGGGGGAGAACGGGCGTTACCTGTCCAACCTGATGGTCGCGTTGCCCGCCGTGAACTGCCTCGATCAGCCGGAGACCTCGGACCTGGCGACCTTCCGGGCACGGGCCGCCGAGCTGGCCCGCGTCTCGCCGATCTTCGGTGCGTACGTCGCCTGGGGCTCGCTGCCGTGCGGCTACTGGCCGGTGCCTGCGCAGGGCCGGCCGGCGCCGATCCGGGCGACGGGCGCCCCGCCGATCCTCGTCGTGGGGACGACGCGCGACCCGGCGACGCCGTACGCCGCCGCGCAGGCCGTGGCTCGGGAGCTCGACCGGGCGCGGTTGCTGACCTACGTCGGCGACGGGCACACCGCCTACCGGCACGGCAGCCGCTGCATCGATGAGCAGGTCGACGCGTTCCTGCTCGACGACCGGCTCCCCCCGGTCGGTACGCGCTGCCGGTGAGCGGGCCGCAACGAGGGATGTCGTAGACTTGCCGACCGTGTCGCGGCCAGGCCGTAGCACGCCGCCTTAGCTCAGACGGCTAGAGCGACGCACTCGTAATGCGTAGGTCATCGGTTCGATTCCGATAGGCGGCTCCACAGCGGCTGTATTGGTTCGGCTGAAGGTTGACAGTTGGGCTTCGGTTGAGGCTTTACAGGTCTTCGGCTGATGGTTGACAGCTACTTCGGCTGATTCTTGACACTCCCTGGACATGAGGGAGATGAGTGTGGCTGAGCAGCGGTATCAGGCGGTTCTGGCGGTGATCGCGCAGGGCCGGTCGGTCACCGAGGTCGCCGCGCAGTGGGAGGTGTCCCGGCAGACGCTGCATGCGTGGCTGGCCCGCTATGAGGTCGAGGGCCTGGAAGGACTGGGTGACCGGTCGCATCGGCCGGTGCGCTGTCCGCATCAGATGCCGGCGGCGTTGCAGGCGCGGGTGCTGGAGATGCGGCGGGCCAACCCGTTCTGGGGTCCGCGGCGGATCGTGGCCCAGCTGTGCCGGGCGGGGGTCGATCCGCTGCCGTCGGAGTCGGGGGTCTACCGGTGTCTGGTGCGGGCCGGGCTGATCGCGCCGGTGCGCCGGGCGCGGCGCAGCGAGGCGTTCCGCCGGTGGGAGCGGGCCGCCCCGATGGAGCTGTGGCAGATGGACGTGGTCGGCGGGTTCCACCTCGCGGACGGCACCTCGGCCAAGGCCTTGACCGGGATCGATGACTACTCCCGGTTCTGCGTCTCGGCGTGGCTGATGCCGCGCGAGCGCACCCAGGCGGTGTGTGACGGGCTGGCCACGGCGATGCGAGCGCACGGGGTTCCGCAGCAGATCCTGACCGACAACGGGAAGGTGTTCACCGGCCGGTTCCACACCCCGCCGGTCGAGGTGCTCTTCGATCGGATCTGCCGGGAGAACGGCGTCGATCACCTGCTGACCGCACCCCGGTCCCCGACCACCACCGGGAAGGTCGAGCGGTTCCACCGCACCCTGCGGCTCGAGTTCGACACCACCCAAGTGTTCCAGTCGCTGGCGGCGGCCCAGGCAGCGCTGCTGGAGTGGGTGGCCTACTACAACACCGCCCGCCCACACCAGGCCCTGGACGACGCGGTCCCTCAGGACCGCTTCCACGGGCCACGCTCGGCGCGACCGAGGATGCCCGCACAGCCACCGGAGCGGGTCGCGGCCGCTGGCCAGGAATGGGTCTCGCGCAAGGTCACGGTGAATGGGGTCGCCTGCGTCGGGGCCCAGCAGGTCAGCGTCGGGAAGAACTTCGCCGGCTCCGCGTGCGACGTCCTGGTCACCGACCAGCTGCTGCAGTTCTGGATCGCAGACCAGCTCGTGAAGACCGCTACCCGCACCGA
>JAVEDI010000004.1 GCA_030841035.1 Actinomycetota bacterium
GGACGGGTGGCAACCCAAATCGAGTGTCCCGTCGAGCGCCTGGACCGAGTCCGGCCTGATACCGATCCGGGCGAGGATCTTTTAGTAGCCCAGATTGACACGGGCCCCTATCCGCGCGATCAGCGGCATGCGCGCATGTGGGTCGGGTCGAAACGTTGGAGCGGAGGGTCAGGCGGGCGCTTCGCCGCCCACATGAACGAATGTCTTGTTGACGATCTTCCACGTGTCATCGATGCGGCACAGAGAAAAGAAGTCGACGAACGACACCGTTCCCCAGTAGCCCTCCTCGGCGACCGTCGCGGTCGCTGCGTCTCCGACATGGTGGATCGACAGAATTCGGCTCTGGTAGTTGCCGGTGTCTGCGGGACCCTCGGCCGCCATGTCGAACAGGCCCTGTATCGGAACGTCGTAACGCGTACCGGCGAGACTGCCGAACATGCGCGCGTCCGCATGGAACGCCCGCTGCAGCTTGGTCACATCGCCCTTCGCCTCTCCGTCGAGGCAGAGCTGTACGACGTCGCGGATCGCGTCGTAGTCAGCGACCAACGACCCGGAGGCTGCTCGCGTATCGTCTGATATTGACATGGTGGCCCACCTTTCACTGTGCGTGAACGTATACCCGAGCATCCTCATCGGAGAGATCTCCGCAAGTACCTCGCCGCAACACGGCTAGCTCGTGGCGGCCCATCAGCCTCAACGCCGTGGGGACCCGGCGAACACCGACTAAAGGATGACGTCCGTCGTCCGAGGAGGTGTCCCGTTGACCTTCGATTCAATGTGGGCGAGCACCCACCCGAAGGCGGCGGCAAACCCGGACTAGAACGCAAGGAAGACCAGTAGGCCCATTCCGGCCCCCTTCGTCGTTGAAGATCGACGACAGCGACAGGCGCGGCCGCTTCCGCCTTGACATTCCCCGGGCGCGTCCCCGGAAATGGATGCCGAGTCTCCTTGGAAACGTTCGGAGCGTAGATCGCCGAGCATTTCCTCGCCATGGCCCAGTTGGGTTACGACGACCGGACTAGCGCGGTGATAGCCCCTGTGAAACAAGCCGATTCGTGCCGCCACGTGATCGGAGGCGAGTCTCGCTGACTCCTAGGACCTTTTTGCACAAGGCACTCAGCGTTGCCGGAGGGTCCCCGGGTAGCTACGGTGCGCTCGCATGCTGGCGGCGGCTGCCATACCAGTAGCTCGTGCGTATTGAGAGATCGGTGACGCCCTGTCCACACGGATACGACGCATGCCTGCGTCGCTCGGGCAGCCTGGCGGTTGTCGCTGACGTGGATCCTGCGCATCGCGACTGCAGCCGCCGCGCAGCCTCGGATGGGGGGTGGCGTGTCACAGCCCGTAAGCGAGCCTCGACACTGACTGTTGTGAATGTATGTGTCCTCCCCGAACCCAGCGCGGCAGTATGTGCGCGTGGTCGGTGAGGTGAACTCCGGAGGTGTCCGTCGGGCACAGATGTACGACGGAGCGCAGTCATGACCGCCTTCGACGTCGAGGTCGACGCCGCCGCTCGCGAGTCGCGATTCTCCGGCGCCGTGCTCGTCGATCGTGCTGGTTCCGTGATCACCGCGGCGGCGTACGGCCTCGCCGATCGTCGATCGAGCACCGCCGTCGAGCTGTCCACACAGTTCGGCCTGGCGAGCGGTACCAAGCTGTTCACGGCGCTGACCGTGATGAGCCTGATCGAGTCCGGGCACCTGCAGCTCAACCGTCCCGTGCGTGGTCCGCTCGGAACAGACCTGCCTCTCATTGATGACGACGTCACGGTCGAGCAGCTGCTGTCGCACCGCTCCGGTATCGGGGACTACCTCGACGAGTCGCTCCTCGACGACATCAGCGACTTCGAGCTGCCGGTGCCGGCTCAACGGCTGTCGTCGACCGAGCACTACGTGCCGATCCTCGAGGGACATCCACGGGTGTCGGCTCCGGGTGCGGAGTTCGCCTACAACAACGGAGGGTACGTCGTCCTCGCACTCATCGCGGAGCGAACAGCGGGCCGGTCCTTCGACGCGCTCGTCCGCGAGCGGGTCTGCGACCCTGCGGGGATCGAGGCGACCGCGTTCCTGCGCTCCGACGAGCTCCCGCGGTCCGCGGCACTGGGCTACCTGGACGTTGAGGGACTGCGCACCAACGTCTTTCACCTTCCCGTGCTCGGCAGCGGTGACGGCGGCATCTACTCGGCGGTCGCAGACATCAGCGCTCTGTGGCGCGCATTTCTCGGCGGCCGGATTGTGTCGCCCCCGTTGGTCGCCGAGATGCTCGTCCCACGTAGAGGCACGGGGCCTGACGGTCTCGACTATGGGCTTGGTGTGTGGATTCATCGCGACGGCGACGTGCTCGAGATCCACGGCTACGACGCCGGTGTGTCGTTCTACAGCCTGCACCACCCCGTGTCGGGTACCACGTGCACCGCCGTATCGAACACGGGGAAGGGAACCAGGGCGCTCGAGGAGCTGCTGAAGCGCCGCGTCAGGCATTGACGATCGCTTCGATGGCCCTCATCGGTCGGTGGCCAGCTTCGTTGGGTCTCTTTGGATGCTGACTGTTGACTAGTCGGGAAAGTGCACCGACCCAAGGATGGCAAGGAACGTGGCTCGATCAGCCGGGTCAGTCGCTGCCTGCACTGTCGGGTCGCGAAACCCGAACTGGTAGCCGACACCGTGGTGGACGGCGGCGGCGAGGTTGATGAGGATGCCGCAGTTGTAGGCGAGCAGAGTCCCGGCACCGCCGCCGATGGTGATCCGATGCTTACTCTCCGGCTTTGCCGGACAGGTGTCGCCGTGGTCGCGGGCATTCGTGGCAATCATCGCCGCCGTATACGCCTCAAGCTTGAGGTTCGATCGTCGCGCCAATGCCCAAGCGGTTGCGTTGTAGGTGCCAATCAGCTGATCTACCTCGGCCGAGTCGGAGGAAAGTCCTGCCTTCCCGTCCCATGCCTTTTGCGCCTCCGTCGCGGTCCAAAGTGGCGGCAGGTTCAGCGTGTATCCGTACGTCTTGGACGTGAAGGTAGTGGGAGGCGGCGCGGCTGTCTGCGATGCAACCGAGGACGGTGATGCCGCGGTCGTGTGACTCGTGTTCGGCGATGAGGCGGCCGGCGTCTTTCCGGAAGCTCCGCCGCAGGCACACGTGAGCACGCACATGAGAGCGACCGCCACGCGGCGCCATTGTTGGGCCCGGCCGCCGACCGACACCCTGGACATGGTCACCAGACGCCACCTCCTCGACCATCACGTCGGCGCCCGGCTCACGCCGCCCCGCCGCGCGGCACCCTTCAGCCAGCCAAACACCTAGACTTTGCGCCCGTTCCTGCGGGCCGACAAGCCTCCGCTGGCCGATTGCACTCATTGTGCGGTCGGCGCTTGTGGGGCGCCGGCACGTCCTCTCCCCCGGAATCCTCCAGCCACCCCCAGCACGCGACGGCGTGAACTGCTGCGACCTTGCAGCAGTGGGAAGACGGGATCAGCTTCTCGACGGAAACAGGGTGCCTCACGAGTGGTGTCGCCCAGCCTCGGGATCGGCGGCTGTGGCTTCCCGCAGAACTGCAGCTTCTTCCACCCTGTGTCGTCGCGGCAGTCATCGTCGGAGCTGCGCTGGTATACCTTCAGCACCATGGCATCTGTGGCAGCAACAGGCGGCTGCGGATCCGGCGGTTCCCGACCGTCGGTGGCGCGACCTACGTGACCTGATTTCGTCTCAAACTCCCCCATGACGCCAGGATCGGCCGAAACAGGAGGGCGACGTGAACAAGGAATGGAATAACCGTTCGCGGGTGCTGGTGGGCATCGCCCTTATTGTCGTGCTCGCTGCGGTGTCGGCCTCCCAGGGCAAGGCCCTCGAAGTGGCCTTGTTCTTCGCAACCCTGGCCTACTGCGCGCTGATCGTCGGCGTGTGCGTCGCCACAGTGCTGCTGTACCGACGTGGCTCTCGGCGAACCAAGCAAGCGATGGCCGCTGGCCTGGGCTTCTTCGCGGTGCTCGGCACCATCGAAGCGGCGTTCTCGACCGACGGCCAGGCGATCGTCTTCATCCTGCAGATGTTCATCGGGATGGTCGTCGTCGACCTCGTGCTGCTCGCCGTCAGGTTCCAGCAACGACGGCGCGGTCAGCCGGGGCAGAGCCTGAGTAGCTGAACCCTGATCCACCGGCTCATCGTTGAGTCGGTGGGGGCGAGGTGCCGGGGTTGCCCCCGAATTGCTTCCTCCGGTGGCTCGCCGAACTCCGCGTGCCCGAATCCGAGCGCCGAGCTCTCCACGGCTCGTGGCCTTCAGGCGTGGTCCAGCGAGGCCAGGGGGCCTTGCACAAGGGGGGGAGGATGCGGCTCGTGACCCGCATCGACATTGTGATCACCGGGGTGCCCGGGGCCGGAAAGACGACGCTCGCCAGAGAGCTGTCCAAAGAATTCGAGCTGCCGCTGCTTTCGCTCGACCGGGTCAAAGAGGCGGTTCATGCAGAACTGCGCGATGTCGTTGGTGTGAAGCTGCGGCGGGTAGCCGGCGCCGTGCTGTGGGATCTGCTGGCCGACGCGTCCCGGGGTGCGGTCGTGGACATTTGGCTCGAGCCCCGGCGAGATGGTGGAGTCCTCGCCGCAGGGTTGATTCGTGCCGCGGTCCCTATACCTGTCGAGGTTCTCTGCCGCGTGCCGCCAGCGGTTGCCGTACGTCGTTACGCCGACCGTGTGCGCGGCGGCCCGCATCTGCCGCCGGACCTCGCCACGCTGGCTCCTATCCGGCGTGCCGCCAGCACCATGGCGCTGCACGGGCTCGGTCCCGGTTGCGAGGTCGACTCCACGACACCGGTCGACATAGGGCAACTGGCGAGGTGGATACGAAGTGTCCTCTAGATCCGGGCGGCGACGATCCCAGTGGTCCGCTGTGCTCGGTGGACTGGTCTGTGGGAAACCGGTGGACACCGCGAGCACCATCGTTCCGGCTGTGACGAATCGAGGCTGCTGGACATGTATGGGTGACGACAACCTGGGAGGACGCAGTGTCTGACTCACCTCACGACACGGAACTAGACGTTCTGTTACGGCAGGCCGCGTCGGTGGACGACGCGGATGTCGCGCTCGCCGACCTGGCTGCTGGCTACGAGGACCTTCATGCCGAGATCTTGGGCCGGGGCCGGGGCCGGGAGCTCGCTTCGCGCGGTCACCAGGTCCGGCGTCGGCGTGTGCGCAGGGTCCTGTTGGTGGGCGGTGCCATCACTGCGGCCGCTGCACTCGCTGTCGCCCCGACTGGTGCGGCTGCCGCAGGCTGGGTGTCCACGCACACCGGGTTCTTCGGCACCCCGGGCGCGACGGAGAGCGGGACTGGGGAAGAGCTTGACCTCGGCGCACACGACTTCCCCGGCGTCGCGCGCCAATTGGCGAGCAGCATCAGCTATCCGCCCGGCGACAGCGCCGACACCTACATCGCACGGCTGCAGGCCGCCGCCCGCGACGACCAAGCCCAGGGTCGCGGTCGGAGCCTGATGGAGGACGCGGGCGTACGGAAGACCTTGCGGTTGGACGCGACGTGTGCGTGGTCTGGCTACTGGCTGGACGCACACGACGCAGGCGACACCGCGAAGAAGGCGATGGCGGTGCGCGGGCTCGCTCACCTGCCGGCTGACCTTGCCTACCTGCGCTCCGGCGCGCGGGCCGGAGACGCCTCGAAGGTCCAGTCATTCTGGGTGGCGAACTGTGCCTCCCTGCCGCGGCCCTGGAAGGGCAAATGATCCCGAGCGAGGAGGACTTCGAGGCGCTCTACACCCGGACTCGAGACCAAATTCTCGGGTACCTGCTGAGGCGCTGTGCCCACCCGGAAGATGCGGCAGACCTTCTCGCCGAGGTCTATCTCATCGCCTGGCGGCGAAGACACGACCTCCCCGCAGGGGATGAGGCGAGGCTCTGGCTCTACGGAGTCGCCCGACACGCACTGGCCAACCACCGACGCGGAACGCTGCGCCGCCGCGAGCTGGGACAACGGCTGCGCTCAGAGATCCTTGCCGCCAACCTGGTGGCAGCCGGACCGGAGGAACGAGATCGCGATCTCCTCCCCATGCTGCGGGCAGCACTGCATCGTCTCAGTGACGACGATCGAGAGCTCGTTCTGCTCGCTGCCTGGGAACAGCTCGACGCCACCCAGATCGCCGAGGTCATGGGACTCAGCGCCGGCACCGTCCGCACCCGGCTGCACCGGGCACGGACCCGTCTCCGCCAACACCTAGCGCGAGCCACCCGCAACCCGAGCCAGCCCGTGCAGATGAGCGTCGCCAAGGCACCTCCCTGACGTAGACCCCAGTCAAGGAGCGTCAAGCACCGCCGAGCGCGTCAGGGTCGCACCGCCCGTAGGTCACTGTCGGGGCCCTGCCCGGAGCAGTTCCTGGGCTGCCCGACTCGCCGCGAGGATTTCTCGCCAGGGATCTCAATTAGCAGCGCTGGAAGCGAACTCTTCCGAATGACTTCGATCGCCGGGTGCAGTTGACTGCATGACGCCAGCCCCCTTGTTCGAGGGAACCATGTCAGCCCTCGCCGCGAGATATCACCGGAACAGTACTGCCAGGTTGGCGGTCAGCCGTCGACCAGAGGTCCGGATATGCAACGTCGCTGATGACTCTCGCTACAGTCGCTCGATGCCAGCGCAGCGCATGCGGGGTTCGGTAGCCCTCGGCGTTGAGGGCGGCCGCGATCGTGGTCAACGACGCTCCATCGCGATGCAATCGCAGAAGCCGGTGCAGCCCGTGTTCGTCGGTAACTCGGTCGTGGTCCGCCTGCGGTGAATAAGGCAGCGCATGGCTCTCTGGGCGCGGGATATCGAAGCGACGATCCTTCAGCGAACGGAGGCTGGCGACCAGTTCGTCGGGGGGCACTGCGGCACTCCACAGGAAACCCTGACCTGCGTTGCAACCAAGTCGTTGCAACACGGTCGCCTGCTGAACGGTCTCCACTCCTTCCGCTACGGTGGTCATCCGCATTGTCCGCGCGAGGTCGATCATGGACGCCGTAATCGCCAGCGCATCGGCATCCTCGGTGACTCGTCCGATGAACGCGCGATCGATCTTCAGGGTCGTGACCGGTAGGCGGCCAAGATAGGCCAGCGAGCTGTAGCCCGTCCCGAAGTCGTCGATGGACGACTCGACCCCGCGATCCCGCAGCCGTTTCAGCAGAGCACCCGCGCGGACGGGATCGGCCATCAGCACGCTCTCGGTAACCTCGAGAACCAGGCCACCCTCGCGCACGCTGTGCGCCGTCAGTGACGAGAGCACCATGTCTTCGAAGTCGGGGTCGGCCAAGTGCCCGGCCGAGATGTTCACCGCGATCCGAGGTTGTCCACCGAAGGCATCAGCGATGACCTCGTAGTCTCGACAAGCCCGCTCGACCGCCCACCGGTCAAGTGCGTTGGCAAGGCCGGTCAGCTCGGCGACGCCGACGAATCTCGCCGGCGATACAGGTCCCCTCGTCGAGTGGTGCCAGCGCGCGAGCGCTTCCACCCCGAGCACCCGGCCGGTCGCGAGCTCGACGACCGGCTGGTAGTGCAGGACCAGTTGGTCACGGATTAGCGCCTCACGCAGATCGTTGCTCATTTCCAGGCGGTCAGTGGACTCTTCAGCGAGCGCCGCATCGAAGACATGGATTCGTCCTCGACCACCTGTCTTGGCGTCGTACATCGCAGCGTCCGCGAAGCGAAGCAACTCGGGCGCGGGATGCGGTGGTGAAACAGCGATACCGACGCTAGCGCCGACGTACAGACGCTGGCCGCGGATCTCGAACGGCGCCGCCAGCGTCGCCAAGAGCCGGGCGGCCACGTCGCGCGCGGTCTGCTCGTCCGTGTCCTCACACACCACGACGAACTCATCGCCACCGAACCTGGCCACAGAGTCACCAGGCCGCAAGGCAGCCAGCAGCCGGGTGGCCACGCTTACAAGCAGCTCGTCGCCCGCCGCGTGTCCCCACGAGTCGTTGACAAGCTTGAATTGGTCGAGGTCCGCGAAGAGAACCGCGACCGACTCACAGCCACGACGCTCGAGGCGAGCGAACGTGTGCTCAAGACGATCAGTCAACAGACTGCGATTCGCCAGACCCGTCAGGTCATCGTGCAAAGCCCGATGGCGCAGCTCGTCCTCGAGCCGTCGAGCCTCCGTGACATCGGCGATCATCGCTAGCGACCCCACCGCCCCTGAATCGTCGTGAAGCGAGCTGATGCTCAGACGCAGGACACGAGCGGTTCTGTCAGGATGCGTATAGGAGAGCTCGTACTCCTCCGGGCCCCGGTCGCCCCGGTTGAGGAACTTGCCCGCCATGAAGGTTGGGTCATGTGTCTCGAACAGAGATGGAGCCGGTCGCTCGTAGATCGTCTCGAGGGACAAACCCAGGATCTCGGCTAGCTTTCGATTGGCAACCAGCGTGCGACCGGAGGGCTCGACAGCCCAGATCCCCTCCTGAGCCGTCTCGGTGATTGAGCGGTAGCGAACCTCCGACTCCCGCAAAGCTTGCTCAGCTACCACGCGCGCGCTCACATCGTGACCGTTGCAGACGACACCGCCGATATCGGGATCGTCCAAGCGGTTGGTGAACGCTTGCTCGACCCAGTGCCAGTGACCTGCAGCGTCAATCAGGCGGAACTCGACGGTCTGACTGCTCCCGGGACTGGCGACAACAGAATCAAAGCTTCGCCGCGCATCAGCAAGCTCGTCCGGATGCACAAAATCCCAGCCGTTTCGTCCCGTGATCGCGGCTGGGTCGTGGCCCAGCAACCGACTCACTGCCGGAGACACGTGCAGCAACATCCCAGATGCGTCCATGACGAGCACCCACTCGCCAGCCCGGAGCGCGAACGCCTCGAACTTTGCCTCTCGACGAGCCAGCGCTGACTCAGCACGGCGCAACGCGGTCAGGTCCTGGACGAAGGCCGCTACGCCGTCAGGGGCTCCGTCTGAATCACGCATCAGCGCCGCGTGAATGACGACCGGCAGAGGGCTACTGTCCCCGTGCACAAGCACTCGCTCCCAGGAGTCGGTCTCCTGCCGTCCGTCCAGTACCGCTGCCAGGCTGTCGTCCGCCACCCCACTGTCGGTTGAATGGCTCAACGATCGCAGCGGCACGCCCTCTATCTGTGCGCGTTTTCGGCCCAACAGCCTGCACATCGCGTCATTGGCATTCACAATGCGGCCCTGCAGATCGGCGAATGCTTGAGGCATGTTCGCCTGCTCGTACCGAGCGCGGTAGCGACGCTCACTTGCCTCTAGCGCGGCACGCGTCTGCATCTCCGCGGACACGTCGTGAGTCGTCTCGCTCACGCCCACTATCGAGCCCGACTCGTCGCGCACTGGCGAGAGACGCAAAGCGGCGTCTATCAGCGAGCCGTCCTTTCGGCGCCGTTGAGTCGTCAACACGTCCACCCGTCGACCGCTGAGTATCGACTCGACCAGCTCCATCATCTCGGCCGCACGGCCCTCGGGGACAAGTAGCTCGAGATCGCGGCCAATCAGTTCCTCTGGCAGGTAGCCGAACACTCGCTCGACAGCCGTGTTGGCGTGCCGAACGCGCCCGTCCGGTCCCACCTCGATAATCGCGTCGTTCGAACCATCAACGATCGCTGCCAGACGCCTCGCCCGCGCTTCAGCTTCACGTTGAGCCGACACGTCGTAGGACACGCCCACGGCACCGACGATCGAGCCTTGGTCGTCCAGGACCGATGTGAGCGTCACATAGGCGGTGAAGATCCGCCCTGCCTTGTCACGAACCGGCCAGTCACCTGCGTACGACTCATCGGCCCCCCGACGGGCAGACAATTCCATGACCAGGTGCTCGGCCTCCGGAGGGGCGATGACCTCGACCAGCGGCCGACCCGACACTTCTTGCGCGGTGTAGCCGTACAGGTTCTGCGCGGCCCGGTTCCAATACTGAATGCGGCCAGACCGGTCCGTGCCGATGACGGCCTGCCCAACAGCCGCCAACAGCGAGGCGGGGACCGATCTCGGAGGTTCTGCTGCTGCTCCTCCAGCGTCCGGCCGCACTCAGGCTCCAAGCTCTCAAGGGCCAAGGCGGCCGCTCCATGTGTCGAAATCGCCGACGCCCACGGGTAAGCCCCCGAGACGGCTCCGGGACGCCTGGGACAGATCGCCGCATCATTCTTCGGCACGTACTGACTCGCCTCAATGGTCGAAACGTCACATCCCCGTAGACGACTCGTCTCAAGACGGTTCAGTCTGCCAAGCCCCTTTTGCGCCCCGGCAACCGTCGTGTTGTTTGTGGAGCCACTGGTGGGGGACCGTCACATGGCCAAGTCGTGGTCCCCACCGTGGCCAGGAAAAGTCCCTGCTCGCCTGATGGGTCAGCGCTTCGAGGGGTTGGAGTCGCCTCTTCATCTGCCGATCGGACATGGGATCACTCATGAGATCTCCGTTGGTCTCAGGAGACCCCGGTGTCAAGCATGTCCGTCAGTTCTAGAAGAGAGCTGTGGGCCCCGTGGGGCTCGAACCCACAACCCGCGGATTAAAAGTCCGCTGCTCTGCCAGTTGAGCTAGAGGCCCGGTACATGGAGAGAACGCGAGGGACAACCGTAGAGCACCCCGAGGGATACATCGGCCATGTGCCGCCTGGCAGCGTATCGGGCCGTTGTCTCAGGACCACACCCTCCCGCACGGGCGTAGGCGCCGGACGCTTGGCCCCGCCCGCTCACAGCGAGACGTCGCCGATGAGGTGCACCTGCACACCTAGCTCGGCGAACATCGCGGCCTTGACGAGCAGCGCCTTGTCGGCGGTCTCCGCGTCGTCGGCGTAGGCGACGTTGAGGTGGTTGGCCTTGTGCCGCGCCATGAACTGGTCGCGAGTCACGCCATGCAGCAGCGCGTGCATGATGGGCCACTGCGGGGTCGTGGCGTCCAGCCGGCGCTGGGTCTCCTGCTCGGGCAGCTCGAGGGCCGTAGCGCGGCCCAGGTCGACGTGCAGCGCGCCGTCCATGAGGAACACCCGGGACCAGACGATCTCGCCGGGCTTGGAGACCCCGGAGAGGGTACCGCCGCCGAGCGGGAAGTACATGGGCGGCTGGCGCATGCTCCAGGACTTGTCGTAGCCGCCGTTGTGCGAGGCGGGCACTGAACCGGAGATCTCGAACACCCAGACGAACCGGCCCTCGTAGTCCTCTCCCCACCTGATGTCGTGCAGCGTCGTGGCAGGGTCGAGCCCCATCGCCGTCCAGATCCGGTTGGTGACGAGGGAGTCGATCGCGACACCCTCGTCGACCTCGTTGAAGTGCGGAAGCGCAGACCCGGCATAGAGCTCGCGGGAGCCGTCGCGGCTGCTCACCGGCGGTCGCTCCACGTTGTTAAGCAACCCCTCCGCGAGATCGCTCGCCGGCACCGTGTCCTTGAGGCCCTGCTGGTACTGGATCCCGACGGCGTCGAGGCCGAAGTCATCGGCGATGCGCAGCGCGGCGACGTACATCTTGAACTGGCTCCGCAGCTGCGCGCCGGTCAGCTCGCTGGCCTCGTCGCTGCCCGTGTGGAAGGTCATCCCGGCCGCGTCGAGCCACGCGCGGACCTCGTCGGCCTCCTCGTCGCTCACCCGGCCCATCTCCGCCACGAGCGCGCTCTGCGAGAGCCGTTCCTTGTAGATGCCGAGGGGGTTGATCAGCTCGTCGTCGATGATCGCGTTGTACATCCCCATGCAGCCCTCGTCGAAGACACCGATGATCGCCTTCTCGGCGACGAGCTGCCGAGCGAGCGCCGCGCCGAGCTCGACCTCCGGGCCGCCGGGCAGCGCGGGGAGGTCGCGCACGTGGCTGAGGTCGTGGGACAGCTCACCCGTCTCCAGCCACGTCTTGAGGCCGGCCACCGCCCAGTCGTCGGTGAAGTTCTCGCTCCACAGGATCGAGTGGGCCGTACCGGCCTTGGTCAGACTGGCGGTGAGGTTCAGCAGACCGACCAGCCCGGGGTAGCGCCCGCTCCAGTTGGCGACCACCAGGATCGGCCCGCGATGGCTGCGGAGCCCCGCGAGCACGTGGTGGCTGTACTGCCAGACGCCTTCGACGACGATGAGCGGCGCGTCCACCGGCAGCGCCTTGAAGACCTCGATGCCGGCACGCTGTCCGTCGATGAAGCCGTGGCCCTTCTCGGGGTCGAACGGGTGACCGCGTCGCACCGTCCGCCCGAGCTTTTCCAGCGCCGCCCCGAGGTCCGCCTCCAGCTGCTCCTGGGTGGGCCAGCAGGTGACGTTCGCGCTGGGCCGCAGGTCCCCGCTGGCAACGGTGTAGACGACACCGGGCTCCGCTGCGGGCGGCTGCACCAGCTGCGGCATGGCATACGAGGTCATCGGTGGCTCCTTCATGGTGCGTGGTGGGTGCGATGCTGGCGTGCGGCCAGGGCGTGGGTGACGTCAGCCGATCCGACGTAGAGCTCGCGGTAGAGGGCATAGATCTCGTCGTACGCCGCCGTGGCCTGGCGGTGGGGGGTCACGACCTGCTCGACCGGGTTCCAACAGTCGATGTCCGCCTCGCCCACGAGCTGGGCGGCAAGCAGTGCCCCGCCGTAGCTGGCGCCGATCGAGTGGGTACGCAGCTCCTGCTCGCGGCCGGTGATGTCCGAGACCAGCTGGGTCCACAGCGACCCCTGCGTGCCACCACCGACCGCGACGATGCGGCGGATGTCTCCACCGGCGGCCTCGATCGCCTCGATGTTGTGGCGTACGCCGAAGCCGGTTGCCTCGAGTGCCGCGCGGTACAGGTCACCCCGACCGTGGGACAGCGTCAGCCCGGCGATCAGGCCCCGGGCCTGCGGGTCCATGATCGGGGTCCGCTCGCCGGCGAAGTAGGGCAGCATCAGCAGGCCGCGAGCCCCGACGCCTGACTGCGCGGCCAGGCCCAGCAGCTCGGGGTAGTCGGCCGAGCCGAACAGGTCACGCAGCCAGCTGGTGATCGCGCCGGAGGTCGCCATGCCGCCGGCCAGGTTGCGCGTGTCAGGCAGCGCGCCGACCGTGCCCCACAGCGCCGGACTGCTCAGGCGCTCGGGCACCGTGTGCACGAGGAACATCGTCGTGCCGTACATCAACATCAGGTCGCCGGCGCCCTGTGCCCCGACGCTGATCGCCTCGGCCCACGCGTCGATCGTCCCGGTGGTGACGGGGATGCCTTGCCGCAGACCGGTCAGCTCCGCGGCGCCGGCGGTCACGCGCCCGATCGCCTCCCCGGCCCACCGCAGCGGGGGCAGCTCCAGCTGCGGGGCGATCAGCTGGACCCACGGGTCGTACCACCCGCGCGCGACCGTGTCGTAGAGCGGCGTGCACTGGCTGGCCGAGTGCTGGTCGAGCGCATAGACCCCGGTGAGCTTGCGGCCCAGCCACGAGCTGGGCATGTAGAGCCGCCGCGCCCGGGCGAACAGCTCGGGCTCCTCGTCGGCGACCCAGGCGATCTTGGCGCCGGCCGCCTGGGTGGTGAGGGCGGAGCCGCAACGGCTGAGCACCTCCTGCGCGCCGAGCTGCTTCTCGAGCCGGGCGATCTGTGCCACCGAGCGCGTGTCGACGCCATACAGGATCGCCGGACGCAGGGGGGTGTCCTCGTCATCGGTGAGCAGCACGCAGGGACCCATGCCGCTCACTCCGACCGCGACCACCTCGGCGTCGCCGCCGGCGAGCAGCTCGCGGGTGAGGGAGACGAACTCCTCCCACCAGATGTCGGCGTCCATCTCCACCTGGCCCGGCAGCGGGCGCTGGACGGCATGCTCGCGGACGGCCAGCCGGATCAGGCCGCCGTCCAGACCGACCAGGACGCCCTTGCTGCTCGACGTACCGATGTCCACACCGAGGACCGCCGCGCGAGGCATGCCCCGAACCGTTCCAGAAATCGATTTCAGGGTCAAGGCGCTGCGTCGTCACCCGGTTGGATCGTCCTCGTCGCTGCCGCGGGTGATGATCGTCCGTGCGGGACCGTGGTCACCTCCGATCCGGGACAGGAGCAGGTCGGCCGCCGTGAGGCCGAGGCGGCGTCCGGGCCAGGGCAGCACAGTGACGCCCTTTTTCTGCCAGGTGGTGAAGGGCAGGTCGCCGAGCGAGGCGAGCCCGATGGCGGGCGGCTCCATGTCGATCGAGAGCAGGTGCTGCAGCGCCCCCACCGACATGAGGTTGTTGGCCACGAACACGGCATCCGGCGGGCGACGCATGCGCATCAGGTCGGCCATCGCCGCGCGGCCGCCGTCGACGCGGTAGTTGGCCCGCCGGAGGTAGTTCTCGGCCTTGACGCGAGGACTGTGCGCGGTGAAGACCTCGCGCCACCCGTCGGCGCGCTGGTCGGCGGTCTCCACGTCACGCGGACCGGTGATGCAGGCGACGCGCAGGAAGCCCTCGTCGTAGAGCGCGCTCGTCGCCGCCCGCCCGCCGTCGGTGTTGTCCATCAGTACGGCGTCGACGGCGTGCCCGTGTGTGGAGCGGTCGACGGTGACGACCGGTGTGTTGCGGGCCAGCAGTGCGTCGATGTCTGTCCTGGCGGAGGCCGGGGCAAGGACCACGCCCGCCATCTGCTCGGAGATGGCGATGTCGAGGTAGCGCGCCTCCTTGTCGTGCTGGTCGTCGGTGTTGCAGAGCACGACGGAGTAGCCGGCCGCGAGAGCCCGGTCCTCCACGCCGCGCGCAAGCGCCGTGTAGAACGGGTTCTCGATGTCGGGGATGATCAGGGCGATGATCTCCGAGCTCTGCCGCCGCAGCGTGCGCGCGGTCCTGTTCGGCCGGAAGTTCAGCGCCGTCGCGGCTTCGCGCACCTTGGCGGCGTAGCCCGGCGAGACCGCCGCTCCGTTCAGGACGCGCGACACCGTGGCGGGCGAGACTCCCGCCAGCGCGGCGACCTCGTAGATCGTTGCAGCCATGGTGCCTGGAGGTTACTGCCGACCTGCGGGTCCGGCCCGGACTACTGGCGCGGCCGCAGGCGCAGGTCCTGCATACCCCCGTCGACCGCGATGGCGGTACCGGTCGTCGACGCGGACCGCGGGCTCGCGAGGTAGGCGACCGCACCGGCGACCTCCGCTGCGGAGACCAACCGGCCGTGCGGCTGGCGGGCTTCCAGGGCTGCGCGCTCCGCCTGCGGGTCGTCCGCCCGGGCGAGCAGGCGGCCGATCCAGGGAGTGTCCGCGGTCCCCGGGTTGACGCAGTTGACCCGGATGCCCTCGGAGAGGTGATCGGCTGCCATGGCCCGGGTCAGCGCCAGGACGGCGCCCTTGCTCGCGCTGTAGAGCACCCGCTCCGGCAGACCGGCGGTCGCGGCGATGGACCCCATGTTGACGATGGCCGCGGCCGGCGACCTGCGCAGCGCCGGAAGGGCCGCTCGCGACGTACGGACCATGCCGAGCAGGTTGATGTCGAGCACCCGGTGCCACTCGGCGTCCTCGTTGTCGGCGACCGTGCCCTGCGCACCGATCCCCGCGTTGTTCACCAGGACGTCGAGCCGGCCCAGCTCGGCCACGACCTGATCGACCGCCGCGCGCACCGAGGCGTCGTCGGCGACGTCGGTGGCGATCGCCAGGGTGTCCGCACGTGCAGACTCCGGGTCGAGGTCGAGGACCGCCACCCGCGCGCCCTGCTCCACCAGCGCGTCCACGACCGCCGCGCCGATGCCCGACGCGCCGCCGGTCACGGCGGCGACGAGCCCGTCGAAGTCCCCTGCCATCACTGGCTCCCCGTCATCTCGTGCCGCTGCCGGCCCAGTCCCTCGATCTCGAGCTCCACCACGTCGCCGGCCCGCAGGTAGGGGAAGCGGCCGGACAGGGCCACCCCCTCGGGCGTGCCGGTGAGCACCAGGTCTCCCGGCTCGAGCACCATGTACTGGCTCAGGTGCCACACGAGGAACTCCACACCGAAGATCATGTCCGCCGTGCTCGAGTCCTGCCGCGGCGCCCCGTTGACCCAGCTGCGCAGGCGCAGCGCACCGTGGTCCACCTCGTCCGGGGTCACCAGCCAGGGGCCGGTGGGGTTGAAGCCCGCCGCGCACTTGCCCTTGCTCCACTGGCCCCCCGACACGGTGAGCTGGAAGTCGCGCTCGGAAAGGTCGTCCGCGACGACGAAGCCGGCGACGTGGTCGAGGCTCTGCTCGGGCGAGGCGAGGTAGGACGTCGGGCGACCGATCACCACGCCCAGCTCCACCTCCCAGTCGGTCTTGACGCTTCCGCGCGGGATGGGGACCGGGTCGTTCGGGCCGCCCACCGTGTTGGGGGTCTTGAGAAAGACGATGGGGTGCTCGGGCGGCGCGGATCCCGACTCGGCCGCGTGCGCGGCGTAGTTCATGCCGATGCAGACCACGGCGCCGGGGCGGGCCAGCGGCGAGCCGACGCGAAGCGAGCCGCCCCCGGCCAGCTCCGGCAGGTCGCCGGCAGCCCACGCCCGGCGCGCCTGCTCGATGCCACCGCGGGCGAAGAACGACGCGTCGAGGTCCGCGGTCAGCCCGCGCAGGTCGAGCAGCGCGTCGCCGGT
>JAVEDI010000011.1 GCA_030841035.1 Actinomycetota bacterium
CGGCGGCACAGCGGGTCGCGGACGACGCGTTCGAGCGCCACGCGCAGTTCCTGGCCGAGATGGGCGCCGACACGATCGTGACCGGCAACATCGCCCGCAGCCGCTTCGGCAACCACAGTCCCGACGACACCGCGACCGCGGCGGACTTCACCGCGCCGGTCGACCGGGAGGTGCACGAGCGGTTCGCCGACCAGCTCAACCGCCTGGGCGCCATCATCGGCAGGCACGGCATCCGCATGGCGATCCACACCGACGCCTACTCCGTCTGCTCCCGCAACGAGGACATCGCGACGGTCATGTCACTCACCGACCCCGCCACGGTCATGCTCTGCCCGGATGCCGGGCACATCTCGCTCGACGGCGGAGACCCGGTCGACGTCCTGCGCGAGCACATCGCGCGCGTGCCGACCATGCACTGGAAGGACTGCGCAGCGCCTCTGTCCGGCCACGTTCTGCGAGGCGACCAGAAGGAGCGGCACGCGGTCATGCTCCGACACTTCCGCATCCTCGGGTCGGGGGTCGTCGACTGGCAGGAGTGGATGCGCGTCCTGCGGGACAACCGTTGGCAGGGATGGGCGACGGAGGAGATCGACAACTCGCCGGATCCCGTGCGGGAGCTCGCCGAGGGCCTCAGGTACTTTCGCAGCGAGCTCGCGCCGATCTACAGCTGAGAGCCCTCATGACGTTCCCGCCAGCAGTGCCGGAGGTAGTCCGCGTCGCGGGTGTCGCGCGCGAGCCGTTCGAGCCCTTCGTCGACATCCTCGCGCGGACCATCGCGAGCCAGGGCGGTGGCGGCGCGGCGCTCGCCGTACGGCACCGCGGGGAGACGGTGGTCGACCTCACCGGCGGCTCCTACGCGGTGGACTCCGCGCAGCTGCTGTTCTCGGTGACGAAGGTCGTGACGGCCGTCGCAGCGGCGATGGCCCACGCCGAGGGCCTGCTCGACCTCGACGCCCCGGTCGCGGCCTACTGGCCGGCCTTCGCCAAGGAGTCGACGGCGGCGGTCACGCCCCGGCTGGTGCTCTCCCACCGGTCCGGGCTCGCGTCCCTTGATCGCAGCTTCACCCTCGACGAGCTGCTGGCCGGCGAGGACGAGCGGGCGATCGAGACCCAGGAGCCGTACTGGGGGCCGGGGACGAAGCACGGCTACCACGCCTTCACCTACGGCACCCTCATGAACGGGGTCTTCCGCCGAACGGTCGGCGACACGGTCGGTGGGTTCGTCGCGAAGCGCATCGCCGGTCCGCTGGGTCTCGAGCTGTGGATCGGGACGCCGGAGTCCGAGCGGTCGCGTATCCACCCCCTCACCTACCTGCCGCCGCTGGTCAGCGAGGGGCGCCTCGGCCACGGGAGGACGCACGGCATACCGGCCAGCACCTCGGCTCGCCTCGCCATGACCATGGACCTCTACAACGACCCGGCGTTGCCCGGCGCCGCATGGCCCTCGACGACCGGGGTCGCGACCGCCCGGGCCCTCGCGGCTCTCATGGCGGCGACGCTGGACGACGGGGTGCTGCTCAGCGCCGAGGCGCGGCGGCAGATGACTGCGACCCAGGCGGAGGGTCACGACGAGGTGCTCGGCATCCCGATGCACTACGGGTCCGGCGTGCAGCTGCCGTTCCCGCAGCTGCCGTTCCTCGGTCCCGGGTCCTACGGTCACGAGGGGGCGGGCGGCTCGGTCGCGTTCGCGGACGAGGACCGGGAGGTGGCCGTGGGGTTCACCACGAGCGTCTACCCGTCGATGCCGGGAGCCAGCCCCGGCTTCCTCGCCCTGCTGCCGGTTCTGCAGCACTGCCTGGCGCGAACCTGAGGGTCCGCTCAGTCGGTCGTCGAGGCCGGCGGCGCACCGAGCGCCTCGATGGCCTCCCACAGGCCGTCCGGCAGCTGGGTCTCGAGCAGCCGCGGCAGCTCCTCGAGTCGCTTGTGCGAGTAGACGCCGACGACCGTGGAGTGGATGCGTGGCTCGGCGAGGGAGAACTGCAGCGCCACCGCAGCGACGTCGGCCCCGTGCTCCGCGCACCGCGCGTGCAGCCGCTGGATGAAGCCGAGCAGCTCCGGTGATGCAGGCTGATAGCCGTACGTCGCACCGCGCGTGTCGGATCCGGCCAGGATCCCGCCCCCGAACGGCGCCGCGTTGAAGACCGCCATGGAGCGCTCGGTCGCCAGCCGGATGATCTCCTCGCCGCTGCGGTCGACGAGGCTGTAGCGGTTGTGGGTCAGCACTGCATCGAAGGCGTCCGTGCGGACATAGCCCTCGACGAGCGAGCGCTGCCCCGCGGCGATCCCGATGGCGTCGACGAGTCCCTCGTCCTTGAGACGCACGAGAGCCTCGACCGCTCCCCCGGGGGCCATCGCCTCGGAGAGCGTGACCGTGTAGGGGTCGTGCAGGTGCAGGAGAGGCAGTCGGTCCAGCCCGAGGCGGGTCATGGACTCCTCGAAGGAACGCCTGACCCGGTCGCCGTCGAACACGCCCGACTCCGGGTCCTGGTCGACCTTCGTGAAGACGACCTTGTCCGAGGGCAGGCCGCCGGCTCTCGCGATCGCGGCGCCCAGGAGCCGCTCGCCCTCGCCGGCGGCGTAGGCGTTGGAGGTGTCGATCTGGCGGAAGGGCGACGCGAGAAGGCTGTCGGCGAGCTCGGCATTGGCGCTCTCGCGTCTGCCGAGGTGCGTGGTGCCCAGCGTGACCCGGTCAAGACGTGAGCGATCGAACATGTCGCGAGCATAGGAGCAGGCAGCGGCACCGTTGCGACCGCGGCCTCGACTGTCCCGCATCGTCAACAGGGTGACTCCCACGAGCAAGCCGGCGGTCGGGACCCCTGAAGGTGACGCTGACGCGCAAGACTCCTCGCCCCCCGGCCGGGCACAGTGGTGCAGGGTCCGGCGAGCGGCGTGCGACGTCACGGGAGGTTTGCAGATGAAGGCGATCACACTGGTCTCTCCACGCGAGATCAGCGTCGTCGACGACTGGCCGGAACCCGAGTGCGGGCCTGGCGAGGTGATCGTGCAGATGCGGGGCGTGGGACTGTGCGGCACGGACCTCGCCGCGTTCGACGGCAAGGCGGCGGTGCCCGCTTTCCCTTGGATCATCGGCCACGAGGGCGGCGGTGACATCGTGCGCGTCGGCGCCGACGTATCCGACCGTGCGGTGGGCGACCGCGTGGTCATCGAGCCGAACATCGGTTGCGGCCACTGCGCCGCGTGCGCAGCCGGGCGCAGCTCGCTGTGCGAGACCCGGCTCAGTGTGGGGTTCGGCATGTCGGGTCTGCTCGCCGAGCGGGTCGCCATCCCGGCGGACTACACCTGGGTCGTCGACCGGTCGACGCCGGACGTCGCGCTGGCCTGCTTCGAGCCGCTGGTCGTGGCGCACAACGCGGTCCGTCGTGCCGGCGTACGGCCCGGCGACGACGCGCTGGTGGTCGGCGCGGGCTCGGTCGGGCAGCTCATCTGCCATGCGCTCGCGCAGGCGGGAGCCCAGCCGTGGGTCACGGAGCCGCACCCGGGACGAATGCAGCTCGCGCTCACGCTGGGCGCCAAGGCGGCGCAGGACCGCGACGGCGTCCTGTACCCGTTCGTCTTCGAGACCTCGGGAGTCAAGCCGGTGTGGGAGAACGCCCTCACGTCGGTGGCCAAGGGCGGGCTGCTCAGCCTGGTCGGCTTCACCAGGGAGCCGGTCGAGCTCGTGCCGATGGACGTCGTACGCAACCAGATCACCATCCGGGGCCACCTCATCTACGACCACCCCGCCGACTTCCCCGCCACCCTCGAGGCGGTTCGCGCGGGCACCCTGGTCGCCGAGCAAGCAGTGCAGGCGAGGTACTCGGCCGATGACGCGGTCGCCGCGTTCGCGGCGGTGCGCGAGGTACCGGGCAAGACCTGGATCGACTTCTCCGACTGGTACGGGACGCCAGGGGGGTGAGACCGGCCGGCCGCGGCCGCAGGGCACGCGCGGCCGATAGCGTGGCCCGCGGCGACGACGGGCGCAGGTCGGAGGGGCACGGCGGTGGGTCGCGGACACGGCTGGCGCACGGTCGCGGGGCGGTTGCGCGCCCGGTGGCGGCCGATCGTCGAGGCGTCCGCGGCCGCCACGATCGCCTGGGTGGTCGCCACCCGCGTCCTCGGGCACCCGCAGCCGTTCTTCGCGCCGGCCTCGGCGCTCATCGTGCTCGCGCAGGCCCGCGGGCAGCGGATGCTGCGCGCCGTCGAGGTGGTGCTCGGGGTCGCCGGCGGCGTGCTGGTCGCCGACGTCGTCGCGCAGGCTCTCGGGCCGCACACCACGTTGACCATCCTCACCGTCATCGTGTCGACCCTGACCATCGCCGCGGCGATCGGGGCGAGCAACGTGTTCCTCGTGCAGGCGTCGGTCTCGGCGCTGTACGTCGCCGTCGTGACGCCCCCGACGCACAGCGTCATCCCGTTCCGCTTCGTCGACGCCCTCGTCGGCGGCGGCATCGCCCTCGTCGCCAGCCAGCTCGGGCGGCCGCGCAACCCGCTCGCGCCGCTGATCCAGCAGTCCCGCCACCTCTTCGACGAGGTCGCCGGCGTGCTCGAGGAGACCGCCGGCGCACTGCAGCGGCGGGACCAGGACGCGGCGCTGGCCGCGCTCGACCGGGCCCGGCACGCCGACGAGGCCGTGGACGAGCTGCGCAGCGCCGTCTCCGCGGCACGCGAGGCGCTGCTGTTCGACGTACGTCGCCGGCAACGACTCTCGCGGGTGACCACCATCGAGTCGGCGATCAGCCAGGTCGACTACGCCGTGCGCACCACCCGCGTGCTGAGCCGGGCGGTGGTCAACCTCACCCGGCTGCCCGCACCGCCACCACCGGAGCTGGTCACGGCCATCCGGCTGCTCGCCAGCGCCGTGCGAGAGGTGGAGCGGGCCCTCGCGGCGGAGCTCGCGGGCGACGCCGACGCCGTCGGACGCCATGCGGCCCGCGCGGAGGAGACGGTGCTGCAGGCGGTACGCACCGGGGCACACCTGCTGCCTGACGGCCAGTCCCTGCCCGTCCTGGTGATCGTGGGACAGCTGCGCAACGCCGCCATCGACCTGCTGAGGGCGATCGGGGCCGACGACATGGGCAGCCTCAGCCGGGTCGACAGCGCGCTGGGCCTCCCACCGGCCTAGCCGTACCGGGCGGGTCCCGACGCGCGACGGCGCCGCCCCCCGAGCGGGGACGGCGCCGTCGGACGGACGCTGTGGAGTGTGCTCAGTCCTCGCTGCGCTGCGCGGGGATGCCCGCGAGCAGCGCGCGAACCTCGGACTCGCGGTAGCGGCGGTGGCCGCCCAGGGTGCGGATCGAGGTGAGCTTGCCGGCCTTGGCCCAGCGGGTGACCGTCTTGGGGTCGACCCGGAACATGGTTGCGACCTCGGCAGGGGTCAGCAGGGGCTCTGCATCAGGGGTACGCGTGGACATAGCGGCGGCCTTTCGGTGGCGAACCGGCTGATCGCGGTTCCTGAGGCTAATGGTGCCCGTTGCCGGGGATGTCCGAAATGGTCAAGACGGGCCATCTTTCCCGCGGACGAGAGGACTAGATCGCGCCCGTCCCGCCGTTCGCCGCGCCTGCGCCGCCTGAGGGGGCGCGTGCCGACCGGGCCCGGGCCGACGGCCAGCGCGTGCGCACTACCCGGGTCGGCATGGGTGACTAGTCATCGGGCCGCGTGCGGCGCCCCTCTCCCGCGTGCGGGGCGCATCGTAGGGTGAGCCGCGGCGACGCGGCGCGACTGCCGGCAGCGCCGGGCCAGGCGCGCACGAGGCGCACCACGGACGAGACCGGGACCTACCAGCGTGACCGACCCATCAAGCTCCCCCGCCGACGGCGACCTGTCCGGCGTCTTCCGGCGCCGCCCCGGCAGCGCTCACCTGCACGAGCAGGTGGTGTTCTGGGCCGACGAGGACAGTGGCCTCAAGGCGATCATCGGCATCTACTCGACGGCGCTGGGCCCCGCGCTGGGCGGCACCCGCTTCTATCCCTACCCGTCGGAGCAGGCGGCCCTCGAGGACGTCCTGAACCTCTCGCGCAGCATGGCCTACAAGAACGCGCTGGCCGGGCTCGACCACGGCGGCGGCAAGGCCGTGATCATCGGCGACCCCGCGACGGACAAGAGCGAGGCCCTGTTGCAGGCCTACGGCCGGTTCGTCGACTCGCTGGGCGGGCGCTACGTCACGGCCTGCGACGTCGGCACCTATGTCGCGGACATGGACGTGGTGGCGACGCAGACCCGCTTCGCGACCGGGCGTTCCGAAGCGTACGGCGGCGCCGGTGACTCCTCGGTCCTCACGGCGTACGGCGTCTACCAGGGCATGCGGGCCAGCGCGCAGCACCTGTGGGGGTCCCCCTCGCTGGCGGGCCGCACCGTGGGTATCGCGGGGGTGGGCAAGGTCGGCGTACACCTGGTCGACCTGCTCCTGGAGGACGGCGCGACGGCGGTCGTCACCGACGTCTCCGCACCGGCGGTGGACCGGGTACGCCGCGCCCACCCCGAGGTCGAGGTCCTCGCCGACGCCGACGCGCTGGTGCGGGCCGACCTGGACATCTACGCACCGTGCGCACTCGGCGGCGCCCTCGACGATGTCGTGGTCGAGGTGCTGCGCGCCCGCGTGGTCTGCGGGGCGGCGAACAACCAGCTCGCGCACCCCGGCATCGAGAAGCAGCTGGCCGACCGGGGGGTCCTCTACGCCCCCGACTACGTGGTCAACTCCGGTGGCGTGATCCAGGTCGCCGACGAGCTGCACGGCTTCTCCTTCGAGCGGGCCAAGGCCAAGGCGGGAGCCATCTTCGACACCACCCGACGGGTCTTCGCGCTGGCCGAGGAGGAAGGCGTGCCGCCGGCCGTGGCCGCCGACCGGCTCGCCGAGAGCCGGATGGCGCAGGGCGCCGGTCGCCGCCGACCCGGCTGATGCGGGATGCCGGTGATCCGGGATGCCGGAACACGAGATGGCAAGGTACGGTTGTCTCTACGGAGATGACACAGATCCGGGGCCGCCACAGTGCTGGTCGCCCCGTTTACGTATGAGGGGGTCGAGCCATGGGGCGCGGCCGGGCCAAGGCCAAGCAGACCAAGGTTGCCCGAGAGCTCAAGTACAGCTCGCACGGGACCGACCTCGATGCCCTGCAGCGTGAGCTGTCGGGTTCGGGTGCGGCCAACGGGGGCGCCCGCAGCGACGTCTCCGACGTCGAGGAGAACGACGACGACGACTGGGCCGCGGAGCGCCGCTAGCTGCGGGCGCCCGGCTCGGCGTCGGGCTAGGCGTAGTCGCCGACCAGCGTGACCTCGGCTGATCCGAGCGCCACCGTGCCCGCGACCCAGGCCGGCACCCCCCGATCGGCGAGCAGCCGGCGCGCCCGGTCGGCATCACCGGCCGCGACGACCGCGACCATGCCGACCCCCATGTTCAGGGTGCGCTCCAGGTCCGCGCGCGCGACGCCGCCCACCTCGCGGACCAGGCCGAACACCGGTGCCGGCGACCAGCTGGCCCGCTCGACGGTGGCCCCCAGGTGCCGGGGCAGCACCCGGGCCAGGTTGGCCGCGAGCCCGCCGCCCGTGACGTGGCTGAACGCATGGACCTCGACGGCAGCCGTCAGCGCCAGGCAGTCGCGGGCGTAGATGCGGGTCGGCTCGAGCAGCTCGTCACCCAGCGACCGGCCGAGCTCGTCGACCTCACGGTCGAGGGCCCAGCCGGCCCGCTGCAGCAGCACGTGGCGGACCAGCGAGTAGCCGTTGGAGTGCAGCCCGCTGGCCCCCATCGCGACCAGCACGTCACCGTCCTGGACCCGCTCGGCACCCAGCAGCCGCTCGGCCTCCACCACGCCGGTGCCCGCGCCCGCGACGTCGTACTCGTCGGGCTCGAGCAGGCCGGGGTGCTCGGCGGTCTCGCCACCGATCAGCGCGCAGCCGGCGAGCACGCAGCCCTCCGCGATGCCCTTGACGATCGCCGCGATCCGCTCCGGCACGACCTTGCCGCAGGCGATGTAGTCGGTCATGAACAGCGGCTCGGCCCCGCACACGACCAGGTCGTCGACGACCATGCCGACCAGGTCGTGGCCGATGGTGTCGTGCCGGTCCATCGCGGCCGCGACGGCGACCTTGGTACCGACCCCGTCGGTGGAGGTGGCCAGCAGCGGCCGGGTGTAGGACGCGAGCGCGCTGGCGTCGAAGAGCCCCGCGAACCCGCCGATCCCCCCGACGACCTCGGGCCGCGACGCCTTGGCCACCCAGGCCTTCATCAGCTCGACCGCGCGGTCACCGGCCTCGATGTCGACGCCTGCCGCGGCGTAGGTCGCGGGCTGCTCGGTCACGCCGGCCAGCCTATCGGGGGCGGTCAGGGGCGCTGGAGGGCGTCGCCGGCGCCCGGACCGGAGCCGTGCACGATGCTCGACGGCGGCACCGTCTCCACCTCGAGCAGGTGCTTGCCGAGCAGCTCCGGCTCGGGCAGCTCGATGGGGTAGACCCCGTCGAAGCACGCCCGGCAGAGCCGGTCCATCGGCTGCTCGGTGGCCTCGACCAGTCCCTCGAGCGAGATGTAGGCCAGCGAGTCGGCATCGATCGACGCGCGGATCTCCTCGACAGCCAGCCCGTTGGCGATCAGCTCGGCGGGGGTGGCGAAGTCGATGCCGTAGAAGCACGGCCACTTCACGGGCGGCGACGAGATGCGCACGTGCACCTCGGCGGCGCCGGCCTCGCGCAGCATGCGCACCAGTGCGCGCTGGGTGTTGCCCCGCACGATGGAGTCGTCCACGACGACCAGCCGCTGGCCGGCGATGACCTCGCGCAGCGGGTTCAGCTTGAGCCGGATGCCCAGCTGCCGGATGGTCTGGGACGGCTGGATGAAGGTGCGCCCGACGTAGGAGTTCTTCACCAGGCCCAGGCCGTAGGGGATGCCGCTGCCCTGCGAGTAGCCGACGGCGGCCGGTGTGCCGGACTCGGGCACCGGGATGACGAGGTCTGCCTCGGCGGGGGCCTCGATCGCCAGCCGGCGGCCCACCTCGACCCGGGTGGCGTGCACCGAACGGCCGGCGATCTTGGTGTCGGGGCGAGCCAGGTAGACGTACTCGAACAGGCAGCCCTTGGGGGCCGGCTCGGCGAACTGACGGGTCCGCAGCCCGTGCTCGTCGATGGCGATCAGCTCACCGGGCTCGATCTCGCGCACCACGCTGGCGCCGACGATGTCCAGCGCCGCGGTCTCGCTGGCCACGACCCAGCCGCGCTCCAGCCGGCCGAGCACCAGCGGCCGGACACCCTGCGGGTCGCGGGCGGCGTACAGGGTGCCCTCGTCCATCCAGACCAGCGAGAAGGCGCCGCGCAGCCTCGGCAGCACCTCCAGCGCGGCGGCCTCGAGCGACCGGTCCGGGTAGGACGCGAGCA
>JAVEDI010000074.1 GCA_030841035.1 Actinomycetota bacterium
CCAGCACCCGGTGCACCGTCGAGGCGTTCAACCCCAGGATCCCGGCGATCCGAGCCGGACCCAGCCGGCGGTCCCGGCGCAACGCCAGGATCGCCGCCTCGGTGGCCGGATCGGTGCGAGACGGGCAGGTCCGCGGCCGCGACGAGCGGTCCAGCAGCCCCGCACTGCCCTCGGCCCGATAGCGGGCCAGCCACTTGTAGGCGGTGGCCCGGGAGACCCCCATCTCCGCGGCCACATGAGCAGCCGGGCGACCAGCCAGAACACGTTCCACCAACTGCAGACGTGACCACGGCGACAACCGCGGCTTAGCGTTGACCACGAGGACCTCCGGCCCGGAGCGACAGGCATCGACACCCATCACTTCGCCCGGAGGTCCTCCCTCACGTCAACACCAGACCGTCAACAAGGTCCGTGGGCACAACACCTAGGCCCGGATCCCGGGGGCACCAGCCCTTGACGGAGCGGCGCCGTCTTCCTACGATCCGTTCGTAAGACTACCTAACTGATTGAGACGCCGCGTGACCGAGCCCGTCGGACGCCCGACCCACCTGCGTGGTCTCAACGAGCGACGGGTGCTCGAAGCGGTGCTGCGCGCGGGGGCCATCTCCCGGGCACAGCTGTCCCGCGAGACCGGCCTGTCCAAGCCGACGATCTCCCTCGCCCTGGTCCGGCTCGAGGAGGCCGGGCTGCTGCGCGAGGTCGGCCGCACCAGCGGCGGGCGCGGCGCGACGGCGCTGCTCTACGACCTCGACCCGCGCAGCGGGCACGTGCTGGCGATCGACGTCGGGCGCCGCTGGGTGCGGGTGGTCCTCGCCGACATCGCGGGGCGGACGCTGGCCCGGCGCAACGAGCGCACCGGCCCCCGCAGCGCCTCGGCGCTGCCCGGCCAGCTCGGTGGCCTCGTTCGTGAGCTGGTACGCCAGGCGGGCATCGGGTTGGGTGACCTCACCGCCGTCACCCTCGGCTCCCCCGGGGTCATGCAGGCCGACGGCGACCACCTCGCGCTCGCACCCAACATCCCGGGGCTGCAGCGACCCGGCATCCTCGATCTGCTGCGCGACGAGCTCGGTGGCGCGCCGCTGGCCGTGGAGAACGACGTGAACCTCGCGGCGCTGGCGGAGCTGGCCAACGGCCACGGCACCGAGAGCGACGACTTCGTCTTCGTGTCCGTGGGGACCGGTGTCGGCATGGCGCTGGTGCTCGGCGGTCGGCTGCGTCGCGGGGTCACCGGCACGGCCGGCGAGATCGGCTACCTCCCGTTCCCCCTCGAAGCAGCCGCGGGCCGCCGGGGCCGCGCGACGTTCGAGGAGGCCGTCAACGCCGCAGCGTTCGTGCGCGCCGCCAAGCAACGTGGCCTGCCGGTCACCCGCGCCGAGCAGGTCGTCGCGATGGCCCGCGAGGGCGACCAGAGGGCACGTGCCGTCCTACGCCGAGAGGGCGAGCTGCTCGGACTGGGCGTGGCCGCCGTCACCGCGGTGCTGGACCCCGGACTCGTCGTGCTCGGCGGCGGCCTGGGCTCCGGCGCGGGCGACCTGCTCGTCGACCCGGTGGCCGACGTGCTCGAGGAGCGGGCACCGGCAACCCCTCGCGTGGTGACCAGCGCGTTGAGCGACGACGCCGTCCTGCGCGGCGCCCTGGCCGCCAGCCTGCTGGCGGCCCACGACCAGGTCTTCGGCGATGCCACCGGCCACGCCGGCACCACGTCGGCGACCGAGCGCGCCCACCACACCGGCACTCGGATCACCGGCCCGCACCTCGCCGCTCTCCAGGAGGCACAGTGACCATCCGACGCGCGATCCTCACCGCCACGACGGTCCTGAGCCTCGCGGCGTGCGGCGGTGGCGGCTCAGGAGGGAACGCCGCCAGCCCGGCCCCGACCGACCACAGGCCCGTGACCATCACGCTGTGGAGCGGGTTCACCGACCGCGAGCTCGCCATCATCGGTCAGGCGGTCGACCGGTTCCACAGCGCCAAGCCGTGGATCACCGTGAAGAGCATCGGTGGCCAGGACGACGACAAGATCGTCAAAGCCATCCGCGGTGGCAACGCACCGGACGCAGCCCTGTCGTTCTCGGCGGACCGCCTCGGCAGCTACTGCTCGAGCGGTGCCTGGATCGACCTCGGTCCCTACATCAAGCGCGACAAGGTCGACGTCAACGCGTTCCCGGAGCCGTCGCAGGGCTACACGTCGTACCAGGCCAAGCGCTGCGCGCTGCCGGCGCTTGCGGACGTCTACGGCCTCTACTACAACACCGACCTGCTCAAGGCCGCGGGCTACTCCGAGCCACCCCGGACGGCCAGCGAGCTGATGGACATGGCGGTCAAGCTCACGACCTACAACAACGACGGATCGATCAAGGTCGCGGGGTTCGTGCCCCAGTGGGGCTTCTACGAGATGGCACCGGCGCACGTCGCCCCGGCGTGGGGCGCAACCTGGCTCGACAAGGACGGCCGGTCCGGTCTCGCCAAGGACCCGCACTGGCAGGCGATGCTCCAGTGGCAGAAGAAGTTCGTCGACACGATCGGCTACGACAAGCTCAAGCGCTTCACCGCCAGCACCGGGTCCTCGGAGTTCAGCGCGTCGAACCTGTTCGAGACCGGCAGGCTGGCCATGAACATCGATGGGGAGTACCGCACGGCCTTCATCCACAGCGAGCACCCCGAGCTGCACTACGACACGGCCCCGTTCCCCGTCGACGACAGCCAGCCGGACCTGTACGGCGCCGGCTACGTGACCGGCAACCTCATCGGCATCCCCAAGACGAGCACCGGTCGCAACCGCGAGGCGGCGTGGGAGCTGGTCAAGTTCCTGGCCACCGACACCGGTGCGCAGGTGCTGCTGTCCAACGGTCTGCGCAACGTGCCCACCACCGTCGACGCGTTGCAGTCCGGTGACCTGACCCCCGACGCGCAGTTCGCCAAGTTCCTCGACATCTACCGGAACCCGCACACGACCAGCACACCCGTGACGGCATCGGGCAGCGCGGACCAGGACCTGCTCACGGCGTACGTCGACAAGTACCAGGCGGGACAGGGCGGTGACCTGGCCCGGGAGCTGGCCAAGGTCGACAAGCAGATCGACGACCAGCTCGCCCAGTCCGACGGCGGCGCCCCGTGACGGCGCCGGCCACCACCGCGCGGGCCGCGCCGGGGGCACCGCGCCCACGCGCGAACGACGTACGGCGCACGAGGCGGCAGGCCGACCGGCGCCGCCGCCTGACCGTGCTCGCCTTCATGAGCCCGTGGGTCGTGGGGTTCTCGGTGTTCTTCGCCTACCCGCTGATCACGACGGCCTACCTGTCGCTGACCCACTACGACCTTCTGTCATCGCCGCGGTGGGTCGGCTTCGCCAACTACCGCTTCATGGCCCGCGATCCGAACTTCTGGCCCGGTGTCCGCAACTCGCTGTGGATGATCCTGGTGGCCGTCCCCGCCACGGTGGTCTTCGCGTTCTGTGTCGCGTTGACCGTCAGCAAGGCACGGCGCGGAGCGAACGTGCTGAGGACCATCTTCTACCTCCCGGCGCTCGCACCGCCGGTCGCCGCCACGCTGGGCTTCCTCTACCTGTTCAACCCGCGCACCGGTCCGCTCGACCGCATCCTCGGCGTGCTGCACCTGCCCCAGCCGCTGTGGTTCGACGACCCGCACCTGGCCAAGCCGTCCCTGACGTTGCTCGGCATGTGGGGCGTCGGAGCAATCATGATTATCTTCCTGGCCAGCCTGCTGGACGTCCCGCGACAGCTCTACGAGGCGGCCGAGCTCGACGGCGCAAACGCGTGGCAGCGGCTGGTGCACGTGACGCTGCCGGCGATCAGCCCGGTCATCTTGTTCGCCGTCGTCACCGGCGTCATCGACGGCCTGCAGTACTTCACCCAGGGGTACGTCGCCGGGACGGTGGCCGGCGGCGGCGATGCGGGCGCCGGGTCGGGCAGCAGTCTCGGCTACCCGGAGGGCTCGACCCTGTTCTACCCGGTCTGGCTCTACCAGCAGGGCTTCCAGTACTTCCACATGGGCTACGCGGCCGCCATGGCCGTCGCGCTGTTCGCCATCGCGCTGAGCGTCACCGCGGTGCTGCTGCGCACCGCACGGCACTGGGTGCACGGAGGGGAGGGGCTGCAGTGACCGCTACCACCCTGCCCCGGGTCGAGCCGCGCACCGCCACGGCGCCGCCACCCTGGCGCGCCCGCCTGCTGGGCGCCGTCGCCCGGCACAGCATCACCCTCGTGCTGGCTTTGATGTTCCTGACGCCCTTCGTCTTCATCGTGCTCACGGCTCTGATGACCGACGCGCAGGCACTGTCCCCGCGGCTGTGGCCCAGCCCGTTGCGCTGGAGCAACTTCCACGACGTGTTCGTGCGGACCGACCTGCTGCGCTACGCCGGCAACACGATGACCTACGCCGTGCTGAGCACCCTCGGCGTCCTGCTCTCGAGCATCCCCGTGGCCTACGCCCTGGCCCGGCTGCGCTGGCGAGGCCGCCAGCTCGCCCTCATCGTCGTGCTCGCCGCGATGATGCTGCCGGCCCAGGTGACCGTCGTACCGCAGTACGTGATGTTCGCCAAGCTGCACTGGGTCGGCCACCTGGCACCGCTGATCGTGCCGAACTTCTTCGGCGACGCCTTCAGCATCTTCCTGCTGCGCCAGTTCTTCCTGACCATCCCGCAGGAGTACAGCGACTCCGCACGCGTCGACGGTGCGGGCGAGTGGCGCATCCTGCTGTCCGTGGTCATACCGCTCGCGCGACCCGCCATCGCCGCGGTCGCGCTGTTCAGCTTTCTCTACGCCTGGAACGACTTCTTCGGCCCGTTGCTGTACGTCGGCGAGAACAGCCACAGCTGGACGCTGTCCGTCGCGCTGGCCAACTTCCGTTCGCTCTACCACGTGCAGTGGAACCTCACGATGGCTGCGACCGTGCTGTTCATGCTGCCCGTCGTGCTGCTGTTCTTCGCCGCCCAGAAGGCGTTCGTGGAGGGCGTGACGCTGACGGGGGTCAAGGGATGAAGGTCGCGGTCGTCGGCGGCGGGTCGACCTACACCCCCGAGCTGGTGTCCGGGCTCGCCGCGGAGTGCCAGCGGCTGCCGCTGACCGAGCTCGTGCTGATGGACGTGGACGCCGACCGGCGCACGGTCGTGGGCGGGCTGGCCGAGCGGATGCTCGATGCGCAGGACTGGCCCGGCGACCTGCGCGTCACCGGCTCGCTCGAGGAGGCGGTGGAGGGCGCCGACGCGGTCCTGCTGCAGCTGCGGGTCGGTGGCCAGGCAACCCGGCTGCACGACGAGACGGCACCGCTGGCCTGCGGCTGCATCGGGCAGGAGACCACCGGTGCAGGCGGCTTCGCCAAGGCGATGCGCACCGTGCCGGTGGTGCTGGACATCGCCGAACAGGTGGCCGAGCGGGCGCAACCCGGCGCCTGGCTGATCGACTTCACCAACCCTGTCGGCATCGTCACGCGGGCCTTGCTCGACGCCGGACACCGGGCGATCGGGCTCTGCAACGTCGCGATCGGCTTGCAGCGGCGCTGCGCGGCACTGCTCGACGTCGAGCCGTCGCAGGTGCAGGTCGACCAGGTAGGGCTCAACCACCTCACCTGGGTGCGCGCCGTGTACGTCGACGGCGCCGACGCGCTGCCGGAGCTGCTGGCCCGCCACGGCCGCGAGCTGGCGGAGCTGCTCGACCTGCCGCAGGAGCTGCTGCAGGAGCTGGGCACGCTGCCGTCCTACTACCTTCGTTACTTCTACGCGCACGACCAGGTCCTGCGCGACCAGCTCGCCGGTGCCGAGCCGCGCGCGGCGGCGGTCGCCCGCATCGAGTCCCAGCTGCTCGAGGCCTACCGCGACCCTGCGCTGGTCACCAAGCCCCCGCTGCTCGAGCAGCGGGGCGGTGCCTTCTACAGCGAGGCCGCGGTCGCGCTGCTGGCCTCGCTGGCGGCGGGCACCGGCGACGTACAGGTCGTGGAGGTGCGCAACGACGGCGCCCTCCCGGGGCTGCGGGACGACGACGTCGTGGAGCTGCCCGCGCGCATCGACCGCGACGGCGCTCACCCGCTGCCGCAGGCACCGCTGGAGCCTGCCTTGCTCGGTCTGGTGCAGCACGTCGCGGCGTACGAGCGTCTCGCGGGGCGCGCCGCGAGGACCCGGGCCGCGACCGACGTACGGCGCGCGCTGCTCGCCCACCCGCTCGTCGGCCAGTGGGACATGGCCCGGGCGCTGCCGGACCTGCTCGACATCACCGTGGACGCGCCGTGACCGAGGCCGTGCTCGCCGTCGACGGGGGCAACTCCAAGACCGACCTCGCGCTGGTCGGTCTCGACGGCACGGTGCTCGCGGCCGTGCGCGGACCGGGCAGCTCACCGCACCACGTCGGTCTGGATGGCGCGTTGGCGCGCATCGACGCGCTCTACCGGCAGGCGGCCGCGGTGGCCGGGCTGGAGGAGCCCGCGACGTACGGCGCGCTGACGCTCGCCGGGGCCGACCTGCCGGAGGAGGAGGCGGCGCTCCAGGCGGCGGTCGAGGAGCGGGTCTGGGCGAGGCAGGCCGTGGTGCGTAACGACACCTTCGCCGTGCTGCACACCGGCACCGACTCGGCGTACGGCGTCGCGGTGGTCTGCGGCGCCGGCATCAACTGCGTCGGGGTCGCCCCCGACGGCCGCGTCGCCCGTTTCCTGGCGCTGGGGTCGGTGACCGGCGACTGGGGCGGCGGCCACGACATGGGCCTGGGCGCGCTCGGTGCCGCGGTCCGCGCCGACGACGGCCGTGGCGAGCCCACCGTGCTCAGCCGGCTGGTCCCCCGCCACTTCGGCTTGGCGAGCGCCGCGGAGGTGGCCATCGCCTTCCACGGCCATCGGCTCTCGGGCTGGCGGCTGACCGAGCTGACGCCGCTCGTGCTGGCCGCGGCGGCCGACGGTGACAGCGCGTCGTGCGGGCTCACCGACCGGTTGGCCCAGGAGGTGACGTCCTTCGCCGTGGCGGCGCTGGAGCGACTCGACCTGGCCGGCGCGCAGGTCGACGTCGTGCTCGGTGGGGGCATCCTGCGGGCCGGATCGGCCCGGCTCGACGAGCGCGTCGACGCGGGCATCCGCGCCGCGGCCGCGCACGTCCGGGTGGTGCGCGCGCCGCACCCGCCGCTGGTCGGCTGTGCCCTGATGGCACTCGCCGGCGCCGGTGCGGACACCGCGGCACGGGACCGGCTGCGCGCCCAGTTCACGGCCGGGCAGGTCACGCTGGCCGAGCCGGCCGGCCTGGTGCCCCCTGACGAGCCGATGCACCGGCTCGCGACGGGCTGAGGCGCACCGTGACCGGCTCCGGCGGTGCCCCGCGCGCCGTGATCGTCTCGCCGCACCTCGACGACGCGGTCCTCTCGTGCGGCGGCCTGCTCGCCGAGGTGACGGGCCACGTGATCACCGTGTTCTGCGGCGTCCCACCGGCGGGGACGACCGCGCCGATGTGGGACCTGCTGACCGGCGCGACCGACCCGGTGCGGCGCATGCACGAGCGGCTCGCCGAGGACGACTGCGCGCTCGCGGTGCTGGGCACCACCACCGAGCGGCTGGGCCTGCTGGACGGGCAGTACCGCTCGGGTCCGGTGGCCCACGGCGAGCTGGTCGCCCGGCTCCGGCCGCTGCTCGCGGGTGCCACCGAGGTGCACGTCCCGGCCGCGATCGGCAGCCACCCGGACCACGTCGCGACACGCGAGGCGGCGCTCGCGGCGGCCGACGCCGCCGCGGACGTGCTGCTGTACGCCGACCTGCCCTACGCGCTGTCCTTCGGCTGGCCCTCCTGGGTCGACGGGCGCCGGCCGGAGCCGCTGCTCGACCCCGGTCAGTGGCTCGCGGGCGAGCTCGCCGGGGCGGGAGTGGACCTCGCCACGCTGACCGCCGTCCCGCGGGCGCTGACAGAGGCGGCGACCGCGCGCAAGCGGGCCGCCGTGGCGGCGTACGCCTCGCAGCTGCCCGCGCTCGACGCGCTCGCCGGCGGGCGGCTCACCGAGGACCACGCGTCGCGCTTCGAGCTCGCCTGGCGCGTGGCGCGCGGCCCCGCGGCCACTGCCCCGGCGTCGCACGTCTGCGGGTAACCCCGCCGGGGGACGACGGACCGTCGCCGACCCGGCTACGGTCGAGGGCGAACGGTGCGATCGCCTCGCAGCAAGCCGGAGAAGGGGCAGGGCCATGCATCAGCAGCACAACGGCACGGCGACCGCTGCGCCCCTGCCCGAGATCCTGCACTGGGACGCCGATCCGGACGCCCGCGCGACCGTGCGCACCGAGCACGACGTGATCGGCTTCGTCACCCGCACCTGCTTCAAGACCGGCCCGCCCGGGCGCGTCGGCCTCGAGTCCGAGTGGTTCCTCGAGCCGCGAGCCGGCGGCACGCGCTTCCCCGACCTGCTGAGGCTGGCCGAGGAGGCCGCGCCGTTGCCGGGCGGCAGCCTCCTGAGCTTCGAACCCGGCGGCCAGCTCGAGCTCAGCACCCGGTGCGGTGACGACTTCCCGCACGCGCAGGACCTGCTGACCACCGACCTCGCCCGCATCGACAAGCTCCTCGCCGACCGCGGGCTGCGGCGCGTAGGCGTCGGCGTCCACCCGCAGCGCCGGCCCGAGCGGGTGCTGCGGACACCGCGCTACACCGCGATGGAGCGGTACTTCGACCGGCACGGCGGGCCCGCCGGCCGCCAGATGATGAGCACCACCGCCGCCGTGCAGGTGTGCCTGCAGGCCGGCGCCGACGAGCGCGACGTACGCCGTCGGTGGTCACTCGTGCACGCGCTCGCCCCCGTCCTCGTCGCGTCCTTCGCCCACTCCCCGTTGCGCGGGGGCCGGCCCACCGGCTGGGCCAGCACGCGCCAGCAGATCTGGGCGCAGCTCGATCCGACCCGTACCCGTCCGGTGCTCCCGGCAGGGCAGTCGGGCGAGGAGGTCGACCCCGCCGAGCAGTGGGCCCGCTACGCCCTGGACGCCCGGGTCATGCTGCGGCGCACGACCGGCGACAGCTGGCAGGTCGACCCGGGCATGACCCTGCGCGGGTGGGTGCGTGGCGAGACCACGGCACCACCACCGACGTACGACGACGTGGCCTACCACCTCTCGACGCTGTTCCCGCCGGTGCGCCCGCACGCCTGGCTCGAGCTGCGGATGATCGACGCACTGCCCGACCGGCTGTGGCCGGTCGCCGGGGCCGTGACCACCGCTCTCGTCGACGACCCGCGGGCCGCTGATGCCGCACGCGCCGCTCTCGAGCCCCTCGCGACGGCACCGGACCGACACGTCGGCGCCGGCCGCGAGGCGTTGCGTGACGACACCGTGCACGCCGCGGCCGTGACCTGCTTCCGAGCGGCCACCGAGGCACTTCCGCGGGTGGGCGCCGACCGGGTGCTGTGCGACACGGTCGAGGCCTACGCAGAGCGCTACGTCGACGCGCGCCGCACCCCCGCCGACGAGCTGCTCGACGACTGGCGCTCGCACGCCGACGACGACGCCGGGCACGACCCCGGACCGGGTCACCGGACCCGGGAGGAGGACGCATGACGCTGCTCGACACCTCGCAGTCCGGTGACGATGCACTCAAGGCGGTGTTCGCCCGCGAGCTCGAACGGGTGAGGGACCGTAGCCACGGCCTGACCGTCGACGTCCTCGATGTCGACGAGCTGCTCGCGCAGCACTCGCGCCTGATGTCGCCGCTGGTCTGGGACCTCGCACATGTCGGCAACTACGAGGAGCTGTGGCTGCTGCGGGCCGCCGCGGGCCTCGAGGCGATGCGGCCCGAGCTCGACGACATCTACGACGCGTTCGAGCATCCACGCTCCGAGCGCCCGACGCTGCCCTTGCTGCCTCCGTCCCAGGCGATGTCCTACCTCGGTCAGGTGCGAAGCAAGGTCCTCGACGCCCTCGACACGATGCCGCTCGATCCGGCGAATCCCTTGCTTGACAAGGGGTTCGTCTACGCGATGGTCGTGCAGCACGAGCACCAGCACGACGAGACGATGCTCGCGACACACCAGCTGCGCCGCGGCGCCACAGTGCTCGGCGACGTACCCCCTCCCGCCGCGCCCGCGCCGCCCTTGCCTCACGAGGTGCTGGTCCCGGGTGGACCCTTCACGATGGGCACCTCCGACGACGGGTGGGCCTACGACAACGAGCGCCCCGCGCACGAGGTGTTCGTGCCGGCGTTCCACCTCGACTCGGCGCCGGTCACCAACCGCGCGTACCTGTCGTTCGTGGAGTCCGGTGGCTACGACCAGCCGCGGTGGTGGAGCCACGCCGGCTGGGAGTGGCGCACCGCGTCAGGGAAACGGCGTCCGGCGTTCTGGCTGCGTGAGGGCGGCGAGCCGTTACGCCGCCGGTTCGGCCGGGTCGAGCCACTGCCGCTGGACCAGCCGGTGCAGCACGTCTGCTACCACGAGGCCGACGCCTACGCCCGCTGGGCCGGCAAGCGGCTGCCGACGGAGGCGGAATGGGAGAAGGCGGCGTCGTGGGACCCCGTCACGCGGACCAAGCGCCGCTACCCGTGGGGCGACGCCGACCCGACGAGCGAGCACGCCAACCTCGGCCAGCGTCATCACCAGCCCGCCGAGGTCGGCGCCTACCCGGCGGGGGTGAGCGCCTACGGCGTGCACCAGCTGGTCGGCGACGTGTGGGAGTGGACCTCGAGCGGGTTCGAGGGCTACCCGGGCTTCCGCTCGTTCCCCTACAAGGAGTACTCCGAGGTCTTCTTCGGCGGCGACTACCGCATGCTGCGCGGCGGCTCCTGGGCGAGCGACCACACGGCGGTGCGCACGACGTTCCGCAACTGGGACCACCCGGTCCGGCGACAGATCTTCGCCGGTTTCCGCTGCGCCCGCGACGCCGCGCCGGGCGAGGGGCGCTGAGCCATGTGCCGTCACCTCGCCTGGCTCGGCGCGCCCCGCACCCTGGCCGCGGTCGTGCTCGACCCGCCGCACTCCCTGCTGCGCCAGTCCTACGCACCCCGCGAGCAGCGGCACGGCAGCATCAACGCCGACGGCTTCGGGGTGGGCTGGTACGCGCCCTCCGTGCGCCGCGAGCCGGCCAGGCTGCGACGCGGCCAGCCGATCTGGACCGACCTCTCGTTCGCGTCGATGGCTCCCCTCATCTCCTCGGGATGCGTGCTGGCCGCCGTGCGGTCGGCGACCGCACCGTTCCCGGTCGACGAGGCGGGTGCGGCGCCGTTCACGGCCGGGCCCTGGCTGTTCAGTCACAACGGCAAGCTCGACGACTTCGCCGTGCACGCGGTCGCGTTGCGGACCCTCCTGCCGCCTGCCGCAGCAGCCGCGGTCGAGACGCCGTCCGACGCCGCGCTGCTGTGGGCCCTGACCCGCCACCGGCTCGAGCAGGGGGCGACGCTGGGTGACGCGCTCGCGTCCGTCGTCGCCGAGGTCGCGGCGATCACCTCGGGCCGGATGAACCTGCTGCTCACCGACGGCACCGCGGTCGCCGCGACGACGTACGGCGACACGCTCGTGACCCGCCGCGAGGCCGACGGCGTGCTCGTCGCCTCCGAGCCGGTGGACGACGGGCCCGGCTGGGAGCGCGTCCCCGACGCCTCACTCGTCGTCGTCACCGCCGATGCGCACACCGTGGCCCCGCTGCCCGTGCCACCGCGGCCGACCGTAGCGACGGCGGCGCGGACCCCGCAGACCGGAGGCATCACGTGAGCATCCAGAGCCCCAGCGGCCGCGTGCACATCGAGCGGCACCACACCGACGCGGTCAGCGGCGAGGCCCTCGCGGCCGACGTGCGGGCGGGCCTGACGGCCGAGCAGAAGACGTTGCCACCCAAGTGGTTCTACGACACCGTCGGCAGCGAGCTGTTCGAGGAGATCACCCGGCTCGAGGAGTACTACCCCACGCGACGCGAGCGCGAGGTGCTCCGCGCACACGGTGGCGACATCGCCGCCGCGACCCGGGCCCGGACCCTAGTCGAGCTCGGCTCCGGCTCGGCGGAGAAGACCCGGGTACTGCTCGACGCGCTCTCGGTCGAAGGCACCCTGGAGCGCTACGTACCCGTCGACGTCAGCGACAGCGCGCTGATCTCGGCCGCCGAGGCGGTCGCGGAGGAGTACCCCCGGCTCGAGGTGCACGGGGTCGTCGCCGACTTCGTCGAGCATCTCGACGTGCTGCCGACCGGCCCCTCGCGGCTTGTCGCCTTCCTGGGCGGCACGATCGGCAACTTCGAACCCGGCCCGCGCGCCGACTACCTGCACCGCATCGCCGGGTCGCTGCGCCCGGGCGACGCGTTCCTGCTCGGCACCGACCTGGTCAAGGACCCTCAGCGGCTGGTGCGCGCCTACGACGACGCGGCCGGTGTGACGGCGGCGTTCAACCTCAACGTCCTGGCCGTCCTCAACCGCGAGCTGGGCGCCGACTTCGACCTCGAGTCCTTCCGCCACGTGGCCCGCTGGGACGCCGAGCGCGCCTGGATCGAGATGCACCTCCAGTCGCGCCGCGACCAGACCGTGCACCTCAAGGCGCTCGAGTTCGACGTCCACTTCGCCGCGGGCGAGACGCTGCGCACGGAGGTCTCGGCCAAGTTCACCCGCGATCGCCTCGCCCAGGAGTACGCCGACGCCGGGCTGCGGCTGGCCGCCTGGTGGACCGACGCCGCCGGCGACTACGCCGTGTCCCTGGCCGTACCGCCCCTCTGACCGCCCGGACCGTGGGCGGGGAGGTCAGGAAAGGAAGGGCGCGGGTACGTCGTCGTCGGCGTCGCCGAGCGAGGCCAGGTTGACGATGTCGCCCGACAGGATGCCGGTGACCGTGCGGAACGGCTCGCCGATGTGCAGGCCGTGGCCGTCGATGGTGAACTCGCGGATGTCGTGGTCGTGGGCGGAGCCGCGCATCTTCAGCACGGTCATGCCGCGCTTGACGGTGCCGAACACCTCCACATAGCGCAGCAGCACGATGCTGTCGGTCAGCGTCGAGAGGTGGCTCTGCTTCATGGACCAGCCGCCGAGCAGCGTGTCGGTCGACACGGTGAACAGCCCCACGACCTGCCTGGCCTTGACGAAGGACGTCAGCCCGATGACGAACTCGCGGAACGACTTGTGGGTGCCGACGCGTTCGAGCGCCGAGAGGCTGTCGACGACGATGCGACTCGGGCCGAACTCGTCGACGAGCCGCTTGATCTCCACCAGGTGGTCCTCGAGCGTCGCCACCTCGGGGTAGGTCGAGACCACGCGCAGGGCGCCGTCCTTCTCGGCCTGTTCTAGGTCGTGTCCCCACCCTCGGGCGTTGCGGTGCAGCTGGTTGCGGCTCTCCTCGAACGCCAGCATCAGCGCCCGCTCGCCCCGCGCGATGCCGCCGGCGAGGAACTCCGTCGCGATCAGTGTCTTGCCGGTGCCCGTCGCACCCGAGGCCAGGACGATCGAGTCGCGGAAGAAGCCGCCGCCGCACAGCGCGTCGAGATCGGCGTTGCCCGAGGTGACGCGGGTGTCGGTGGAGCCCTGGTCGAGGGCCTGCGCCGAGATCGGCAGCACCATGACACCGTGGCCGGGCAGCACCGTGAACGGGAACTGTCCCCGACGGTGGGCGCCCCCGCGCACCTTGAGGATCTCGACGGTACGTCGCCGGGACTCACCGTCGAGGGTGTTGCGCAGCAGGACGACGGTGTCGCCGATGTACTGCTCGACGCCGCGCTCGGCCAGCGTGCTCGACCCGGTGTGGTCGGTCTCGACGGTCAGCAGCACCGTCATGCCGAGGCGGCGCAGCTCGGAGAGCAGCCCGCGCAGCCGCGCCCGTGCGGCGGCGGCGTCGCTGCCGGTGAACGCCAGGGCGGCGCCGAACGAGTCCAGCACCACCCGCTCCGCCCCGGTGCGGTCGATGGCCTGCCCGATCTGCGCCAGGAGGGTGTCGAAGTGCACCGGCTCCTGCAGGTCGCGATGGGCGTCGTAGCGCGGCGAGCCGTCGACGAAGGCCCACTGGCCGGCCTGCTCCCACTCGTCGATCGCGAACCCGAGGGTCGCCAGGTTGAGGCGCAGGTCGGCGGCGGACTCCTCGAGGGTGACGAACACCCCGGGCTGGCCCGAGGCCGCGCCGCTCGCCAGGAAGTGTGCAGCCATGACGGTCTTGGCGCTACCCGCCGGTCCCGCGAGCACCGCGACGCGCCCCAGGGGGAAGCCGCCCATGGTCACGTGGTCCAGGCCGGAGATGCCGGTGGGCAGGCGCGGCAGCGAGGGGACGGCATCCGATGCCGGGGCCCCCTGGTCGTCGATCATCATCCGACCTGCAGCTGCACAACCTGCGTCACCGGCAGCACGAACCACACGGCCTTGCCGCCGGAGTGGGTGCGGGTGCCCCATGCGTCGCTCAGGTCGGCGACCAGCGCCAGCCCCCGCCCGCCCGGGCGGTCCTTGGACCAGTGGCGCGGCTCGAGTGACTGCTCGACGGGCGCCAGGTCACCGACCGCGACCATGACCTGCTCGTCACCCATCACCACGTCGAGGCGCACCGGCGTACGCGCGTGCAGGACGGCGTTGGTCACCAGCTCGCTGGTGAGCAGGACCAGCGTGTCCAGCGCGTCGGTCGTGAGCTCCGGCTCGGCAGCACGCACGAAGGCGCGGGCCAGCGAGACCGACGCGGGCACCGGGTCCAGATGTGCATGGCGCTCGCTGGTGGGGCCGGTGAACGGCGACGGGTCGGGGTGCACGACGCGCTCATCGCACACGTCCTACCCCCTGGTGGCCCCTCATGCTCGGCTCCTGCATCCCCAGCGCGCGCTTGACCATCGGGCCGTGGCAAGGGCCCCCGTCTCGGGGGAAAGCATAGACGTCGGCAGCTCGGAGCTCACCTGCGGCGGCACGCGGGCTCGTCCTAGTGGTCGGGCAGCAGCCCGGCGACCAGGTCGGGACGGCGCTCCACCAGCTCCGGCAACGTGGTCGGCGGGTGACCGGTCAGCCGCTCGACCGTGTCGCTGACGACCGCGAGCTCACCTGCGCCGACGGCCAGGTAGGTGGAGATCCAGCCTTCGACCTCCCAGTCCGGCGCACCGTAGGACGCGCGCGACGCCCAGGCCTCCTCGAGCGTCTCCCGCCGGTAGGTGACCGGCCGTCCCGTGATCTCCGCGAGCTGCGCCGCGATCTCGTCGAAGGTCTGCAGGCTTCCGCCTGTGACGTCGTACGCCGCCCGCTCGTGGCCCTCGCCGAGCAGCACCTCCGCCGCAACCTCCGCCACGTCGTCGCGGGCCACCGCAGCCAGCCTGCCGTCACCGGCGGGTCCGCGGATCACGCCCTCGGCGCCCGCCATGAACGGCATGAAGTCGAGGTAGATGCTGTCGCGCAGAGCGGTGTAGGCCAGGTCTCGCTCCTGCAGCCGCTGCTCGGTCTTCCAGTGGTCGCGCACCAGGGTGAACGTCGCGTCGGGCGCGGGGGCGAGGAACGAGGTGTAGACGACCCGGTCGACGCCCGCGTCCGCCACGGCGTCGACCGCGGTGAGGTGCTGGCGCACGCGCTCGGGGTGCTCGGCGGCCGAGACGAGGAACACCGCGTCCACGCCGGTGAACGCCGCGCGCAGTGCGTCGGGGTCGTCGTACGTCGCCCGGACCGCCTCGGCCCCGGGCAGCTGCGGCGCCCGCGCCGGGTCGCGCACGACGAGGCGTTGTCGCACGCCGCGGTCCGCCAGCAGCCGCGCCACACGACCGCCCACCGCCCCCGTCGCCCCGGTCACGGCGACGAACCCGACGCTGCTCACCGCCGTCCCATGGGTGTAGCGTCGCAGAGGTCAACCAGCAAGCACCACAGGGGAGCGCTGCAGCGCTGAGAGTGCGGGACCATCCCGCAGACCCTCGAACCTGATCTGGGTAATGCCAGCGCAGGGAGTCGGTTCCGCCACGCGTCACCAGTGCGCTCGCCGGGCCGGTCCGTCACCCACGTCGACGGGCCGTCCGGGTCGGGCGCGCCCGGGGCCGGGGCGCTCGCGAGGCTCGGCCTCCCGTCCCGCCCGAGGACAGGAGCACGACACATGGCAACACCGCACACCGGAGCAGCCGACACGTCGCCGAGCCAGGCGCACGCGGGCGGCCCGCGACCGTCGTCCTGGCGCACCGTCGACGTCGTCGTGGCGTCGGCCATCGCGGTGGCCTTCGGGGTGGTCTTCTGGGCCTGGGGCCAGCTCTGGAACACGGTGCAGCCGGCGTTCACCGGCTTCCCTCCCGCCCAGGGCTTCATGTACGGCGTCTGGCTGCTGCCCGGCGTGCTCGGCGCGCTGGTGATCCGCAAGCCCGGCGCAGCCCTCTACACCGAGCTGGTCGCCTCGATCGTGTCGGCGCTGCTCGGCACCGCCTGGGGACTGCAGGTGGTGCTCTACGGGCTGGTCGAGGGGGCGGCGCCGGAGCTGGTCTTCGCGTTCCTGCTCTACCGCTCGTGGCGGCTGCCCGCGGCTCTGCTCGCGGGTGCGGCGGCCGGCATCGCGGCGGCGCTGCTGGACCTGGCGTTCTACTACACCGACTGGTCGGGCGGCTGGCAGGTCAGCTACGTCGCCCTGCTGAGCGTCAGCTCGCTGGTGATCGCCGGCATCGGCTCGTGGCTGCTGGTCCGCGCCCTGGCCACCACCGGCGTCCTGGCGCCGTTCGCGTCGGGGCGTGACCAACGACTTGTCTGAGCCACGCCCGGTCCAGGTCGACGTCCGCGGGTGGGGCTGGCGGCACGCCGGGCGGCGGGCCTGGGCGCTGCGCGGCGTCGACCTGCACCTGGAGCCGGGTGAACGGGTGTTGCTGCTCGGGCCCTCCGGCGTCGGCAAGTCCACGCTGCTCGCGGCCCTGGCCGGCCTGCTGGACCCCTCCGACGCGGGGGAGCACGAGGGCACGGTGCTGCTCGACGGGCAGCCGGCCCGCTCGGTGCGGCACCGCGCCGGGCTCGTGCTGCAGGACCCGGAGGCCGCGTTGGTCATGGCCCGCGCCGGCGACGACGTCGCGTTCGGGCTGGAGAACCGCGGTGTGCCGACCGGCCAGATCTGGTCGCGGGTCGACGAGGCGCTGCGCGCGGTGGGCTTCCCCCACGGCCGGGCCGCCGCGACGAGCGCGCTCTCCGGTGGCGAGCAGCAGCGGCTGGCGCTGGCCGGGATCCTCGCCCTCAGACCGGGGCTGCTCCTGCTCGACGAGGTGACCGCGAACCTCGATCCGGCGGGCGCCGCGCTGGTGCGCCGGGCGCTCGCCGACGTGCTCGCGGCCTCGGATGCGACGCTGGTCATGGTCGAGCACCGCGTCGCGTCGGTGCTCGACCTGGTCGAGCGCGCCGTGGTGCTGGAACCGGGCGGCGGCCTGCTGGCCGACGGGTCGCCCGAGTCGGTGTTCGGCCGGCACGGCGCGGCGTTGGCGGCGCGGGGCGTGTGGGTGCCCGGCCACGAGCCGGTCGTACGCCGACGCGCCCCCGCGGCTGCCGGACCGGTGCTGGTCTCGGCGGACGCCGCGTCGTTCCGCTACCCGGGCGCGGTGCGCGAGACGCCGGCGGCCACGTCCGTCTCGGTCGCGAGGGGGGAGGCCCTGGCCGTGACCGGCCCCAACGGGGCCGGCAAGTCGACGCTCGCGCTGCTGCTCGCCGGGCTGCTGCGCCCGGGTGCGGGCACCGTGTCGGCCACCGCGCAGCTCGGCGGCCCGCGGGACGAGCCGCGGCTGTGGCGGTGGCGCGGTCGCGACCTCGTGCGCACCGTCGGGACGGTGTTCCAGGACCCCGAGCACCAGTTCGTCACGGCCACCGTGCGCGCCGAGCTGGCCGTCGGTCCGCGCCGAGCCGGCGGGGCGGCGCCGGCCGTCGCCGCGCGTGTCGAGGAGCTGCTCGAACGGCTGCGGCTGGCGCCGCTGGCCGACGCCAACCCCTTCACGCTCTCCGGTGGGGAGAAGCGCCGGCTGTCCGTCGCCACCGCGATCGCGACCGCGCCGCGGGTGCTCGTCACCGACGAGCCGACCTTCGGCCAGGACGCGCGCACCTGGCGCGAGCTCGTCGAGCTGCTCGCCGACCTGCGTGACGAGGGCCGGGCGGTCGTGATGGTCACCCACGACGACGCACTGGTCGCGGCGCTGGCCGACCGCGAGCTGGTCCTCGCCGGCCCGTGAGCGTCCTGGCGCCGCTGGCCCCGGACACCGGCGCGCGGTTCGCCCGGCTCAACCCGGTGGCGAAGCTGACCGCGGCGATCGTCGTCCTCGCCGGGCTGGTGATCACCGGCGACCCGGTCACGCCCTCGCTGCTGCTCGCGATCGAGCTGGCCGTACTGCCGTTCACCGGCGTGCGCGCCGCGACCCTGCTGCGACGTACCTGGCCCCTGGTCCTGAGCGTCGCCGGCCTCGCGGTGACCAACATGATCGTCGTCAACGGCGGCAGCGTCCTGCTCGACCTCGGACCCGCCGACGTCACCAGCCGCGGCCTCGAGTCGGCGATCGCCGTGTGGCTGCGGCTGCTGGCCATCACCCTGCCCGGCATCGTGGTGCTCGCGACGACCGACCCGATGGACATGGCCGACGCCCTCGTGCAGCGCTGGCACGCTCCCCCCCGGTTCGCCTACGGCGCGCTCGCCGCGCTTCGCCTGCTCCCGCTGCTCGCCGCCGACTGGCAGATGATCGGCCGGGCCCGCAGGGCGAGAGGTCTGGACGCCGGGCGCTCGCCGGTCGGGCGGCTACGGCTGTTCGGCTCGCAGGTGTTCGCCGTGCTGGTCGCGGCGATCCGCCGCGGCGTGCGGCTCGCGGCGGCGATGGAGGCGCGGGGCTTCGACACGTCGGGCGAGCGGTCGGTGGCCCGGCCGCAGCCGGTGCGCGCTGCCGACCGCTGGCTGGTGGCCAGCAGCCTCGCCGCCGTCGCGCTGGCCACCGCCGTCTCGGTCGCCCTCGGGTCGTGGGCGCCTGCGTTCGGCGGCTGAGCCCGCCCGCGGACCGCTCGGCGGGGTCAGGCCGCTGCGGGCGCCCACCTCCCTAGGGTGGGTCGCATGAAGGCGATCGTCGTGCCCCAGCCGGGTGGACCCGAGGTGCTGAGCTGGGAGGAGGTGCCCGACCCGACGCCCGGCCCCGGCGAGGTGCTGGTCGACGTGGCGGCCTCGGCGGTCAACCGCGCGGACATCATGCAGCGGGAGGGTCACTACGACCCGCCGCCGGGCGCGCCGCCGTACCTCGGTCTCGAGGTCTCCGGCCGGATCGCCGAGCTCGGCGAGGGGGTGCAGGGCTGGCAGGTGGGCGACGAGGTGTGCGCGCTGCTCTCGGGGGGCGGCTACGCCGAGAAGGTCGCGGTGCCGGCGGGGCAGCTGCTCCCGGTGCCCGCCGGGCTCGACCTGGTGCAGGCGGCGGCGCTGCCGGAGGTGACGTGCACGGTCTGGTCGAACGTGTTCATGACCGCGGGCCTGCGTCCGGAGGAGACGTTCCTCGTCCATGGCGGCTCCTCCGGCATCGGGACCATGGCGATCCAGCTGGCCCGCAACGTCGGTGCCCGGGTGGCGGTCACGGCGGGCTCCGAGGAGAAGCTCCGACGCTGCCGCGAGCTGGGCGCCCAGATCCTTATCAACTACAAGGACGAGGACTTCGTGGCCGCTCTGCACGAGGCCACCGAGGGCCGTGGGGCCGACGTCATCCTCGACAACATGGGCGCGAAGTACCTCGCCCGCAACATCGACGCCCTGGCCCCCAACGGCCGGCTCGTCGTCATCGGGCTGCAGGGCGGCGCCAAGGCCGAGCTCGACCTCGGCGTGCTGATGCGCAAGCGGGCGGCGGTGATCGCCACGACGCTGCGCGCCAGGCCGGCGCAGGAGAAGGCCGCCATCGTCGCGTCGGTGCGCGAGCACGTGTGGCCGCTCATCGAGTCGGGACAGGTGCGCCCCGTCGTCGACCGCATCGTGCCGATGGAGCAGGCCGCCGAGGCCCACCGCCTGGTCGAGGCCAGCTCGCACGTCGGGAAGGTCGTGCTCACCCGGATGGCGTATCAGGGCTAGCCCGCCGGCGCTCCTGACCTCGTCGGCCGGCCCCCGGCCGCGGAGGGAGGGACCCGTGTCCACCACCGAGCTGATCACCTCCGTGCCCCTGGTGCGGACGCCGCAGTCCTGGCCGCTGGCCGCCACCGCAGGCAGCGCCATGGTCGTGCTGGCCGCGCTCGACTTCGCCGGTGCGATCGCGGCGAAGGAGTGGTCGACCAGCGGCTCCCCGCGCTGGCTGGCCGCCGGGATCGTGAGCTTCCTGCTGCTGTTCTACGTCTACGCCTCGAGCCTGCGCTACGCCGAGCTGGCCATGGTGACGATGGGCTGGGTCGTCCTGCTGCAGGTCGGCCTGCTCGTGCTCGACCGGCTGCGCTACGACGTCGACCTGCCGACCGGCAAGTGGGTGGCCGTCGTGGCCATCCTCGCGCTGCAGGCCTACCTGCTGATGCCCTCCTCGACACGGGCGGGGGCCGCGTGAACGGCCGCCTGACCGGCGCCGGCGAGCAGCCACTGCACGTCGTGCCGGCGCCGCGTGTGCCGCAGTCGCTGCGTACGTCGTCACCCGCGCCCGCCGCGGCCGGCGTACCCGGGCCGGGCCACGACCAGCGCCGCGCACCGCTCGCCGAGGCCGTCGAGCGCTACCGCCGCCGGTCGACGGTGTCGTTCCACTGCCCGGCGCACCGTGGCGGGCGCGCCGCCGACCATGTGCTGCGCGGGCTGGTCGGGCAGGAGATGCTCACGGCCGACGTGTGGCTCGACCCCGCCGAGCAGCACCGGGTACGCCGCGAGGCCGAGGACCTGGCCGCCGCCCTGTGGGGAGCCGACCGCGCGTTCTTCCTCGGCAACGGCTCGTCGGGGGGCAACCACGCCTTCCTGCTGGCCACGCTGCGCCCCGGCGACGAGGTGGTCGTGGCGCGCGACGCGCACGTGTCGACATTGATGGCGCTTGTTATGACCGGTGCCCGTCCCGTGTGGATCACACCGGACCTGCACCCCACGCTGGACACCGGCCTGGGGATCTCGCCGGCGGCCCTGGCCGCCACGCTGGAGGAGCACCCGCGCGCCAGGCTCGTGGTGCTCGTCAGCCCGGCGTACTCCGGGGTCTGCTCCGACGTCTCCGCGCTGGCCGACGTCGCGCACGCGGCCGGCGTACCGCTGTTCGTCGACGAGGCCTGGGGCCCGCACCTGCCCTTCCACGCGTGGCTGCCCACCGATGCGCTCGCCGCGGGCGCCGACGCCGTGGTCACCTCGACGCACAAGCTGGCCGGCAGCCTCAGCCAGAGCGCCCTGCTGCTGGTCCGCGGTGACCGCCTCGACGTCGAGGCGGTCGCAACGGCGGTCCGGATGACCGCGAGCACCAGTCCGTTGCTGCCGCTGCTGGCCTCCATCGACACCTGCCGTCGCCGGCTCGCCCTCGAGGGGCACGCCCTGCTCGACCGCGCCCTGGCCGGTGCCGGACGGCTGCGTGAGCGGCTCGCGCGCGTGCCCGGTGTGGTGCTCGTGGGCCCCGGCGACCTCGGGCTGCGCCCGACGCTGGTCGACCCGCTCAAGGTGGTGCTGGACGTGACGGCGCTCGGTCGCACTGGCGTGGAGGTCGACCGGCTGCTGCGGGAACGCTGCGCGGTCGCGGTCGAGGGCAGCGACCTGCGCCGCCTCTACCTCGTCGTCTCCCCGCAGGACGACGACGCGGGGCTCGACCGGCTGGCCGCGGGGCTCGAGGGGCTACGGCTGCGCGGCGCGCCCGCGGTGCGGGGTCCCGGCTCGGCCGCCGCGATGCTGCGGCCCCGCGAGCGGGCGGTGTCGCCGCGGATCGCCTGGTTCGCCCGCTCCGAGACCGTCCCGCTGCGGGCGGCCGTCGGCCGGGTCGCCGCCGAGCTGGCCACGCCGTACCCGCCCGGCATCCCGGTGCTGGTGCCCGGAGAGGTCGTCGACGCGGCGCAGGTCGCCTACCTGGAGTCGGTCGTGTCGGCCGGCGGGCACGTGCACGGCGCCGCCGACGCGAGCCTGGCCACCCTGCGGGTGATGACCGCGTAGCCCCCGCCCCGCCGCCCCCCCTCCCCCCCGCACCCGCCGCACCGCCCCGCCGCCCCGCCCCGCCGACCCGCCGCATTTTCCGTGATCGTGAGGCGAATCGGCACCGAATCCGTGCCGATTCGCCTCACGATCACAGCGGGCGGCACGGTGGCCGGGCGGCACGGCGGGGTCCGCCCACCGGGGGGTTGTGGTCGGAGTGGGCAGCGGCAGGCTCAGGCGCCCGTGCGGGCGATCCGCTCGATGGTCGCGAGCGGCAGGTCGCCGGCACCCTTGATGTTGTTGTGGTGCACGGCGTAGCGGCTGGCGGCGCGGTTGGCGGCGGTCTTGGTCAGCCGCCAGTCCTCGTGGCGCAGCTCGTCGAAGTAGTTGACCGCCCGCACGCCGTAACGCGGCAGCGAGGCGAACATCGTCTTGATCCACAGCGGCTTGCGCCGGCCCTCGGCCGTGCCGACCTCGTTGAGCATCATCGGCTTGGCGTAGCCCGCGGCCTGGCGGAGCTGGCGGACCGAGGGCTTCATCATCGAGTCGAACGACAGCCAGCCCTTCTTGGCCGCTTCGTTGAAGTTGTAGACGTCCAGCCCGATCCAGTCGACGTACGCCGACCCGGGGTAGAGCGAGCGCATGGACGTGGCGCCCCGGTAGGCCCGGTTCGGGTTCCAGACGAAGATCGCGTTGGTCGCACCGTGCGCCCGGAAGACGTCGACGATGTGCCGCCACGCGAGGACGTACTCGCCGGGCTTGTTGCCGTTCTGGCCGGTCGACCAGGGCTCCCACGAGCCGTTCATCTCGGCCATCAGACGGATCATGACGGGGTGACCGTAGGCCTTGATGGCCTCGGCCCACTGACCTGTCCTCACGTCCTCGCCGCCGCTGATCACGCGCGACAGCGGCGCGTAACCGGCCGGGCCCGTCGCGACGACCAGCGCGGCGCCCCGGCGGGTGACGTTCTTGTCCAGGTAGCTCAGAGCGGGCAGCCCGTTGTTCCAGTCGAAGAACTTGCCGACCAGCGCCGAGCGCTTGCCCAGCTCGCGCTCGGTGACCATCCGATCGGCATCGGTGTGGTCGTAGAGACCGAACAGGATCGGGGCGCCGGCGCGGCGGGGTGCGGCCTGCGCGGTGCCGGGGGCCAGCAGGAGGCCCGCACCCAGGATGACCGCGAGCAGGGCAGCGGTGGAAGCACGGTGGCGGAGGAAAGTCACATTTGTCCATCGACCGGGAGGCCGACCTCCTTGAGAGGGGCGCCCGATCGCCCGAGTGACTCCTGTCACGGTAGCGTCGACGTACAGCCTCCGGTGCGCTCAGTGCCTGCCGTGTTCGGCGCGGCGGGCGCGTTCCTGCCGGGCTGACGGTCCCGGACATCGTGGTGGGGCTGCCGTCCTCATGAGGGCGAGGACCCAGCCAGCGGCGGCCCGGCCGCCCACCGCGTCCAGGTCGTCGGTGGAGACGATGCGGCGGCGCGGCCCAGCGGCCACGATCGTCGAGTGTCGCAGCCGCGGGCTGCCGTCACCAGCGAGTTCCGGGTGAGTCAGGATGGGACCCATGACCGAGCAACAGCACAGCGCCAGCCCCCGTGACGAGCAGAACAGTGGCGACCCCCAGCGCGTGGTGGTGGTCAGTCCGGACGGCATGGCGGTCGAGGTGGCGCGGGGAAACGACTCGGTCGACGACGAGCGTTCGGTGACCGACCTCGTCGACCAGCCGGCGAAGGTGATGCGCATCGGCAGCATGATCAAGCAGCTGCTCGAGGAGGTGCGCGGGTCGGCGCTCGACGAGGCGTCCCGGGCGCGGCTGAAGGAGATCCACGAGCGCTCGATCAAGGAGCTGGAGGAGGGGCTCGCGCCGGAGCTGATCGAGGAGCTCGAGCGCATCTCGCTGCCGTTCGCCGAGGGCTCGGTGCCGTCGGAGAGCGAGCTGCGGGTTGCCCAGGCACAGCTCGTCGGCTGGCTCGAGGGACTCTTCCACGGCATCCAGACCGCGCTGTTCGCGCAGCAGATGGCCGCGCGGGCGCAGTTCGAGGAGATGCGCCGCCGTGCGCTCCCGGCCGGCATGACCCTCCCCGAGGCGCCCGGCGGCCAGCAGCAGCAACCGGGGCAGCCGCGACCGGGCCAGCAGGGCACCGGCCAGTACCTCTGACCCTCCGGGCCGGCGACCGGCCCGCCCGGTCCCGCGCGTCCCGGTCCCGGGTGCCGGGTCCCGCCCGTCCCGGTCCCGCGTGCCGGGTCCCGCCCGTCCCGGTCCCGCGTGCCCCGCCCGGTCCCGCCCGGTCCCGCCCGTCCCGGTCCCGCCCCGTCCCGCCGCCGTACTTCGCCGTGATCGTGAGGGGATCCGGCACCGATCCGGTGCCGATCCCCCTCACGATCACGGGAAGGGGGCGGGCCCGGGCCGCAGCGCCCGCACCTGTGGATGACCGCGGGTGTGGAGGACGGCGGTGGCGGCCGCCGCGATGTGCGCGACGGTGCACTGTGCGCGAGCCGAATCCTTGGTATGACGACGTGGCCTCCGTCGACGCTCTCGTCCGGGCCGGTCACCTCCGCACCACCGTGCGGCGCCGGGTCCAGCGCGGGACGTGGCGGGAGCCCGCGCCGGGCGTGATCTGTCGGACGACCGGGCCGCTCAGCGACGACCAACGCCTGCAGGCCGCGCTGCTGTACGGCGGTCCGGGCGCGGCACTCAGCCACGCGACGGCCGGTCGGTTCTGGGGGCTCGGCCGTCCGATGGCGCGGGTGTTCGTGACGGTCCCGCACGGACGCAACGTCCGGTCCGCGCCACTGGTCAGCGTTCACCAGAGTCGACGGCCCTTCGACCCACAGCTGATCGACGGGCTCCTGCTGACGCCTCCCGCGCGGACGGCGATCGACGTCTGTCTCCGGCTGGACGACCTCGATGCTGTGCGCGACGTGCTCGGCCGGGCGTTGCAGAGCCAACGGGCCACGGTCAGCCAGTTGCGCCACGAGCTCGACCTGGCCCCGAGTCGCGGTTCGCGGCTGCCGCGGCAGGCGCTCGACGAGATCGCCTACGACGCGCATGCCGCGTCCGAGGCCCGCTTCCTGCGACTGATCCGGGACGCGGGCCTGCCGCTGCCCGAGCTGAACGCCACGATCGTCACGCGCGGCGGCGTACGTCTGGTCGACGCCCTCTGGCGCAAGCTCGCTCGAGGCGTCGAGATCGACGGGCAGGCCTACCACCTGTCCCCCGCCGCGTGGGCCGCTGACCTGCGCCGGCAGAACGACATCCAGACCACCGGCATCACCCTGCTGCGCATCGCCGCCCAGCGGCTCTGGAGCGAGCCCGAGGTCGTGCTGGCCGAGGTCATCGCCTTCCTCGGGCTGCCCGCCGCCGCCTGACCTTCCCGTGATCGTGAGGGGTTCCGGCACCGATTCGGTGCTGATTCCCCTCACGATCACCGAAATGCCGGGGGGGACCGACACGGGGGGCGACACCGGAGGGCGGGCCTCAGAGGTCGAAGGTCGCCTCGAGCACCCGCGCGACACCGTCCTGCTCGACTCCGGGCGCGTACCGGTCGACCGCGGCCAGCACCGCGGGATGCGCGCCGGCGACGGCGTACGCGTGCCCCGCCCAGGCGAGCATCGGCAGGTCGTTGGGCATGTCGCCGAACGCGAGTACGTCGGCTGCCCGCACGCCCTGCCGTTCGCACAGGCGGGCCAGCGTCGAGGCCTTGGACACGCCGGCCGCCGAGATCTCGACCAGCCCCGACGTCGAGGAGTGGGTCAGCTCGGCGAGGTCACCGACGGCTTCGCGCGCCGTCGCGAGCAGCTCGTCGGCGTCGAGTGACTCGTGGCGGGCCAGCAGCTTGGTCGCCGGCCCGGTGAAGATCTCCTCGACAGCCGCCACGGCGCTCTCCATGCCTACGTCGTAGCGCGGCCGGTAGGACGACTCGCGCGAGAAGCCCTGCGCGGTCTCCACGGCGAAGCCCACGTCCGGCAGCGCCGCACGCAGCAGCCGCGACACCTCGAGACCGACCTCGACGGACAGCGGATAGGTGTCGACGACCTGCTCGGTGTGCAGGTCGTAGACCAGCGCGCCGTTCGCGCAGATGGCCAGCCCGCGGTGGCCGGTACGCTCCGCGACCGGGGCCATCCAGCGCGGCGGGCGGCCGGTGACGAACACGACCGGCACCCCGAGGTCCGCCACCCCCTGCAGCGCGCGGACGGTGCGGTCACTGATCTCGCCGTCGGGCCGCACGATGGTGCCGTCGAGATCCGTCGCGACCAGCCGCGGTCGTCGCCCGCCCGCTCCCACGGCCGGTTCCGCCGTGTCCCTCGCCACCCCGCGGTCACTTCGCAACGGGCGCGAGCACCTCCCGGCCACCGAGGAACGGCCGCAGCGCCTGCGGCACGACGACCGAGCCGTCGGGCTGCTGGTGGTTCTCCAGGATGGGGACCAGCCACCGGGTGGTCGCCAAGGTGCCGTTCAGCGTGGCCAGCGGCGCAGTGCCGTCGGCGTCGCGCATCCGCACCCGCAGCCGCCGGGCCTGGAAGGTCGTGCAGTTCGAGGCCGACGTCAGCTCGCGGTAGCGCCCCTGCGAGGGCACCCACGCCTCGCAGTCGAACTTGCGCACCGCCGAGAGCCCGAGGTCGCCGGCCGCGACGTCGATGACGCGGTAGGGGATCTCCACCTTGTCCAGCATCTCCCGCTCCCACGCGAGGAGCCGGCGGTGCTCTGCCTGCGCGTCGTCGGGGTGCACGAAGGAGAACATCTCGACCTTGTCGAACTGGTGCACCCGGAAGATGCCGCGGGTGTCCTTGCCGTACGACCCGGCCTCGCGACGGAAGCAGGTCGACCAGCCGGCGTAGCGCAGCGGCAGCTGGTCGGCGTCGATGACCTCGTCCATGTGGTACGCCGCGAGCGGCACCTCCGACGTGCCGACCAGGTAGAGGTCGTCGTCGGGCAGCCGGTAGACGTCCTTCGCGGCCTGCCCGAGGAAGCCGGTGCCTTCCATCGCCTCCGGCTTCACCAGCACCGGCGTGATCATCGGTGTGAAGCCCGCGGCCGCCGCCTGCGTCATCGCCAGGTTCAGCAGGGCCAGCTGCAGCTGCGCGCCGACGCCCTTCAGGAAGTAGAAGCGGGCCCCCGACACCTTGGCGCCGCGCTCGGTGTCGATCGCGCCGAGCCGCTGGCCCAGCTCCAGGTGGTCCAGCGGAGTGGCGTCGAAGCGCCGCGGCTCGCCGACGTGCTCCAGCACCACGTAGTCGTCCTCGCCGCCCCTCGGCACCCCGTCCTCCACGAGGTTGGGCAGCCGGCCGAGCAGGTCGTCGTACGTCGCGCCCGCCGCGCCCTGGGCCGCGTCGGCGGCGCGCACCTCGGCGGCGAGCTCCTTGGTGCGCACCAGCAGCGCGCCCTTCTCCTCGCCCTTCGCGCCGGCGATCTGCCGCCCGAGCTCCTTCTGCTCGGCGCGCAGGCCGTCGAAGCGGGCGATGGTCTCGCGACGCTCCCGGTCGGCCGCCAGCACGGCGTCGACCAGGCTCTCGTCCTCGCCCCGGGCGCGCTGCGAGGCACGCACGGCGTCAGGGTCGTCACGGAGCAGTCGCGGGTCGAGCATGGGTCGAGGGTATCCAGCCCGCGCCGTCCGCTGGCCGGCCGTCCGCGCGTACGCCGGCTGCGGCCGGCCTCCGATGCGACGCGAGGGCGTGTCCCGCCGGTGAACGGGGTACGAAGCCCGCGTGTCGCGACCAGCGTTGTACAGCCCACCGGAGAAGCGCCGGCCAGGCAGCGAGCCACAGCGCGACCTGGCCGGTCGCCTCGCGCTGGGCGCCGTCGCCGCGCTCGTGGTCGCCGTGCCGTTCACCCTGCTGGCGGTGCTGGTGCGCGGCAAGTGGGAGCCACTCGCGCGCCTCGACGCCGAGGTCGCCAACCAGCTGCACGGGGTCGCCCTGGCCCGACCCTGGCTCGTGCACACGCTCGACGTACTCGCCGACGTGCTCGATCCATGGGTGTTCCGGGCCCTGGTGATCGGGGTCGCCGTCTGGCTGTGGCGCCGGGGGGCCAAGCGACTGGCGCTGTGGGCCGTCGTCACGACCGCGCTCGGTGGTGTGCTCGGTGTGCTGCTCAAGGTGATCGTCGCGCGGGCCCGGCCCACCTTCGACGAGTCGGTCGCCCACGCCAACGGCTCCAGCTTCCCCAGCGGGCACGCGCTCAACTCGTTCCTGTGCGTCGGGGTGCTGCTGCTGGTGTTCCTCCCGGTGCTGACCACCGCGGGACGGGCGCTCGCCTACGGCGTCGGCGGGTTCGTCGTGCTGCTGACGGGCTTCGACCGGGTCGCGCTCGGCGTGCACTACGTCAGCGACGTCGTGGCGGGCTGGATCGTCGCGCTGGCCTGCATCGTCGGCACGGCGGGCGCGTTCGAGATCTGGCGGCGCGAGCACGGCCGGCGGCCCTCCGACCTCAGCGACGGGGTCGAACCCGACTCGGCCCCCGAGCTCAGCGACCGGCGCCGGCCATGACGCCCGCGCTCCGACCCCCGCGCTCCCGCCCTTCGCGCTCCCGACCCCCGCCGACCCGCCCCCGCCGACCCGCCCTCCGCGCTCCCGACCCCCGCCGACCCGCCCTTTCCGTGATCGTGAGGGGAACCGGCACCGATACGGTGCTGATTCCCCTCACGATCACGAGAGGGGGGAGGTCGATTGACGGCGGGCCGCACCAGGCCCTCCACCCCTGCCACGCCGGACCTTCCAGAGAGTGGGTACACCCCTTGGTCACCCGAGTCGCGCCAACCGCCGCACGGGTCCTGCTGTCGCTCGCGCTGCTGTGGGCCGCGCTGGTCGGCGTCGGGCTGCTGCTGACCCGCGTGCTCAACCACACCGGCTTCGTCAGCACGGAGGACGCGGTCGACCGTGCGTTCGCCAGCAACCGCACCCCGCAGCTGAACGACACCACCTTCCTGCTCTCCGGCCTGGGCAACACCGGCGCGATCGTCGGCGCGCTGATCGTCGTCGCGATCGCCATGCGGCTGGCCCTCAAGCGCTGGGGGGAGTCCATCTTCCTGATCGTGGCCGTCGCCGGACAGGCGCTCGTCTTCCTCTGCGTGCAGCTGGTCATCAGCCGCCCCCGTCCGCACGTGCGGCGACTGGACGCCTCCCCGCCGACCTCGAGCTTCCCCAGCGGCCACACCGGCGCCGCGACCGCGCTGTTCGCCGGGAGCGCGCTGCTCGTCGCGTGGTACGTCCGGCGCCGCTGGGTCAAGACCCTCGCCGTCACGCTGCTCCTGGCCGTACCACTGCTCGTGGCCTTCGGTCGCCTGTACCGCGGCATGCACCACCCCTCCGACGTGCTCGTGGCCTTCCTCAACGGGCTGGCCTGCGTCACGATCGCCAGCCTGTTCGTGCTGCACCGGCGAACGTGGGGTCAGCAACCGGACCCTTCCGCCGCCCCCGCGACGACGGACGCGGAGGCTCGGTGAGGCGCGCGGCTGTCGTCTACAACCCGACCAAGGTGCCCGACGTGGCGGGCATGACCACGCGCGTCGAGACGTTCATGTCGCGGGCCGGCTGGGCGCAGCCGCTGTGGATGGAGACCACCCAGGACGACCCGGGGATCGGCATGTGCGAGCGCGCGATCCACGAGGAGTGCGACGTGGTGTTCGTCTGCGGCGGCGACGGCACCGTCATGGCCGCCGTGACCGCGCTCGCCGGCTGCGGCGTACCCCTCGCCATCCTGCCCGCCGGCACCGGCAACCTGCTCGCCCGCAACCTGGACCTCCCCCTCGACGACGAGGACGCCGCGCTGCGCATCGGCATCGAGGGCCGCACCCGTCACATCGACGTCGGCGCGGTCGAGGACCGCAAGTTCGCCGTCATGGCCGGGCTCGGGTTCGACGCGGCGATGATGCGCGACGCACCCGAGGGCCTCAAGAAGGTGGTGGGCTGGCCGGCGTACGTCGTCTCGGCGATGAAGCACCTGCGCGACAGGGGCATCCCGGTGACGATCACCGTCGACGACCACGAGCCGCTGGAGCGGCGGGTGCGCACCGTCGTCGTGGGCAACGTCGGCAAGCTGCAGGGCGGCATCCCGCTGCTGCCCGACGCCGAGCCGGACGACGGCCTGCTCGACGTGGTGGTGCTCGCGCCGCGTCACGCGTTCGACTGGGCGCGTCTGGCCGGCCGCGTGGTACGCCGCGCGCGGGTGCCCGACCGAGCCATGGAGCGCTTCCGGGTCAGGCACGTGGTCATCGAGGCGGCCCAGCCGCAGCCGCGCCAGCTCGACGGCGACCTGATCGCCGACGCCACGACCATGGACATCCGTGTGGACCCGGGAGCCCTGCTGGTGCGGGTGCCGCCGGTCGGTGGCTGAGCTCGGGCGCGGTCGGCGAGGTCAGCCGCGCCCGTCGCGCACGCGGCCCAGCCAGGCCGCCGCGTCGCGGTACACGGCGTCGTCCACGGTGTGGTGCGGCTCGGGCCGCTCGTCGGCCCGCGGGTAGGACCCGAGGAACCGGACGTCGGGGCAGACCCGCCGCAGGCCCATCAGCGCCTCGCCGACCCGGGCGTCGTCGACGTGACCCTCGATGTCGATGGAGAAGCAGTAGCGGCCCAGCCGCTGACCGGTGGGACGCGACTCGATGCGGGTCAGGTTGACCCCGCGCACCGCGAACTCGGTGAGCACCTCGAGCAGCGCGCCGGGATGGTCGTCGGCGATGAACGCGACGAGCGAGGTCTTGTCGTGGCCGCTGGGCAGCGGCGGCTGGGCCGGCCGGCTCACCAGCACGAAGCGGGTGACCGCGTCGGGGTTGTCCTCGATGTCCTGCGCCAGCACGGCCAGCCGGTAGCGGTCGGCGGCGATCGGCGCCGCGATCGCCGCGTCGTGGTGACCCGATCCGTCGGCGAGCGTCGCGGCCGCCTCGGCGGTCGAGAGCGCCGGCACCACCGTCGCCTCGGGCAGCGTGCTGCTCAGCCAGCGCCGGCACTGGGCGGCGGCGTGCGGGTGGGTCGCGACGCGGCGGATGCTGTGCAGCTCGGTGCCGGGCTTGGCGAGCAGCGCGAAGGACACCGGCAGCAGCACCTCGCGCGTCACCATCAGCGGGTGACCGGCGGCCAGCTCGTCCAGGGTCGCCGCGACCGAGCCCTCGACAGAGTTCTCGATCGGCACCAGCGCGTGGTCGGCCTCGCCGAGGCGCACGGCGTCCAGGGCCGCCGTGACGGAGGGCTGCGGCTGCAGATCGGCGCGGGCGGCAGCCGGGATGGTGCGCAGCGCGGCCTGGGCGAACGTCCCTTCGGGACCCAGGTAGGCATAGCGGGCGGGCGGCACTCCAGGCATCGGGCTACTCCTCGCGCGCGTCTCGGATCGCCTGCAGCTCCTCGGGCGAAAGCGTGTGGTCGCTCTCGTAGCCCGTCAGCGCCTTGGCGTAGGTGCGGGTCTCCGACCGGCCGTTGATCGAGGAGATCACGAACCCGTCGCCCTGCGCGTCGAAGACCGCGGCCGAGAACGACAGCCGCCCGCCCATGTCGCCGAACGCGTCGTAGCGGACCACGCTGACGTGCCGCAGCGCTCGCGGGTCGATGCCGCCTGCCGCGGTACGCGCGCCGGGGGTAGCCAGCCGGCGTACGCGCCGGCCCAGGGCGCGCAGCCGGGCGAGAGCCAGCAGCACCAGCAGGAAGGCCAGCGCCGCGAGCACGACGGCGCCAACGGCCACCCATTCGAGGGTGTCGCGGGTGAGCTGCAGGTCCGGCACGGGGACGGAGCCTATCCGCCGGCGATCGCCCGTTAGCCTTCGCGGCATGGACCGCACCGAGGTGGAGGCCCTCCTGCAGGACGTGGCCGCCGGCAGCGTCGCCGTCGACGACGCGGTCCACCGGCTGGCCAGCGGGCCGATGAGCGGCATCAGCGATCTGGGCTTCGCCCGGCTGGACACGCACCGCGGGTTGCGCACCGGTGACCCGGAGGTCGTCTACGGCGAGGGCAAGACCCCCGAGCAGGTGCTGGCGATCCTCGGCGAGCTCGCCAACCTCTCGTCCTCACGCCCGGCGCTGGCCACCCGGCTGCCCGAAGCGGTGCTCCCGCTGCTGCGCGAGACCTTCCCCGACGCGTTGGTCGACGAGGCGGCCCGGGCGGTCGCCGTCGGCCCGCTGCCCGTGCCGGTCGGCACGGTGTGCGTGGTGGCCGCCGGCACGTCCGACGGGCCGGTCGCGGCCGAGGCGGCGTTCGTGGCGCGCGCGTTCGGGGCGGAGGTGACGCGCGTCGACGACGTCGGCGTCGCCGGGCTGCACCGGGTCGTCGCCGCACGCCCCGTGCTCGAGTCGGCGGACTGCCTGGTCGTGGTCGCCGGCATGGAGGGCGCGCTGCCCAGCGTGGTGGGCGGGCTGACCGGCGTACCGCTGGTCGCCGTGCCCACCTCCGTCGGCTACGGGGCGTCGTACGGCGGCGTCGCCGCCCTTCTCGCGATGCTCAACTCCTGCGCGCCCGGCGTCGTGGTGTGCAACATCGACAACGGGTTCGGTGCCGGCGTGTTCGCCGCACGGGTGGCCCGGCGCGCCCATCGGGCGGCCCCGTGACGCTGGCCTGGTTCGACTGCTCCTCGGGCGCGAGCGGTGACATGTTCCTCGGCGCGCTGGTCGACGCCGGGGCGCCCCTGGAGGGCATGCAGGCGGCCATCGACGCCGTCGGGGTGGAGGCGGTCACGCTGCGCTCGCGCGACGTGACGCGGGCCGGGCTCGCCGCCACGCAGGTGGAGGTCCGCACACCGCGCAGCGACGTGGTGCGCACCTGGGCCAACATCCGCGGGCTGCTGGAGCAGGCGCAGCTGCCCGAGCCGGTGCGCGGGCGGGCGCTGGACGTGTTCGCCCGGCTGGCCCGCGCCGAGGCCAAGGCGCACCGGGTGCGGCCGGAGCGGGTGCACTTCCACGAGGTCGGCGCGCTCGACGCGATCGCCGACGTGGTGGGCGCCAGTGCCGGGCTCGACGCGCTCGGCGTGACGCATGCCGAGGCCTCGGCCGTCGCGCTCGGCAGCGGCATGGTGCGCAGCGAGCACGGCCTGCTGCCGGTGCCCGGGCCGGCGGTGCTGTCGCTGCTGGGCGAGGTCGACGCGCCGGTGCACTCGGGCCCGGTCGCGCGGGAGATGTGCACGCCGACCGGGGCCGCGCTGCTCGCGTCGACGGTGAGCCGGTGGGGCGGCCTGCCCGCGATGCGGGTCGGCCGCTGCGGCACCGGTGCCGGTGGCCGCGACAACGACGAGCTGCCCAACGTGCTGCGGGTCGTGCTCGGCGAGCCGGCCGACGACCGCTCGGCGCGCGTCGGGGACGCGCTGGTGATCGAGGCGAACGTCGACGACCTCGACCCCCGGGTCTGGCCACGGGTCCTCACGTCGCTGCTGGAGGCCGGGGCGTCGGACGCGTGGCTGACGCCGATGCTGATGAAGAAGGGCCGTCCCGCGCACACGCTGTCCGTGCTGACCTCGTCGGAGCACGCCGACGCGGTACGCCGCACGGTGTTCCGGGAGAGCTCGACGATCGGTCTGCGCGAGCACCGCGTCGCCAAGCACGCGCTGGAGCGTCAGACGCGCACCGTGTCGGTGGACGGCATCGACGTACGCGTGAAGGTGGCACTGCTCGACGGCGAGGTCACCAACGTCTCACCGGAGTACGACGACGTTGCCGCGGCCGCCGCCCGCCTCGGCCGGTCGGTCAAGGCCGTCCTCGCCGCCACCGTCGCCGCCGCCCATCTGCCGCCAGGTCGACCGGGTTAGCGAGGGCGGCGATCAGATCGTCGAACGGTCGGTCATGCTGAAACGCAGCTTGCCCATCATGTTCTCGACCTCCGCCACGATGCCGCTCTCGTCGAACAGCTCGTGCACCCGGGCCGCGATGCCTTCCGGTGTCCACCGGGTGTCGTGGTTCTGGATCGCCGCGGCGGAGGTGAACGGCTGGTACAGCTCGACCGCGTCGCCCTGCACGCCGAACACCTTGCCGCTGATGTCGCCGGCCAGCTCGCTGCACAGGTAGGCGACGAGCGGCGCGACGTTGTCGGGGTGCCAGAAGTCGAACGCCTCCCCCTCCTCGCTGTCGCGGTCCTGGAGCGAGCCGTAGGCGCCCTCGGTCATCCGGGTCCGGGCGGCCGGCGCGATGGCGTTGCACCGCACGCCGTAGCGCGCCATCTCCATCGCCACGATCGTGGAGAACGCCGCGATCCCCGCCTTGGCCGCCCCGTAGTTGGCCTGCCCGAAGTTGCCGAGCAGTCCCGAGGTCGACGCCGTGCAGACGATGCGCCCCGGCTGGCCGGAGTCCTTCCAGTGCGCACACGCGTAGTGGGTGGGCAGGAAGTGTCCGCGCAGGTGCACCTTGACGACGGCGTCCCACTCGTCGGGCGTCATCTTCGCGACGGTGCGGTCGCGCAGGATCCCGGCGTTGTTGACCAACGCGTCGAGCCGGCCCCACGTGTCGAGCGCGGTCCGGACCAGCCCGCGGGCCGTCTCGTCCTCGGAGCAGTCGCCCGTGTCGAGCGCCGCCTCGCCGCCGGCCGACTCGATCTCGTCGACGACGGCCTTGCCGATCTCGGGGTCGAGCTCGTTGACCACCACGCGCGCACCCTGCCGGGCGAGCTCGATGGCCTCCCCGCGGCCCAGGCCCCGCCCGGCGCCGGTGACGATCGCGACTTTCCCGTCCAGCAGACCCATGCGCGCGACCCTACCCAGCCGGCCTCGGCGTCACGCCGACACCGTCCCGCGGGCAGCATCACCCGGGCACCGTCACCCGGGCAGCATCACGCCGGGGTTGAGCAGTCCGTGCGGGTCGAACGCCGCCTTCACGGCGCGCAGCAGGTCGATCTCGGCGGCCGAGCGGGTCAGCGGCAGCCAGCGGGCCTTCGCGATCCCGATGCCGTGCTCCGCGGCGATGCTGCCGCCGTGCTGCGCGACGAGGGTCAGCACCCGGCCGTCGACCTCGTCGTCGGTGGCGCCCAGCACGTTCACGTGCAGGTTGCCCATCGCGATGTGGCCGAAGACGAAGACGTCGTACGGCGTCGTGGCCGCGGCGAGCGCGTCGACGAACGCCCCGAGCCGCTCCAGCGGCACGCTGACGTCGAGCTTGTGCACGACGGTGCCGCGCGCCCCCGCCTCGGTCGCGATCGCCTCGGTGTGCTGCTCGCGGTAGGCCCACAGCGCCGGGTCGACCGCCGCGTCGATGTCGTCGGGCAGGTCGGGCAGCTCGTCTGTCTCCAGCAGCAGGTAGACCGGGTGCTCACGCTCCAGCGGCTGCGCCAGTCCGCCCACCCGCCGTACCAAGGACAGCCCCGACGCGAGCATGACCTCCGCGGCGCGTACCCCCCTCGGCGGGATCAGCGACAGCGCCTCCGTCATGTCGCGGCAGCCGATCAGGGTGACCTCCCCGGCCGTCGTCTCGGGCGGCACGAGGCGCAGCCGCGCGGCCGTCACGATGGCCAGCGTGCCCTCGCTGCCGACCAGCAGGCCGGTCAGGTCGAGCCCGGCGTTGTCCTGCGGGGGCGCCGCGAGCCGGTCGACCACCCGGCCGTCGGCGAGGACGTACTGCAGGCCGCGCACCTGCGCGCGCGTGGTGCCGTGCCGTACGACGCGCAGCCCGCCGGCGTTGGTGGCCACGGTCCCGCCGATCGTCGCCGAGTCACGGCTGGCCAGGTCCACCCCGTAGCGCAGCCCCGCCGCCTTGGCCGCTCGCTGCACCGAGGACACCGGCACACCCGCCCCGGCCGTCACCTCCCGCGCGACAGTGTCGACCTCCCCCAGGTCGGTCAGCCGGCGGGTCGACAGCACGACCTGCAGGCCCTCGTCGACGCGCGGCGTCGAGCCGCCGACCAGGCCCGTGTTCCCGCCCTGCGCGACCATCGCGACGCCGTGGGCGGCGCACACCCGCACGACCGCGGCGAGCTGCTCCGTCGTGCCCGGTCGTACGACGGCGCCCGGATCGGCGTGGAAGCGCCCGGTCCAGTCGGTGGTGTAGGACGCCGTCACCGACGGGTCGGTCAGCACGTGGTCGTCTCCGACGATGTCAGCCAGTTCGCGCTCGAGGTTCACGGCCAGAACCCTGCCACGCTCGCCCGCACCGACGTTCGATAGGCCCACGGTCGCCGGCACCGACATTCGATAGGCCCAGGGTCGCCCGCACCACCCCCGCGCGACCACCCACCAATCGACCGGTCCGCTCGCACCCCAACCATCAGCCAGCCGGTCGCCCGCGCCGCCCGCACCGACGCACCGACGCACCGACGCACCGACGTTCGATAGGCCCACGGTCACCCGCACCGCCCCCGCGCGACCACCCACCTATCGAACGGTCCGCTCGCACCCCAACCAGCAGCCGGTCGCACGCACCGCCCGCACCGACGTTCGACAGGCCCACGTTCGCCCGCACCGACGTTCGATAGGCCCACGGTCGCCCGCACCGCCCCCGCGCGACCACCCACCTATCGAACGGTCCGCTCGCACCCCAACCATCAGCCAGCCGGTCAGCTGGTCAGCCGGTCGCCCGCACCACCCCGGCGCGACCACCCACCTATCGAACGGTCCGCTCGCACGCCAACTGCCAACGGTCAGCCGGTCGGCCGGGCGGCCGGTCGCGACGAGCGGTCAGCCGTCCCACAGCCTGCTCAGCTGCGTGGGATCCCACAGCCACCACGCAATCCCGGCGAACGGGGGCGCGTCCGCGGGACGGACGCCGGGTTTCCACCCGGGCGGGTCCGGCCAGAAACGGCCGCGTCCCGGCCGCGCCCGCGCGAAGGCGCGACGGAAGCGATCGCCGAGCTCGCCCGGCCGCTGCGTGCCCGCATGGTCGAAGCGGACGACGGCGAAACCCAGGTCGTGCAACCGCTCCTCGCGGCGGGCCTGCTTCCACAGCACGTCGGCGCTGGTGTACTTGACCCGCCCGTCCGCCTCGCCGACCGTGTTCTGCGCTTCCCAGCCGTAGTCGGTGCGCACCTCGGGCCGGAACTCCCCGACCCAGCACTGGGTGCGCGGCGGCGGCAACCCGTCGCGACGCATGGCCAGCCGGCCCAACGTCTCCAACGCCGACTCCGAGCGCGGGTCCGCATCAGCCAGGACGCCGGCGACTCGCCGCCCGCCACCGGGCCAATGGCTGCAGGCCGCAGCCACCGCATGCATCTGGTGCAGCTGGTCGCCACCATGGATCCGCAGTGCCGAGTCCGCGGCGATGAGCGCCTCGGGGTGCGGCCAGGTCCGCGCCAGGTCGACGACGGTGCGCGCGAGGTCGGTCGTGGCGACGCCGGACACGGTCGCCAACCGCCAGCCCGGTGGCCCCGCACGCAGCACCCGCACGCTGCGCTCCGTGCGCCCGCCGGTCCGGGACCCTGCCGGACGTACGACGAGTGGGCACGCCGGGACCGCACGAGTCAGGTCCAGCTGCCACACACATGCGGCAGAGATCTTCACCGCCGCGGCGTCCCGGCGCAGCGACAGCAACGCAGCGGCGAGCTGGAGGGCATGGGTGGCCCGCGGGTCGCGTCCGGCGAGCTCGACGACCGGGCGCTCGGCCAGCGCATCTCGCGCCAGTCGTACCCAGTCGCGCGATTGCAGCAGCGTGCGCATCCGGGCGCGGGTGATGCCGCAGCCCGCCGCGTCAGCAGCGGAGAACACGCCGCCCTGCCGGGCCGCGACCATCCTCAGCCGGTCGCGACGTACGGACTCGGGCTCGATCACCCCACGACGGTGCCTCGCCGGCCCCCGCACCGTGGCCGCCACGAGCGGTCTGTGGACAACGGAGCGCCCTGGCCCGCTGTGGACCACCGTTCGATAGGCCCATGGTCGCGCGGACCGCCCTGGCACGACCACCCGCCTATCGAACGGGTCGGAGCAACGGCGGCCGGGTCGGAGCGGCGGGGGCGCACTACGCTTCCCGGCATGGCTCCCGCGCCCGGCATGCCCCCCGCGCACGGCGTCGACAGCGAGGTCGGCCGGCTGCGCTCGGTGCTGCTGCACCGCCCTGGACCGGAGCTCAAGCGGCTGACGCCGCGCAACAACGACAAGCTGCTCTTCGACGGCATCCCGTGGGTCGGTCGGGCGCAGGAGGAGCACGACACCTTCGCCCAGGCCCTGCGCGACCGTGGTGTCGAGGTGCTCTACCTGGCCGACCTGCTGGCCGAGGCGCTGCACGTCGAGCAGGCCCGCCTCGACACGATCGCCGCGGTGCTGACCGACCCCCGCCTCGGCGACACGCTGCGGGCGGCGACTCGGGTCTACCTGCAGGGCCTGCACCCCGAGGACCTGGCGAACGTCCTGATGGCCGGGCTCGCGCACGAGGAGATCACCCCGGTCGGCGGCCTGGCCTACCGCTTCATGGACCGCCATGACTTCGTGGTCGACCCGCTGCCCAACCTGCTGTTCACGCGCGACTCCAGCGTCTGGGTGCGCGACCACGTCGCGGTCACCAGCCTGGCCATGCCGGCCCGGATGCGCGAGACCACGTTGACCCGCGCCGTCTACACCCACCACCCGCGCTTCGCCGGCACGCCCGCGCTCTACGGGCCCGAGCACGAGCCGGTCGAGGGCGGTGACGTGCTGCTGCTCGCACCGGGCGTGGTCGCCGTAGGAGTAGGGGAACGTACGACGCCTGCCGGTGTCGAGCGGCTGGCCCGCGCGGCTTTCGACCGAGGCCTGGCCAGCACCGTGCTGGCGGTGCCGATCGCGCAGGAACGCGCCACGATGCACCTGGACACCGTGTGCACGATGGTCGACGTCGACGCTGTCGTGATGTACCCGAACGTCGCGGACGCCCTGTGCGCCTACACCGTGACCGACGGGGACGGCGACCTGCACGTCAGCGGGCCCGAGCCGTTCCTCACGGCGGCATCCAAGGCGATGGGCATCGACACGCTGCGCATCATCGACACCGGCCTCGACCCGGTCACCGCCGAGCGCGAGCAGTGGGACGACGGCAACAACACCTTGGCCATCGCGCCGCGGCTGGCCGTTGCCTACGAGCGCAACACCGAGACCAACGCGCGTCTCGAAGAGGCCGGCATCGAGGTCGTCGCGATCCCCGGCAGCGAGCTGGGCAGCGGTCGCGGCGGGCCGCGCTGCATGTCGTGCCCGATCAGCCGCGAGCCGCTGGCCGGCTGACGGCCGCCACGCCTGCCCACGGTCAGCCAGACGGACACGCACGACGGATCGGGCGGGCCGCGGCCCGCCCGATCCGTCGTACCTCAGACGTCTACGCCCGGGTCGTGAACGACCATGACATCGGGGCGAGAGCGTTGCCCGTGGCGTCCTTGATCCTGGTGGTCACCCGGACCGTGTACTTCGTCCGCGGCTTGAGCTTGAAGGAGCCCGGGCCACCCGGGTCGAGGACAGCGGTCCGGGTCGCCGCGTTGTAGCGCACGGTGGCCTTCACGACCGCTCCCTTGACGGTGGTGAGGGTGAAGCTGGCGGTGCTGACTCCCGTCACCTTCTCGCTGAACCTCACCGTGACGTTCGCCTTGCGGTTCACCCGCTTGGCGGCCGCCGACGGCGACTTGGACTGCACGGCGGGCCGTGGGTCGGTGGTGAACGCCCAGCTGGTCGGGGCCAGCGCCTGACCAGCCGCGTCCCGGATGCCGCTCGTGAGCACCGCGGTGTACATCGTCCCCGGGGCCAGCTTGGCCGCCGGGTGGAAGGTGGCCAGCCGGGCCGCCGAGTCGTAGCCGACCGAGGCCGCCCCGACCGCGGGACCGGCTGCGGTGCCCGCGTGGAGGGTGAACGTGGCCGCGCTGACACCGGTGACCGGCTTGTCGAACGTCGCCGTCAGGTTGCCCGTCTGGCTGACCGCGGTGGCGCCGGTCGCGGGCACGTGCGCCGAGACGGTGGGCGCCGGGCCGGTG
>JAVEDI010000076.1 GCA_030841035.1 Actinomycetota bacterium
CGCGGCCGCCTGGAACCCGCCGCCGGCTAGAACCCGCCGCCGTCGAACCCGCCACCGTCGAACCCGCCACCGTCGAACCCGCCGCCGTCGAACCCGCCGCCGTCGAACCCGCCACCGTCGAACCCGCCACCGTCGCCGCCGCCCCCGTCGCCGCCGCCGTCGCCGCCACCGCCGTCGCCGCCGTCCGCTCCGGCGCCGTCCTGGTAGCCGTCGGAGTAGGCGCCGTCGCCGCCACCGAACCCGCCCGAGAGCATCGAGCCGAGGAAGAGGCCCGGCAGCAGGCCGGACATCGCGAACGGGGAGAAGTAGCCCTGTGCGTAGGGGCTGTAGCCCGGGCCGCCCTGCCAGTAGGGCGCCCGGCCCGTGCCCACCGGCACCTTGCGCATGTCCGGCTCGGCGCCGGCGCGCACGCGCTCCGCGTCGGCGGGGCAGGCCGGCACCGACCGGGGCACGCCGCCGGGCGGAGCCCAGTCGACGTTCTCGCTCGAGGGCCCGTGCTGGGGGTTGAAGAAGCACGGCGGCAGCCGAGCCGGCACCGGCCTGCCGGCCAGCCGGGCCTGCACGCAGGCGATCGCGTAGCGCCCGTCCTCGAGGATGCCGGTGATGGCGCGTACGTCGTCGGGCTGCTGCACGCGGGTGAGCGCCGACTTCGCGGCGTCGTAAGAGTCCAGCGCTCGCCGGTAGTCCTGGCGGGTCGCCTCGTCCAGCTCCCGGCCGGCGGTGTCGACATCGAGCGCCGCCACGTCCTCACCGAGGCGGGTCACGTCCTCCTCGGTCACCGACGTGACCGCGCGCAGCGCCTCGGCGTCGGCCACCCGCTGGCGCGCCCGCGACCGGAGGGTGACGACCGCGATTCCCACGGCGAGCACGAGCAGCACGATGAGCAGGTCCATGCCCCGACGCTACCCGTCGCGCCCCCGACCCCGGGCACTCGCCTGTTGTCGCAGCCGGTCAGTCCTTGATCGCGCAGATGACGGCGCCGGTGGTGACGATCGCGCCGACCTGCGCGGTGAGGTCCGTGATGGTGCCGGCCTTGTGGGCGCCGAGCGGCTGCTCCATCTTCATCGCCTCGAGGACCACGACGAGCTCGCCCTTCGCGACCTGCTGACCCTCCTCGGCGACGACCTTGACGATGGTGCCCTGCATCGGACTGGTCAACGAGTCGCCGCTGGCCGCCGCGGCGGACTTCTTGCCGCCCGAGCGGCGCCCCGGCCGCTTCGCCGTGCCCCGAGCGGCGCCCCCGGCGAGCCCGGCGGGCAGCACCACCTCGAGCCGGCGGCCACCGACCTCGACCACGACCCGCTCACGCTCCTCGGGCTCGGCGTCCGCCGCCTGCTCGCCGCCGAAGGGCTCGATCCGGTTGTCGAACTCGGTCTCGATCCACCGGGTGTGCACCGAGAACGGCTGCCTCGGGTCGGCGGGCGCGAACGCCGGGTCGGACACCGCGGCCCGGTGGAAGGGCAGCACCGTCGGCATGCCCTCCACCACGAACTCGTCGAGCGCGCGGCGGGACCGCTCCAGGGCCTGCTGGCGCGACGCACCGGTGACGATCAGCTTGGCGAGCATCGAGTCGAAGGCCCCCGCGACGGTGTCGCCGGCGACGACACCGGAGTCCAGCCGTACGCCGGGCCCGCTCGGCGGCTGCCACGTCGTGACCGTGCCGGGGGCCGGCAGGAAGTTGCGACCGGCGTCCTCTCCGTTGATGCGGAACTCGAACGAGTGCCCGCGGACCGGGGGATCGTCGTAGTCGAGTGCCTCGCCGTCGGCGATGCGCAGCTGCTCGCGCACCAGGTCGATGCCGGTGACCTCCTCGGTGACCGGGTGCTCGACCTGCAGCCGGGTGTTGACCTCGAGGAAGGAGACGGTGCCGTCGAGGGCGACGAGGAACTCACAGGTGCCGGCGCCGACGTACCCGGCTTCTCGAAGGATTGCCTTCGACGCGCGGTAGAGCTCTGCGTTCTGCTCGTCGCTGAGGAACGGCGCCGGGGCCTCCTCGACGAGCTTCTGGTGACGCCGCTGCAGCGAGCAGTCGCGGGTCGAGACGACGACCACGTTGCCGTGCGAGTCGGCCAGGCACTGGGTCTCGACGTGGCGTGGCTTGTCGAGGTAGCGCTCGACGAAGCACTCGCCGCGGCCGAACGCGCTGACGGCCTCGCGGACGGCAGAGTCGAACAGCTCGGGGATCTCCTCGATGGTGCGTGCCACCTTGAGACCGCGCCCACCACCGCCGTACGCCGCCTTGATGGCGACCGGCAAGCCGTGCTCCTTGGCGAACGTCACGATCTCCTCGGCATCGGCTACCGGCTCGGACGTGCCCGCGACCAGTGGCGCTCCGGCGGCCTGCGCGATGTGCCGCGCCTTGACCTTGTCGCCGAGGGCGTCGATGGCGGCCGGCGGCGGCCCGATCCAAGTCAGCCCCGCGTCGATGACCTCTTGGGCGAACTGTGCGTTCTCGGCCAGGAAGCCGTAGCCCGGGTGCACCCCGTCGGCACCCGCCCTCGCCGCGACGTCGAGGAGCTTGTCGATGGACAGGTAGGAGTCGCCAGGCGTCGAGCCGCCGAGCGCGAAGGCCTCGTCGGCCAGCCGGACGTGCAGGGCGTCACGATCGGGCTCGGCGTAGACCGCGACGCTCGTCATGCCCGCGTCGCGACAGGCCCGCGCGATCCGGACGGCGATCTCGCCACGGTTGGCGATGAGCACCTTGCGCACGTCGGTCCCCTTTGTCGATGACTCGCGGCGAGTCTAGGACCCCGACCCTGCGGCGCCGGGGCGCCAGAGGTCGGTCCAGCGGTGACCCAGCTCGTCGAGCAGGTGGCGCAGCAACGGCAGTGAGAGGCCCACCACGTTGTGCGGGTCGCCCTCGACCCGCTCGACGAACGGCCCGCCCAGCCCGTCGATGGTGAAGGCGCCGGCGACCCGCAGTGGTTCACCGGTGGCGACGTACGCGGCGACCTCCCCCTCGGTGAGCGCGGCGAAGTGGACGGTGGTCGAGGCGACGGCGGCCGTCTGCGTGTGGCTCGTCGTGTCGATGAGGAAGTGCCCGGTGTGAAGTACGCCGCTGCGCCCGCGCATCCGTTGCCAGCGCGCGACGGCGTCCTGCGCGTCGCGCGGCTTGCCCAGGGCCTCGCCGTCGAGCTCGAGCACCGAGTCGCAGCCGAGCACCAGCGCGTCGTGCACCCCCTCGGCGACGGCGAGAGCCTTCCGCTCCGCCAGGGTGGCCGCGACACCGGCTGGAGTGCCGGTGACGTCGTCCTCGTCCACACCGCTCACGACCACCTCGGGCTCGACGCCCGCCCGGCGCAGCGCGGCCAGCCGGGCAGGCGAGGCGGAGGCGAGGACGAACCGGGGCACGACGCGACACCGTACCGGCTGCCCGTCTCGACGACGCGCGGGCGCAGGAGCACGATCCCGGTAGCGAGGACGCCGCCGCCGTCCTGCGCATCCACGACGGCCGCATCGTGGAGAAGCTGTCCTAGGTCAAGGGCTAGTCGGGCAGCGCGGAGCGGCGCCAGCCGCCGGGACGTGGGTGGACGGGGCGGCGCACCAGCCGGGCTGGCGCGTTCCACGGCGAGCGTGGCGGCCTCGGCCGGGGCGCGCCGGTGGCGTGCGCAGCCATGACGGCCAGCAACGCGGCGAGCTCCTCCGGTGCCGGTTCACCGCGTACGACGCGCAGCCGCGGGCGCGGCGGGTCCGCGCCGTCGCCGTCGTCCTGGGCCATCAGCCGTCCTCCTCCCTGTCCTCGTCGTAGGTCGTCAGGTCCGGCTCACCGCGGGAAGCGGCGAAGGTCGGGACGGCGAAGCCGGCGTCGACCAGCTGGTCGACGAGCGCGTGCCCGGCCTGATGGATCAGCTCGAAGGCCTCCTCGAACCGCTCGCGCGGGGCGCTCGGCGCGATGCCGACCAGGAAGTGCAGGAAGAAGTCGTCGGCGGGGAACTCGACGTTCTCCTGCGCGTCCTGCTCCTGCTCGCGCACCACCCCGAGCACGGGCAGCGAGGCGTCCTCGAAACGCGCCAGGCCCTCGTAGAAGCGTTCCTGGGCCGCCTCGAGCCGCGGGTCGGCCATCGCCTGCGCGCTGTCACCGTCGGACTCGACGGCCACCCCCTCGACGGCGGCCGCCCACTCGTCGATGCGCGCGTGCAGAGTGGCGAGGGTCTCCCGCAGGGTCTCGACGTCGCTCACCGGACTGCCTCTCTCGTTCGTGCCGTCATCTCAGAGCGGGATGTTGCCGTGCTTCTTCGGCGGCAGCGTCTGGCGTTTCCCGCGCAGCGCACGCAGGGCGCGCACGACGCACCCGCGCGTGGCGGAGGGGGGGATCACCGAGTCGACGTACCCACGCTCGGCTGCGATGTAGGGGTTGGCGAGCTTGTCCTCGTAGTCGGCGATGAGCTGCGCCCGCAGCTCCTGCGGGTCGTCGGCGTCGGCCAGCTCCTTGCGGTAGAGGATGTTCACCGCCCCCTGCGCGCCCATGACGGCGATCTGCGCGGTGGGCCACGCGAAGTTCATGTCGGCACCGAGGTGCTTGGAACCCATGACGTCGTAGGCGCCGCCGTAGGCCTTGCGGGTGATGACGGTGACCTTGGGCACCGTCGCCTCGGCATAGGCGTAGATGAGCTTGGCCCCGCGGCGGATGATGCCGTCCCACTCCTGGCTGGTGCCCGGGAGGAAGCCGGGGACGTCGACGAAGGTCAGGACGGGGACGTTGAAGGCGTCGCAGGTGCGCACGAACCGCGCGGCCTTCTCCGACGCGTCGATGTCGAGGGTGCCGGCGAGCTGCATCGGCTGGTTGGCCACGACGCCGACCGACCGGCCCTCGACCCGGCCGAACCCGACGATGATGTTCGGTGCGAACAGCGCCTGTACCTCCAGGAAGTCAGCGGAACCGTCGCCGGTGTCGTCCATGACGTGCTCGATCACCGTGTGCATGTCGTAGGGCTGGTTGGCCGAGTCGGGCACGAACGCGTCGAGCTCCCGGTCCTCGTCGGTGACCTCGAGCAGCGGGTCAGCGGGGTCGTCGTAGGCGGGCGGGTCCTCGAGGTTGTTGCTCGGCAGGTAGGCGAGCAGCGCCTTGACGTAGTCGATGGCGTCGCCTTCGTCCGCGGCCAGGTAGTGGGCGTTGCCCGACACGGTGTTGTGCGAGCGTGCGCCGCCGAGGTCCTCCTGGGTGACGTCCTCGCCGGTGACCGTCTTGATGACGTCGGGGCCGGTGATGAACATGTAGGACTTCTCGTCGACCATCACCGTGAAGTCCGTGATCGCGGGGGAGTAGACCGCCCCCCCTGCGCAGGGCCCCATGATCAGGGAGATCTGCGGTACGACGCCCGACGCCATCACGTTGCGGTAGAAGATGTCGCCGTACAGCCCGAGCGCCACCACTCCCTCCTGGATGCGCGCCCCGCCGGAGTCGTTGATGCCCACGACGGGGCAGCCGGTCTTGAGCGCGAGATCCATCACCTTGACGATCTTCTCGCCGAAGACCTCGCCGAGCGACCCGCCGAAGACCGTGAAGTCCTGCGCGAAGACGCAGATCGGGCGGCCGTCGACCGTGCCGTAGCCGGTCACGACCCCGTCACCGTAGGGCCGCTGCTTGTCCAGCCCGAAGTCCGTCGCGCGGTGCCGGGCCAGCTCGGCGATCTCGATGAAGGAGCCCTCGTCGAGCAGGGCGTCGATGCGCTCGCGGGCGGTCATCTTGCCCTTGGCGTGCTGCTTCTCGACGGCCCGCGCGGAGCCGGCGTGCGCGGCCTCGTCGTTGCGGCGCTGCAGGTCCTGCAGCTTGCCCGTGGTGGTGTGGACGTCGATGTCGTCGGGGACGTCGGTGCCGGGCACCGGGGCGGAGGCGGTCATCTCCCGCGTCCGCCGGGTCGCGGTTGCCCGAAGCGATGGCGAGGGGAGTCCGTCATGGGTCGTAGCGTAGTGACCCTCATGAGCCGCAACCCGTTCAGCGACCTGGACCGTCCTCCGCTCAGCGAGACCGCGCTGCGCAGGGGGTTGGGCCACGGGGCTTCGCTGTGGAACGACGTGTCCGTGGTGCGCGAGTCGGCCTCGACGAACGCCGATGTCGCCGCTGCTGCCCGTGCGGGGGCAGCCGAGGGCCTGGTCGTGGTGGCCGAGGCGCAGACCGCCGGTCGCGGGCGGCTCGACCGGTCCTGGTCGTCGCCGCCGCGCGCCGGGCTGACGTTCTCGGCGTTGCTGCGTCCCACGTTCCCGCCCGCCGGCTGGGGCTGGATCCCGCTGCTGTGCGGGGTGTCCGTGGCAGGGCCCCTCTCCCGCCTCGCCGGCCTCGACGTACGGCTGAAGTGGCCCAACGACGTGCTGGTCGGGGAGCGCAAGCTCGGCGGCATCCTGACCGAGGTCGTCGACTCGGGTGTCGTCGTCGGCATCGGCCTGAACGTGTCGCTGCGGGAGGACGAGATCCCGGTGCCGACGGCGACGTCGCTGGCCATCGAGGGGTCCGAGCTGGTCGACCGTGACCCGGTGCTGCGGGTGGTGCTGCGGGAGCTGGCGCGGTGGTACACGGTGCTGAGCGAGGCCGGCGGGGACGCGGAGGCCGCCGGGCTGCGCTCGGCCTACCGCGAGGCGAGCGCCACCCTGGGCCGGGTGGTGCAGGTCCAGCTGCCCGACCAGCAGGTGCTGTCGGGGGAGGCGATCGACGTCGACGGGCAGGGTCGCCTGGTCGTGCGCGACGCCACCGGTGACCACGCCGTCGGCGCGGGCGACGTCGTGCACGTGCGCTGACCGCGGCGCCCGACCGGCTCGCGACCCCTCCCGGACCGACCGGACGGGCACAATGCCTTCGTGACCGGGATTCCACAGCGCCTGCTGGGCGAGGACGAGCACGTCGAACTGGGGCTGCGCCCGCACTGGAAGGAGCTGGTCCGGCCCGCTCTGGTGCTCCTGATCGTCAGCCCCGCGACGACCTACGTCGCGACCGTGGTGCCGGAGGGCGCGGCCCAGAAGTGGCTGCGGCTCGCGGCGGTGGTCGTCGGTGGCCTGGTCGTCGCGCGCTGGGCGGTGTGGCCCTTCCTGCAGTGGCTCACGACGTCGTACGTCGTCACCGACCGTCGCCTCATCACCCGGGTCGGGATCGTGGCCCGCCACGGCCGCGACATGCCCCTGTCGCGCATCAACGACGTGAGCTTCGAGCACGGCAGTGTCCTGGAACGGCTCCTCGGCTGCGGGACGCTCGTGGTGGAGTCGGCCGGGGAGCGCGGCCAGCTGGTGCTGCGCGACGTGCCGCGGGTCGAGGAGGTGCAGCGCGACGTCTACCGGCTGGCGGAGCAGGACGAGGAACGGCGCCGCCGCGAGCCCGACGGCGACCACGGCGACGACGACCGTGGATGGTGACGAGGCGCGCCGGTTAGCCTCACCGGTCGTGAGCCACGAGCAGCAGCACATCGACGTACGCCGACACGGCGACGGCGGTCACGTCGTCGAGATCGTCCTGGACCGACCCGGGGCGCACAACGCCCTCTCGACGGCGATGGCACGCGAGCTCGCCGAGGTGACCCGGTCGGTGGCCGCCGACGGCGCCGTCCGCGCCGTGGTGCTCTCGTCAGGCGCAGCCAAGGCGTTCTGCGTCGGGGCAGACCTGAAGGAGCGCAACGCCTTCGGCGACGCCGAGCTGATGGCACAGCGCCCGCACTACCAGGCGGCCTTCGGTGGGGTGCTGGACCTGCCGGTTCCCACGGTCGCCGCGGTGCACGGGTTCGCGCTCGGCGGGGGCTTCGAGCTCGCGCTGTCCTGCGACCTGATGGTCTGCGACGAGACGGCGGTGCTCGGCCTGCCGGAGGTGACGGTGGGCGTCATCCCGGGGGGTGGCGGCACGCAGCTGCTCGCCCGGCGCATCGGCTCGTCGCGGGCGGCCGACCTGATCTTCACCGGCCGTCGGGTGGATGTGGCCGAGGCCGAACGGCTGGGCATCCTCGACCGCCGGGTCGCCGCCGGTGAGGACCGCGCGGCGGCGCTGGAGCTGGCGAGCGTGATCGCGGCCAACTCCCCGGTCGGTCTGCGCAACGCCAAGCGGGCACTGCGGATGGCGCTCGGGACCGACCTGGCGACCGGCCTGATGGTCGAGGACAGCGCGTGGCGGGCCACCGCGTTCTCGCCGGACCGGGCCGAGGGTGTCGCGGCGTGGGCCGAGAAGCGCCGGCCCGAGTGGCCGGGACTGTGAGCGGCGGCGCAGGCGTTCCCCAGTGGTGAGCGACGGCGGACCGACCGATGAGTGACCTGCCGCAGCGGCTCTCGCTGCGCGAGGTGGGGCCGCGCGACGGCCTGCAGAACGAAGCGCCCGTGGCCACGGCGGCCAAGGTCGCGCTGATCGACGCCCTGTCGGGCACCGGGGTCGGGCGGATCGAGGCGGTCTCGTTCGTGCACCCCCGGGCCATCCCGCAGATGTCCGACGCGGCGCAGGTGTGGTCGTCGGTCCGGCGCGACCCGGGCGTGCGGTACTCCGCCCTGGTCCCCAACCTCACGGGCGCCGAGCGGGCGCTCGAGGCGGGGTTCCGCGAGCTCGAGGTCGTCGTGTCGGCGTCCGACACGCACAACCGCACGAACGTCAACCGCTCGACCGGGGAGTCGCTCGACGACATCGCCGTGATCCTCGAGCGGGTCCACGCCGCCGGTGGCACCTGCCAGGTGATCGTCGCCACGGCGTGGGGCTGCCCCTACGAGGGTGAGGTTGCGCTGGAGCGGGTCATCGGGGTCGCGCGCCGGGCCGTCAGCGACGGCGCCGACGGCCTGTCCTACGGCGACACCACCGGCATGGCGACCCCCTCCCGGGTCACCCGCCTGGTCGGCGAGACCCGGGCCGCCCTGCCCGACACCGGGCTGAACCTGCACTTCCACAACACGCGGGGGACCGGGCTCGCGAACGTGCTGGCCGCGCTGGAGCTCGGCGTCAGTGACTTCGACGCCTCGGTCGGCGGCCTGGGCGGTTGCCCCTACGCGCCGGGGGCCTCCGGCAACATCGCGACCGAGGAGCTCGTGCACATGGTCGAGGACATGGGCGTGGCCACCGGGATCGACCTGGAGGCCATGATCGAGGCGGCCGCGCAGGCCGAGCGCATCGTCGGGCGGACGCTGCCGTCCCAGGTCCTGCGGGCCGGGCCCCGCACCCGCACCGTCGCCTGAACCGCCCGTTCGGCGCCCTCCCGCGGCCACGGGTGACTAGTCCGAAAGTCCCCATCTGTGGCGTTCCGGCCACGTGAGGCCCGGCTTCGGCGATGCTGTGTCGGTAAGGAGGCCCCATGCGTCAGCGCGAGGACGGCGTTGCGGGTGGCCCGCAGCGCGGCGGCAGCGAGGTGCGCTCGTCGGATGCCGCGCGCCTGCGTTCGCTGCTGGACATCGCCAAGGTCGGCGGGGCCATCAGCCGCTTCGAGGACCTCGTCGAGCTCACCGCTGAGGAGGCGCGGCGCGCGCTCGGCGCGGCCTCGCTGTCCGTCTCGCGCTGGGACCCGGGCCAGGGGGTCTTCCGCATCCTGGTCCACGTCGGCGTCCTCGGCCCCCACGAGGGGCGGTTCCCCCGCGACGAGCAGCTCGCCGCCGCGGCGTACCCGCGGGCCGGCGCCCTGGTCAAGGACCGTCGCGGCTACGTCGCGACCGTGGCGGACGGCGACGAGGAGGCGGCGCTGCTCGCCGCGCTCGACAAGGACTCGAGCCTGCGCATCCCGATCGTGGTGGACGGGCGCGTCTGGGGCGCCGTCTACGCCGCGCGCGCGGCCGGGCAGCAGCGCTTCGACACGAGCGACCTCGACTTCGCCTTCGCCGTCGCGACGCAGGTCGCCGCCGGTGTCGTGCAGGCCGATTACCTGGCCCGCATCGAGCGGCTGGCCTTCGAGGACCCGCTCACCGGTCTGGCGAACCGGCGCGCCGTCGACGAGCAGCTCGAGGCCGCCATGGCCGAGAACCTGGAGAGCGGCACACCGGTGTCGCTGATCCTCGCCGACATCAACCGTCTCAAGCAGGTCAACGACTCCTTCGGCCACGAGGCGGGCGACCAGCTGATCATCTCGGTGGCCGAGGCGGTCAGCAGGGCCAGCGGCCTGGCCGCGGGCAGCCTCGCGGCCCGCATCGGTGGTGACGAGTTCTGCATCGTCACCAGGGGAGTCAGCGCCGAGGTCGCGATGCGGGTCGCAGAGGAGCTGTGCCGCATCGTCGAGAACCAGCCGCTGAGCACCGGCGTGTCCTGCGGGGTGGCCTCGACCGACGGGCCGACCAACCCGTTCGACACCCCGGTGCGGCTCTTCCGGCTGGCCGACGCCGCGCAGTACCGGGCCAAGCGCGCGGGCTCCCGGGCGCCGGTCCGCGCCGGCTGCCCGCCCGCTGAGGCGCCCGAGGAGGCGCTGGTGGACCGCCGGGCACGCCGGGGGCGGCTCACCGTCGACGGCCAGGCGGTGCTCGAGTCCGGTTTCGACCTGCTCGACCGGCTGGCCGGGGGCGAGACGCAGTCGCGGCTCGAGGCCGTGGCCGACCACGTGCTGCTGCTGCTGGACGCCGCGGCCTGGTGGGTGTCCTGGGCCCCTGCGGGAGGCACGCAGCTGTTCAGCCAGGCCAGCTCGGTGGCGCGCTTCGCCGAGAAGCTAGACGAGCGCGGCATCGCGCAGGCGACGCTCGGGGCGTCATTCGACCTCGGCCGCTACCCGACGACCGTCGCGGCGATGCGCGACGCACGTCCCTTCCTCGTGGAGGTAGGCCTCCCCGGAAGCGACCCGGCGGAGGAGGAGTCGCTTGTCACCGCCGGCTACACGACCCTCCTCGCGGCGGGGGCCACCGGCGCCGACGGGGGCTGGCTCGTCGAGATCTTCGGCGATCCGATCAGCATGCCGTTCAGCGGTTTCGAGCCGGTGCTGCGTGCGCTGGTGTCGGTCGCCGTCGCGGGTGCTTCGGCGTCGGCGTCCCCGCGGGCCGTGGTGCCGGCGCAGCTGGCGCGGCGGTCACCGGCGCAGCGCGACCGTTAGGCTCGCGAGCGTCCCGACGGGCACCCGCGTCGTCGTACGCCGGTGGCGGTGCCCCTCCGTGAGCCGTCCTCGAGGTGAGCGTGTCCCCGGTCCAGACCCACGAGCACAACCCGCTGCCCGAGCATCCTGGCGTGCCTGACCTGCGGGCGGGCGTGGAACAGGGCGGAGCGCACAGGTACCACGCGGCGAACGCGGCGAAGGGCAAGCAGTTCGCCCGCGAGCGGGTGCGGTTGCTCGTCGACGAGGGCTCGTTCGTCGAGGACGGGGTGTTCGCCAACGTGCTGGCCGGTGACCTGCCGGCCGACGGCGTCGTGACCGGGGCGGCGAGCATCCAGGGCCGGCCCGTGTGCCTGATGGCCAACGACTCCACCGTCAAGGCCGGGTCGTGGGGCGCGCGCACCGTCGAGAAGATCATCCGCATCATCGAGACCGCCTACCTGACCGGCGTGCCGATGGTCTATCTCGTCGACTCCGCCGGGGCGCGCATCACCGACCAGATCGACCTGTTCCCGGGTCGGCGCGGTGCCGGGAAGATCTTCTGGAACCAGGTCCGGGCGAGCGGCTCGATCCCCCAGGTCTGCGCGCTGTTCGGACCCAGTGCGGCCGGCGGCGCCTACATCCCGGCGTTCTGCGACGTCGTCGTCATGGTCGAGGGCAACGCGTCGATGTACCTCGGCTCCGACCGCATGGTGGAAATGGTCACCGGCGAGAAGACCACCCTCGAGGAGATGGGCGGAGCCCGGGTCCACTGCACCGAGTCGGGTGTGGGGCACTTCCTCGTCACGACCGAGCAGGAGGCGCTCGACACCGTGCGCAGCTACCTGTCCTACCTGCCCTCCAGCTGGCAGGGCGCGCCGCCGGCCACCGCCGCCGTACCGGCGCCCTCGAACGTCGACCTCGCCGCGCTCGTCCCGGCCAGCGAGCGGCAGGCGTTCGACATGCGACGCTACGTCAAGGGGCTGCTCGACGAGGGATCGTTCTTCGAGATCCACGCGCTGTGGGCCCGGGAGATCACCGTCGGCTTCGGCCGGCTCGGCGGCGAGGTCGTCGGTGTCGTCGGCAACAACTCGATGTTCAAGGGCGGTGTCCTGTTCGTCGACTCGGCCGACAAGGCGGCCAGGTTCATCCAGCTCTGCGACGCGTTCAACGTCCCCCTGCTCTTCCTCTCCGACGTACCGGGCTTCATGGTCGGCTCGGTCGTGGAGAAGCAGGGCATCATCCGGCACGGCGCGAAGATGATCAGCGCGGTGGCGGAGGCGACGGTCCCGAAGATCTGCGTGGTGGTGCGTAAGGCCTACGGCGCGGGCCTCTACGCGATGGCCGGTCCCGGATTCGAACCCGACGCCACGATCGCGCTGCCGACGGCGAAGATCGCCGTGATGGGCGCCGAGGCGGCGGTCAACGCGGTGTACGCCAACAAGATCGCCGCCCTGGAGGACGACGACGCCCGCGCCGAGTTCGTCGCGCACAAGCGCGCGGAGTACGACGCCGACATCGACATCGTCCGGCTCGCCAGCGAGCTCGTCGTCGACGACATCGTCACCCCCGAGGCGCTGCGCGACGAGCTGGTGAAGCGCTATCGGCTCTACAGGACGAAGGACCGCTCCTTCTCCCGCCGCCGTCACGGCGTCACCCCGGTCTGAGGGCCCCGCGCAGGACACGGCACCGCCACACGTTGCGAGCGACGCAGCGCCGGGGCCCCTAGCCTCACAACGTGGATGTACCCGACAGCCCTCGTCTGCGCTTCCGCAGGATGTCCGACGACGACCTGGACCTCATGGAGTCCCTGCTCGGCGACCCCGTCGTGATGACCCACTACGACCACCCGAAGTCACGAGGCGAGTGCCAGGGCTGGATCGACTGGAACATGCGCAACTACGCCAGGGACGGCTTCGGGCTCTGGATCATCGAGACCGAGGACGGAGACTTCGTGGGGGACTGCGGTCTGACGTGGCAGCCGATCGATGGGGAGTCCCTCGAGCTCGGCTACCACGTCCTGCCGCGGCACCAGGGGAAGGGCTTCGCTACCGAAGCTGCCCGGGCCGCCAGAGAGTTCGTGCGGCGGCGAGGAGACGTGGACTTCGTCATCGCCATCATCGCCCCTGGGAACACGGCGTCCATCCGCGTCGCCGAGAAGGCGGGGCTGAGCGTTTGGAAGCATGCCAACTACCACGGTCGCGAGCACGTGATCTACCGCGCCGACCTGAATATGACCTGACCTCATCCGCCGCCGACGTCACCCTGAAGCCGCCGTCAAGGGCGGGTTCCGGCGGCGCGCCGGTCCGGCCCGGCGGTCGGGGGGGAGCAGGATCTGTACCAACCCGCGAGAGGCGAGAGGTCGTAGGGAGGCATTTCCCGCATGTCGTCGTCCCCCTTCACGTGCAGGGCGCTCGACGCGTCGAGCTGGCCTGCGTTCGCAGCGCTCGTCGAGCGCAACGGTGGCATCTTCGGCGGCTGCTGGTGCATGGGCTTCCATCCCGAAGGCGCGGGCAAGGATTCCACGGCGGCCCTCAACCGCGAGCGCAAGCTGGGCCGAGTCGGCGCCGGAAGCGCGCACGCCGCGCTCGTCTTCGAGGCAGACGAGTGCGTGGGCTGGTGCCAGTTCGGCGTGCCGGAGGAAGTTCCCAGGATCAAGAGCCGGGCCGCCTACGAGAAGGGGCAGTCGGAGCCGCCCGACTGGCGCATCGCCTGTTGCTACGTCGGCAAGGGTCATCGACGCCGCGGGGTGGCCGCTGCGGCCCTGCCCGGCGCGCTCGACCTCATCGCCCAGCTCGGCGGCGGCACGGTTGAGGGCTATCCCGAAGACGCCGGGTCCGTGCCGGCGGGCTTTCTCTTCAACGGGTCCCTGTCGACCTACGAGAAGCTCGGCTTCACCAGGAACCGCAAGATCGGCAAGCACCGTTGGGTCGTCACCCGGGCCGTCGAGCCCGGCCTCACCAGCGCTGAGGCCACCGCAGCCGCCGGATCACCAGAGGGCAGGTCATTCGTGGGGCGGAGACGGGTGCGCGCCCTGTCCGATCGCCGCGGCCGTGACTGACGCGCTCTTCGCGGACCAGCGGCTGGCCGCGGTCTACGACACCTTCGAGGGCGACCGCTCGGATCTGGACCTCTACGTCTCTCTCGTGGAGGAGTTCGGTGCGCGGGTCGTTCTCGACGTGGGGTGCGGGACCGGCAGCCTCGCGTGCTTGCTCGCCGAGCGCGGGGTGCAGGTGGTCGGCCTCGATCCGGCAGCAGCCTCGCTCGACGTCGCCCGCGGCAAGCCTCACGCGGAGCGGGTGCGGTGGCTGCACGGCGACGCCGCGTCGCTGCCACCGCTTCAGGTGGACCTGGTGACGATGACGGCGAACGTGGCCCAGGTGCTGCTCACCGACGAGGAATGGGCGGCGACGTTGCGCGCGGTCCGGCAGGCGCTGCGCCCGGGCGGGCGGCTGGCGTTCGAGAGCCGACGGCCCGAGCGGCAGGCGTGGCGAGAGTGGACCCCGGAACGGTCGATCGCCCGCGCCGTCGTCCCCGGTGTCGGCCCGGTGGAGACCTGGGTCCAGGTCACCGACGTGCGCGAGAGCGTGGTCTCGTTCCGATGGACCTTCCGCTTCGAGGGTGACGGAGCGGAGCTGACGTCGGACTCGACGCTGCGGTTCCGCAGCCGGGAAGAGCTCGCCGACTCGCTGACCGCCGCGGGCTTCGCGGTGGACGACGTGCTGGATGCCCCCGACCGGCCCGGGCATGAGTTCGTGTTCATCGCCCGACGGCCGGGCTGAGCGTCGGCACCGGATCGGCAGCAAGGTGAGCTGGATGGGTGAGATCGCGGGCGAGATTCCGGGCAAGAACACCAGCCACCTCAGGACCCCAACGCTGCCAGGAGGGTGATCGATGGTCACGCCGGCACGGTCCGATCACCCACCCGAGCGGGGTCGCGCGTAGCAAGCATCCGTTCTCGACAGGTACGGCGGCTGGGTCGATGATGGTGGCCCCTCAACGACTGCGGGGAGTGAGTGAGACGCCATGCCTGACCGAGAAGACGCCGCGCTGCTGGTCCAGCTCGCACAATGGGGGACCAGTCTGGGATTGCAGGCCGCGATGAACAAGATCTTCGCCGATGATTTCGACCCCGAGTCGGCGAGCGCACGCGACGAGCCCGTCAACACCGTCCTCTCCTTCGGTGAGACGGTCGGAACGCTCACCAAGAACGGATTGATCGACACCGGTCTCGTCCTCGACTGGCTGTGGATGTCCGGTGCATGGGCACGCGTCGGGCCCGCCGCGCTGAAGGCACGTGAGACGTTCGGCGTCCCCGAACTGTACGAGAACATGGAGGCTCTCGCCGCCCAGCAGAAATAGCACGCCTCGGTGGCATCGGTGATCTCGAGGAGGTAGTCGCGCAGCTCGCAGCGGGACATCGCCGGGACGTCCTTGCTGACGTACTCAGCCGGACCTGAGTACGTCGACGGGTACGGCGCACCCCGCCGAGCGTCGATGATGCGTCCATGATCGACGAGCGCGTCCTGGCCGACCCCACCACCTGCCCCTCCTGCGGCGGCCGCCTCGGCCGCGTGACCAGCTGTCCCACCTGCGGCGTCGACCTGTCCGGAGCGGCTGCCGCCCGGGTGTGGCAGCTCTCGGTGCAGGCCGCGCAGTTGCTCGCCGAGCGCCGCCGTCTCCTCGACCAGCTGCGCGAGCAGCCGCGTACGCCGCTGACCCCCGTCGCGCCGGTCGGGGCTCGCCGCGCCGACCTTCCGGCGCCGCGGCGTCCCGCGCCGGAGTGGAGCCGCCGCCGGGTGCAGACCCTGCTGCTGTGGCTCGGCGTCGGTCTGCTGGCGGTCGCCGCGGTCATCTTCCTCGTGGTCTCGTGGTCGGTGCTGAGCCTCGGCGGCCGGGCGGCCGTCATGGCGGGGTGCACCGTGCTGGCCGGCACCGGCGCGGCGGTGGCGCAGCGCAGGGGGCTCGCCGCGAGCGCCGAGGCCGTGTCGCTGCTGTGCGTCGCGCTGGCCCTGCTCGATGCGTGGGGCGCCCGCCACGCCGGGCTGGCCGGGCTCCAGCGGGCCGACGCCCTGGTCTACTGGGCGGGCGCGCTCGGCGCCGTCGCGGCCGTCGCCGCGGCCACCGCCGCCGTCGTACCCACGCGAGCCCTGCGCCTTCCTGCGGCCACCCTCGTCCAGCTGCCGGTGCCGCTGCTCGCCCTGCACCTGGCCGACGGGTCGCGCACGCCCGCGGCCGTCGTGGCCGCCGGGCTGACCCTGCAGGCGCTCGCGGCGCTGGGCGTGGCAGCCGCCGGCCCGCGCTCCGCCCGCCGCGACGCCAGGCTCGTCCTCGCGGCGGGCGGTGCCCTGAGCTGGTTCGCCGCGATCGGCGCCGCGACGCTCGCGGCGTACGCCGAGGCCGGCGCGCTCGTCGCGGGCACCGCTGTCCTGGTGGTGCTGGCGGCGGTCGCAGCGGTGGCGGCGGGCCGGCTCGCCGGCCCCCTCAGCGGGCTCGCCGGCGCGTCCTCGGCGCTGCTGGTGGTCGCGGCGGCCTGGGCCCCGCTGGTCGAGGGTGTCGGGGCGCGCTGGCGGCCCGTCGCGCTCGCCGCGGTCGTGGTGGCGTTGCTCGTGGCGGCGGTCGTCGTGCCGGCGAGGCACCGCCGGGCGCCGGAGGCCGCGGTCCTGGCGACTGTCCTCGTCCCGCTCGCCGCGGTGCTGCAACCGCTCGCGGTCCTGACCGCCGGGCACCTCGGCTGGCTGGACCGGGCCTGGGCGGCCCACGGCGACGGACCGGCTCTGTCGCGCCTGGACGCCCTCTCGCACCGCGACCTCGGCCTCGCGTCGGGATGGGGCGCCGAGACGCCCCTCGTGCCGCTCGCGGTGGCGGCGGCCTTCGCGGTGGTCGCGCTGCGGCACCGCCGGCTGCTGCCCGGTGGCGCCCGTGGCCCTGTCGCGCTCGCGGGACCGTTGGTGGGCGCCGCGGTGCTGCTCGTGCCGGTCGCCGTCGGCGCCACCTACGGCGCCGCGTTGGTCACCGACCTGGCGACGGGTGCTGCTCTGCTGGGGCTGGGTGTCGAGCTGTGGCGGCGCGCCCAACGTGCGGCCGGCGCGGTGTGGCTGGCCGTCGGGGCGGCGGTCCTGGGACTGACCTCGGCCTGGGCCTTCGCGTCCGAGTCGGCCACCCTCCTGGTGCTGCCGGTGGTGACGGCGCTGCTCACGACCGCGGCCGCACGCGCCGGCGGCGCGACGGCGTCCGCGGCGCCGCGGCTGCCTCTCGCGGGCGGCGCGGCGCTGACCGCGCTGGCATGGGCCGCGGCGCTGGCCCGCTCCGGCGGCGCGGGGTGGCCTGCCGTCACCTCGCTCGTGCTGTCGCTGTCCGGCGTCCTGGCTGCGGTGGTCGCGGCGCGCGTGCCGGGCCGGCTGCGGCGGGCACTGCTGGTCACGGGCACCGTCGCGGTGCTCGCCGATGCCGTGGCACTGACCGCGTGGGCGGGGGGCTCCGTGGCGGACACCGGCCTCTCGCTGACCATGGCTGCCACCGTCGTGGCCGCTGCCGCGCTGCGCCCCGACCTGTGTGCACCTGTGCGGTGGCTGCTGCCCGGCCCGGCCGGGCGGGATGTCGCGATGACCGCAGTCGGGGGTGCGGCGACCGGCATCGCCCTCACCGTCTCGGACGGGGACCGGCTGTGGCTGGCGCTGCTCGCGGCGGGCGTCGGTGCCGCGGCCGTGGCGCTGCGGCCGTCGCTGCACGCCGTCGGCTGGCTGGCCGGGGGCCTGCTCACGGCGAGCAGCTGGGCGCGCCTCGCGCTCTCCGACGTCGACGCTCCGGAGCCGTACACGGTGCCGGCCGGGGTGGCGCTCATCCTGCTCGGTGCGCTGCGGCGCCGCCGCGATCCGGCGCACCCGTCGTGGCGGGCCTACGGCAGCGGCCTGGTCCTCGCGCTCGTGCCGTCGCTGATCCGTGCGGTCACCGACGCGGGCACCGGGCGACCGGCACTGCTCGGCCTCGTGGCGCTCGCCGTGCTGGTGGCAGGCGTCGCGCGGCGGCTGCAGGCCCCGTTGGTCCTCGGCGGCACGGTGCTCGCGGTCGACGCGCTGGTCCAGCTCTCGCCGTACCTCCTGGCGGTGTACGACGCCGTGCCGCGCTGGACGTTGTTCGCGACCGCGGGCCTGCTCCTGCTCGGCATCGGCACCACCTACGAGAGGCGGGCCCGCGAGGTTCGTGCGCTGCGTCAGCAGGTGTCACGATTAGGATGAGCCAACACATACGGCGCAAACAGCTGTGGCTGCGTTGCGTGAGCGCGGACTCGCGCGGTGTCCACGGCTGTGGCCGCGAGCATTGCACCTACGATGCGTGCCATGACTCGCGTTCTCCTCGCCGAGGATGATCAGGCGATCTCGGAGCCGCTCGCCCGGGCGCTGCGCCGCGAGGGCTACGAGGTAGAGGTCTGCGAGGACGGGCCGGGTGCGCTCGAGTCGGCCACCGGCACACCCGTCGACCTGGTGGTGCTCGATCTGGGGCTGCCGGGCATGGACGGTCTCGAGGTGTGCCGCCGGTTGCGCAACGAGGGCAGCGGCGTGCCGGTGCTGGTGCTGACCGCCCGCGCCGACGAGGTCGACACGGTGGTGGGCCTCGACGCGGGCGCCGACGACTACGTGACCAAGCCGTTTCGCCTCGCGGAGCTGCTCGCCCGGGTCCGCGCGCTCCTGCGCAGAGGCGGCATCGAGGTCACTCACGGCATCCACGGGGTGCGCATCGACGTCGACTCCCACCGGGCGTGGATGCAGGACCAGGAGCTGACGCTGACCGCCAAGGAGTTCGACCTCCTGCGCGTGCTGCTGCGCGAGCACGGCAAGGTCGTCACACGCGAGCAGCTCATGCGAGAGGTGTGGGACACGGCGTGGTGGGGCTCCACCAAGACCCTCGACATGCACGTGTCGTGGCTGCGCAAGAAGCTCGGGGACGACGCCGCGAACCCACGTTTCATCACGACGGTCCGCGGTGTGGGATTCCGCTTCGAGCGTGAGTGACACGTGCGTCGTCACCTGATCCGGTCCAGCATCATCGTGGCGGTCGTAGTGGTCGCGCTGCTGGGTGCCCCGCTCGGCATCGTCGTCGGGGTCACCGGTCCCGACCTGGACGCCGGCACGACCACCGCGCTCGTGGCCGGCGTCTGTGCCGCTGCGATCGCGGTCGCGGCGGCGCTCGGCAGCGTCGCGGGCCAGAGGCTCACCCAGCCCATGGCGATGCTGGCCGAACGCGCCGAGAAGCTCGGCTCGGGCCAGGCCCGCACCCCGTTGCGTCCCAGTGGCATCACCGAGGTCGACAGGCTCGCGGAGCTGCTCGACCGCAGCGGGCAGCGCATCGACCGGCTGATCGCCGCCGAGCGGCAGCTGGCAAGCGATGCCTCCCACCAGCTGCGGACACCGCTCACAGCGCTGTCGATGCGCCTGGAGGAGATCGTCCAGGCCGAGGACCCGCAGACCGTCCGCGAGGAGGCCCGCAGCGCGCTCGCCCAGGTCGAGCGGCTGGCCACGGTGGTCGAGCACCTGCTCGCCAGCGTGCGCGACAACAACATGCGAGCGGGCCCGGTCCCGCTCGACGAGGTGGTGCTGCAGCAGGTCGTGGAGTGGGAGCCCGCCTTCGGTGCGGCCGGGCGGCGCATCGTGGCGACGGGCACCCGGGGACTGGTGGCGCTCGCCAGTCCCAACGGTCTGTCTCAGGTGCTGGCCACGCTGCTGGAGAACAGCCTCGTGCACGGGGGCGGCACCGCCACCGTCTCGACGCGCTCGACCGGCATCTCCCTGGTCGTCGAGGTCACCGACGAGGGGCCAGGGGTCCCGCCCGAGCTCGGCGCCCGGATCTTCGAACGGTCGGTGAGCGGTCGCCGTGGCACGGGGCTCGGCCTGGCCGTGGCCCGCGAGCTCGCGGAGGCGGAGGGAGGCAGGCTCGAGCTCGTGCAGCAGAAGCCGCCGGTCTTTGCGCTGTTCCTCAGCGCGGCGGGGGCTGGCCCCCGCTGACCTGCTGCGGCTCGGGGAAGACGAAGCGGCGGTAGGACCAGAACCGGAACGTCGTGCCCAGCGCGAGGCCGACGACGTTGGCCGAGATGTTGTCCGACAGGCGGCTGGTGAAGCCGAGCACGTAGTGCGAGACCGCCAGGCAGGTCAACGCGATAGCCAGCCCGACGGCGTTGAGCACGAAGAACAGCAGGTACTGGCGACGTACGCCGGTGTGGGTCCTGCGGCGGAACGTCCAGAAGCGGTTCCCCACGTACGCCACCGTCGTCGCCACCACGGTCGAGACGGTCTTGGACGTGAGCGGCTTGTCGGTGGCATGCAGCACCAGGTTGAACACGGCGACGTCCACGACGAAGGCGATGCCGCCGACGACGCCGAACTTCATCAGCTCCCTGATCAGGTGGCTCAGCCGGTAGTAGGCGGCGACCAGAGCGCTCACGCGCGGCTCGCGGTGCGGCTGACCTCGGTGGCGGGCACCGGACGAGGTTACGGGAGGGTGGGGGCGCTCGCCGTCCGGGGCGTGGCACGATACGACGTACGACGTGACAACGTCATGCACCCACGGCGCCGCGCTGACACACCCCCTCAGCACGTGGCCGGCTGCACCCGGACGAGGCGAGGAGCCCGACGTGACCGACTCTCCGGCCAGCGGACCGCCGGTCCCGCGACTGTCCGACGAGCTGGAGTCGCTGCGCAAGACCGTCGAGGAGTTCGCCCACGACGTGGTCGCGCCGACCATCGGCGAGCTGTACGAGCGCGAGGAGTTCCCTTACGACATCGTGCGCCAGATGGGGGCGATGGGGCTGTTCGGGCTGCCCTTCCCCGAGGAGTACGGCGGCATGGGCGGTGACTACTTCGCCCTGTGTGTCGCGCTGGAGGAGCTGGCCCGGGTCGACTCGTCGGTGGCGATCACCCTCGAGGCAGGCGTGTCGCTGGGCGCCATGCCGATCTACCGCTTCGGCTCCGCGGAGCAGAAGCGGGAGTGGCTGCCCCGACTGTGCGCCGGCACGATGCTCGGGGCGTTCGGGCTGACCGAGCCGGGTGGCGGGTCCGACGCCGCAGCGACCTTGACCACCGCTCGGCTCGACGGCGACGAGTGGGTCATCAACGGCACCAAGGCCTTCATCACCAACTCCGGCACCGACATCACCGGCCTGGTGACCGTCACGGCCGTGACCGGCGAGACGCGCGAGGGCCGCAAGGAGATCTCGGCGATCATCGTGCCGACGGGGACGCCGGGCTTCACGGCCGCGAAGAAGTACTCCAAGGTCGGGTGGAACGCCTCGGACACCCGCGAGCTGTCGTTCTCCGACGTGCGGGTGCCGGCCGCCAACCTGCTCGGGGAACGCGGCCGCGGCTATGCGCAGTTCCTCTCCACCCTCGACGAGGGGCGCATCGCGATCGCCGCGCTCGGCACCGGTCTCGCCCAGGGCTGCGTCGACGAGTCGGTGCGCTACGCGAAGACCCGCTCGGCCTTCGGGCGTCCGATCGGTGACAACCAGTCGATCGCCTTCAAGATCGCCGACATGGAGATGCGCGCCCACACCGCACGGCTCGCGTACTACGACGCGGCCGCGCGGATGCTGCGCGGCGACCCGTTCAAGCGGCAGGCGGCGATCGCCAAGCTGCACTCCTCCGAGGTCGCGGTCACCAACGCGCGGGAGGCGACGCAGGTCCATGGCGGCTACGGATTCATGAACGAGTACCCGGTGGCGCGCATGTGGCGCGACTCGAAGATCCTGGAGATCGGCGAGGGCACCTCCGAGGTGCAGCGCATGCTGATCGCCCGCGACCTGGGCCTCTGACCGGCTCCGCACGGCCTCTGCCGGCTGCTGGTCCTCGGTCGACGCTGGGTAGGGTCGGCGCCGTGAGCTTCCCGGTCGTCGGAGTGGTCGGTGGCGGTCAGCTGGCCCGGATGATGGCCGGACCGGCGATCGAGCTGGGCATCACCTTGCGCGTGCTCGCCCGTGACGTCGCCGACAGCGCGGCGCAGGTCGTGCCGGACGTCGCGATCGGTGACGAGCGCGACCTGGAGGCGCTGCGGCAGTTCGCGAAGGGCTGCGACGTCCTGACCTTCGACCACGAGCACGTGCCGACCGAGCACGTGCGCGTCCTCGAGAGCGAGGGCATCGCCGTGCGCCCGGGCTCGGATGCGCTGGTCCACGCGCAGGACAAGGGCGTGATGCGCGAGCGACTGAGCGCGCTGGGGGTGCCGTGCCCCCGGTGGCGGTTGGTCCCCGACGCCGCTGTGCTGGCGGCGTTCGGTGACGAGATCGGCTGGCCGGTGGTGCTCAAGACGCCACGGGGGGGCTACGACGGCAAGGGGGTGCGGCTGGTCACCTCCCCGGCGGAGGCCGCCGACTGGTTCGCCGGCGGCGGGTCGTTGCTCGCCGAGGAGCGGGTCGAGTTCACGCGCGAGCTGGCGGTGCTGGTCGCCCGCAGCCCGCACGGTCAGGCCGCGGTCTACCCCGTCGTCGAGACCGTGCAGGTCGACGGTGTCTGCCGGGAGGTCCTGGCCCCCGCCCGGATCTCCGAGGAACATGCGCTCGCCGCGCAGGAGGCGGCGCTGCGCGTCGCGGAGGGCCTGGACGTGACGGGCGTGTTCGCCGTGGAGATGTTCGACACCCCTGCCGGAGTGCTGGTCAACGAGCTCGCGATGCGGCCGCACAACAGCGGCCACTGGACGATCGAGGGTGCTCGCACCAGCCAGTTCGAGCAGCACCTGCGCGCGGTGCTCGACCTGCCGCTCGGCGACACGCGGATGACGGCGCCCCATGCGGCCATGTCCAACGTGCTGGGTGGCGCGATCGAGCAGATGTACTCCGGTTACCTGCACTGCATGGCCCACGACCCCGGGGTACGCATCCACATGTACGGCAAACAAGTGCGCCCTGGGCGAAAGGTGGGGCACATCACCACCGTCGGCGACGATGCTGACGAGGTGCGCGCGCGGGCTGTCCACGCCGCCGCCTTCTTGCGAGGAGACATCGATGGGTGACGTGTCCCGGCCAGTGGTAGGGATCGTGATGGGAAGCGACTCGGACTGGCCGGTGATGGAGGCTGCGTCCAAGGCGCTCACCGAGTTCGACGTGGCTCACGAGGTCGACGTGGTCTCGGCGCACCGCATGCCGCACGAGATGCTTGCCTACGGCGCCGCAGCGGCTGGGCGTGGCCTGCGGGTGCTCGTGGCGGGCGCCGGGGGAGCGGCTCACCTGCCTGGCATGCTCGCGTCGGTGACGCCGCTGCCGGTGGTCGGAGTCCCCGTGCCGCTCGAGCACCTCGACGGCATGGATTCCTTGCTGTCCATCGTGCAGATGCCCGCAGGCGTGCCCGTCGCGACCGTGTCCGTCGGCGGTGCGCGCAACGCGGGACTGCTCGCGGTGCGCATCCTCGCCGCCTCCGATCCTGCGCTGCGCGAGCGAATGTCGCAGTTCCAGCGCGAGCTGGGGGAGCAGGCGCGCAAGAAGGGCGAGGCACTGCGACGGCATCGCACGGGTGCCGGAGTCGGCTTCGGCGCCTGAACCACCTGCGGCCTACCGCCGGTCAGCCCGCGGCGCCACCACCGGTCGTGGGTCCCAGACGTGGCCACTCGATGACGGGGCAGCGGTCCATGACCATCTCCAGCCCCGCAGCGGTGACGCGCTCGTACGCGTCGTGGTCGATGACGTCCAGCTGGAACCACACGGCTCTCGCACCGATCTCCACGGCCTGGTCGGCGATCGCACCGGCTCGGCCGGAGTTGACGAAGACGTCGACCACGTCGACCGGGAACGGCAGGTCGGCCAGCCGGGCGTAGGCCGTCTCGCCGAGCACGTCCTGCGGCTGCTGGTGCACGGGGATCACGCGTTTGCCCTGGCGCTGCAGGAAGCGGGCGACGCCGTACGCCGCACGTGCCGGGTTGTCGCGCAGCCCCACCACCGCCCACGTCTCGGCCGTGAGGAGTCGTCGGATGGTTGCGTCGTCATCCATGAGTGGCACAACGATCTGGCCCGGGTGAAGCATTTCCGGGGCCGGACGTACCCTCGTTTCCGTGAGCGACTTCGACCTGTACCAGGTGTCCGAAGAGCACGACATGCTGCGGGAGTCGGTGCGTGCGGTCTGCGAGGACAAGATCGCGCCGTTGGCCGCCGAGGTGGACGAGAGCGGCGAGTTCCCGCAGGCGTCGTACGACGCGTTGCGGAAGGCCGACTTCCACGCCGTGCACATCCCGCAGGAGTACGGCGGCGCGGGGGCCGACGCCCTTGCGACCGCGATCGTCATCGAGGAGGTCGCCCGCGTCTGCGCCTCGACGTCCCTGATCCCGGCCGTGAACAAGCTCGGCACCGCTCCGCTGCTGCTCGCGGCATCGGAGGACGTGCTCAAGCGGTATCTGCCTGCGGTGGCCAGCGGCGAGGCGATGTTCTCCTACGCCCTGTCCGAGGCGGAGGCCGGCAGCGACGCGGCGGCGATGCGCACCCGAGCGGTCCGCGACGGCGACTGCTACGTGCTCAACGGCACCAAGCGCTGGATCACCAACGCGGGCGTCTCGCAGTACTACACCGTGCTGGCCGTGACCGACCCCGATGCCGGCGCCAACGGCATCTCGGCGTTCGTGGTCGAGAAGTCCGACGCGGGGTTCACGTTCGGGGCGCCGGAGAAGAAGCTCGGCATCAAGGGCTCGCCGACGCGTGAGCTGTACTTCGACAGCTGCCGCATCCCGGCCGACCGGCTCGTCGGCACCGAGGGCACCGGTTTCAAGACGGCGCTGCGTACCTTGGACCACACCCGCGTGACCATCGCGGCGCAGGCAGTGGGCATCGCGCAAGGCGCGCTCGACCACGCGAAGGCCTACGCCAAGGAACGCCGGCAGTTCGGCCGACCGATCGCACAGTTCCAGGGACTGCAGTTCATGCTCGCCGACATGGCGATGAAGCTCGAGGCGGCGCGGCAGCTGACGTACGCGGCGGCCGCCAGGTCGGAGCGCGGGGACAAGGACCTGACGTTCTTCGGTGCGGCGGCCAAGTGCTTCGCATCCGACACCGCGATGGAGATCACGACGGATGCCGTGCAGATCCTCGGCGGCTACGGGTACGTCAAGGACTACCCGGTCGAGCGGATGATGCGCGACGCGAAGATCACGCAAATCTACGAGGGGACGAACCAGGTGCAGCGGCTCGTGATCGCGCGCCAGATGCTGAAAGAGAATCGCGCGTTCCTGCTGGCAGGCGTGTCGTAGCGAAGACGGCAGTTGTGGTCGGGTCAGGCCCGAACGGGCTTGCGGCCGCGATCACGATGGCGCAGGCGGGCTGGCAGGTGACGGTCCACGAGGCGGCTCCGACGATCGGCGGCGGCGTGCGCTCGGAGGAGCTGACCCTGCCGGGCTTCGTCCATGACGTCTGCTCGGCGATCCATCCGCTTGGCCGCGGTTCACCGTTCTTCCGCGACCTCGAGCTGCCGGTGGAATGGATCGAGTCGCCGGCCGCCGCAGCCCACCCGCTCGACGACGGGTCGGCCGTGACGCTCCGCTGGAGCATCGAGGAGACGGCAGGCCAGCTGGGGCGCGACGCCGAACGCTATCGGGCGCTCGTGAGTCCGCTCGCAGAGCGCTGGGACGCGCTGGAGCCGGCGCTTCTCGGGCCGTTTCCGCTGCGCGTGAACGCGGCGCTCGCGGC